>JAJPIL010000024.1 GCA_021324755.1 Pseudomonadota bacterium
GGCCTATCCCCGCGTGCGCGGGGAAACCTCCGTCTCGCTCAATCCGCGAGACATGACCAATGGCCTATCCCCGCGTGCGCGGGGAAACCTCTTCCGAAGTATAAAAATACCCAGACTAAACTAAACTCATCTTAACTTGTCAAAGACCAATCAAAAACCCCGCCTGACCGATACCAGTTGATCGGTCAGGCCGTGGCTTTCCCCTCCTCGGGCTTGAGCTCGCGCTTGCGCGCTAAAAACACGCCGTAGTATTCGCAAAGCTCGTAAGAGGGACTGCCAAGCACGGCGATCTGTTGCCCGCCCGGAGCGCTCGGTTCTGACCAAGTCATCACGATTCCGCCGCCTCCGAGCTCGGCAAACCATTCACTGAGAACTTCCCACACTCGCTCCCGCACCGCTCGGTTCATCCTAGGCGAAGTGTACACGCCTGGTGCTATCTCGAGCATGCACGACGCGAGAAAACCTCTGAAGCGGTCGGCGACGTCACGGGTTACCACTACCGTCATCGCTGAAAAGCTCCTTTATGCGGTCGATCATTGCCGAGACTAGGCGTTGCTTGCGGAAGGTTCGGCCGGCGAGTTTGCGTGTAATCGCTTCTATGCTCAGCCGCTCGAGCTCAGGCTGACGCTCGTAATCTCTCACTGCGGCGAAGGCGACCGGCAGAGTGACAGAAGCACGGTAGAGGTCGGCGATGTCCAAGCAGAAGGAGATGCCTGGAGCTTCGTGGATAAAGCCGAGCTGGGGGATGGCTCCCACCACCGCCGTAGCCACCATCGCGGCGGCCTCGACCGCGGTTGCGGCGTGATTGATCGCCTGATTGGGGAGGTCGTCGAGTTCGGGATGTTGGCGGTCGTAGCGTCGGGCGTCCCACTTGATGCCGTACTGGCGAGCTAGCAAGCGGTAGGTTTCGCGGGCGCGGGCGCCTTCGATGCCGCGCAGTGTGTCGATGTCGGCGTCGGGAAGGATTTGGCCGAGCCGCCATGCGTACATGCGCCTTACGATACGCATCCGTGCCTGTGGGTCGGACCAGCATGCCGCTTGGCGGCGCGCGATTGTGGAGTCGTCTGGGCCGAACGGCATGCTTGCGTAAAGGCGCACACCACCTTCGCCGGTAAAGACGATACCTGTGCCGTGGCGCGCCGCAAGACGCATCGCGTCGTGGCTTACCGTTACGCCTGGTCCCAGGATGAAGCACGAGACGGTCTGAAAGGGAATCAAGTACTCGCCGGGCGGCAAGAACTCGTCGCCGGCGGCCACGAAGCGAAGCGTGCCGTCTTCGACCAGGAGGTTTCCGCGCCCAAGCCACATCAGGCCGTGGCGGTCGACGTGGGGGATACGGGCGCTTTCGAGTCCAAGACGTCCCTTGAGCATCGCTGCGTCTCCTCTCAAGCGAACGTGTTTGCTCAGCCGATCCGCTATTCGGCTCGCCGCAGAAGAAGCATTCCGAAGCCGAAGCCGCGATGGCGACCGATGCCCCGGCGCAGCAGCTGGCTGAAGCCCCGGGAATCGGTGACGGTGAGCGTACCGGCCAGTGTGGCGTCGGGTCGTTCGACCGGATGGAAGTTTCGGTGCGCTCGAGCGCTGCGGTCGCGCCTTAGAAGCTTGATGCGGCGAAAACGGACCAGGCGAGCTTGTTCAAGGCGGGCAGCGTCGAGGCGCGCAAGCTCGCGTTCAAGCCATCTGCGGTACACTTCGGCGCGGTCTACGGGCTGTTGGCGGTCCACCTGCCAGCATTCGCGCAGAAAGGCGTCGACCTCGCGCGGCTTGGTCCCGTCGGCGCGCCCGCTCAGGCGCACCACGGGACAGACGCGGACCTCGAAGCGGTAGAGGGCGCCCGCGGGCCACGTCTCTGGCATCGGCTTCGAGCTGAGCGAAGCAAGGTTGATGGCGGATGAGGCGAGCGGAGGAGCGGTTTGTCGCAGCTCGTCGGCAAGCCTTTCGTGGTCGCAGGTGGTATAGCCGAGCAACGTAAGGTGTCGATTGCCGTGGGAGGTAAACGCGAAGGGGCGGGGCGCAAGCTTGCCGAAGGCCTCAGAGGTCAGGGCGTGAACGGCATATCCGACGTCGAAGGGAGTCATCGGTATCCCGCTCTTGACAGCAAAGCGGCTAAGCTCTAGCTGGCCGATTTCCATCCGTACCATGAACAGCGGCGTGTCAGCCATCGACACTCTCCTCTTTGATAAAACGGCGACCAACGTGAATCTGGTTCGCCCAGTCGCGCTGGTCGGTAATCGGAAGCGCACCAAAGTCTTGGGGCCCGGCAGCGTCGGTCCAGATTCTGGCTCTTTGCGTAGCAGAGTGGTGAGGAAACGTGGGACCGGGTGCCTTCATTAGCGCTGCCTTCAAATCTTCGGCTTCGACGACGTCAATCAAAAGAGGTCCTGCGGGCAGGCACGACTTGCGACCGATAAACAGGGGGCGCGCCGGGCGTTTCAGAGCCTCGGCGAGTTCGGCAACGGTCGGATGCGGTTTAGGTGGCACGAGAGTTACCGCGAGGGTGTAAAGCGAGTTGGCGATGTATTCGCGGTGACGGATGTGGATTCCAGTCTTAGCGTCCTCGCCGCCTTTTCGACCTTGCAGCACGCCCCATGTCGTCCAGCCTTTCTCAAGAAAGGGCTGGGAGAGGTCGACGGTTTGAAAATCGGTGATCAGGACACCCTGGCGATCGCAGCGCACGACGTGGCGAAGCCGGTCTTGGAGGCTCTGGATTTTATCGGTGTCGCGATGGTCGAAGCCGAGAGCGTTAGCGAAAAGTCCGGCGAGCATCGAGCGTCCAGGATACTCGCGCGTGCGGCGATACTCGTCGATGGCGACGTCGCCGAAAGAAATCAATGGGGCGTCGAAACGGATTATCACGGCTTCGATCATGATGCGCCTCCAGCATTGAACAGCGAGCTGGCCCAGTCAGCGAGATCGCCGAGCGACGCGGAAAATTCGCCGGGTTCAAGGACGGACTCCAGGTGCTCTTTCGGACCGAGCACGAGGGCTCTGCGAGGCTCGCAACGTCCGTAAGCGCGGTCGAGCTCACCCAGATGACGCGCCAAGGCGTTGTAAGTGTTACTCAGGAGGTCGGGGCGCGGATTTACGGCGCTCAAAAAGGCGTTAGCAAGCGTGCGGGGCTGGGAATTGCCAGCTTCGATCAGCATCAGGTGAGCGTACGAGTACGGCGCGGTCGAGCCGAGCTTAGCTCCTGGAGAAACCGTCGCAATCAGATGAACCATGCGGCGAGTCAACTCTGCTGCGAGGTCACGATCGTCACCAAGATTACCAACGAGTAGCGGACAATCGATTACGGCGTAGCCGTAAAAGAGCCCGGTCGTAAGTTCCGTAGTGTTAATGTGTCCACTTCCAAGCTCGGCAGCGCCACTTTTAAGGTCATCTACGGCGGAGAAATAATCGCCTTCAGTTTGTTCGGCATGGACGGTAAAAGCGTGCGCAACATGAATCGCCGCGTCGACGCGTGCAAGGTAATCGGAGGTCACCATCCGGCCGAACATCGCAGCGTCGAGACCCGCAGCAAGCGCTCCTAGGTTCTCGAGCGCCTCGCGGTCGAAATGTTTTTTAATTATTTTTTCAACTTCTTCGTCGTCGTTTTTAGTTTTACCCTTCAAAAACTCTTTGGCACATTCACGAGCTTGGGTACGTATAAATTCGAGCTCCCTGCGCCCCAAGACAGTTACTTGGTTAGTTTCGAGAGTTTGCCTTTCTTTTTCTTCCTTTTGCCCTCGCTTAGTCGCTTTGGCCTTTTCGCTTTCGCCAAGCACAATCTTCATAATAGAAGCAGTTATCTCGCTAGCGACATCTTCGGGAATTTTGTCTTCATCGACCAACGGCCTAAAGACATATTTCTCGAAGCTTCGGCGCGAGCGTACTGACATTGCTTCTGCGCCGTCATCACCGAGGGCTGTCTTAAGCGCATAAGTATCGTTGGCAGTGCGCCAGTGGCGCTTTAGGCACTGGGAGGAGATTCGCGTGCGGACGGTGTCGCCAAAGGGGATCCGCTTGGCAAGCCCTGCGTCGTCGCGGTTGAGCAACGAGGCGTGGTAAGAGGTGAGCCAGTGAATTTGGATAAAACGCGTTTCTGTCATTGGTTATGTTTCCTCCATTGATTTGGACTTTTCGGTTTGGAAAAGCTGCCGGTAGTAGTCGTTTGCGATTTCTTGGCGGATGCGTTCCGAATCCGAGCGGCCGTCGCTCAGCACGAGATGGGCTAAGTCGGTGAGATTCGCAGCAGTGGCTTTCGAGGCGAGCTGATGGGTAACGGCGCGGAGGTGGTCGAAAAGAGTCTCTCCGCTCGACCGAAGAAGCCGATTAAGTCGGTGCTCGGACACGTTAGCCTCGGCAAGGGCGCGGCCGAGCGGAACTCTGGGGTCGTGAAAGGGCGCCAGCGTGGCGAGAGCGCGCAAAATCGCAGCCCATCGGCGAAGCGCTTGTTCCCGCGATGGGCCGTTTGTGGGAAGCGCGTCTGCGGGTTCGAGGATCGTGACGACGATCCGCCAGAACGCTGGGCCACCAGGGTCGTCTGGGACAAGGCGGCGAAGCTCGGCGAGGTCGCCTGTTCCCGCCCTCTCGAGCTCCGAGACGATTCGGCCGACAAGCGAGGCGAGCTTAGTTCCCTCATGTGGTGTTTGAAAAATCATCCTGTCCTCCGTTCGCTTCAAGAAATTCGCCAGCCGCTTCGAGCATTCGATGCCGTGCGCCGAAGAAAATCTGGTCCGCCTTCGCGCGTGCTCGGAAAACGCGCTCGGATGGGACGGGAGCGGACTGCTTGGCGCGCTCGAGCGTCACGCGGGCGAGCTCGAAAATTTCCTTGAGCCACTTACGGCGAGCCTCGTTGGGGTCGAGCGTCGCGTCTTGGAAGAGGCGGGTAAAGAAGATTCGGTCGATTTCGCGGTCGAAGGCGTCGATAAAAGGTTCGGCTAGCGGCTCGGGTAACTCCGGCTTTTCCGGGCCGCCTTGGATGAGAGCGGCAAGGGCTTGTCGAAGAACGTTACTGACCTTTTTGACTTCTCTTACACGCTGCTTGGACAGTTCACCTAGGCGACGAAAGCCCTCGGGTGTGTTCAGGAGCAAGCGGGCTCGGTGTGGGACGGGGATTAGCCGTTCGTGATAGCCTTCGGTTTTGCCTTCACCACGAACGAGGACCCGACAGAGCAAGATAGGATGGTCGCCGTCTTCTGGAAGGACTATGCTTGCGCGGCTTGGCTCATAGTCGCCGCCGAAAAGCACCTCTTGCAGAAGGTCGTAGTGAAGGTTTGTGGCGGTAAGCGCGGCCCCGTCTTCTGTATTTACGGGGACCCATGGATCGCCGAGGTTGCCCTTAAGCTCCTTGGCATGGATTCTCGAGCATTTGGTAGTGGTCCAGCGTGCGAGAATTTTACCGTTCTCCTCGACCAGTCGGATACGGCGGCAGACCTCGATGAAGAAAGGGTCGAGCCGGTCGAGCGGAAGCTGCTGTTTGCCGTCCCAAGGTTCGAGCCAGAGAAGCGCTTTTCCGGTTTCCGGGTCGAAGTCGTAGCGGCGCGCGATGTCACCGCGGCTTTGCAAGAGGAGGTGTGTGTCGCGGGCGAAACGGGTCGACCAATCGAGGTCGCGGCTTGCGGAGAATGCGGGGCGGTTGCCGTACCCTCCATTCATCCGCGCGATTCCGTAATTGCCGCTCCCTGAGTAGCCTTGCATCGTTTGCAACGCTACCAGGGCGAAGATCCAGTGCTCTGGGCGAGGCGAGAGGATTCGCTTGCGTTTTACGTCATGGTTTTTGGCGGTTTGCAGAATGTCGATTTCGTCGGGTGCGGCGGTTTCGTTTTTCCACTTATCAAGCTTACCTTCCGGTACTGGCGGTTGCAGGAAAGCTGGCTGGGAGAGGTCTTCTACGACCAGGCACCAGGGTTCGTCGCGGCCGCTGGTAAGCTCGCGCAGCGCGTTGGTCCACCCCGGTGGGGCGCGCATCTCACGCAGATCGTTTCGGCCAGTGCGAAAAAGAGCGAGCGCTGCAAGCTGAACCAGGAAGGCGTGCCAGGCATGCGACTGGTACGGCTGCAGGGCCGAAAATTCGAGCGCCTCGCCGCTTGCTAGGGCGGCAAGAATTTCGGGCAACGAGCGTTCGACCGACTGACCGTCGAAAACGCTTACCCTTATAAGGTTTTCTTCGAGAAGATTATATTTAGTCATGCCATAGAGCCCCCTCGTCACTGTGCTGGCCGACGAGAGATAAACCGAGTCTGTTATAGCAAAAATGTCGGTTAGCGAAAATAAAACGAATATATCCGTCTTTTTCCTCCAGGACTTTTTCCTCCAGGACTTTTGTTTTTTCATCTTTTGGGGCATCGGGAACTAGCCAGCCCGGGACAGAGATTCGCTGAAACTCGAAGCCAAATGGACTTCGGAGCATATTCGGGAATGCGGCGATTCGATCGTCCTCGCCGAGCCGGGTGCGAACGCGAGAGTCGAGATCCGTGGGGAATTTGCACTCGTACAAAGGCTCTTCTCGGTCGACAATGTTGAGGTAGGCAAGGGAGTTTTTGGCAGCGCGTATGCCGTGGATCATGTTGCGATGGGCGCGCCAGCGTTCTCCGAGCTCACGAGGGAGCGCCTTGACCAGCTCATCAACGAGCGCTTCGAGGGCTTGCGGGTGAGTTGCGGCTTCGACGAGCTCGCGGTTCATCCGGGGGAGTTCGAGTACCGGATTGCGCCTAAGTTCGCGCCATGTCGCTTCGATGATCCGGAGGTCTTCGTAGACGGTGCCGAGGCCGTGAGGTCCGCACGCTTGTCCGCGCGAATCGATAAAGCGTGACAAGTCCTGCTCTGCGGGCACGAGAACGATTATTTGGGGAGTGCTGAAGCGCGGCGGGCGAGGTCGGCGATGGCGGTGTAGGCGGCCGATGCGCTGGAGCAGAACGTCCATCGGGCAGAGGTCGGTTATCATGAAGTCGGCGTCGAGGTCGAGGCTTTGCTGGATTGTCTGGGTGGCACAAACCACGCAAGGGCTCGAGGAGCGGCGGCCAAAGCTAGCTTCGAGCCTTCGGTCGAGAAGCTTGCGGTCGGGCGCTGCGTAGCGCGAATGATGGGGAGCGAAAAGGTCGTTTGCGTTGAACAGGAGATGGTTGAGCCCCTGCGCGCGGGCCACGTCTTCGAGCGCCAGTTGAGTGGCGACGCAATCGGCGACAGTGTTGCGAACGACGATTACACGGGCACCGTCGCGGGCGGCCTGGAGCGCCTTGGATGCGACTGCCGTGAGTTCAGCGGCGATCGGTTCGAGAGCGACCGACACGGTTCTGGCAGGCGAGTCGGTGTCGACTGGAATGCGTTCTGATTGCGACGGGTGATCAGGAGCGACGGCAGTGATCAACGGGTAGGGAAGCGCTTTCGCGTCCTCGAACGACGGCGCTTTTGCCTGCTTAGACGCTGGTCGGTTGTACTCTGACTGTGCGGCCGCGAGAAGCTCGGTTGCGGCGCGCGATCCGAGAGTGGCCGAAAGCAGCATCGCATGGCCGCCTGCCGCAAGATGAAACCGCAGGACCTCGTGCAGCACAACTGTCATGTAAGCGTCCGAGGCGTGAACCTCGTCGACGACCAGAAACTGGCGAAGCAGTGAGGTGGCGCGAAGGTGCGAGTGCGACACGGCCAGAGCCGAGAGGAGAGCTTGATCCACCGTGCCGACGCTGATTGCGCCAGCTAGATAACGTTTCGGATGTTCGGCGGCCCAGGAGAGGAAGCGGAAGCGACCTTCGTCGGCCCAAAGCGATTCGAACTGCGCCAGTAGGTAGGGCGCGGGCTCGTCGTCGAGCGGGATGTAGCCTGGGACTGCGAGGATAACCGGCGGGCGGGTGGCTTCGTCTGGAAATGCCGCACAGATGAACCTTGCGATTCGCTGGTGAATCTGGGAGGCTGCGGTTCGGGTCGGGAGGGCGAAGTACATTCCGTCAACCAGGCCTTGTTCGAACAGGTGCAAGAAGCGGATAAACGCGGCTTCGGTCTTGCCTGAGCCGGTTTCGCTTTCGAGGATTACGAGGCTGCCTTTATGGTTAGTCGGAAGCTCTTGGATTTTTTGCTGGATGTTGTTGAGTCCGGGCAAGGCAAGAATCTCTTGTGCCGGACGATTGGTTGCAAGGCTTTTTCGGGCAGGCTGTGGATCGAGCCCGATTTGCGCAAGCGCTTGGCTGGCTTTTTGTCGGGCGAAGGCGAGCCGGTCGGTGTCGAGCGCTTCGCTGTAGGGGAAGTGTCGCTCGTCGGAGCCGAGCCAGTCGGCAAGCGTAACAAGCCCGCAAAAAGCGTGCTGGAAGGGCGGCGACGACGGAAGCGGCCTTGCGCTTTCAGAAAAAGCCTCGGGAAACCAGCGTCGGACGGCGTTGCTCAGACGCCTTATACCCGCAAACGGATCTCGGCCGTAGGCGTCGGTTTGCCATACGGGAAGATTCGGAGACCCGTCGAGTTCAACTGGTTTGCCGTGATGGGCGATCGCGGCGACTAGAAGTTCAAGCCCAAGATTATCCTCGGCCCACTGCTCGATGTCGGCCAGCGGCATCGCCTTAAGGAGCCGGGAGTCGCGAGAGTTTAGCAGCGAAAGTACTGCGCCTACATGTCCCTCGGGGCCTGGTTTGCGATCGGGGAAAGCCTTGTTTTGGAAGCCCAAGTTGAATTTGCCGACGTCGTGGAAGGCGGCAAGCGCGCAGAGCCTTTGGATGTCGGTTTCGGTGAGTTGGTCGCGATTGCCGATTTGGGCAAGTCTCGTTGCGAGCAGCGTGCGGCGAAGCAAAGCCTCGCACACCGCAGCAACGTCGGCCGAATGGTCGATTAGGGGATGCCATCGAGGCGTGCCATCGCGTTGCTCGAATTTTCCCCAAAAATCGGTTGGTTGACCTTCCATTTTGGCGTTTTCTCCTTTACGTGCATGGTGCGCCGTTCGTCGATTGGCGCCGGACGAGGCTCGGCGATGTCACTTGGAGAGAGCTTAGATGCTCGAGGAAGTTGCCTAGGCGTCTTGGTCAGTTGCACACAGGTCGGCGATGAGAACGAAGATTTTTGGCCCCCATCCAAGTTTTACCCGCGCCGCCAGGCTTTGAAGGCAACAAGAATGTTAGGAAATTTAGCCGTGTAATTGAACGCGTTTTGTTTCCGGGCCAGGCAGGCCAAGTTTCTGGAAAGCCAGCCAAATTAAGCGCCTTTCTCCAGTGGGTCAGGCAGAAGGTTTAGCCGTGCTCAAGGCTCAAACACGAGTGACCCCTACACGTTGACAGCTCGCGTGGCTCCTTTGTGCCCGAAAGCAGGCGAAACGGCGGGGGCCTGCCGAAGCTAGCTGTGGTGGCGATGATGCTGTTTGCGGCGCGGCTGTCGAGAAAATGGTTAGCTCGAACGGCCGCGCATCCGGTCACGTTAAGCCGCTTGTGGTCCTGGGGCTTTAGTTTGTCGTACGGGACGAGCGAAGCGGGCGGAATCTCGGGCGTGCAAGCAGGTTTGAGGTCAAGCCGCGAGGGATTTAAGCGGAACTATTCGAAGTGTTGAACGCGAGAGGCGAAAAGCTTGCTTTGCTGGGATTTTGGAGCGGGTGATCGGTCTCGAACCGACGACCTTGTGCTTGGCAAGCACACGCTCTAGCCAACTGAGCTACACCCGCCCCTTACAACAACTCCCCTACTACAGTTGCTTATCGACGATTTAGCCGTGTGTCAACCGGCTGCGGCACGCGAGGCGGATAAGTTATTGCGGCGCGCCCAAAGCGCCCCGATGACCATAACATGGTACTGCACGGCGGACCATATGCTTAGAACCATCGCCAGCCACAGCAAAAAAAGTCCCGCGGCAAAAAAGTTGATATGCCAATACGGATAGTGAATTACCAGGCCTTGGACGGCGGCCGCCTGCAACACCATCTTGTACTTGCCTAACTCTTCGGCGCCGACCACGATACCCTCGGAGGCTGCGACCGCTCTCATACCTGTGACGATTAGCTCCCTGCCGACGAGCACGACAACCATCCAGGCCGGCACGCGCGGCTGGCGCCCGCTTGCGCACAGCATTATCAACGCCGAGCATATTAAGAGCTTGTCCGCCGCTGGGTCGAGAAACTTGCCGAGCAGGCTGCTTGCGCCATAGTTACGAGCGATATAGCCGTCGAAATAGTCGCTTAGCGAGGCAACAAAGAAAAGAAGCGCAGCCAAGCCAGAAGCAAACGGCGAGGAAAAAGTCAGCAGGTATACGAGCACGGGCGTTACGCCGATGCGGAAGAAGGTCAACAAATTGGGAGTTGAAAAAACCGACACGGCACTCTTAATTTGCTCGCTTCGCTACGCCGCCGATAACTCGAACATAAGCCAATTTGACGTGCCTGGCAACCGTGACAAGGTGTCCAAAGGGTTAATCTGAACATAGAGCCGTTTTATATCTTCCACCTAAAAAGCGAAAAGCTGACTTTTGTCGATTGTCGAACGAAGGCTGGCTTGACCGGTCTATGTGCCGTGTCTTGTCAGCAGCCATCTGGGCGGCTTAAGCTTCGTTACCAGAAGGCGCAGACAAAAACAAAGCCGAAGAAATGGGTTAAAGCTGGTCAATTGGGGTGCAAGCTTTCCTGTGGAGAATCAGACGCGAATCGAAAGCGACTTCCTTGTTATCGGTGGCGGCATAGCTGGGTTGATGTTCGCTTTGAAGGCGGCCGAGGCTGGCTCGGTCGTTGTGCTGACGAAGGCGAGCGAGGCCGACGCGAACACCTCGTATGCGCAGGGTGGAATCGCCAGCGTATGGAGCGTAGAGGACTCTTTCGAGGCTCACATCGCCGATACGATGCGTGCCGGGGCGGGCCTTTGCGACAGGGCCGCTGTTGAGACGATCGTGCGTGAGGGGCCGCTGGCGGTCCGTGACCTGATAGAGATCGGTACTCGTTTTACGAAGGTCGAGCAGGGCGACGGCAACGAGTACGACCTTGGGCGCGAGGGCGGACATAGTTTTCGGCGGGTCCTTCATGCGCAGGACCTTACCGGACGCGAGATAATGCGCGCTCTGACCGAGGCGGTAAGCTCGAAGCCAGCGATCAGGGTTTACGAGCATCATCTGGCGCTCGATCTGCTTGTTCGGTCAGAGCCGAGCGGAAAGAAAAGCTGTTGGGGCGCGTACGTTCTGGACCGCAAGACAGGGCAGGTGAAACTGTTCGTGGCCAGGGCGACGCTGCTTGCTACCGGCGGGGCGGGTAAGGTGTATCTTTACACCACCAATGCCGACATCGCTTCGGGCGACGGGATTGCGATGGCGTACCGGGCGGGCGCGGCCGTGGGTAACCTGGAGTTCATTCAGTTTCATCCCACCTGCCTCTACCATCCGATGGCGAAGTCCTTTTTGATCTCGGAGGCGCTGCGCGGCGAAGGGGCGATTCTACGGTTGCCTAACGGCGAGCGCTTCATGCCCCGCTACCATCCCGACGCTGAGTTGGCGCCGCGCGACGTCGTTGCGCGAGCGATTGACGCCGAGATGAAGCGCCATGGGCTCGACATGGTTTACCTCGACATCACTCACAAGCCCGCGGATTTTATCCGCCGCCGGTTTCCTAACATTTTTGCGCGATGCCTAAGTTTTGGCGTCGACATAACGTGCCAACCGATTCCCGTCGTGCCCGCTGCCCATTACATGTGCGGCGGCGTCATCACCGACCTTTTCGGTCGCACCTCGATTCGTCGCTTGTACGCAGCGGGTGAAGTCGCGATGACAGGCTTACATGGCGCGAACAGATTGGCGTCGAACTCTCTGCTCGAGGCTGCGGTTATGGCGCGGCGCGCCGCATTTTCAGCCCGTGAAGAGGTCAGGCAGGATGCCAGATGCAAGTTGCCCGATTTTCCGCTCTGGGAACCGGGACGAACGATAAATAGCGACGAACGCGTCCTTATAACCAACAGCTGGGATGAGACCAGGCGCGTGATGTGGAACTATGTGGGGATCGTTAGAAGCAACGAACGCCTCGCCAGAGCCCATCGCCGAATCGCCTTACTGCAGGAGGAAATCCGAAACTACTATGGCGAGCGGGTGATCGATTCAGACCTGGTGGAGCTGAGAAACCTGGTCACCGTCGCTGACTTGATTGTGCGGTGCGCTATGTGGCGCAAGGAGTCGCGCGGGTTACATTACAATATCGACTATCCTTACGCTGACGACATCAACTATGGCCGCAATTCCCGGATCGAGGAGGGGGCTTGAGGGGTTGAACGGGCGCCGTCCGCAATTAGGCCTCGTGCGGGTTTAACCGGCAACCGACAGCAGTATGCTCTCAAAGCAGGAGATCGCGCGAATTTCGTGACTGAAAAGTTGGAGGGCAAAAGGCGCGCACCCGGACCTCAAGTACGTGTCAGTTTTGCGCGTCCGGTCTTGCGGCGCAGAAGTTTTCCGCCCAGCTTTTCTCTTCGTAATGGAAGCTTAGCCGTTCGTTCTCGAAGTCGACGACGACTTTGCCGCCGTTTACTAGTCGCCCGAACAAGAGCTCGTCGGCCAGTACGCGCGCGATTTCGTTCTCGATAAGGCGGGCAAGCGGTCGAGCCCCAAACTTGGGATCGAAACCTTTCTTTACCAGGTAGGCGCGGGCCCGCTCGGTCACGGAGAGGGCGACGTTTTGTGCCGCCAAGCGCTCGGCTAGCTCGGCTATGAACTTGTCGGCAACGCGCTCGACCGTTTCGATAGTCAACGGGCGAAATTCGATTATGGCGGTAAGTCGGTTGCGGAACTCGGGGCTAAAAAGTCGCTCGATGGCGGTTTTGGGATCTCCATGCTCGAGCTCTTTCCCAAAGCCTATCAGCGAGCGCGCGAGCTCCTGAGCACCGGCGTTAGTAGTCATAATCAGCGTCACGTTACGGAAGTCGGCCTTGCGCCCGTTATTGTCGGTGAGTGTGGCGTGATCCATCACTTGGAGGAGCAGGTTGAACACGTCCTGATGGGCCTTTTCGATTTCGTCTAAGAGCAGCACGCAGTGGGGCGTGCGGTTGATTGCGTCTGTGAGAAGGCCGCCTTGGTCGAATCCGACATAGCCCGGAGGGGCGCCGATCAAGCGCGAGGCGGTGTGTCGCTCCATGTATTCGCTCATGTCGAACCGCACGAACTCCACGCCCATCAGGCGTGCGAGCTGGCGCGCTACTTCGGTTTTGCCGACTCCGGTGGGGCCTGCGAACAGGAATGCGCCGACGGGGCGGTCTGGATGGGACAGGCCGGCGCGCGCCAACTTAATCGCTTGTACCAGAGCGTCGATCGCGTGGTCTTGTCCGAAGACGACTCGCTTTAGCTCGTCGGCGAGTTTTTGCAGCCGCTCGCGGTCCGAAACGGAAACCGTCGGCTCGGGAATCTTGGCCATCAAGGCCACGACTCGCTCGACTTCGGCTTTGCCGACCACGGCGGTCTGTGTGCCGTTAGCGCGGAGGTGCGCCTCGACGCCCGCCTCGTCGATGACGTCGATCGCCTTGTCCGGCAGGTAACGGTCGTGGATGTAGCGGGCGGAGAGGTCGACGGCGGCCTCCAGTGCCTCGTCGGTGTAGCGAACGTTATGGTGTTTTTCGTAGGCGCTCTTAAGGCCGCGCAGGATCTGGATGGCTTCTTCGCGGCTGGGTTCGGGTACGTCGATTCGCTGGAACCGGCGAGCAAGCGCCTTGTCCTTTTCAAAGCAGCGGCGATACTCCTGGTAGGTCGTCGAGCCGATACAGCGTAGCTCGCCCGAGGCAAGCGTAGGTTTGAGCAGATTGGAAGCGTCCATCGCGCCGCCCGAAGCCGCGCCTGCGCCGACCAAGGTGTGTATTTCGTCGATAAAGAGGATCCGCTTGGGATTGCCGGCGACTGCTTTGATAACCGATTTAAGGCGCTGCTCAAAATCGCCGCGAAAGCGCGTGCCTGCGAGCAACGCTCCCATGTCGAGAGCGTAAAGTTCCACGCCGCGAAGGGGCGGCGGGACCTCGCCGCGATAAATCTTAAGCGCAAGTCCCTCGGCGAGCGCCGTTTTGCCGACGCCGGCTTCACCCACGAAAATCGGGTTGTTCTTGCGTCGGCGCAAGAGCACATGAATCGCTCGCTGCAGTTCCCGTTCGCGGCCAATCAGCGGGTCGATGGCGCCTTTGGCGGCTTTTTCAGTCAGGTCTACTGCGTAGGTCTTGAGCGCTTTGCTGGGCGAAAGCTTAGGCGCCTCTTCATCTGCGCTTTCCGCTTCCTCCTCGCGCCCAGAAGCTTCGCGCTCCAGGTCGAGCTTGCTAACGCCGTGGGAAATGTAATTTACGACGTCAAACCGGGTGATCGATTGCTCGGCCAGGAAGTACACGGCGTGGGAATCGGTTTCATGAAACATCGCAACCAAAACGTTGCCACCGTTGACTTCCTGGCGACCGGCGGACTGCACGTGCAGGGCCGCGCGCTGCAGCACGCGCAGCACGCCGACGGTGTATTCGGGCGTAGTGCGCCCTCGGCCGGGAAGCCGCTCGATGCAGCGGTCAAGATAGTCCAGTAACTTTCGACGCAATTCTTCGAGGTCGGCCCCGCAGTGGCGAAGAATATCGCTCGTCGTCGCGTCGTGAAGCATCGCGTACAACAGATGCTCGAGACAGACGTACTCGTGCCGACGCGTGGCAGCTTCATGCGCGGCAAGCTGGAGCGTCATCTGAAGCTCCCGGCTTAGCATTACACCCGGTTGCGGCATACTTCCTTCCTTCTCGCTAGCAAAATGGTCTCGCGCGTGGCGATCGTGACGTGTCGGAGGAAATCATTCAGCCGGCACGCGAGAAGATTCTCAACAAAGTACCCCTGCGACGAAAGCTTGTTTCGCTTCACTCGGGCTCCATCGTGCACTTGAGCGGATGCTGCGCTCGGCGCGCAAGCTCCTCGACTGTGCGCACTTTAGTCTCGGCTATTTCGTACGGATAGATGCCGGCCACACCGCTGCCGTTGTGATGGACGTGCAGCATGATACGTGTGGCCTCGGCGTGCCCCTTGTGAAAGACTGATTTAAGAATCTCAACGACGAATTCCATCGGCGTGTAGTCATCGTTGAGCAAGATAACCTTGTACAGCGAGGGCCTTTTGACTTTAGTCTTGGTCTTTGGCTCGATAACGACCTGGCCCTCTCTTATTCGGGACGCGCTATCGCCTTGCGCAGCGCGCGCACGCATGTTCCGGTTAACCTGCGCCCGGTCGTCAATCGCCTGACTCATAGTCAAACCCTATCGCTTTGTTCTAGCTTTGTAGGATAGCAATGCAAACCACACGAAGGGAATCGGTGATCGCGATCGTCGAGCGAATAGGGCTCGTCGATCGCGAGGAATGGAACTTGCTACTGGACGCAGACGACTCACCGTTTGTCGAATGGGATTGGTTGTTCGCGCTTGAAGAATCGGGCTGCGTTGGCCGCCGCACAGGCTGGAAGCCATGCCACATCATCGTACGCGACAAACAAAGCGGTCAGCTTTTAGCGGCTTGC
Source organism: Pseudomonadota bacterium (assembly GCA_021324755.1). Lineage (GTDB taxonomy): Bacteria > Desulfobacterota > Binatia > Binatales > Binataceae > JAJPIL01. The sequence goes on from JAJPIL010000024.1 coordinate 15,422, forward strand.
CCATTGTATCTCAAGACCCACAGCATGGGCGAATTTGTCTTCGACCAGGGCTGGAGCGAAGTAGCCCACCGCTTGGGCGTAAGGTACTATCCCAAACTGCTAGTCGCTGTTCCCTTTACGCCTCATACGGGCCGGCGCTTTCTCGTGGCGTCCGGCGCAGACCGCGAGAATCTGTGCCTAACGTTGGCAAAGACGCTAGTTGCGCTTTGCCGAGAAAACAAGCTTTCTTCGGTTCACGTAAACTTTTGCACTACCGAAGAGGCCGAAGTCTTGACCTCCGTGGGCTTCATCAAGCGCCTCGGCTACCAGTACCACTGGCAGAATCAAGGTTACACCGACTTCGACGATTACTTAAGCCGTCTGCGACATAAACGGCGCTACTCCATCAAGCGAGAACGCGATGCCATCGCTCGAGCAAACATCTCCATTCGAGTCCATGAAGGGGACGAAATTCCAGACCATCTGTTCCCCGTAATGTTCGAGCTCTACCGCTCGACGGTCGAGAAGTTTTACTGGGGACAGCAGTACCTCAATGCGAAATTTTTCGATCTGATGCGTACCAACTTTAAGTCGCGCCTGTGCTTCGTGTGCGCACACCGTGGCGGTAACGTTGTGGCTGGCACTTTCAACGTTCAGAAGGGTGGAACGTTCTACGGTCGCTATTGGGGATGCTTTGAGGAAATCAGCTATTTGCATTTTAACGTGAGCTACTATGCCGCGATTGAACACTGTATACGGCGGGGCTTCAAACGTTTCGAACCCGGCGCTGGGGGCGAGTACAAATGGCTACGCGGTTTTGACCCGGTAGCGACCCTGAGCGCCCATTACATCGCTGACCCCGAGCTGCGGCGGCTTGTTTCACAAGCGATTCGTCAAGAGCGACGTCAGGTGGAGGAATGGATCGCTTATGGCCGGGCTAACAGCCAGCTCAAGCCGATTGCTTCGTCAGGCAACGGCGATACGCGCGACGAGAATGTTCGCGACGATCCCCACGGATAAGCTAGAGCGCCCAAACGGGCGTCGCCCGGCAAACATCTGCGCATCGCGCATGCCCTGGCTGGCTTTCGTTCCGATTCATCGGTAAAGGCTTTTGGGGCGGCGTAAAATATCCAAGGTGATAAGTCGGTTAGCGTGCCCGTCAGCGTGCGCTTAGTATGAAGCGTCTTCTTGAGAAAAACTCGGTTGTGATCCTGCTTGGCGCAGGCGGCGTGGGGAAGACGACTGTAGCCGCGTCGCTCGGGATTGCCGCCGCCATCAGCGGCCTCAACACCGCAGTCGTCACGATCGACCCTGCAAAACGATTGCGCGATGCTTTGGGGTTACGCTCGAACGGGACAAAGCCGCTCCGGCTTAGTTCGGCGCGACTTGCTTCGGCGGGGCTTGCGCCGGATATGGAACTGTCGGCACTGATGCTTGATAGCAAAAGCATATGGGATGAGATCGTCAACCGGTTTGCTCGAAGTCCCCAGGTTCGGGAACGTTTGCTCGCCAACTCCTTCTACCAGCGCTTTGCTTCGCACTTTGCCGGCTCGGAAACCTTCGCCTCGCTTGAGCAGCTTTATCGGCTGCACGAAGAGCAACGCTACGACATCCAGATCGTCGACACTCCGCCTGCAGCGCACGCGGTCGAATTCCTCGACGCACCGACACGACTTACGCGCTTGCTAACTACTCCTGGCGTGGGCTTGTTGTTTCGGCCGCCGTTGCGCGCCGGCCGAATCGCGGCAAAACTTGCCAGCCGAGCTGCGCGATTCGTAGTAAACGAGCTAGAGCGGTTTACCGGCCGTAGTGCCTTGGTTGACGCAGCCCAGTTTTTTTCCGACGCTGCTGAGATGGTGAGCGCGGTTGCCGAGCGCTTCAACAACGTAAACCGCTTGCTACAGTCAGAAGCGACGAAGTTTGTTTTGGTGACGACTGCCGAGCCAGCGCGATTATCGGAGGCCGCGCGTCTGGCAGCCGGGCTTAAGAGGCGTGGGGTTAGACTGTCGGCGGTGGTGGTTAACCGATTCGCGGACCCGTACAGTTGCGAAGCTTGGCTAAAGAATCGCGGTCAGGAACCGCTTCATCTGCGCGATCTCGAGTGCTTTCGCAAAAACGGAGCGAAATTCGCACGCCGCGACGCCAAACTGGACGCCATTGCAAACGTTCTCGAAAATTATCGAGCCCGCTTTAATATAATCGCTCGTGAAATTGATAATTTGTGCCGCGTACTGGCGCCAGAGATAGGTTTTATGGTTGTTCCCGAGATACTTTCAGGCGTGAGCGACCTTCGCTCTTTGGCCCAGATGGCGCGCCTGTTGGTTGCGGAAACTAGCCATGCCGGCGAGGCGTAAAGTCTTCTCGCCCCATGCCCGAGCGGATCAGGCCAGTGCTAACTTAGTGCTTACCGGAGGGCAAAATCTTGTGAAATTTGATTAGGAAGTCTTTCCTGGTGAAACTTTGTTGGCGAGACCCACGATCGCTCGGCTCGCAATTAGGCGTGGACGGCTTGGGCTTAACTAATGGGCGGTAAGCGGGCCTGTAAGCCGGGTTCTGTACCCCTTAGAAGGGGCGGCGGTCATTCCTCTGGGCCGACGGTTGCCCGCCGGCTCTAGCGACCATACCCGAGAGAACAACGAGCGGGCCACTCTCTCTCCTATTTGGTCTTGCTCCGGATGGGGTTTGGCATGCGCGCGCGATCACTCGCGCGCCGGTGGGCTCTTACCCCACCTTTTCACCCTTACCCTTGCGGGCGGTATGTTTTCTGTGCCACTTTCCGCGGATCACTCCGCGCCGCCGTTAGCGGCCATCCTGCCCTGTGGAGCCCGGACTTTCCTCCCCGAAAAGGGGCGACCGCCCGGCCTGCTTAGCCGCCCGAAAACCAATTTAACACATTACCTGGCAAGATCGGAGCTCTACTGGTCTTGCCCGGCAACCAAGCTTTTTGCCGCGCGAAAGCGGCCTTATCGGGTTTATCCTTCGAAGTAAAGAATACGCTGGCAGTTCGGGCAGAACTGAATCGTAAGCGCCCGCTGTACCTCGTTGAACAACTGCGGTGGAAGCTGCATACAACACCCTAGACACGCTCCGCCTCGCGCCGCCGCAAGCGCCACTCCACCGCGCCGATCCAGAATAAGCTGGTAGCGCTGAAGCAAAGAAGGGTCAATCTGAGCGGCCAAAGCTTCGCGCTCACCGGTTTTCTTCGCAAGCTTTACCTTCAACTCTTCCAAGCGCTCGGCGTTGCTTTTCTCTGCCTCGCGCCATTCGGTTTGAAGCCGGTTGATTTCCGCCTTAAGCTCGCTTATTCTCCGCGAGCGCGTCTCTGCAGCTTCGACTCGTGCTAAAAGTTCGCTCTCCAGATTCTGGTTGTTCTGCTTAAGAGCTTCGATCTCGTGTTCGAGCGCCTGAAGTTCTCGCTCGTTGCGCACCGAGGTCAGGCGCATCCGTTTAAGCCTAATTTGGCTTTCACCTTCGGCCAGAGCCTGTTCAAGCTCTCGCCGTGCGACCATCGACTCTCGGTCCTCGGATTCAAGGGCTTCGAGCTCCTTTTGGGCTTTTTCAATGTCCGTTTTGTACTTTTCAAGCTCGCTGGTGGCGGCCGAAAGAGTACGCTGAAGTTCGGCCAATTCTTGGTCAATAGCTTGCAGCCGCACCATCCGCTCTATTTCGTCGCGCAATTTGCCCTCCTTGCCAAATCAAACGTTGGCTCTTTTTTGCAAACCGTCACACGGTAAAACCTTAATCGGTCGCGGGTATCGTCTGTCCAGAAAGTCGAGGAAGGCGTGTCGAGTGAAGATGGGCCCACCAGGATTTGAACCTGGGACCAGCCGGTTATGAGCCGGCAGCTCTAAACCGAACTGAGCTATGGGCCCGTAAGCATGCACGCAACTTCTGCTAAACTATAGCATGCTCGTCTATTAGTTTTAAGTAGGTGAAAAGGTCACGCTCAACCGATCGTCGCGTCTCCTCCTTAGGCTCTGTTCTTAGTTGCGCGCGCCAGCTCAATAAGGGCTTGCGCTTTTTGGGCCGCCTCGAGGTGGTCTCCACGCGCTTGAATTCCCTCTACTTGCTGCTTTAGCTCGCGTAGCGCGCGATCGCGCAAGCTTCGCTTGACCGTTAACAGCCAGTCGCTTACCAGGCGGCGCGCGCCTTTGAGCTCCGCCATCATCGGCTCTACCATAATTTTGCCGAGCAGCGCTTTCTCAGTCACCGATAGCCTAGTCTCGATCTGGGGCTTAAGGCTGTCGAGATCCTGAGTTCCGCTGCAAACTTCTCTTATCAGCTCGGTCAAAGGCATCGCACTGAACTCTTCTCCAGCAATTTCAGCAGCGATTCGCTCGCGCAGCTCGCGAAACGTCAAGGCGGCAGCCAGAAGACCAATTTGTGCTTGCTCGACTGCGTCGGGCGTCTGGTCGGTCTTTACTTCAACCGGATGCGTCGAAGTTTTATTTGCGGGTTTGCGCCCCTCGCGTCTCAACTCAAGCTCGCTCACGCCCAAAATCTCTGCCGCTCTGCGGGCAAGCAAGTCAAATTCGAACGGGTCGTTCACCATCCGCAGAACTTCTGCCACGCGTCGGGCAGCGCTGGCACGCTGCTCGAGCGTGCTTCGCGAACGTTCGAGCTCGCTTTCGGCGAAAAGTTCAACCAACAGGCGGGCATTTGCTAAAAGCTCACAGAACTTCGAAACTCCGTGCCGTGCCACGAGTTCATCAGGGTCCAATCCTTCGGGCAGCAGTACCGCCCGCCCCACGAGGCCCGCGCGCAGAAAAACGGGTAAAGCACGCAACGAAGCCGCTCGGCCCGCCTTGTCGCCGTCAAAACACGCGATAACGTTGCGCGTATATCGGCTCAAGGCTCTCAAGTGATCGACACTAAGCGCTGTGCCTAAAGTCGCTACTACTTCGCGAATACCGGCTTGCGATAAAGCGAGGACGTCCATGTAGCCCTCGACCACCACCACTCGTTCTTTTTGGGTTATCGCGCGGCGCGCCTGGTAAATCCCAAACAAGGCGCGACTTTTGCTGAAGGTGGGTGAGTCGGGTGAATTAAGATATTTCGGGACGTCTTTCTGCTCTTCGAGCAATCTGCCACCGAAAGCGATTGCCCTTCCCTGCGTGTCGTGAATCGGAAAGATTAGGCGCGAGCGGAACATGTCGATTAGTCCGCTCCGACCATCGCTTCGCACAAGCCCGGCCTTGATTCCACCTTCTAGCAGGTCGTGCTTACGAAGCGCGGCAGCCAAAACTGAAGGACCCTTTGGGGCAAAGCCAAGTCTAAACTCTTCGGCCGTAGCGGCACTTATGCCGCGGTTTTCCAAGTACTGGCGGGCAATCTTCGCCTCCGGGTTGTTGCTCCAGAGAAAATTGGCAAAAAAGTCATGCGCGAACTCTACGGCCCGGTACACAAGCTCACGCTCGGCATTGGCTTTCGTTTCAGCCCTGGTCTCTCTGAGCTCGATACCGTAGCGACGAGCCAGAAACCTGACGGCCTGCGGAAAGTCGAGTCCTTCGATCCGCATCACGAACGTAAAAACCGTGCCGCCGGCACCGCATCCGAAGCAATGAAAAAAACCTCGCTCTCGACTGACCGTGAACGAGGGTGTGCGTTCGTTATGGAACGGGCAAAGACCTACATAGTTGCGCCCGGTGCGGCGAAGATGGACGTAGTCGCTTACTACCTCTACGATGTCAGCTCTTGTCTTAAGCGTCTCGATCGTATCTTGAGAAAACCCGCCCATCGAGGTCAAAGAATAACTCGAGCGTGCTGCAAATAGCGAGACCCGCAAAATTAGGCCCGATTTACCTAAACAGCTAAGCTCCAATCCACGCCCAGGCAATACGACACAGTTACTACATGGAAACCGGGTGGTCGGCTGCTACCCGCGATCGTAAGGTAAGTGCTGGCGCTGTCGAACTCCTCCTTTTTGAAAAGATTCGACGCTTAGCCTTAGGCGACCAACCGATGGCCCGACAACATAGCTTGGACGCCTAACTGTATGGCTAGGCAGGACCTAACGGGCGCACCTCGTAGAGTTGCTTGGAGCTTTAAAACTTTTCGATTCCGTCGACGGAGTATGTTGGCGAGCTCGAAAAAGGAAGCTGGGCGAAAATTCTGGCCGCGTTCACACCGCGTGGATCGATGAGCGTATTTGACCTTTGAACGTTTATGTTTGGGCTTTCAAAGTTGCGCTGGGAGCAGTCGAGCCTGTTAAGAATTTAGTGTTGTGCGTAGTTCAAGCGGCTCAATAACTAACCTGTGAGTAGTTCAAGCGGCAGAAATTATTTGAGACTTGACGTGCCGGTTGCGGCCGAGCGCGCCGACGACGTTGCGGTCCTGCTCATGCTGCACGGTGCCTTGGGGTGTGCCGTGGAGTCTGGTAGGGCTCGGAGTCGCCACGGATCGAGGGTGAGACTTGAGGCCTTTTTTGAGCGGCTGTCCGTCACGAAATTAAGACGGATCGAAAACGCTTTGGCGTCCGCAGGCATTGTGGACTCAAAAACGCTAAAAGCAGGTCTTAGGCTCGTGGAAGTGACCGACCCCGGATGGGCCTCGGCCTGGAAGGAACGTTTTAAGCCTCTCAAAATAGGCCGTCGCGTGCTCGTTGTGCCGCCTTGGAGCGAGGCATTCGAGCCGGGTCGAATACGTGTCATAATCGATCCTGGCCAAGCTTTTGGGACGGGGAGCCATCCGACAACTGCAAGCGTTCTTAGGGAGATCGAAGCCGAGCTCGACGGGCGCCCAATCAGCAGTGCGCTAGACGTTGGCACGGGCTCGGGTATTCTTGCGATCGCGCTAAAGCTGCTCGGGGTCAAGCGAGTTATAGGGATCGACGTAGATCGCCAGGCTCTGCAAAACGCTCGACACAATGCCCGGCTAAACGGTGTCGCTCGAACTGTGCGTTTCCTGTCGATGAGTCTAGACCAGGTTGCCGATACCTTCGAATTAATCGTCGCTAATATCTGCGCCTCAACCCTTATGTCGATGGCTTGCGACTTCAAACGTCTTTTGGCCAATTCTAGTTCGCTGATACTTTCTGGAATCCTTAAGCGAGAGGCGGACGCTGTCCTTGAGCGTTACCGTGCAGAGGGGTTTATACCCGTGAGAGCCAGGGATAGTCGGGGATGGAGCACTCTGGTGTTACGAGCGTAAAAGAACCTCCTCGCCTTATTGTGTCGGAGCGGTTGTCTGTTGGCGCGACCGTCGACGTAAGTGGTGGCGACTTTCACCATCTGCGGCACGTGATGAGGCTTAGGGTGGGCGCGGAGGTCGTAGTAATTGACGGAGCGGGTGTTGCGTACCTTGGGCAGATAAGTAAGTTTTTGCCCGGCAAAGCATTGGTTGAAATTTTGTCCAATCGGCTTACGACGCAAGCTTTTCCTGTTTCGGTAGGAGCGGCTATTATTAAGGGTCCCCGAATGGATTTGTTGGTTGAAAAGGCGACCGAGCTTGGTGCGACCGAGCTCTGGCCGCTTGCCTGTGCGCGGTCGGTCGCCACGAAGGTGGGCATTCAACGTTATGAGCGATGGAAACGACTGGCTATCGCTGCGGCTAAACAGTGCTTGGCGCCGCAGCCGATGGAAGTCAAGCCGATCGCGCGATTTGAGGAGTTCGTCGAGCACGCGCGGGCTTCGGAATTGCGCGTTATCTGTCAGCGCGGCGCACCGTCGCTCGGCACGCTATTGCGCGAGCGGCAAGCTCGCAGTGTAAGCGTTCTGTGCGGGCCCGAAGGGGACTTCACGCCGCAGGAGGTCGAGATGGCGCTCGATGCAGGCTTTGTTCCGGCAGGGCTGGGTATCAACCGCCTGCGCAGCGAAACTGCCGTGTTAGCGGCCTTGAGCGTTATTCACGACGCGCTCGAACATCGAACTGGCGGGGAGAGTTAGACCGTGCGGTCTTTGAAGTTCGCTTTCGTGATGGACCCGCTGGAAAGGATTCTCCCAGATAAAGACACGACGTTTGTCTTTATGCTGGAATCGTTAAGGCGCGGCCATCAGGTTTACTTCGTCCCGCTTCACGAGCTTTGGGCAAAAGGCTGTCAGGTCTTTGCTCGGGCCAGGCAATGCGAAGTGATGCGCGGCGTGCCTCATTATCGGTTTATTGGCGAGGAACGCGAAGTTCCGCTCGAAAGCTTCCACGCGGTTTTCATGCGCAAGGACCCTCCCGCGGATGCGCAGTACCTGTATGCCACGATGCTGTTGAGTCTTGTGGACAGCCGTCGAACCTTTGTGCTTAATAACCCCGCAGGATTGCGCGAGGCGAACGAAAAGCTCTACAGCCTCAACTTTCCTCAACTGATTCCTCCGACTCTGGTAACCTGGAAAATTTGGCGGATCAAGGAGTTTTTGGCTGAGCAGGGCGGGCAAATCGTGGTCAAGCCGCTCGACGGTCACGGAGGCGAGGGTGTTTTCGTGCTAAGCCGAGGCGATCGCAATCTGAACGCGATTCTGGAGACCGTCACCAACTTTGAGACGCGCGCCGTGATGGCTCAGCGGTATCTTCCCGAAGTACGCCATGGGGACAAGCGAATCGTCGTTCTCAACGGCGAGCCGCTGGGTGCAGTGCTGAGGGTGCCGCGCGAAGACGAGCATCGCGGCAATATCCACGTTGGCGGCCAATGCGTCAAAGCTGAGCTTACGGCCAGAGACTACGAGATATGCCGCGTGCTTGCGCCGCGCCTGGTACGCGACGGCCTTTACTTCGTTGGTCTCGATGTCATCGGCAACTACCTGACCGAAGTAAACGTGACAAGTCCGACGGGAGTCCAGGAAATCGACCAGCTAAACGGAGTCAAGCTTGAGGCCGCCGTAATCGACTTCGTCGAGCAGCGTGTGGCCGCCTTGCCCCTGCGCAATGTTTAAAATACGCTCGTTTAGTAACCTTTCGCAGGCTCGAGCTCCGTCGCACTTTATCCTTCGCCGAAAGGCCTTGGTCAGTTGGGTTGCAAACCCCCGCCGAGATTCGGTAAGGAATTGAAGTGCTGCGCACTTAGAGGCGCAAGACTAAGACGCACCTAAAAAAAGAGCGGGCAGGTAGCTCAGTCGGTAGAGCAGAGGACTGAAAATCCTCGTGTCGGCGGTTCGATTCCGTCCCTGCCCATTTTGTAAAACGTAAAGTTTCCGCGTAGAGACCCGACGCGGCCTGCGGTAAGATTTCACCTTATTCATTCGAGCGACTTCGGAGCGCTCGATTCACATAGACTCACCTTCAGCCTCGCCTCGCTCTCTTGGATAGCACTACTTGCAGACAGCGGCTGTCTACCGGCGCGATACCGAGGTCCAGCAGGTCTTTTGGGCTGAGATAACTCGGTCAACTAGCGGCGTATGTACGTAGTGGGTTCTGGTTTTTGCCGTCCGAGCCCGGAGAGTCGGTAGGTTGCTCGGTTAGCCGATGCCGCGTCAGCTTCTTTGTCGGCGTAATCCTCGGATCAGTGCCTGGTGCGTCAGGCCCTACTAGACCGACTTCAGCGAGTGGCTATTATAAACTTAACTACGCAGCTTGGGGGAAATCGTTTCGATGACTAAGGCACAATTTTACCGGCGCGCTAGAACGGACCTACCTGGTCCGCTTGCTGGAGTCAGAGTGTTGGAGGTTACCACAACCTGGGCGGGACCAATATGCGGGGCGGTGCTTGCTGACCTTGGGGCTGACGTTATCAAGGTAGAAATTCCAAGCGGCGAAGTGGCGCGCCGTCTGCCGCCTCTTTTGCCTGGTAGCAGCGTCTCATTCATGCATGCCACGGCCAATCGCAACAAGCGTTCATTGACTTTGGACCTTCGCCGAAAAGAGGGGCGCGACATTTGCCTTAAGCTTGCCGCGCGTAGCGACGTTTTCCTTGAAAACTTCACGCCTGGCGTGTTGGAGGGCTACGGCCTGGGCTATGAAGACGTGCGCGCTGTGAAACCAGATATCGTCTATGTTTCGATAAGCGGATGGGGGCAGTTCGGGCCCTACCGCGAGCGCGTTGGGTATGACCCGTTAGCGCAGGCGTTTTCCGGTTTTATGTCGCTAAATGGCGAGCCAGACGGAAAGCCGACAAAGACGCCGACGTTTTTAGCCGATGACTTGGCTGGCTTGCATGGTGCGATCGGGGCCTTGGCCGCGTTGCGCCATCGCGATCGCACCGGCGAAGGCCAGCACGTCGACGTGGCGATGCTCGATGGGATGTTGTTTCAATCCAACGGCCTTCCGACCTTGGGTGCGATGGGGGTCGAGCCGACGCGCATGGGTAACCAATTCGGCTTTGCCGTTCCCGCCAACGTATATAAGTGCAAGGACGGGATGGTCTATGCCGGCGTGTTATTGGACTCGCAGTGGAAACGGCTCGCTGAAATTATCGGCCATCCCGAGCTTGCCGAGGATCCTAATTTCGCCACGCTCAAAGGACGCGCAAGCGCGCGCGATGCGTGTGACGCGCTTTTCGCGGCCTGGCTTGCCGAGCGCAGCAGAGCCGAAGCGATAGAGATTCTGAGCCGCGCCGGGATCCCGATCGCACCGATTAATAGGTACGGCGAGGTGGCGCGCGATCCTCATGTCCGTGAACGCGATATGCTTGTGCCTACCATTCTCGAGGACGGCTCGCAGGCGCCGATAACGGGACCTGCCGTAAAGTTCTCGCGTACACCTACCACGGTGCGTTCGGGAGCACCTGCCCTCGGCCAGCATACCGAGGAGATCCTGGCGGAGATCGGTCTCGATAGTGAGACGTGCTCGAAGCTGCGAGAAGCCGGAATCATCTAGCACGGCACCTGGCGCGTAGCATCATCTGGCGCTTTGGGGTTGGGTGGCGAGGAGGTTGAGGGCGCGCTGGGCGACGTGTTCTGGGGTGAAGTTGAAGTAGCGTATTAGGTCTTGGGCTGGGGCGGAGGCGCCGAAGCGGGAGATGCCGATGACGTCGCCGAAGCTTCCCACCAGGCGGTACCAGCATTGTGGGGAGCCGGCTTCGATCGCGACGCGGGCGGTGATGGCGCGGGGCAGCACGCTTTCCTGGTAGTCGTGGCTTTGGGCGGCGAACAGCTCGAGGCTGGGCATGCTGAC
>JAJPIL010000021.1 GCA_021324755.1 Pseudomonadota bacterium
GTCAGCATGCCCAGCCTCGAGCTGTTCGCCGCCCAAAGCCACGACTACCAGGAAAGCGTGCTGCCCCGCGCCATCACCGCCCGCGTCGCGATCGAAGCCGGCTCCCCTCAGTGCTGGTACCGCCTGGTGGGAAGCTTCGGCGACGTCATCGGCATCTCCCGCTTCGGCGCCTCCGCCCCAGCCCAAGACCTAATACGCTACTTCAACTTCACCCCGGAACACGTCGCCCAGCGCGCCCTCAACCTCCTCGCCACCCAACCCCAAAGCGCATAAGTCGCTCATCTTTTTGGTACCTGGCGTGGTACAAGTAAAAGGCCGGCCTTTGCGTGAAAAGCAGTCATAACTCGGACAAAGCCGTGACCCGAAAAATCCTCCTCCGTTTAGGAATCGCGCTGCTCCTAACCACAACCATCGTAGGATTGACTTTAATTGCCGCCTCGCGCTATTTCGCGCCTTATTTTGCCTCTCTTGCCACAGCTTTGATTCGCTCAGCCACAGGACTTGATGTCTCCTTCCGCAAGATCACCCTGAGGCTCGGCATTCATCCCGCTTTCATTATCGGCGACGGCGAGCTTTTGAACCAAGGTCAAAAAGTTCTACGCTTCCGTCAACTTACGGTCCTCTATTCATATTCGGCGGTTCTATCGGGCAAGGGTCTACCACTGGAGGCTGTGATCGTCGATCAACCGCGGCTAAGCGTCGACATCGGTGCAACGACGCCCTCATCGAACGAACTTTTATCGACCAACCCCTTCGGCCCTGGTCTAGCCGAGATTCAAAGGCGTCTTGCCGCCCAAGGCAGGAAAGTTTTCGCTTTACTCGGGAAGTTTGCCAATGAAGCGAGTATACAGGACGGGATAATAGTTGCGCCGTCCGGACAACCGCTAGTAACGAATCTCTCGCTTTCGCTCGACCACAGCCGTCGCAGCGATGCCGTCTGGGTGACGCGTTTCGCAATGGCGTTGGCAGCTCAACCGGTCGAAGGTTTGCGGCTGGTCGGCGATGGAATGCTGGACTTCACAGAGAATGCTCGCGGCTCGTGGGCTCAGCTGCAGCTTAATTTTTGGCGCGGGTCGTCTCGCTTTTCGTTGAAAGACCTGACGCTTATTAGCGAACTTCGTGGGAGTGTAAAGCTTGTCTTGAGCGAATCTGGTGACTCCCAGTGCGACTCGACGCTGAAACTTGTGCGCGCTTCTATCGCTGCGCCGCTCTTGAACGGACCCACTCAGAGCGCAAACTACGTGCTCACGTTCTCGTCGAAGATAAACGAGGATAGCGCCAGGCTCAACCAACTTTTGCTCAGTTACAACGGCGAGGAGCTTCTTCAGGGCGCGATTGAGGTCACCAACCTAAGGACAAAGACGCCGCGCGTAACTGCTCGTCTTAGGGGCCCGACAATCGATCTGTCGCAAGTCAAGGACTGGCTATCGCGCCTAAAGCGACATCTCACACCTGTCGATGCGCTTGTAAAGTCGCTTCAGTCCGCGTCGCTCAGCATCGATCAGCTAGATTTCAAAGCAGACCTTACGCCAAACGAAAAATTCGCCGACCTCCTCCGCAAAGGGCTAAGGGTCGTGGCTACCGTTCAAAAGGTCAGCTTTACCCTGCCCCCAGAGTACCGTTTGCCCGACGTCGTCGGGCTGCGCGGCCAGATCCTTTTTGAGCAGGGCAAACTTATTGCGAGAGATGTGGAAGCGCACTTCGGACGTTCCACGTTAGACGATGGACTGATAGAAGCGGACTTGGCTTTTGGCGCGAAATGGATACCGTTCATCGTTCGCGCCCGTGCCTTGGTGGACTTGGAGGAAGCAACCAGCCTGGCACCTGCGCTCGTCCGTAAACGAAGCGAATTGTTTAATCAGTACATGCAAAAAGTCAGCGGCACCGCATTGGCAAAAGCTCAGCTTAAAGGGCTGCTTAAAAACGGGCGCCAGCTTACGGCAGAAAACTACGTAGTTGAACTCTATCCCAGAAAGGTCGAACTCGACTTGCTTCGCCCAAAGAGACACCTCCAACTTGTGGAAGGCACGCTTTCGCTGGTTCCTGGACTTTTGACGCTTAAGCGGCTTAAGGTGGCAGATGGCGATGGTTACATCGTGCTCAACGCAAGCGCCGACCTGGCTGGTCAGAGCCCCGACCTTCGGCGGATCGACGCGCACGCACGCCATTTTCGCGCCGACGACTGGCTCGGATTGTTCGTCAAGCCAGAAAACGCGGAAGTCAAAGGATTTCTGACCGGGCGAGTCAGCATCGTCGGCTCTCCTGGTCTAGGCAAAAACTATTCAGCCTATGGTTCAATTACTTTGAGTCCTTGCCACGTAAAGCTTAAGATCCTTCGCTCGCCCGTCGAAAGCGAGTCTGCGACGCTCAATTTGTACGGAAGTAGCGGGCAGGCTCTGTTCGAGCGCGTGGAGTACGAGGGCAATCCAGCTGGTCTTAAAATAAGCCTTCCAGATATTACCAAGCCGTTGGTAAACCTCGACATCTTCGTTAGCCGTCTTGACCTGCGGTCGTTGAAATTCATCCGCTTTCCCGGGCAACCCAAACCACCACCGCCCCATTTTTCGCCCGATACGCTAATCTCGGGCCACGCGGTTATCGATGTCTTGGCGTTCGATCAATTCACATTCGACAACGTCGAGCTCGACTTCGAACGGCACGGACAGAAATGGAAGGTTTATAACCTCAAAGGTCTCGCCTACGGCGGAAACTTCCAACTGGAAGTGAGAGGTCGTTCCGAAGACGACATCCTGAACATAATTCTGCGGCTGAGCCGGATCGATGTTGCCTGGTTGCTGGCATCCTTGGGCGAGGGGAGCAAGCCAGTGCTTTCGGGCAGCCTTGACGCAAGCGCCGAATTGGTTGGGGACACCAACGACAATTTTCGAGAGACTGTAAGTGGCAAAGCGTCGTTCTATGACCGAAACGGCACGGTCTACCGCCTCGTTCTGCTGTCAAGGCTGTTAAGTACGATGAGCGTCAGCGGAGTTTTACGTGGCAGATTGCCCGACCCATTCGTCGAGGGAATTCCATTCAGGGTGCTCAAAGGTAGCTTTACTATCAAGGACGGTACGATGCACACCGAAAATGTGGTTCTTGACGGTCCGGTGATGCGGATGTCGGCGTTCGGAAACGTTTACCTCCCAAGCAACACGCTCGACCTGACCGTCGGTGTTATGCCGTTCAACATGCTCGATAAACTTCTTAACATGATCCCGGTGCTGGGGACTGGCGTCGCAAAGCACGACAGTTTATTAGCGTTTTACTTCAACGTCCGGGGACGCGCCGCTGACCCGTCAGTGGCACCGGCGCCACTTACTTCCGTAACAAACGTGCTCAAGAAAATTTTAACCTTGCCGGTGAATATTATTAACTCCGAGTTACAACATTCACCACGTGACCAAAATTGAACAGGCAAGAAATCCGACTTTTGCGCGCAACTGTATGGCAGCGCTTAGGGCTTCAGAAACTGGAGCCGGCAGACTGACGATAATAATTTTCGCCCGCGCTCCAGTGCCAGGGAAAGTCAAAACCAGGCTCATTCCAGCGGTTGGCGCGAAGATGGCCTCTGCGCTAGCTCACGCGTTCAATCTAGACGCCCTAAGAAAGGTGAGCGCGCTGCGCCAGCGATTAGTTGTATGTGGGCTTGGGCGGAAAAGCTACTTTGAAAGGCTGGCTTCCCCTTATGAAGCTTTGATTGTAGGACAGGCGAGTGGAGATTTGGGTCGGCGAATGGCGAAAGCTTTGGAGCCGTGGTGTCGCGAGGGAGCGATATTGCTCGGTACGGACACGCCTTCCCTCCCTCCCGACCACCTCAAACGGGCGATCGAGCTCCTTTCGATTGCGCCGGTAGTAATAGGCCCGAGTTTCGACGGCGGCTACTACCTTATCGGAGTTCGGGGACCGTTACCGGACATTTTCGAAAAGATGGAATGGGGCACTGAGACCGTGCTCGAGAACACGCTTTCGCGTCTTAGGAGCCGGTCCGTTCCTTTCGAGCTCGCGCCACCCTGGTACGACATAGATACCAAAGATGACCTAGAACGACTTGTGGCAGACCTGCGTCGGCTGGCAAGTTATTCGATTAAATCCGGGGAGATATTATCACTTAACCAAAGTGCGGAAATTTCTGCTTTTTCTCCTAACCCTTGTCCTGCAACCACGGCTGTTTTGCAACGAATGGGGCTTCTTTAGCTGGAGAGTTAGCACAAGGTTTTCGTCCTGCATTGGCCGACAAAACAGGTCTAGCGCATAGCGTTTTCTGTGAGATTCAATTTTGGAGACTGTGTACGATGCCAACAAATAAAAGCCAGGCTGTACTTGTACTATCCACCGCTAGCGGCGCGCCCGCTGCAAAGCGGATCGCCCAAACCTTGGTCGAGACAAATCTTGCCGCCTGCGTTAACGTGATTGGTCCCATTCATTCGATTTATCGCTGGCAAGGCTCTGTCACCACCGACTCCGAGCACTTGCTGTTGATTAAAACGCGAGCTTCTCTATACCCGCTCCTTGAACGCAAACTCAAGGAAATCCATCACTACGAAGTCCCAGAAATAGTTGCAATCAAGTTTTTCGAGGGTTCGCAGGATTATATCCGGTGGTTGCTGGAAGCAACGTCGTTGCCGAACAAGCCTCTAAGGAAAACCAAACAAGCGGATAAAGCCAAGGCTCGCCGGCAGCCTTGAATCGCGGTCAACAACAGGCAGAATTTACATGGACGAAAAGCCGAAAGCCCATATCTCAAAGGTGGTCGGTTGTAAAAAGCTAAGGTCGAGGGCCAAAGGCGTTCGATTCACTCGCGAATAGCCGAGCGAACAGTCGAAGTAATCGAACACGACTGGTATACTGCGTGACAAAATTTTCAAAAGAGTCGAAGCAAATATCAATTCGCGTTGTCCATGCAGTCGAAGCTTCAATTTGGCAGTGAGTCTCCAGACGACTCTTGCAAGCTCGAGCCGACCGCTGCGAGGCGGTCGATTTTCCGCCCCGCAATCGAGCACTTAAGCCCGTACCTTCCTGGGGAGCAGCCGCGTCAACCAGCCTCGGTAGTAAAGCTCAACACAAACGAAAACCCTTATCCACCCTCGCCACTGGTGCGGCGCCGGATAGCCGAAGCAATAAAAGGAGGGCAGTTACGTCTATATCCGCCGCCCGGGGCCGACGAATTCGTCGAATGCGCCGCAAAAGTTTACGGTGTGGCACGAAAGTCCATTTTGGCCGGAAACGGTTGCGACGAACTCTTATCAATAATTTTCCGGGCAGTATTGGGGCGGGGCGACAGGTTAGCCTACCTAGCGCCGAGTTATACGCTTTACGACACGCTTGCGGCTATTCAGGAGGCGCAGGTTATTCGAGTTCCCTACGACGCGGATCCAGAGCAAGCGCTTCGTAGACTAGCCGAGATCCAGGCCGAGCTTACGATAGTATGTAATCCCAACTCACCTACGGGAGCGTTCGTCTCAGTCGATAAGCTTGGCGAGTTGGCTCACCGCCTCGAACCGAGACTGCTCGTAATCGACGAGGCGTACGTGGATTTTGCGGACGACAACGCTATGCGCCTCCTAGGCCGGTTGGACAATGTTATAGTTTTGCGATCGCTGTCAAAGTCGTTCTCACTTGCTGGCATGCGCCTTGGATTGGCATTTTCGGCAGCGCCCGTCATCGAAACGTTGTACAAGGTCAAGGATTCCTACAATCTGAGTCGGGTTGCGATTATGGCAGGAGCTGCGGCTCTGGAAGACATCGACTGGATGAAGCGCAATGTGGAGCGCGTGTGCGCAGAACGGGCTCGCACCGAGAATAAACTGAGGCAACTCGGCTTCGAGGTCGCCCCTTCGAAGGCGAACTTCGTTTTCGCACGAATTCCGGGGCACGATCTTAGCTGGCTTGCTCAGGGGCTTCGTGAAAAAGGCATCTTGGTTCGCCATTTTCCGTCACCCGATTTACGCGACGGGCTTCGTATCTCGATCGGCAGGCCATCGGAGATGACACGGCTGTTTCGCGCGCTCAAAGAATTGCTTCAACTGCACCACCAGCGAGTGGACGAGCGCGAATGATGATTTTTGTCTAGCCGCCAATCTCTGTACGACATGATAAGCTAACTAGACTTTGGTCTTGAATCGAAAGTAAAGGTCTTTGCTAGAGCTTGCCGCGATTTGGGTGCGCAGCAGCAATCTCAAACCCACTGGGAAACGTCAGTGCGCAGTGGCGAATTAGCCAGGCCTTGCGCGCAACTGAAGGTACGTCAAACTCGCTGGGTTTTCGCACGACTTAGACAACAGTCGCGTGCGCAACCGAAACTGTGGCGCAACGGGCGCGACTGAATTTTTTCGTACATTTGGGTCGGGCGGTAAGTTTAAACCAACAAGCGCAATATGATATCTGCGCCTGCGTGTCGAAGACATTGCAATGGGTAAGCTTCATAGACTTTTCTCAAGCTTTCGACCATCGGCTGCTACCGGTTTAAACGATGCTGAGTCGAGCGAGACGACAGAGCTGTGGCTCGTAGTCGGCTTGGGTAACCCAGGCGAGAGCTTTACGTCGACGCGACATAACCTTGGTTTCATGGTGATTGACCATATGGCGTCGGTGCGCGGTATCGAGCTTTCGGTTCGCAAGTTAGAAGCGCTTTTAGCGGAAACTAGGTTCGACGCGAGCCATCGAGCTCTTCTCGTCAAGCCGCAGACGTTTTACAACGAGACCGGACGAAGCGTCGGAACCTTGATGCGATACTTCAAGGTGCCTTTGGAGCGGATCATCGTCGTTCACGATGACTTGGATCTCGAAGCTGGCCGTTTGCAGGTTAGACGGGGAGGACATCACGCGGGCAACAGGGGTGTACGCTCATTGATCGAAACCCTTGGAAGCGACGAATTCGTGCGCATCCGCATCGGAATAGGCCGTCCCGCGCAGGGCCAAGACCCTGTAGACTACGTGTTGGAGCGCATGTCAGAGACGGAGCTTAGCCAGTGGCGCGCCGTAATCGAACGAGCCGGAGCAGCGGTCGAAAGCGTCATTTTAGAGGGCTTGCAGCAGGCGATGAATCAGTTCAACAGGCGCGACTAAGTTTTCTTAAAGTTTTTATCGGAGGCCGCGAAGCCCGCTTCGGTAAAATGGCTTCGAAGCGCAGGCTGGGCGAGCGATCGATGCCAAGTTACACTTGGATAGGCTTGCGATGGACATAAATCAACAGGCGAAAGAGCTTTGCCGCAACGCGGTTGAAGTGATCTCCGAGGCCGAGCTTCTAAAAAAGCTGGCAGCCAACCGACCCTTGCGCGTCAAGCTCGGTATGGACCCCACTGCGCCAGACTTGCATCTCGGCCACACGATTACACTTAAAAAACTACGCGACTTTCAGCGTCTGGGACACAAAGTAATCTTTTTGGTGGGCGATTTTACCGCGATGATCGGAGATCCCACGGGACGCTCCGAAACTCGTCCTCCACTTTCGCGGGAACAGATACTGCGGAACGCAGAAACTTACCAGCGACAGGTTTCCAAAATTCTCGATCCCCAGCACACGGAAATCAGGTTCAATAGCGAATGGCTCTCGAAGCTGGGGATTGGAGATCTGATAAAAATAGCGGCCCGGCTGAGCGTGGCACGCTTGCTCGAGCGAGATGACTTCGAAAAGCGTCTGGCCGAGCAGAAGCCCCTATTTTTACACGAGCTCCTGTATCCCCTTATCCAGGGCTACGATTCGGTCGCGCTTCAAGCCGACGTCGAGCTTGGGGGCACCGACCAAAAGTTCAACATGCTTGTGGGGCGCGAGCTTCAGCGCGCGTTCGGCCAGGAGCCCCAGGTCGTGATCACGATGCCGATACTCGAAGGTCTCGACGGCGTGCGCAAAATGTCGAAGTCGTTCGGCAATTACGTGGGGCTGGTCGAGCCGCCAGAAGAGATGTTCGGCAAACTGATGTCGATAAGCGACGCGCTGATGATCCGTTACTACGAATTGCTGACCGATATCAGCGCCGAGGAACTTCAAGCTATTCGCTCCGGCACGATCCATCCAATGGAGGCCAAAAAAAGATTGGCCGAGATGATAGTTGCGCAGTATCACGGTGCGGAAGCGGCTCAGCGCGCCAAGAAGCACTTCGAGACAAGGTTCCAACAACGTCGGGTGCCCGATAATGTGCCAGTTTACCGGCTGGATGAACCGTTGTGGATTTGCGAGTTGATCAAACAGCTTGGCTTCACTCCATCCACAAGCGAAGCTCGCCGCTTAATAGTCCAAAGAGCCGTGAAGGTTGACGGTGAGGTGGTAACCGATGTCAACTATCGATTTGTTCCTGGAAAGCATTCGCTCCTCGAGGTAGGCAAACGTAGAATCGCGAAGATCCAAAAATGACGCTCGTTGAGCCCCTATCAGATTAGCCGCGATTAGTAGCCTAATTAAACGGAGTCTGGCGGTCTTCCTAGGGAACTGTGCGCTCAGAAAGTAGACTGAGAGCCTGCTTTGGGATGAGCAACACTGTACAGGTGACTTTGCGCTGGCCGCGCACGATTCACCTGGTCGTGCTCAAGACCGGGCAAATATCGATCAATCTAAAGCGGTGCAGGAAGGGATCTTCAGGATTTCTCTTTCTTCCCAGCTTCTTCAGCCGCGCGACGTAGCTTTTCTATTGCTCTGTTCAAAGTCTTTACGTAGCGCTGCTTAGTCCATTCTTGCTTGGTGCGCATTCGCAGCCAACCCAACTTGACCGCATCCGGCTTATTGCCGAGCTCGCCGGTAGAAGTTTCGACCACCGCCCGTTCGTCAGGGTCCAGCACCGAGAGTATCTCTTTTTTCAGGCTTTGTAAAAAACCACCCTTCAAATCCACCTCGATTTTCATCGCCACTCTCGTCTCGCGTCACTTCGAAAGGTCAGCGTTTTTGGACTGCGCGAGCTTCCGTTCGGAGAGCTCGCGTACGCTCTTTCTCAGCCGCAAATGCGCCCTTGTTCGGGCCTCGGTCTTCTCGTCGAGTAACTGGCCGATACTTTAGCTGACGGAGTTACTGGATGAAACATTCGGAAAATTACCTACCCATCCGGTGGCAGCCAAGAGGGATCGGGAAAATCGACATACCACCTACCGCTGGTCCGTCGGAACCCTTGCAGACCGCTTCCCAGCCAACTCGCCCTTATCAAATTATACGCGGATAAGGTCTCTGGGAAAACTACCCACCTTGGTGCCGCTGAAGCAAAAATTCTCGTTCAGCGACCGGCGGCAGCGCGCTTCGCACTCAACTCGACGCCCTCGGGGTCAGGCTATAGCGGCAGCCTCCCATATTCGATTCCGTACCCAGAGCGCGAGTTCAATGGCAAAACCCAACTTTTCCACCGGCGCCGCTTAACTTTGCGTCTCCAAGCCGCACTCGGCTAACCTCCAACAACCACGTGGCGGGCCTAACCCTCACTTGTGCCTAGCTACTCGCGTCAGCTTTTTTACTGCGCTTCCCTTTTTAGTTTAAAAATCGTTTCGCGAAAACTAACAGACAACTGGCACCCAGATGCGCCATTTATCTGAGCCCAAGCACGGACAACATTTTGTCGACGCTTTCTTGCGAAAGCGTTCCCTGGTAAGAGACGCGGCCAAGGCATCGCTCAGAGACAAGGCGACTGAGCGAAGCGGCGTTGCTGAGGCTCGCCGGCGTGGGCTGCGCTTCAATATCGTTCAAAACATAGCCGAGAATCGGTACACCTTTATTTTTGGCATAGGATAGGGACAAAACTGCACTGTTGAGACATCCTAAACGATTTCCGACGACTAAAATCAACTGCGACCCAAGCCTTGCGGCAAGGTCGGCATAGTCCTTTCCCCAGGCGATCGGCACCGCAATCCCGCCAGCGCCTTCCACCAAAACAATATCGTGGAAAGCTTTAAGCGATTGAAAACACTCCTCGATTACGTCGAAGCTCGGCTCTGCTCTGCCCTCCATCTGCGCGGCCACGGCCGGAGCCACTGGCGTGCTGTAACGGAAGGGGCAAATGGTGTCCAAGTTAGCTCGACACTCGCTTGCTTGGCGCAGCGCGAGCGCATCGGCCGGCTCGAGCTCATCGCCTCGGACAACGCATCCCGTCTCCGCAGGCTTCATAACGGCAACTCGCAAGCCTTGCCCGCTCAACAACCGCGCCAACTCGCAACCGATCTTGGTTTTGCCCACGCCGGTGTCGGTTCCGGATATCAAAACCGCCGCTTTACCCATCGATCTCAGCTCCCTACAAACCCAGGACCAGGCACGCTTAAGCTCCGGTCTCTTTGGTGTTTAAGACTCCCCTTGCGGTAAAATTAAAACTCCGCTTCAGTCATCACGGCTCTATGCGCTCTGACATACTGGAATTTTCAGCCGCCCGCACGGTTTTGTGCGACTTCGTCTTTTAGGAACTTTGCGTCACCTCTTTGACTCCGTCTGCGACCGCGCGAACGAGCTGCTCGAGTTCGTCCTCGGTTATGGACAGAGGCGGCATCAGTACGACGACGTTCCCCAAAGGCCGAATTATCACGCCTCCTTTACGCGCGGCGCGAGCGACACGCGCGCCCACTTGTTCACGCGGCGGGTAGGAAATTTTGCGCTCCACATCTTGCATCAGTTCTATGCCAACCATCAGACCGCACTGCCTAATATCTGCAACATGCTCAAGCCCGCCAAATTCTTCCTGCAAAAGACGGCCGAGAAGCTCGATACGTGGCGCGAGTCTTTCCAGTATCGCCTCTTTGCGGAAAAGCCGCAAATTGGCGATCGCCACTGCTGCTGCCAAGGGGTTACCCGTATAGGTATGTCCGTAATAGAAAGCGCGAAAATCCTCGACTTCTCCCAAGAAAGCCGCGAAAACGTTTTCCGTGGTAACGGTTGCAGCAAGCGGAAGGTAGCCACCCGTGATTCCCTTACCTAGGCAAATAAAGTCCGGGGTAACGCCGGCGTGCTCGCAGGCAAACATCCTGCCAGTACGACCAAAGCCCGTCGCCACCTCGTCAAAAATCACTAGCGCCCCTGCCTCCCGCGCCATCGCGGCCATCTGGCGCAAGTATTCGGCGGGATGGGTCCACATGCCAGCGGCTCCCTGAACCATCGGCTCGATCACAAGCGCCGCTATCCGTTCACGATTGTCTTCGATTACTTTTTTTGCGGCGGCCAACGAAGCCTGCAGCGCCTGTTCGTGGGAAAGCCCGCGATACAACCGGAAAATCAGAGGAGGGTCGACCTTGAGCACCGGGAACAGTAGCGGCCGCACGAAACGATGGAATCCTTCGCTGTAACCTAGGCTGACGGAGCCTATGGTGTCGCCGTGGTAGGACTCAGTCAAAGTCAAAAATAGCGTGCGCTGCGGAGCGCCGGAAAGCTGCCAGTACTGAATCGCCATTCGCAGAGCTACTTCGACCGCCTCCGCGCCAGAATCCGAGTAAAAGACGCGCTTGAGCCCCTTAGGCACGACGGCGACAAGTTCCTCAGCGAGCTCGATTGCGGGTACGTTGGACAAGCCGAGCATCGTAGAATGGGCGATTCGATCAAGCTGTTCGCGTATTGCCGCATCGAGTTCAGGCTTGCGATGTCCGTGGACATTGCACCAAAGCGATGAAACTCCATCCAAAAAGCGTCGCCCCAGGACGTCAATAAGGAAGTTGCCTTCGCCCTGCGCAATGATGATCGGATCGTCCTGCAACCACGCCTTCATCTGGGTGAAGGGATGCCATAGAAACGCGTGATCGAGCTCTTTAAGCCTCAAGTATCGTTCACTTTCCGTCATAAACGTTCTCGACAATGGTCTCGACTGATGCCAAAGATACGATTTCGCCGCAGTGTAGGACTGAATTGCGACATTGTCCTTATCCGTCAATAAGCCTCAGTTCTCGTCCGGCCTCGACAAAGGCACTCAAAGCGCGCTCAAGTTGGGCGCGGGTGTGACCCGCGGTGGGCGTTACGCGAAGCCGCGCCGTACCCCAAGGGACCGTGGGCGGACGAATGGCGCTGACGAAGACGCCTCGCTCATAAAGCTTCTGCCCAAGCGCGAAAGCCACGTCCGACTCGCCAACAATCACGGGAAGAATGGGCGATGAACTGTGCCCTAAATTGAAGCCCGCCTTGAGCAGTCCCGCGCGCAAGTGAGAAGCGTTTTGCCAAAGCTGTTTTATTCGCTGTGGCTCGTCAGCCATAACTTTAAGCGCGGCATTAGCCGCTGCAGCCATCAGTGGTGAGATCCCCGTCGTATAGATAAAGCTTCTGGCACGATTAATCAGAAAATCTATTAGCGCGCGCGACCCTACGACATAAGCTCCATACGAGCCCAGGGCCTTGCTAAGCGTTCCCATCCGAATCTCGATTTCGCTCTCCAGGCCGAGCGCGCTCGCAAGTCCCGCTCCACCCGGTCCGAATACCCCTACCGCATGAGCCTCGTCGATCATTACGGACGCGCCATATCGCTTAGCCAAGACGACGATTTCCCGCAAGGGAGCAACGTCGCCGTCCATGCTAAAGACCGAGTCGGTAACGATAAGTTTGCGGCGCGCGTCGCCTGACTCCTTGAGCAAAGCTTCAAGATGGTCAGGGTCGCAATGCCGGTAGATACGTACCGTAGCTCGACTCAGCCGACAGCCGTCAATCAGGCTTGCATGGTTGAGTTCGTCACTAAAGATCACGTCGCCTCGGCCCACAAGCGCGGTTATAACGCCGAGGTTGGCAAGGTAACCCGATCCGAACACTAAAGCAGCTTCCGCCTTTTTAAAGCGGCATAAACTTTGCTCAAGCTCATGCACTGGCTCGAGGCTTCCCGCCACCAGCCTTGAGGCGCCCGCCCCCACGCCATAACGCTCCACGGCCTCGATCGCCGCACGCTTGAGTGCCGGATGGTCTGCGAGATCGAGATAGTTATTTGAGCAGAGCAAAATCACTTCTCTGCCGTTTACTTTCGTCTGTGGGGCGGAAGGTCCTTCCAGCACCCTCAGGTAGCGACGTAGAGATTGTTGCTCCAGCGCGTCCAGTGACTGTCTTAACTCGTCGTCAAGCCTGTACATTCCTTATCTTCCAACCGTTGAACGCTCCTTTACAGATGCGCCACACTGCAACTCCCCGCCTGGCATCACCGAGCCGCAACCTAAGTCGAGCGAAGAGACCTTCCCATGAGGTCAATATCCAAAAAAGGTACGACTCGGCCGTTGGCTAAGGCGGCAAAATGCACGAAAAGCCTCTTGCAAAACCAAGCTCCAGTAAGGCAGCACGCCACTGTTTCAGAAGTATGCCGTCAGCGGGCGATATGGAGCCCCCCTAAGGTGAAGGCCTCAAGTCAGGTCCAACGCCGGACCGGGAATCACCACCACTCTGGCCGCCGACGACCGTATTCGGCGCTCCTTGGCATGAGGCGGTCGTGCCTCGCGACGTATCAGAGCTTGCGGTGAACGGATGCGATAAGCTGTAGAACGCCCGCATGAAGGACAAACCCCATCCGCCTCCACTGAAAACGGAGTCAAGCCGGTCGTACAGCGTGGGGTCGTTAATCATTTTGCCCAACGTTCCTTGACCGGAATCAATCTTGTAAAGCACTCGTTTGAGCTCCTGTGAGATCTGCTCAAGGTCGCCGATGATTCGGTCGGCAAGCACGGGGTCTTCGGCGAGACGCGGAATTAGACCGCGAGCGCGCTCCATGCGTGCCGTCAGATTATCCAGCCGGTCGGCCGTAACTCGCAAAGAAGCAATCGAGGCGGCCAGATCGGACATGATTTTAGGCCCGTTGCTCTGATTGCTGAAAGCGGCACTGGCAAGACTACGACCGTGCATCAGTTGGCTGAGAAGCTTGTCGAGGCTTTGCGTCGTATGGTCTATGTGGTCGAGAGTGTGCTTCAGGTCGGCTAGCGACATGCCTGCGCCACTTTCGTCGCCACGTATCAGCTCGCTCAAAAGCCCGTGGCCGCTCTGGAGCTCGGCTAGGATCGCCCGCATCGAGCCGGCGATAAAATAGAGATTGGCCAGAAAGTCACGGGTGTCTTGTCGGCCAACCAGAGCTTCGTAGTCTAACGGGTCGCGGGCCTCGAGCACTGCTCCCGGCGGGGCCAACGGCGCCTGCGGACTTCCGGGCGTCAGTTCGACAAACTTGTCGCCTAGAAGTCCGAGAGTTTCGATCTGAGCGTGCGAGTCTGCTCGAACGCGCTGTGCGGCGGCTTTGTCGACCCACATTTTGACGATAATGTAATCCGCACGAGGGTCACTGGGAAAAGCGATCGAGTCGACCGCGCCTATGGTTACTCCGGAAAGCGCGACTGGAGCGCCGGCTTGCAAACCGTTGACGCGATGGAAGTGGGCTTGGAAGGTCACCGTGGAGGTAAACACGCGTGTTTTGCGGCCGGCCAGAACGACAACGGTCATGAGCACCGCGATGCCGGCAAGCATCACTGCGCCCACCCTAAACGTTGTACTTCGCGTGGAGACCATCGGGAGTCCCAGGAGCGAGGTTCACTAAAGGGCTGTTCTGACGAACTCTCTCACAAGTTCGTCATCCGAGCGGCGCACTTCCTCTTCGGTGCCTACAAATCGAACTTTTCCCTGGTCGAGCAAAGCGAACCGGTCGCCCACCACAAAGGCGCTCTTGAGATCGTGCGTCACAACCACAGAGGTGAAGCCTAGCCGTTTTTGCAGCCCGCGTATCAGTAAATTTATCTTGTGCGTAACGAGCGGATCCAGCCCCGTTGTTGGCTCGTCGTACAGCACGGCTTGAGGCTCAAGAGCTAAAGCCCGAGCCAGAGCCACCCGCTTACGCATCCCACCGGAAAGCTCAGCCGGAAGCAATCGCTCGGCACCTTCCAGCTCAACCATCGCGAGCAACTCTTTCACCCGGGCCGCGATCCGCGACTCCTGCATTGTTGTGTGTTCGCGCAGCGGGTAGGCGACATTTTCAAAAACAGTCAGCGAGTCGAAAAGCCCTCCCATTTGGAAAACTATCCCGATACGCTTGCGGACTGGAGCCATCTCGTCCTCGCTCAGCCCGCTCAGCGGGATGCCTTGAACGAAGACTTCGCCCGCATCCGGGCGAAGCAAACCATTCAAATGACGCAAAAGCACCGTCTTGCCGGCCCCGCTTGCGCCCAAGACTACCACTGTCTCGCCTTCCAGCACGTCGAGGTCGATGCCGGCTAGCACTACTTTGCCATTGAAGGATTTTCTAAGCTCGCGAATCGAAAAAAACGGTCGTCTAGTGCCTCCTTGAGTCATAAAGAGAAAGAAAGAAGAAGTTTGGTAAGGAAAAAGTCGGAAACCAGGATGCTTACCGAGGCTGCTACCACCGTGGCTGTCGTCGCCCGGCCGACGCCGTCAGCGCCTCCGGTCACGTTAAGGCCCTTTTCGCAGGCGATAATCGCGATCAGATAGCCGAAGACAACCGCCTTGAACAGCCCGCCGAAAACGTCGCGAAGCTGCGTCATCTGCATCAACGAGCTAAAAAAGTAGGTAGCACTCAGGCCAAGCTCCGTCACCCCTATAAGCATTCCACCAATAATCCCGAACGCGTCGGCGATAAGCGTGAGAACAGGCAACATCACCATCGTGGCCAACACTCTGGGGACTACCAGCTTCTTGACCGGGTTGACTGCAAGGGCGCGCAATGCGTCGATCTGTTCGGTCACCTTCATCGAGCCCAGCTCTGCCGTAATCCCTGCACCTACTCGTCCACCGATCATCAAAGCCGTAAGCACAGGCCCCATCTCGCGAAACAGTGTCAACCCCATAAGGCGGCTCACGTAAATTTTGGCGCCGAACTTGGCAAGCAATGTGCCGGTTTGAAGCGCCAAGACCATGCCGCTGAAAATCGCGGTGAGATTGACGATACTGAGCGACCTCACGCCTATATTGTCTAATTGCTCCACCACCAAGCGGCTCCCCAATGGGCGGCGAAATAGCTGGCGGACGAAACTGAGCGTTAGCAAGCCCACCTCGCCAACTTCGATTACAAATCTCGCCATAGCTTCGGTCATACCCATTGGTAGAAAATCTTCGCTATTTGGTTATCATGTCGTTCTAGGTGGCTCGCGCTTGGATGGCGCATGCGCAGGGTATATGGCACACGAGGTAAGCGGCAACGACCAAATTCTGTTCGTTTATGGAACTTTGATGGATCCGACGTTACGTCGCCGCTTACTCGGCCGCGACGTCCGGGTTGAAAGAGGAATCTTAACGGGCTTCAGGCGCCGCAAAAATCGCCATTTCTATATTACACGAGAAGCGCGGGCTTTTGTGGAGGGTTTGCTTCTTTTCGAACTGAGCAACCAGGACTTAATCCGCCTCGACCAGTACGAAGAGGTACCCCATCTCTACACCCGGGAAAAGCTGACAGTTAGTAGCTCGTCGAATCATCGATACCTTGCGTGGGTGTACCTGCCAACCCAGCGCCTGTTGAGCTTTTCAGCCTGAAGCAGCGAACCCCGCCAGGCAAGGCGATTGACCTCGTCAACTTTTGTTCGAATCGCTCGCGCGGGCACCTCTACTGCTCGG
Source organism: Pseudomonadota bacterium (assembly GCA_021324755.1). GTDB lineage: Bacteria > Desulfobacterota > Binatia > Binatales > Binataceae > JAJPIL01. The sequence goes on from JAJPIL010000021.1 coordinate 16,457, forward strand.
GTGCCCGCGCAAATTTTACCGCGAAGTCTTGTTCGAGCGCCTCGCAGCAACCGCCCTGTCAGGACTTGCTAAGCTTTCAGGAGATGCTCAACGAACCAGTCACGAGCGGCACCTGCCGCTTGCTCGAAGTCCTTTACGTAGGCGTCGAAATGGCCGCCTTTGAGGAGCACCAACTTCTTGGGTTCAAGAGCTCGCTCATAGGCCCTTAACGCCTCGTCCGCGACGGTCAAATGGTCCCCAGCTGCCACGACCATCAATAGCGGCGTTGGGCTGATGTATTCGATATAGGCACCCGGCTCGTACTCCATGAACATCTCGACCGAGCGCAGAGTCACTTCGTTGCGCCAGGCTGGTGCCCGGGTTCGGGCGGTTTCAGTGAACCACTCATAAGAGTCTCGGGTCGGCAGCGCGCACGGCGTCGTGGTCGGATCTTCGGCTACCACTGCGATCATCGCGGGCGGCTTGCCTGCGTAACGGGCTTTGCGGTCGTCTTCGAACATTTTTTGTACGGTTGCTATCATATCGGCGCGGATAAGGCGGCGCGCATTGCGATGCCCGCTAATCAGTGGCACCTGCGAAACCACGCATTTGATACGTCTATCGATCGCTCCGAGAACCAGCACATGGGCACCGCTATAACTTGAGCCCCAAACACCGATTCGAGCTTCGTCAACTTCGCGAAGCGTAGTGGCAAAGGTAATCGCGTCCCGATAGTCACGGACCTGTCGCCAAGGGTCGATTTCATAGCGTGGCGTGCCGTCGCTGGCGCCGAAATTGCGGTTATCGAAAACGATTACCCCAAGACCCGCGGCGGAAAAAACTTCTGCGTACCTATCGAGGTAATTTTCCTTCAAGGCGGAAAACCCATGTGCCATAACAATCGTCGGCACTGGTCCCGCCTTCCCGTCAGGCAAGTAATGCCATCCACGAAGCGTTACCCCATCTTCGGTCTTAAATTCGATATCTCTGCGCATCTAAGAATCGCTCCTTTTGCTGAAAAATGCCAAAACCTAGCCCACGGCAATCGTGGCTAACCATACGGGTGTAGCGCACCAACCCTATGATCGCCAAGCTTTTTGCGCTTGGCATTCCACAAAAATTTACCCTATTACCTCAGGCTCATCGCTTACGCTTTGGTAAACCTTTTCACCCCTGGCTGAACGCAAAATCCGAACGTAGGTCGCCTGTACTCGATTCGCCCCGTGGTTCGCGCCGCTGAGCGAGCGAATTAAGCGAATCAGCTAGAGAGCAGAACATAGCCGTGACATACTCGGGCCTTCGTGCTTTGCATGCGCTCGAATTCCCGATGCGCAGGTGTGAAGTTAAGCCGACCGGGCGACCTTGTTCTCTTTGCCGACTGAAGCCTTGGCTTCCTGGTAAATACGCTCGACACTGGGGATGACGGCATTTTCAAGCGGCTCAGAGAAGGGAATCGGTACGTCGGGCACCGCAACACGCCGGATAGGCTCCTTGAGCGCGGCAAAGGCTTCGGCCTGAATACGAAAGGCAAGTTCGCCAGTCATGCCAAAGCTTTGGTAATCCTCGTCCACTATCAGCACTCGTCCAGTTTTACGAGCAGACTCCACCAAAGTCTGCGAGTCGAGAGGCACAAGCGTGCGCACGTCGATGACCTCGACCGAAATACCGTCGTGCTCGAGCCGCTCGGCAGCCTTTAGGCTTCGATGTACCATCAAGCCGGCCGATATGATGGTAAGGTCCGAGCCTTCGCGGCGCACGGCAGCTTTGCCGAATTCGAGCGCGTACGGCTCCTCCGGCACCTCTTCTTCATCGCCTTCGAAGGGCAGAAATGGGAGTCCGGTCAGCAGTTTGTGCCCGAAAATTATCACCGGATTTGGATCGCGCAGCGCGGCGACCGTAAATCCCTTCGCGTCGAAGGCGGTGGATGGAATCACGATTTTGAAGCCTGGCGTATGGGAGAAAAGCCCGTAGAGCACTTGCGAATGCTGCCCGGCGTCGCCGTAACCGCCGCCGATCGCGGTCAGGACCGTCACCGGCATGGCGAACTGTCCGCCCGACATGTAGTGGTTTTTGGCCATGTGGTTGTACATCTGGTCGAAGCCAGCTCCGAGAAAGTCGACGAACATCAGCGAGACCACCGGATGAAGACCTGCGGCAGCCGCGCCGACCGCCATCCCCATGAAGGTCTGCTCGGTTATGGGAGTATCGATTACTCGGTCGCGCCCGTATTTCTTATGCAGCCCCATGGTGAAGCCAAACACGGCACCCCAGTAGGTGACGTCCTCGCCGAGCACGACGATATCACGGTTTTTTCCCATCTCCTGGTCGATGGCTTCAGCTATTCCAAAAGCGATGCCACGTAACTTTCTCATCGAAATACTCCAGCAAAAGCTTCGTTCGGGTCGGGCAGCGAACTGCTTTCCGCAAATGCAATAGCCTGCTCGACCTCGGCTTTGGCCTCGTTACGCGCACGCTCGAGCGCGGCCTCATCTGCCCAACCAAGTTTTTTGAGCCGCTCACCGAGCAAGGTGATAGGGTCGCGGCGGCGCCACAGTTCGAGCTCTTCCTGGGTGCGATACTCTCCAAGGTCGCCTTCGAAATGGCCTCGATAGCGGTAGCACACAGCCTCAATCAGCGAAGGGCCGTAGCCATGACGGGCGCGGTCAACAGCAGCCTTTGCCGCGCGGTAAACGTCGATAAAATCCATGCCGTCGACAAGTAAAGCATTGACGGCGTAACTGAGCGCTCGTTGGTATTGCTGCGAGGTCCCAACCGCAGCCCATTTTGGGGTCGAATCCGCATACAAATTGTCTTCGACAACGATTATGAGCGGAAGCTGCCACAACGCCGCCGCGTTAAGCGTTTCCCCAAAGGTGCCATGATTAGCCGCACCTTCGCCCGAAAAAGCAACCGCAACGAGCTGTTTGCTACTAACTTTAAAGGCTAGAGCCGCTCCAGCCGCCTGGGGATACGAAGCGCCCACTATGCCGCTGCAAGAAAAGTTATTCGCCTTGTCAAACAGATGCATATGGCCGCCTTTGCCGCGACAGAGCCCATCGACCTTGCCGAAAATTTCCGCCGCAAGCTGATTCAAATCGACGCCCTTGGCGATCGCGTGATGGTGCGGTCGATGCGTGCTAACGACCACGTCTTCATCGCTCAGCAAAAGGCAAACACCAACCGCCGTTGCCTCCTGACCCACAGCAAGATGCATCTCGCCCCGAATCGGTCCTGCGGCCAAATTGAAGTCCGGCTGCTTACCAACGTAGTACTTCTCGGCTATAGCTTCCTCGAAAAACCGAATCAGTGACATCTGGCGATACGCCGTCAAGCAAAGGTCCGCAGTCAGACCCGCCTTGGTCGCAAGATACCTCAGGTCTTCTACGTTCGGCTCTGCTCTCCACATCGCGACCTCCTTCGCTCGCGAGAACCCAAACCCAGTAGCCTCGAAGCAAGGAAAGGATAGTTCGTTTCCCAAAAAGCAAATTTTCGGGGGAGAAAAAGGCAACGCGCCGGTAAGAGGCACTCTACAAGACGGGGTTAAAAAGGCGAGGTCTTTAGGACTTGGGTTTTTGAATTGCCCTCCCGATATGCCCCCTCACGCTAAAACTAGGACCCAAGCGAGCTTTGAGTCAAGGTCAGTGTCGCCCCCGAGCTTCGACTGCCTTTTAGGCGTCAATCGAAAGTCTATAGCCATGCCGCAGCTCTAATTTGCAAAAGAAGGTAGAACGGTGGACACCGCAAGAGGTCAGAGTCGTTTATCGACGCATCGCCAAGCAATCGATGTTTAAGACCGACAAAGACGTCAAGCTGGCAAAAGCGCAAGAAAAAGGGCAAGAAAAAACGGGTGTTGAAAAAAACAAAACAACAATCTAGGATTAGTTTCATTGAGACGCTGGATAAGCGTCCGCTTGGGGCCATCTATCCAGGTAAAGCTCGTCGCTGTAGTCTGTGGACTGACGAAACTCTTGGCGTGGGGTGAGTCACAATGGAAGTCAGTAGGCGCCAGTTTTTCAAGCTAAGCGGAGCTGCTTTGGCCAGTTCCAGTTTGACCGCCTTAGGCTTTTCTGCCACCGAAGCGAAGGCTGAGGTACGAGAGTTCAAGCTTGCCCGAACCACGGAAGTAAGGAATACGTGCCCGTACTGCGCCGTGGGTTGCGGAATACTAATGTATAGTCTGGGGGACAAGGCCAAAAACGCTCGCGCTTCGATCGTCCACATCGAAGGTGACCCGGACCATCCGGTCAGCCGAGGAAGCCTTTGCCCGAAGGGCGCTGCGTTGTTGGATTTCGTCCACAGTCCAAGCCGCGTGCTTTATCCCGAATATCGCGCGCCGGGCGAGAGCGAATTCAAGCGCGTATCGTGGGATTGGGCGATCGAGCGAATCGCCCGTTTGATGAAAGAAGACCGCGACAAGAACTTCGTCACCCACAACGAGCACGGACAAGAGGTCAACCGCTGGGTAACTATTGGGTTCCTCGCCGCCTCTGCTTCCACCAACGAGGCCGGCTTTTTGACCTGGAAGGTGATGCGAAGTCTCGGGATTGTGGGGTTCGACAACCAGGCGCGCGTCTGACACAGCCCGACGGTGGCCAGTTTGGCCCCATCGTTCGGTCGTGGCGCGATGACCAACAACTGGATCGACATCAAGAACGCCGACGTGATCTTGGTGATGGGGGGCAACTCGGCGGAAGCCCATCCCGTCGGCTTCAAATGGGTCATCGAAGCCAAAGCACGCAACAAGGCAAAGCTTATCGTCGTCGATCCGCGCTTCAACCGCACTGCTGCGGTAGCTGATCTTTACGTGCCGTTGCGATCGGGAACTGATATCGCCTTTTTAGGAGGCGTTATCAATTACCTACTGACCCACGACGCCATCCATCACGAGTACGTCAAGGCGTACACCAACGCCTCCTTCATCGTAAAAGAGGGCTTCAGCTTCTCCGAAGGGCTTTTTAGCGGCTACGACTCGGACAAACGCGAGTACGACCGTAGCACGTGGGAGTACGAGCTCGGACCCGACGGCTACGTTCTCACAGACGAAACGCTGCAACATCCGCGTTGCGTCTTCCAGCTGCTGAAGAAGCACTTCTCGCGTTACACGCCGGACGTCGTCTGTAACATCACCGGCACACCTAAAGAGAAATTCCTCAAAGCGTGCGAGATAATCGCCTCCACAGCGCCGCCCAATCGAGCCATGACCAGCATGTATGCCCTTGGCTGGACCAACCATAGCGTCGGAACTCAAAACATCCGATGCATGGCGATCATCCAGCTCTTGCTGGGCAATATTGGAGTTTCTGGCGGAGGCCTCAACGCGCTTCGTGGACACTCCAACATTCAGGGTCTTACCGACTTAGGGCTACTGAGCAACGGGATGCCGGGCTATCTTACGCTGCCCGCGGCCGACGAGCAGACGCTCGACCAATATCTGGCCAAGCGCACACTTAAACCGCTAAGACCCAACCAGCTTAGCTACTGGTCCAACTATCCTAAGTTTTTCGTAAGCTTGATGAAGGCCGTCTACGGACCTGCCGCCACTAAAGAGAACGACTGGTGCTACCGATGGTTGCCGAAGCTCGACCGGGTCGACCATGAATACGACATACTGCGGGTACAGGACTTGATGGCGCAGGGCAAGATGAACGGCTACATTTGCCAGGGCTTCAATCCGCTCCAAGCTTCGCCCAACAAGGCCAAAACGTTAGCCGGCTTGAGCAAGCTTAAGTACCTGGTCGTAATCGACCCGCTCGCAACCGAGACCTCGGCGTTTTTCGAGAATCATGGCGAATACAACCCGGTCAACCCGGCGGAAATACAGACCGAGGTGTTCCGGCTTCCGAGCATCTGCTTTGCCGAGGACGAAGGATCGCTGGTAAACAGTTCCCGCTGGCTCCAATGGCATTACAGGGGTCAGGACCCGCCAGGCGAGGCTCGGACGGATATTCAGATAATTGCGGCTTTGTTCTTGAAGATCCGCGAACTGTACCAGAAAGAAGGAGGCACATTCCCGGATCCCATCCTGAACCTCCATTGGCCGTACCTTGTACCGAGCGAACCGACACCGGCTGAAATCGCGCGCGAACTTAACGGTTATGCGCTAGCTGATATCAAAGATCCGCAGGACCCGAACAAAATACTGGTCAAGGCAGGTAAACAGCTGGACGGTTTTGCTCAACTTCGGGATGACGGGACCACGGCCTGCGGCTGTTGGATCTACTGCGGATGCTGGACCGAGAAGGGCAACCAGATGGCGCGGCGCGACACCTATGATCCAGCAAACCGTGGTCTGGTGCCCGGATGGGCTTGGTCTTGGCCTGCCAATCGGCGCATACAGTACAATCGCGCTTCATGCGACCCGGAAGGCAAGCCGTGGGACCCCAAGCGCAAAGTGATCTGGTGGGACGAAAAGAAAGGGATGTGGACTGGCATCGACGTCCCCGATTACGTCCCCACCATGCCGCCTAGCAAAGGAATGGGGCCATTTATCATGCTGCCGGAAGGGGTAGGGCGCCTGTTCTCGCGCGGGTACGTCAAGGACGGGCCTTTCCCTGAACATTACGAACCCTTTGAGAGCCCGATCGGCACCAATCCGCTCCACCCGAAGGTGGTGACGAATCCAGTCGCCCGCCTCTTCAGCGAAGACCATAAAGAACTCGGCGACAGCTCCAAGTTTCCATATGTCGGCACGACTTACCGACTGACCGAGCTCTTCCATTACTGGAGCAAGCATTGCTTGATCAACGCTACTTTGCAGCCACAGCAGTTTGTCGAAATTTCCGAACGCCTGGCTAAAGAGAAAGGCATCTCCAACGGCGATGAGGTGATCGTAACCAGCGCTCGGGGGCGTATCCGAGCCGTCGCCGTGGTGACGAAGCGACTTAAGCCTCTTGTGGTCAACGGTAAGGTGATCGAGCACGTCGGAATCCCCATTCACTGGGGATTCAAGGGGCTGACGCACAAAGGATTCCCAGCAAACGTGCTTACACCCTGCGTCGGCGATGCCGTGACTCAGACGCCTGAAACCAAGGCGTTTCTGGTGAATATCGAACGAGCTTAGGGAGGGGGCTAGCTATGGCACTGCAATCGCTCGACATTGTGGCGCGCTCGGCGACGACTCTGCCCCCGCCCCAGATACGTCATACCGAAGAGGTCGCCAAGCTCATCGATATCTCAAAGTGCATCGGATGCAAGGCTTGCCAGGCGGCCTGCATGGAGTGGAACGACCTGCGCGACGAGGTCGGAATCAATTTCGGCTCGTATCAGAATCCAGCCGATCTGACACCCGCGTCGTGGACCTTGATGCGCTTCTACGAGGTCGAGCCCGACGGCGAGCTCGAGTGGCTGATTCGCAAGGACGGATGCATGCACTGCGCTGAGCCGGGATGCCTCGAGGCATGCCCGTCGCCGGGCGCCATTATCAAATACTCCAACGGAATCGTAGACTTCGTCGAAGAGAATTGCATCGGATGCGGCTACTGCGTAACTGGATGCCCGTTCAATATTCCGCGCATCTCGAAAAAGGACAACAAGGCCTACAAGTGCACTTTGTGCTCCGATCGCGTAGCCGTAGGACTTGAACCCGCGTGCGTCAAAGCCTGTCCGACGCAGGCCCTGGTGTTCGGCACCAAGCAAGCGATGCTCGAGCATGCGGCAGAGCGCGTGGCTGAGCTGAAAGAAAGGGGTTTCAAAAACGCGGGGGTTTACGACCCTCCAGGCGTGGGCGGCACCCACGTCATCTACGTACTTCAGCACGCCGACAAACCGGAACTCTACGAGTTGCCCAAGGATCCGAAAATCAGCCCCTTGGTCCGCCTGTGGAAGGGGATCACAAAGCCGTTAGCGCTGGCAGCTTTCGGTCTGTCGATAGTGATAGGATTTTTGCATTACGTGTCCGTCGGCCCCAACGAGGTAAAAGAAGAGAAGAAAGACACAGATTCAAATCCGCCGGCGTGATCGAGGTTTTTCGGGCTCATCCGGTTTGTTGAAATAACGATTCGGGGCTGTGACGCGCTCGAAGAGCCGCGGGAGTTCAAGCCCGGTTAACAAGCGAGGGTTTCTTTATGAGCCGAGAAGAAGACACGATTGTTCGGTACACCGCGTCCGAACGGATTAATCATTGGATCGTGGCGATCGCGTTTTTTGCGGCGGGCTTGAGCGGTCTTGCTTTGTTCCACCCGAGCCTTTTCTTCCTCGCCAATCTTTTTGGCGGCGGACCGTGGACTAGGATCATTCATCCTTGGGCCGGTGTGGTGATGGTGATCGCGTTTTTCCTGATGGCCCGATGGATGTGGGCCGACAACTACCTTACAGCCGAGGATTGGCAGTGGCTCAAGCAGATCTGGGACGTCGTTGGCAATAAAGAGGAACGGCTTCCGCCCGCCGGCCGGTACAATGCCGGGCAAAAAATGTTGTTCTGGACGCTGGTCGCAAGCCTGGTGCTTTTGTTGGTAAGCGGCGCAATGATCTGGTACGGATACTTCGCGCTGTATTTCCCGCTCTGGGCACGTCAGCTGGCTGCCGCGGTCCATGCTTTCGCTGCTTTCGTCCTTGTCTTGGCTATAATCGTTCATATTTACGCCAGCATATGGGTGAAAGGCTCGATCCGGGCGATGGTTCGAGGGAAGGTGACACCGGCCTGGGCGCGACAACACCATCCCGAGTGGTATCGTGAGATAATGGAGGGCAAGGCGTAAGGCGCGTGAGCGGTAATTCTTACCCTTTGGAGCCGCAAGCGGTTGAGTTTGGAGCTCCACCTCCGTTCGTAAGGCTGCCCGACGTCTCAAACCTGTTCGCCAAGCGTAGCGAACGATTCGTCCAACTAGCGAGCACGCGCCAACCAGCAGGTTTTTTCCTTTTGCTTTCACATCTCGCCAAGGCGCAGCATCGTGCGCTCGAGGAGCTAACGAGCTTGCCGATGCCGACAGCGTCGTATCTCGAGTATTGCCGCGAAAATCGACTTGCGCCTTTTGCCCCGGACATGTTCAAACCTGATACGGCTTGGCTCAGCGTGCTAAGCCGCGTCCTTGATGAGCTTTCTCGCCAGGATCTCACCGCGGATGCAAGCTCGGCCGTACGACGCGCACGCCAATTAGATCGCGCCGTGTTGCAGGCGTGGGGCAGTGCCATCGTACGTGGCATATACGAGCCAGTAGACCGCCAGGTAGCGCCTTTCATTTTCGGCGCGCTCCAGGTTTACTGGGCAAAATTGGCTTCACAGTTGGAAGCTGAGAAGATTTCTCGGCTCAATGCTCCGGGCGACTGCCCCGTGTGCGGCTGCCCGCCGGTGGCCGGCCGCATCCTAGCTGAAGGACAGTTTCGGGGTAATCGGTACCTGTGGTGCAACCTGTGCGCCACTCAATGGCATTTGGTACGCATCAAGTGCAGCAACTGCGAATCGACCGAAGGCATCGCATACTACAGCATCGAGGGGCAAAACCAAGCGATTAAGGCCGAGACCTGCGAAAAGTGCAAGACGTACCTCAAATTAATGTACTTGGAGCAAGACGTAAATTTGGACCCAGTGGCAGACGACACTGGGAGCTATGCATTGGACCTGATGCTATCCGAGCAAGGCTATCACCGGCGCACGCCGGTTTCCTTCCTATTTGCAGCACCCGAATAGGGCGGTCACACCTGGCAACGCTTTGTACTGGGATAAGCATCGAGTCCGGTGCCACATCACAGCAGGTATCTTAATTGGCGGCAAGTGGCTGTCGCCATTTACCAGCGTGATACTTTTTTGTGGCGCACGATCGTTTCTACAGTTCAGTCTTTACGTTGTCGTCGAGCAGATCGCGCAAAGTGACCGAGCTCAGCATCGATTGTTGAGCACAAGCCACTGCGCGAAGAACACTGTTTATCCTGCGATCCACGCATCCAGGCGCATCGCTTTCTTCGCCGCTAAGCTTTGCAATTTCCGCCAGTGTTATAGTGTTGGGATCGCACCTCAGGAAAAGCTCTCTGTCGAACCTGTCGGGCAGATTGCTTCCAGACTCGACCAGCAAATTGGCGCTTTTAAGTCGCGCGACGATGGGTTCCAGCTCATCTGGTGTCACGCCGAGCTCCCTTGCAGCGCTTCGAAGGGTAAAACTTCCGTCACGTACCCTCATCCGCTCGGCCGCTCGCACCATTACTAACAGCGCTGCTTCAAGGCCGAAGCATGTTCCTTTGGAACGGCGAGTGCGCAATCGTTCCAGACCGTCTGCGGTTTGCAGGGCGACCGTCAGCTCGCCGCCGTACAAAAGTATCAGCCAATTCATGTATATCCATGTCATGAAGGTCGGTATAGCCGCTAGCGCACCATAGATCGCTCTATAGGTGCTGACTCCGTACTGGAGGTATATGAAGCCGCTTTGGGCGATTGCCAATATCAGCGTCGTGATGAGCGAACCGATTGCAGCGCCTTTCAGGTCAACCTTGGCATTTGGAAGAAAAGCGTAAAGAGAACCGATTGCGAACCATCCTATTACCCCAACCAAAACAGTTTCCAAAATCTGCCAATGGGGGACGAAGCGAAAAACTCGGTGGCTTAACGCGACTACCGTAGTTGCAACCAGTGGCACGGCAAAAATGATACTGAGGTAGTCGAAAAATTTTCTATGGATACTTCGCTCTGAAGATGCCCCAAAAATGCAGTTGAAGGCCCGCTCAATCGTTCCCAGGGTAAGGATTGCGGTAATGATCAAGCCAACCCCGCCAACGGTGCCGAGCGTCCTTTTGTCGATATTACTGACGAAGCTTAAGATTCTGTCGGTGACCTCAGGTGAACCGGCTGCGATATAGCGCTCAATCAGCGGCCGCAGCGTCGTTATGCCGCCGAAACCCACTACCGCAGATAGAGCGAGCGACATAATGGGGACTATCGAAAGAAACGTGGTGTAGGTCAGCGCCGAGGCCCACAGAAAACCGTTGTGCGCGTTGAAGGCTTCAGCCGCAAGATAAAAGACACGCAACAACCGAAAGGTTCGAATTTTGGCCAAGAGCTCGTTCATACGCCTAAAAATGCTTTTGCGAGGCCGTGAGCAAGCATCCGCCCATCTAACTGCGGTGCGAGCCTTCTTTTTATCCAGGGCGCGACGTTACAGAAGACGCGAGGCTAAAGACGTTACAGAAGACGCGAGGCTAAAAAGGATGCAAGCCTCGAGATGTACTCGTCTTGCCGTTCTCAGTTCGCTACCTTCTCTACCTTTTGCACGATTGAAAAGGTTTCTTTTCGCCGTGTCGTCGGTTGCACCACCACTTCCGTTGGTGCAGTCCTTACCGCGTGGTGGCACGCTCTCAAAATTAGGCAAGCCGCGATACAGCGTGTCAACGGTAAATGCGCAAAGCCTGGGCACCAAATTCTTGTTGCGACACGCCCCAAAGCGGGTAGCAGCCGAAGCTGTCGAACCTAGCGAAAAAGTCTTAATTTTTAAATTCGACTTTGCACCAGTCTGGTTTTGGCATGACCGTTTGCCTACGATTACTTCAAGGATAGACACGCCAATGGCAGAGGTTGGAGTAAAGAGTTGCGAGGCGCTTAAGCTTCGCGTAAGTCGGCTTCAAGACTCAGGCCCCGGCGAGGCGCTAAAACGCTCGGAAGCGGTCGCGAAATCCTTCGACGGATTAGCAATTGAACCGGTAGCGGAGCGCGTCGCGGTAGAGGAGCCATTGGAAATCAGGCTTGGCGGCCGACACTTCACGCTTACGATGCGCACGCCGGGCCACGACGAAGAACTTGCGGCCGGTTTTCTTCTAACCGAAGGTTTTATCAGCTCGGTTGACGAGCTCGGCGAGATCAGAAGGGTTAGAAACAAGAGCGGTCAACCCGAGCCGAACGCGATCGATGTGGTATTGAGCGTCCGAGCCGACGATCTTCGCGAGCGCCTGAGGCGCAACTTCGTTATCTCGTCGAGCTGCGGTTTGTGCGGCAAAACCAGTATCGAATCGGTACGAACGAGAGTGACGCCTATCACGAGCACCTTCAAGCTGAACCCTGTGATCCTTGCCGAAATGCCGGTGCTGATGCGCGCAGGGCAACAGGTTTTTTCGGCAACCGGTGGACTTCACGCCGCCGCGCTATTTCAGCTTTCCGCAAGCGCAGCCGCGCAGGCGACCGACCAAGTCGTCCCAGTGATGGACCAAGCTAAACTTGAAGTTCTGCGTGAAGATATCGGGCGCCACAACGCTGTGGACAAAGTTCTAGGGTACGCTTTAATGAGACGCCTGTTACCGCTTAAACAGGCAGCGCTTATGGTGAGCGGTCGACTGAGCTTTGAAATCGTACAGAAGGCGGCTACGGCGGGGATACCGATAGTTGCTGCTGTCTCCGCACCGTCCTCCCTGGCGGTCGAACTTGCTTTCGAAGTGGGGATGACCTTGATCGGGTTTGTGCGCGAGAAAAGTTTCAACATTTATACCCACGCCGATCGAATCGCGATGTAAACGGCTTTTCCACTTCGTCCGGCACCCCCCCACTTCCTATCAGAAATTAGCCGATGCCATCCCACAGGGCCTTGCATTGGCCGAGCCCGGTTAGCGCCTGGACTGGTGAACATCACCGTTACATGGCCCTGGGTCGGGTAGCGCTTGCTCGGCACTCTCTGGAACCTTTTCTGCCTTTCTGCACGCGGCTTATGAAACGCTTTCACGAGCGTTACGCCTGTCGCCCGGTCTTGGAAGATGTTATTATTTTGTAAGTCGTCCGGGCCCGGTCATGCATCGAGGAGCGAACCAAGTCGTGCGCACTGGTGCGGACTGTCTTCCGGTTCGCGATTTTTCCAAACGGCGATGGAGATTCGGCTGCTGCTCCTTTGCCCCAGAAGCTTATTCCATCAGGCAACCCTTTTCGGAAGCCCGGGCGATTAAATGCGTGTCTCGAGAGATGGTCGTCAAGCTCCATTATTCTCAAACGCTCGACGGTTTAATCGAACCCCTGGCAGCCAACCTACGCGAGCAACAAGAAAAAGATCCGTTCACCCCGATTTATCTAATCCTGCCTGACACGGCGTTGCCGGGAAAATTTGGCGACCCTACATTTGCTTACCTGGCAACTCGACGCTTCGTCGAACTTCGCCTGGCCGACCGTTTGGGGATCGCTGCTAACCTTCGATTCTCGAGACTGTCTGAATTTTTCACTGATGCTTTGGAACGAAGTAACCCGACCGTCCATATCTTGCGACAACATGAGCTTACAGCTTTGGTGTTCGAATGTTTGCGCTGCCCAGACGCTCTCGACAGTCCAGAAATTTGCGCCTGGCGTGACGAGATAAGCGCTGGCGTCTTTGACGAGAGCGAACTCGAGGGACGAATATTCGAAGTATCGGCCAAGATAGCCAGGCTCTTTAACTCTTACGCCGCAAGCCGTCGCGCGATGGTGCAGGAGTGGTCCCGTCGCACTAATTCGGCCGATGGAGCCTCTGGCGAGATCAGAAAGCGCAGGCAGCGGGCGTTGTGGACAGCTCTTTTTGATGCCGACGGCAGCTTAAAAGCACGGTTTACAGCCGATAGAAATACTCGATTCCTTCTTCTAGGTGAGGCACTGCACCAAGTGGTGCAAAGGAGCATAGAACTTGACCTCCCATCTGTGCTCCATCTTTTTTGTTTTTGCGATTTTGAACCCCTTCTGAGAGAGGCGCTTTGGATCCTCGAAAACTGCGAAAATCTTCAAATCTACGCGCTGAACCCATGCCAAGAGTTCTGGGAGGATATTTTCAGCTTCGACGCCCCGGGAGCACATGACCGAGAAAGCTTGGAGCGCGCGGCTTTGCCGTTACGATACTGGGCGAGAAGCTCACATGATCTCGTGTGCGCAATCAACCAGTTCACCGAGTACCATTTTGACTGGCACACCTGCGAGGTTCAAAAGAATTGGCCGCCCACCCTCCTGGAGCGCCTCAAAGCGGACGTTCTTTCGAGATCTTACTCGGTTGACGTTAAAGATGACGTTTTGCATTCGTCGGATGAAAGCATACGGTTTTTTGCCTGCCCGTCTGTCGCTTGCGAAGTTCAGGCCGTCGCCGACGCGATCTGGTCGCTTTTATGCAAAAACGAATTCCGAACCGAAAGCGAGCGAACCGGCGAGGCCGTTCGGCCACACGAAATAGCGGTAATTTTTCCTGACACTCAACGCGACCTTTACGTGCCCCATATCGAAGGCGCTCTGAGCGAACGTTATCAAATACCGGTCAACGTGGTTAATCCACCTCTCGGCGCGCAAAGCAGGCTCGTCGACGCGATTGAGCGCTTGCTTGAGTTGCCGACGGGCAGGTTTACATGCAACGAAGTGCTCTCCCTTCTGACTCATCCCGCGATTATTGGCCCGGAGACGAGCGCAGATGCCGAGGAGTGGCGCGAATGGTGCAGAGAGCTGGGCATCGTGTTCGGCGCTGACATGCGCGATTTCGCAGACTCGTACTTGCCTGGCGACGTTCTGCACTGGGATCAGGGACTTCGTCGCCTTGCGCTAGGCGCGTTTATGGAAGGCGAGCGTTCTGGCGAGGCAAGATTTTTTCTCGCTGATGATGGTTCAGATTATCTGCCGCTTCAGTTGTACGAGAACGAAGTCGACAGCGCCGCCACGCTTATCCGACTTGCGCGAACGCTTATCGGATCGGCTACCCGTTTGCGAGAGGCGCACCTTACGCTGGCGGAGTGGGCGCAAATTATCGGTCGCTTCGTCAAAACCTTCGTCGCCCCAAAGCTAGCGCAGGACGAAAGAGCTTTCGAATGCTACCTAGAGGCGATCGACTCGATCGGGTGCGGAGCGCTCAACGTCAAGCCAGTTTCCTACGATATTGCGCGCCGATTGATCCGTCGAAGGATCGCGGAACTGGAGCCCGACGCTGGCCATCTCTCGTTTACCGGTGTCGTGGTGGGCTCGCTTGCCACGCTGTTCTCAGTCCCGTTCAAAGTCGTCTTTCTTTTGGGATTGAACCGGGACACTTTTCCAACCCGCGAACGATTCGATCCGGACGACTTGACTTACGAAGACCGGCTTGCCGTAAACAGGTCTTTGGCCGAACGCGAGCGGTCCTGGTTTTTGCAGACACTTCTCAACACGCGTGAAAGAGTAATTTTCTCTTACGTATGTCCTCCAGAGACCAAGGATTCGCCCCCAGCGTCGTCCGTGCTCACGGAGCTCGCGACGATTCTGACCGGATACGTAGGCGAGGCCGGAGTAAGCGCCATGACCGTTTACTATCCAGAGCGACCCTACGACCCGGACTTTTACTTTCCCCATCTTCGCGCAAACACGCCAGAAGGTCCGAGCTCTGCGGTGTTAACCGACCCCGGGCGAGCGGTAGCCGCGCAAATCGTCATTCTGCGCGAGTCGGTCGAGCAGGCCTGCGGAGCAAATCGCGCACCCGTGGGCCCTCTCGCGCTTAGCCTGCTGCCGCCACATAGACGTTCCGAGATCGCCGCACTTCTTCGCTTGCCGCTGACCGTCAACAAAACGCCGCCTTCTACGGCCGACATCGCGAACGCTCTACCCGTGCGCGCGCTGGTGGAGTTTCTAAAGTGCCCCATTCAGGGACGCGCCAAATACGTGCTCGGTATTGAGGACGAACCAGTTGAAACGCCCGAAGAAGACGAACCCGTAGAGCTCTCTGCAATTTTGCGGGCCATAATCGCGCGGGATGCTTTTTGGCAGGGGAAAGGTTCGCTACCGCAGGCGAAAAGGGCGTACGATAAACTGTTGCGAATAGCACAGGCCAAAGGAGAAGCCCCATTTGGACTTTTAGCCGAAGCGCAACGCAAAGCGGATCTCCAAATATTGAAAGGCTGGCATGAGGCGGTCAAAAAACTGGAACTGGAGAATCTGAGCGAATGGATGGATATTCGCTTGGGGCGCGCCGACGAATACGCCAGGATCGATCAGATTTTGCCTGAACTGGATTTAGACCTCTCTCAGCTCATTCGTAGACCCGCATCCGACGACAGCCTCGCGCGCAGCAATGATGGCTGCGTGGTAAAGATCTACGGTCGTCTGGCACGACTGTCGCCTGGCTTCGATAAATCCCTAAACCTCGTTCTGCGCGACCGGATCGAGCCAACGGATTTTTTAGAGCAACTCATAACTGCGCTTATCTTGCGAGCTGCCGGAAGACTTGAAAGCGAAACTTTTAAGGCAATCGTTATCGGGGCGAACGAACAGGGTAGAGCAAGCCACAAGGTGGTCGACTTTAAATGTCCGGCGCCAGAGCAAGCCTTGGGATACCTTGCAAACCTTGTTTACGACCTTATTTACAGCGCTGATTTTCATTTTCTCCCGATCGAGGCCGCGCTCAGGATCGAAAGAGAAAGAAGGCGCAATTCTGCTGAATGTGATGGCCATTGGCACATGCTCGTGGAAGAGTTGCGCCAAAACCAAAACGCACTATGCAGCTCGGATTATGGACCACTACCCAAGGTGCGCAAAAGGTTCGCACCACCGCCCGAGCATCAGCTTTTGGACCTCGTCGAACGCCGCTTCAGTCTGCTCATGGATGCGTTACTTGAACGTAAATGAAGGGGGCGCCGATCGGTTAAATGGCTAAACCGCTGGTTTTAACCCGAATACCGCGCGGCAGCCATGCCGTAATCGAGGCCAACGCCGGAACCGGCAAAACGAACGCGATCGCGCATCTGTTCGTCGAGTTGCTGCTTTCCACTGAGATCAGGTTCGACCAAATATTGGTGGTGACCTTCACAGATAAAGCTACCCTTGAGCTGCGGACGCGTATCCAAGAGGTCATCACTGAGGCCAAAAAAAATACCGCGATCCTACCGCAGCAAGCAGCCAAACTGGACGAAGCGCTGCACCGGATCAATTTTTCGTCGATCTGCACGATCCACTCGTTTTGTGAGCGTCTGGTCGACGAGTTCATGGTGAAAAGCGCTCCAGGCGCAAACCTGGAGGTCGTGGACGGGGCCCGCGCCTTCCACGCCGCTTTCCGAGCAGTCTTGCGTGAACAATTGGCAAGCGGGAGCGAACTTCGACCGCTTGCCGAGGAATGGTTCGCGAGCAGGTCAGTGGCCGAGCTGGAAAAGCTGCTCTATTCTGCCCACTGTCACCGCTACCTCGACGTTCACACCAGCAGCGAACACACCCACGCCCTGTGTGAGCTGGCTCGGCTAACCGAGTTTAGCGAGATCCTGCGGGACTATGCGAGCGCCCAGTTAGAGTCAGAGGCCAAAGCGAGAGCTCTCAAAGCGATACAAGAGCTTTGCGAGATCGTAACGAGAAGCAACGGTTCACCGACGGAGCTTGTTTCACTACTGGCGGGTTTCGACTTCGACGCTGTACTACGACCGAGGACCCGCAACTTAGGGAAAAGCCGCTTTTCAGCCTATTTTTCAGAGCCTACGCAAAACTTCCTCCATCTCTTAGCGAAAGCAGAGGTTGCTCTTCAAATCGAAGTGCGAGCGATCGACGCCTTTTTGCCGCTCATTGCCAAGCGGTTGGAAACGATTAAACGTCGGCAGGGTCTACTAGACTACGACGACATGCTGCGCTGGGCGTGGCAGCTGCTAGACGGCCCGCGCCGCGATGAAGTGCTTGCAAGTCTGCGAGCGCGCTTCGTTTACGCGCTGGTGGACGAATTTCAGGATACCGACGAGCTTCAATGGTGCATCCTGCGCCGTATTTTCGTGGAGAACACAGAAAAGAACTTCATCTACGTCATCGGCGACCCCAAGCAGGCGATATACGGATTTCGCCACGCAGATGTTTTCACCTACCTTGCGGCGCGGCGAGAACTCCAACGTATGGGAGCACCTATCGTGCCGCTTGACCAAAACTTTCGTTCAAGCGCTGCGATGGTGGACGCCATCAACATAATCCTGAAGCAAGACACGCCCGCCGCTATCTTCCAGGGCGAAATTCGCTACGATCATCCCTCCGTACCGACCCGGGAAGGACCAATTGCCGCGCGACTTACCGGAGAGCCGATGCCTCCGGTAACTATAATGCGCTGTACGAACGCGCGCCCCACAGGACTCAAGGCGGACCAAGCTCGCCGGGCGCTCGCCGCTCATATAGCCAAGACTCTTGGCAAACTTCTTTTCGAGCCGCAACACGCACTGGCTACTAAAGACTCAGCCAACGGAGAGCCTATCCGAGTCGAGCCCCAAGACGTACTCGTTCTCAGCCGGACGAACAGCGAAATCGACAGCCTTGTTCCCTATCTCCGCAAGGCTGGAATACCCTTTGTGGTTCACCGAGAGGACTCGGCGCTGCAAAGCCAAGAAGCCGAGGACGTGCTCGCGGTGCTCCGAGCTATCGACCAACCTCGAGACCGCTCGCGCAGGTTCAAGGCCTACCTGACACCGTTCTTCGAAGTACAGTTCAGCTCCCTCATCTGCGAAGAGGATTACGAACTTAAAACTTTTTTCGAGCAGCTGCTCCAATGGAGGGCGCTGGCCGAACGGCGACGCTTCGCCGAGCTATTTCATCGGCTGCTTTACGACACAGGTCTGGTCAACCGAGAGCTTTTTTTCTACGGTAAAAGCAACCATTTGGCGGTCTACGAAAAAATTTTCAGTTTCCTACTCGAAGAGGCATATTCCAAGCGCCTCAATCTAAGGGAGCTCGTACAACGGCTCGAATTCTACATGTCAGAAAACCCATATCTGCCCCCGCGCCAGCTAAACCACCCATCCATCTCTTCATCCGATAATGGGGTGCAAGTCATGACTGTGCACAAAAGCAAGGGTCTACAGGCCAAAGTGGTGATACTTTTCGGAGGGCTCTACCGGAATCCTCAGCGGAACCCTATCGTCCGCTACCACGTGGAGGGAAAAGCGCGTCTTGCCGTAGGCGCCAAGGCTCAGGAACTAGCCAAGGATTACATCTCGCAAGAGGATGCGGAAGAAGACGCACGCCTAATTTACGTTGCGATCACCAGGGCCCGAGCAAAACTTTACCTACCGTTCTTTCCCCTAAACAGCTTGCTAAAGAAACCGAACGGCTTTTACGCGAGACTAAACGCGCGCCTTGTTGAACTGATCGAAAAAAACGAGGCGTCGCCCGATCTTTTCGAGATCGAAAACTTCGAAGTCGAAGACGCGATTGCCAACGTCGACGCGATTGGTGGGCTGGATTATGCTTTGGCCTTTGAATCTTTGCCTACGAGCCATAGCCAGGACGAGACGGCGACTTCTGTTGAGCCGCGTGTAGTCCGAGCCACGGCCTTGGAAACGCGTTCCTACAGTTCGATGGCGCAGAAGGCAGCACCACAGCGAGCGCTCGAAAGCCTGCTGGCCAGCCGACCAGAGCAAGTCCGTCCCCGTGACGCGGTGTTGGAGCTAACTAGCGGCCCAGAGATGGGAACTCTGATTCATCGAGTGCTGGAAAAACTTGACTGGAGCACTGTGCGCAACACACCCGATTTTGACGAATGGAAAGGGCTGCCACATGTGCGAGAGATTTTTCGAAGAGCGCTCGCTCTGTCACACGGTTTGGAGGAAGAAGCTCTCGAAACGGCCATGCGGGTGGTACATACGGCATTGCGCGCGCCTATAGCGCTGGGCGACAAAACTATTGCCGACGGGCTTTGCGCATTACCTTGCCTGCGCGAATGCGCGTTTTTGTTCCCTTACCACTTAGGTGCGAATGACGGAACTTCGGCGGGTACAAGCGGATACTTCACCGGTTCGATAGATCTCGTGTTCCAGTACGGCGGGCTTACGTATTTCGCTGACTGGAAAACCGACGTTCTCGCTTCTTACGACCAAGCGAGCTTAGCTGAACACGTGGAACGTAATTACCAGCTGCAGTTTATGGTTTACTTGGTAGCTCTGCTCAAGCTTTTGCGCATCGAGAGCCCAGGCCAATATGATGCCCGCTTCGGCGGCTTTTTATATCTTTTTGTTCGCGGCCTTTGCGAACCCGGGCAATCCGGGCAGGGCGTTTATTTTTATCGGCCACGTTGGCACGAGGTGCAAGAATACACCTCCAAACTAATCAGCTCGCTATGAAGTCAAGAGTTCGTCGGGGCAAAGCGCGCGATAGCCTTTCTTTTGGCTTATCAGCGGGTCTGCATGAGCCTACGCGGCGCGACATAGGTCCTCAGCTGCCTTTTGACTTTTCCCGATGCCTCGAGGAACTGGAGCAAAGGGTTGAAGCCCAGAATTTGTCTGCGGACCTGGTTTATTTAGCCTCAGAGATAGCGGCTTTGGAGCCGCGGCTCGACCCAAAAGATCGGCTTGCCTTGCTAGTCCTCGTTTTGGTCACGATCATCTCCGTGCGCCGAGGAAGCACACGGTTTATGGTCGACTGCGAAAGCTCTCTTACGCAAGCTGTCAGCGAGCTATGCGGACCAGCTTTCGAGGAGGCCGGACTTAAAGACCTCCCAAAAAAGATTAAAAGACTGCTTCACGATGGAGGAAAACTTAAAGTTGTCGGTCTCGACCAGGACGACTATAAACCGCTTCTGTATTTTCCACCCCACATCTATCATCAGCGCATATACCGGACCGAATGCGCGCTTGCAGGAGATGTTGCAAAGCTGCTCAAAAACGAGCCGCTTGAAATCGATGAAACAGCTCTCCAAGTGGCGCTCGAGGATCTGGGGAATCTTCCCCTCAAAGTCGAGGGAAAAACGGTCGCACTGTCTGACGAACAGATGGCTGCCGTGACGGCAGCGGCTCGCTCGCGACTTACTATCGTGTCTGGCGGACCCGGCACCGGAAAAACCTTTATTGTTGCAAGCCTTATCCGGCTCCTGGTAAGGCTGGGCGTTAAATGCGAAGAGATTGCGCTCGCAGCACCGACAGGTAAAGCCGCAAATCGCATGGAAGAGTCCTTGAGACGCGCGCTCCAAGCGATTGAGTCTCTTAGCCCGACCGATTCACTCATGTTAAAGCGCTTGCCCCAACCCCAGACGCTTCATCGGCTGCTCGGATACTCGTCGAGCCGACGTCGATTTAACCATCATCGGAACAACCGACTCGGGTTCTCGGTAGTGATCGTCGATGAGGTATCGATGGTGGACTTGACGCTTATGGAACGGCTGGTAGGAGCGCTTGGTCCGAACTGCCGATTGATTCTTCTGGGCGATACCGATCAGCTTCCTTCGGTGAGCGCCGGTGCAGTCTTGCGCGATCTTCTGTCAGTAGTCGAGAGCATCGCTCAGGCCAATCCCGGAGCGTCGACAGCCGGTGCTATAAGGCTCAGCAAAAGCTTTCGGCACCATGCAGATGACACGAGCACGCGCGCCATATCGATATTTGCCGAAGCAATAAAGCGGGGCGACACGGAGGTCCTGGAGAACAAAGCCGATACGAGCGGGTTAGCCGTCCTACGACGCAGCTCGCCCGAGGAACTTAGCTACAGTGGGGTGGAGCTGCTCGAAAACACGCCCCAGAATATTCAACAGTTCGTCGATCGCTGGTTTCGTGAGCGAATCCAAGGATCGAACGAGCTCCAACGTTTAAAAGCGAAAGTTTTTCGCCAAACCGACGACGGAACTATCGCCCCTGAAGATCAAAGCGAAATGAAGGAATTGTTCGATCACGTAAGCCGCGCGTTAATTGTCTGCGTGACGCGGGTTTTCGCGACCGGAAGCGAAGCTCTTAACGAGGTCTTCCACGAGCGCGTAGCTCGAACCAAACTTACCGCTCCATCTCTTGGTCGCTTTGAACCTGGCGAGCCGATTATCGTCACTCGCAACGACTACGACCGCGAGTTGTTCAATGGTGACCAAGGTGTGGTGATCCGCGCCCGACACCAAGCTGGCGCAAAACCTTTTCTGGCCGCTGCTTTTCCGTTCGGCAGTAGCTTCCGAGCGTTCCCATTGAACACTATCGAGGACTCGATCGAGCTCAGCTACGCTATTACGGCTCACAAGGCGCAAGGCTCCGAGTACGAAATGGTCGCGCTGCTTCTGCCGATGAACGATATGCCTTTACTTACGCGAGAATTGATCTACACCGCGGTCACGCGCGCCAGACGTGCAATTGTGATTGTCGGCGATCTGCTTCTACTGCGTACCGCGATCGCTCGCAAGATCGAGCGTTCTTCCGGCCTCGGCGAACGCGTACTCCTCGAGTTGAACAATCAAAGCGCCCAACACTAGCCGACCCAACCAGCTCAAGGAGGGTGGGGCAACAACACGCCACCGCCAAAAAGAGGTCGCTCATGCCATTGGGAGGGGGCGGTGCCTCTTTGTTTTCAAAGCTATCTTATCCGGGCTTTGGCAGGGGAGACGGCGTAATCGGTCAACCTTTACCCCGACATTGGCGGCTCAAATTAAGGCATCCGCCTTTGGTCGGCCAATTTTGAATGTAAAGACTAATGCTCGTTGGGTTCATCAGGTTTGGTCCCCGGACGGCTACTTTCGATGCTCTCCGGACCAGCAATTAAGCCCGCACTGGGCCATGAGGGAGAGCTCGACGAGTTATTCAACTGCTCTGTTCTTGGGGAACGCCCACCCAGCAGGCCACCTCTAGCTGTAGTCTCTTCGCTTTGCCCACTTACAGCTTGACCGCTTTCTTCGCTCCCACTGGCGGTGCTAGCGCTTGGAGCCAGAAAGCCCATGTTTGGCGACTTGCGGCCGCCTGTTGTGGATGGCGCCTCGGAGGATTCCATGGGACGCGACGATAGAAGCCCGCCCTCGCTCGCCTGGGCAAGCAGTTTTAGCTTTCTGGGACTTTTCGTGATGGGTAAGCCTTGTGTCATGACAGAGTTGGCAAAGATTGCCCTGCAAAGCCACTGCGCATCCGTTGAGACCGGCATCGCGTGTCGATGAGGTGCCAGTACGGTGGTGTCTGTGCCTGCACGGACGTTATTGCTGCAACTTCCGCTGGCCGATACGCCAAGTACCACTGAACTGATTACGCCGGCAACCAACGGACCCAAGCTCTTGCGGTTAGACCGATTACAACTTGGCTTTAACTTCATCGGAATTTGTTCCTCCCTTGGGATGCCAAAGCGTCCGAAACTTTAAAATGTCCTAGACGCTTTCGCAACCGAACTCCGCAACTCTATCACTAAGCCCTCTTCCGAGCTAGGCTGCGAAATTCCACTGGTGCCACCGTCGGGCGAGGTTGGCGAACGCCTCCTGAGTTGGATGTCGATAGAGTCGCCTGACGGGAGCGGTCAGCGCGCGATCGCTTAAAAGCCTAGCCGACTCCGGCCATATTGGTAGTAATTACGCGACAAACGGCGAACGCCAAAAATCTCACAAATCGCTGTTGTTGCCGCAGTTGATTGGCTGGCAGACAAGCGGCGAGGTGCCCAAAAGTCCCAAAATTGGAGCTTTCGGCAGCGTAGGGTCTCGGCGGGCACCCCAACCCCCTCGAATTCTCTAAAGATTTTTTAAGCGCCCCGTGCGCGATTCGAACGCGCGACCCCAGGATTAGGAATCCTGTGCTCTATCCTGCTGAGCTAACGGGGCTCAAAATCAAGAGTTTGCTCTAAGCTTACGCCAGAAAGCCGCTAAAAAACAGAGCGCCTAAGCCGCAGCAAGCCTTCGACTGGTTGTCGATAGCTAGCCTATTGCCCAGGTCCGAGCTTTTTCGGGTTCGTCCAGTCGGAAAAAATTTAAGCATTAACTTTGCAAAAGGCGAACTGGCTCTCTTCGCCCCGAGGCTCGACTTGTCGCTCGGGCTTTCACAATGGAGTCCGATTTGCGCAGCCGACGCAACGAATTCGCGATAGGCGAGCAAAAAGCTGGACGTCAAGTTGGCTTGATAAAAGGTGGCAACCATCGCCGCCGTCAGTCTCGAGAAGTACCTAAGGAAGCGGAAATGTAATGCGTAGAGACGGCCTAAGGTGTCGAATTTGAACATCGCGGTGCGCGTTTTCGAAGAGATTGAAACGACGTTGCACGTACTCACACGTAGCGGTACACTAGGGCACCTGGGGCCGGGTCATAGCGTAAGAACTTTCGCCTTTGCTACTTTGTAGCGAAATTACGGACTAAACGCGTGACACTCTGGGGGACGAAAGCGAAAAGCTAACGCAATGTTCTGCCTCGCGGGATTTTTACGCCGCTATGTCGTAAGCGTAGTCGCAATTGGCTGCCTACCTTTGGTTGTCTTGGTTCTCTCCTCTGCGTTACACGCAGACATGCCAGGGCGCAACGCAACCACGAGCTCAAAAGCGGCACCATCCGTGGGATATTACACATTGGAGCAGGCACGGCACGGAGAGCAGCTTTATACTCAGTATTGCGCAAGTTGTCACGGCGCGAACCTTGAAGGACTATCAGGGCCGCCATTGGCGGGAGAAACCTTTAGACGTGATGTGGAGTTCAACAAGATTACTGCAGCACAGCTCTTTGGGTTTATCTCGACCCAGATGCCGTATGATCGACCCGGTCGGCTAACGAAGCAGGAATACGAGCTAATTTTCAGCTACTTACTGTATCGGAACAATTTTCCTGCGGGCAACGTGCCGCTTTCGGCGGCCACAATCGACCGAGTAAATCTACTTCCTTTCCCGAACGATAGCGTCTCGCGGCCGGAGAAATAGAGTATAGATGGGCAAAGCTCAATCCGGCTTCAGCATCAAAAAGCGCTGAACCGGCATGAAAGGGGGATCGCAGAATGAAACAGGTGAGAGGAAGGCTTTTAGGTTTGGTTTGCGGTGTGCTTGGGGGACTTGTCGTAACTTCGAGCCCGCCTCCGGTCTTAGCGCAGGGCGCGCAAGGCGGCGAACATTCAGTGGTCGTCAGTGGTCCTTTGCCCAACCCAGAACAAGTTCGCTTAACCGATCAGGCGCTCCTTGGAACGACAAACGCCGACGCCAACTGGGCGATTCACGGGGCAAACTACTCGAACCAGCGGTTTTCTTCGCTGCGCCAGATAAATGACTCGAACGTAGCCTCGCTTGTGCCTGTCGCAATCGTTCAGACTGGGATGACTGCAAGCTTCGAAACGACGCCACTGGTGATCAATGGCGTGATGTACCTGACGACGCCGATGGTGAACGGTCACATGAAGATAATGGCATTGAACGCGGCTACCGGCCAGCCTCTGTGGACCCACGACCATCGCATCGGACCGGCAAAGTTTTGCTGCGGGCCGGTCAACCGAGGTGTAGCGGCTGCTTACGGCAAACTTTACTTCGGTACGCTTGACGCCAAGCTCGTCGCGATCGACGCCGCCGACGGGCACCTAGTATGGGAACAAACCGTCGCGGACCCGTCCGTTGGATATTCCGAAACGATGACACCGCAGGTTTACAAGGGAATGGTGATCGTCGGAAGCTCGGGTGGTGAATGGCCGATCAGAGGCTTCGTTGCTGCGTACGACGCCGCCACAGGTCGCCAACTTTGGCGCTGGTATTCGACGAACCCTTCGTCATGGGCCGGCGAGTCATGGAAGTATGGCGGCGGCATGGTTTGGACCACTCCAGCTGTTGACCCTGAACAAGACCTGATCATATTTGCGGTGGGCAACCCGAACCCCGACATGGACGGCTCGCAACGCGAGGGCGACAATCTCTACACTGACTCGATCGTGGCTTTGCATGCCAAAACCGGCGATCTCGCGTGGTACTACCAAGAAGTCCCGCACGACGTTTGGGACTATGACGCAACGAGCAATGTCGTGTTGTTCGACGTGAACAGAGATGGCACGAAAGTGCCAGCCGCAGGACAAGCGGGGAAGACGGGCTTCTTCTATATCGTCGACCGGCGCAACGGGCAGTTAATCAGGAAGTCGCAGCCCTTTGTCATCCAAAACAAGAACATGTTTGCGCCACCTACCAAAACGGGAGTGAACATCCTTCCAGGTGCCAACGGTGGCAGCGAATGGTCGCCACCGGCCTATTCGCCGATCACCCGGATGGTCTATGTCCTGGGGATGGACCAACTCATGACTTTTACCACCCAGACCTCGCCCTACGTTCCAGGACACATGAAGCTAGGTAGCGCATTTTTTAACGTTCCTGGAGCAGGCAGCATCCAGGACGGCACTTTTACCGCGATCAATGTCGACGACGGTCGTATCGCCTGGCAGTATCATGCACCGCAACCGATGATAGGTGGAGCGCTCGCGACCGCCGGAAATCTGGTTTTTACAGGCGAAGGCAACGGCAGTTTCGATGCGTTCAACGCGCGAACCGGAAACCTCCTTTGGCGCTTTAATCTCGGCGCTGGAGTTAACGCTCCCCCGATAACCTACGCAGTCAACGGCAAGCAGTACGTGGCCGTCGCTGCCGGCGGGAGCTTCCAGCTAAGTTACCCCTACGGCGACGTGGTTGCGATCTTCTCGCTTCGCTAGGGCCTACTTAATCAACTCTGCGCCACTGGCAATTTGTCGCTGGCCTGGGCAACGATGCTCGACGCATTTAACGTTGCTCAGGCCAGCGAGGCAGTAGGTTCGCGTTTGCAATCAGCGAACCGCCGGCTACGTTGTAAACCCTCGTTACAACGGAGGCTTACAGAGCTACCGGATGCTCATTTCACAATCGGCGCTTCGACCTGATATGGAGAGGTCGCTTTAGGTTTGTTAAAAAGTTCTAACAACGACTACCTCTACGGGAGTTGGTCTAGCTAGCTTATGAGCCTTAAGGTCATCAGTGAGCATGCATGCTTTGACGGTGTTCAGGGCTTCTACGAGCACTTAAGTGAAAGCACGGGAACAACGATGCGTTTTGGGGTTTATCGACCACCCCAAGCCAAAGGAGGGGCGAAGCTTCCGCTCTTGACCTATCTAGCTGGGCTTACGTGCACGGAAGAGACATTCTTTATCAAGGGCGGAGCGCAACGCTTGGCAGCTGAGTACGGCTTGATCCTCGTTTCGCCCGACACAAGCCCAAGAGGAGCGGGA
This sequence comes from Pseudomonadota bacterium, assembly GCA_021324755.1. Lineage (GTDB taxonomy): Bacteria > Desulfobacterota > Binatia > Binatales > Binataceae > JAJPIL01. The sequence continues at coordinate 43,178 of JAJPIL010000021.1, forward strand.
ATCGCGGGAGAAGACGACGATTGGGATTTCGGCACCGGGGCCGGTTTTTACCTCGACGCCACGGCGACACCTTGGTCGAAAAACTACCGGATGTATAGCTACGTCACAGAAGAGCTGCCGAAAATTATTGCGGATAACTTCAATGCTGACCTAAGTCGCCAAGGTATTTTCGGACACTCTATGGGCGGCCACGGAGCACTCACTATCGCACTAAAAAATCCCTCACGTTACCGCTCCGTTTCGGCATTTGCTCCCATCGCCGCGCCGATTCAATCACCGTGGGGTCAGAAAGCTTTCGCCGGATACCTCGGTGGAGACCTAAAACAAGCACGACTTTACGACGCTACGGCTTTGCTGGAAGACGGCGCGCGATTCCCGGGAACTATATTGGTCGACCAGGGCGAGGCTGACCAATTCTTAAAGCAACAGTTGAAGCCTGAGCTGTTGGAAGCAGCATGCAAGAAGGCCGGTCAACCCCTTAATCTTCGGCGCCATCCAGGTTATGACCATAGCTACTATTTCGTGTCGACCTTCATGGCAGACCACGTAAAGCATCATGCCGAAGCCCTATGCAAATAGCGCTACGAACTGTACAATGAAATCGCGTACTCGTGCTGCCTAGTGGTGCGCCACAAGGCGTAAAGAAGGCTCGAGCTTATGCTGTTGCTTCCGGTGCCTACTTAAGCCGTATTGACCGCCTGAAACTTTAGCTGAAGGTTCCGTTGAAAAAGAACTTCCGGTGCCGGGCCATCAAACCCTGGCTGCGGGACCACGGTCCAACATTCGTTGCCCTTATTACCGATGAGGTTGAAAAAGGGGGGCGGCAGAATCGACGAGGTAGGCTAGCTCAAGTGATGCGGACTCCTTTCGAACTAGCTCGAAAGGACTCAATCGAGTAAGAATGGTTTTAGCCGCCAGTGCGTGGCCATAATGTCGCGTCCATGGCCGATTCCGGGGATATAGAGGTCTTAATCGGTGAGCTCAGGCTTGTGGGACAAAACAGCGGTGGCCGAGATTGTCGCCGAGCTTAAGGACAGGGAGGGCGCTCTGCTACCGATTCTGCATCGAATTCAAGATCGGTTCGGCTACATCCCGCCTGACAGTATTCCGATCATAGCGTCTGGACTAAACCTATCGCGCGCCGAAGTTCACGGCGTGGTGAGCTTTTACCGCGACTTTCGCAGCGAGCCCCCAGGCGTTCACGTAATTCGGATTTGTCGCGCTGAGTCTTGCCAGGCGATGGGAGCGGCAAGTTTAATCGACTACGTCAAACAAGAACTTAAGCTTGAATTCGGTGGGACCGATCGGGAAGGGTTTTTTACCTTGGAGCCGGTTTATTGCTTCGGCAATTGCGCGTGCTCGCCTGCGGTCATGGTAGACGAGCAAATTTACGGCCGGATGACTCCTGAACGGCTCGAAAGCCTTCTAAGAAAGCTGAGGAGCGCTTGACAGTGAGCCGCAAAATTTACGTCCCCGCCGATTCGAGCGCTGTCTCAGTGGGTGCCGACGCCGTAGCGCAAGCGATTGAGCGGGCCTTAAAGCAAAGAGCGATTTCGGCGCAACTTGTTCGCAATGGATCGCGGGGGCTCTACTGGTTGGAACCAATGGTAGAGGTGGAAACGCCGCGCGGTCGGATCGCGTACGGGCCGGTAAGTCCAGAAAACGTCGAAGAACTTTTAGACGCTGGCATGCTCGAAGGCGCAGCACATCGCCTTTGCCTGGGGCCAGCCGAGGATATTCCTTACCTGCGAAACCAGGAGCGCCTGACCTTTTCCAGGGTGGGGCTGGTCGATCCGCTATCCTTGGAGGACTACGTCTCGCATGGCGGCTACCGCGGGCTTCGGCGCGCGCTCGAAATGAGCGGCGCTGAGATAGTTGAGGAGGTCGTTGCTTCGGGCCTTAGAGGGCGCGGCGGCGCGGCTTTTCCGACAGGGATAAAGTGGAAGACAGCGCTCGAGACTCCAGCGGACCAAAAGTACGTCGTATGCAATGCCGATGAAGGTGACTCAGGAACGTTCGCCGATCGGATGCTGATGGAGGGCGATCCGTTCGTTGTAATCGAAGGGATGACGATTGCGGCGGTTTGCGTTGGCGCAACTCGGGGCTACATCTACATCCGCTCCGAATACCCCCATTCCTATCGCACGATGGTGAAGGCGATCGCCTCCGCCTACCGCAACGGCTATCTCGGCGAAGACATCCTAGGCAGCGGCAAAACGTTCCATCTGGAAGCGCGCCTTGGAGCGGGCGCATACATATGTGGGGAAGAGACGGCGTTACTCGAAAGCTTGGAAGGTAAGCGAGGGATGGTGCGGTTTAGGCCGCCCGTTCCCGCGGTCAAAGGCCTTTTTGGCAAGCCTACGGTCTTGAACAACGTGGTAACGCTGGCCTCAGTACCGATAATCCTTGAAAAAGGTGGCAAGTTCTATCACGCTTACGGCACCGGGCGGTCGCGGGGAACTCTTACGATCCAGCTTGCGGGTAACGTCAAGCGCCCTGGGCTTATCGAAAAAGCGTTTGGAGTTACGCTCAGGGAGATTATCTACGAGTACGGCGGAGGAACAGCCAGTGGGCGGCCTGTGCGAGCGGTCCAACTCGGCGGCCCGCTGGGTGCCTACTTGCCCGAATCGATGCTCGACGTTCCGCTCGATTACGAGGCGGTCGCTTCGGTCGGAGGAATGATTGGCCATGGCGGTATCGTGGTGTTCGATGATACCGTCGATATGGCGCAAATGGCGCGCTATGCGATGGAGTTCTGCGCGGCAGAGTCATGCGGCAAATGTACGCCCTGCCGAATAGGCTCAACTCGCGGAGTGGAAGTGATCGACCGAATAATAGCCGGCATCGAGCGTGAAGCAAACGTCGAGTTGCTCAGGGACCTGTGCGAAACATTAAAATATGGCTCGCTTTGTGCCCTTGGGGGGCTTACGCCGATGCCCGTGTTGAGCGCCCTGAAACACTTTCCGCAAGATTTTGGGCTTTTGCCGCAGGAGGCGGAATTGAGGTAGTGCCACAGGGTGCGAGTTCGCGCAAAAGCTTGTTGAACGCGCAAAAGCTTGTTGAAACGGATAGAAGTGACGCCAAAATTCCTTGCTCAGAGACGATAAAGTGGGGGTTTCGCGATGCTCTCGATAACAGATACAGACTACGGTACGCCAGCCCGGCGATCGGAAAAACTGGTTTCCTTGGAGATTGACGGAAGGGCGGTGACTGTACCGGCCGGGACCTCCGTGCTGAGGGCCGCGGCACTTGTGGGGATCAAAATTCCCAAGCTGTGCGCTACCGACTCGCTCGAGCCGTTTGGCTCCTGCCGTTTGTGCCTGGTGGAAATCAAGGGCAGAGCTGGATATCCGGCTTCGTGTACTACGCCGGTGGAGGATGGGATGCAGGTGCGCACGCAGAGCGACAAGCTTCAGATGCTGCGGCGCAACGTGATGGAGCTTTACATATCGGACCATCCGCTCGATTGCTTGACCTGTCCCGCCAACGGGAACTGCGAACTTCAGGAGATGGCCGGCGTCGTCGGACTGCGCCACGTTCGCTATGGCTACGATGGCAAGAACCATCTTTCCGCACCTAAGGACGAATCGAATCCCTACTTTGTGTTCGACCCATCCAAATGTATCGTTTGCTCGCGGTGCGTTCGAGCATGCGAGGAGATTCAAGGCACCTTCGCGTTGACTATCCACGGGCGCGGGTTTGATTCGGTGATCTCGCCGGGCCAGCGTGAAGCCTTCATCGATTCCGAGTGTGTCTCGTGCGGAGCATGCGTGCAGGCCTGTCCCACGGCAACCTTGATCGAGAAGTCGGTGATCGAAAAAGGCCAAGCTGAACACACCGTTGTCACAACTTGCGGCTACTGCGGTGTGGGGTGTTCTTTCAAGGCCGAGATGAAAGGCAACGAGGTCGTGCGGATGGTGCCCAATAAGGACGGTTATCCCAATCTGGGCCATTCGTGCGTAAAGGGGCGATTTGCCTGGGGCTATGCGACCCATCCGGACCGGGTTACCAAGCCGCTGATTCGCGAGCGCATCACCGATCCCTGGCGTGAAGTTTCGTGGGACGAAGCGATACAGTACGCGGCCACGGGTTTGAAGCGCGTCCAGCAGAAATACGGCAGGTATTCGATTGGGGCGATCGCTTCTTCGCGCTGCACCAACGAAGAAGCCTATCTCGTGCAAAAGCTCGTACGGGCTGTCTTCGGCAATAACAACGTCGATACGTGCGCTCGAGTCTGCCATTCGCCGACAGGATACGGTCTTAAAACCGCCTTTGGAACGTCTGCCGGAACGCAGGACTTCGCGTCGGTCCTTAAGGCCGACGTCATCATGGTAATAGGCTGCAACCCAACCGACGGCCATCCAGTCTTCGCCTCGATGCTCAAGCGGCGCGTCAGAGAGGGTGCAAAGCTGATCGTGGTAGACCCTCGTAAGATCGATCTAGTCAAAACGCCCCACGTTGAGGCGACCTACCATCTTCAGCTCCGTCCGGGGACCAACGTAGCGCTGATCAACGCGATGGCTCATGTGGTCGTAACCGAGGGGTTGACCAACGACGCCTTTATAGCCGAACGCTGCGATCTACGCGATTACCAACTATGGAAGGAATTTATTTCCCGTCCCTACAATTCGCCTGAAGCGGTCGAGCCAATTACCGGCGTACCTGCTCATCTGATTCGAAGCGCAGCCCGTCTTTACGCATGCGGCGGAAACGCGACTATTTATTATGGGCTAGGCGTCACCGAGCATAGTCAGGGAAGCACCATGGTGCTGGGGATGGCAAACCTGGCAATGGCCACTGGCAACATCGGACGCGAAGGAGTAGGAGTGAACCCGCTCCGCGGCCAGAACAATGTTCAAGGCTCATGTGACGTCGGCTCGTTCCCGCACGAACTTACCGGCTATCGCCACATATCGGACCCTCAAGTAAGAGCGGCTTTCGAACGGGAATGGGGCGTGAAGCTGGACCCCGAACCCGGGCTTAGGATTCCGAATATGTTCGATGCCGCGCTCGACGGAAGTTTCAAAGGCTTGTACGTTCAGGGCGAAGATATTGCTCAGTCCGATCCCAACACCCAGCATGTCACGGCGGCCCTGCGCGCGATGGAGTTCGTGATCGTGCAGGATCTGTTTTTGAACGAAACCGCAAAATACGCGCACGTGTTCTTGCCCGGTTCGTCGTTCTTGGAAAAGGACGGAACATTCACTAACTCCGAGCGCCGTATCTCGAGGGTGCGCAAGGTGATGCCGCCGCTGGCCGGAAAACAGGATTGGGAGATCACGGTCGCGCTGGCGAATGCGCTCGATTTTCCGATGAAGTACTCTCACCCCTCTGAGATAATGGACGAAATTGCGCGTCTAACGCCGACTTTCGCTGGGGTGAGCTACGAAAAGCTCGATCGGTTGGGCAGTATCCAGTGGCCGTGCAATGACAAGGCTCCCGAGGGCACTCCCGTGATGCATGTCGGCCAGTTCGTCCGCGGCAAGGGCAAATTCACTATCACCGAATACGTGCCCACAAGCGAAAGGACCTCGCCTCGCTACCCGCTTATCCTGACCACAGGTCGAATCCTAACGCAGTACAACGTGGGGACTCAAACGCGAAGAACACCGAACGTTATTTGGCACGCAGAGGATCTCCTGGAGATTCATCCTCACGACGCCGAGCAGCGCGGAATCAGGGACGGCGACTGGGTGGAAGTTGTTAGCCGAGCCGGTAGTACGACGCTAAGAGCCAAGATTACCGAACGGGTGCAACCAGGTGTAGTGTACACGACATTCCATCACCCAGAGTCGCGCGCCAACGTCGTGACTACCGAAAATTCCGACTGGGCGACGAATTGTCCGGAGTACAAGGTCACGGCAGTACAGGTTAGACTGCTTAAACCACTTGCCGAGCACCGCGAAGTCGGCCAGCCTTCGCTCGAATTGACAGCCGCCAAGTAGTCTAGGAACGGGAGCTGCGCATTGACGATTTATGGACATCAGCCGTCTGGTGAGTATGGCCAACCAAATCGCCGCCTTTTTCGAAGCGTGGCCCGATAAGGACGAAGCGCGCAAAAACGTCGCGCAACATTTGCGTAACTTTTGGGAGCCACGCATGCGCAAGGAGATTATCGATTTCGTAAGGAACGGTGGCGACGGGGGGCTTAAGTCACTTGCCCGCGAAGCAGTCTTGCTTTTAGCAGCCGAAACCCAAAGCGCGAACAACGCAACCTAATGGCTCACTAGACGGTCGTACCGTAACCGGTAGGCATCGCGACAATACAAGAAGGCACAAGATTGCTCTGGTAATGATATCCGAAGCGATGCCAAGGCCGAGGCGATACCCTTGTCGAATCTTTGCCACACGGGTATCGTTACTGTAGTTTGCAAGCTTGATCTTCGATGCTGCAGCTTGAGCACGGTCGTTCCAGCCGGGGGGAAGTGCGACTTAACTTGAAATCCAATTCCAGGAGGGCAGTGCAATGAAAGTAAGAGCAGCTGTGGCTCATGAAGCTGGTAAACCGTTGACGATCGAGACCGTCGACCTCGAGGGACCCAAAAGGGGAGAGGTGATGGTCGAGATTAAGGCAACCGGGGTCTGCCACACCGACGCTTACACTCTGTCAGGGCGCGATCCGGAGGGCCGGTTTCCCGCGATACTGGGACACGAAGGAGCAGGTGTGGTAGTAGAAGTAGGCCCGGATGTGACTTCGGTCAAAGTGGGCGATCACGTAATTCCGCTGTACATACCCGAATGTCGCCAATGCAAAGCCTGCGTTTCGGGCAAGACAAATCTTTGCACTGCCATACGCGAAACCCAGGGTCGAGGGGTGATGCCCGACGGCACCAGCCGCTTCTCGCTCAACGGCAAGATGGTGCATCACTATATGGGCACATCGACCTTCGCCAACTATACCGTGCTGCCGGAAATCGCCGTTGCCAAGGTCAGAGAGGACGCGCCTTTCGACAAAATTTGCTACATCGGCTGCGGAGTAACAACCGGGATCGGAGCAGTGATTAACACCGCCAAAGTTCAACCCGGTGACAACGTCGCGATTTTCGGTCTTGGAGGAATCGGCCTCAACGTCGCGCAGGGAGCGCGAATGGTCGGCGCTAACATGATTATCGGTATCGACATCAACCCAAAGCGCAAAGAGATCGCCGAGAAATTCGGCGTTACTCACTTCATCAATCCCAACGAGCTCGGCAAAGACTTGGTATCTTACATAATCGAGCTCACGGATGGGGGCGTCGATTTTAGTTTCGAGTGCGTGGGTAATGTCAAGCTGATGCGCCAAGCCCTCGAATGCTGCCATCGCGGATGGGGCACAAGCGTCATAATCGGAGTTGCCGGTGCGGGCGAGGAAATTTCAACTCGGCCATTCCAACTGGTCACTGGTAGAGTATGGAAGGGCACCGCATTCGGCGGCGCCAAAGGACGGCGCGACGTACCCAAGATAGTCGATTGGTACATGAAGGGCAAAATCAACATCGACGACCTCATCACCCATACGATGCCGCTCGAACGAATCAATGACGCGTTCGAGCTCATGCATCGTGGCGAATCGATCCGCACGGTTATCAAGTTTTAGCCTGTGCGCTTGTTTTGGGGAGGAGACCAGACGTTCCATGTGCAGCCCCACGGTTAGGACGCTTTAAGGCAGGCGAGGGCGGGAATCGCCCCTAAAGAGCCTAAACTTAAAGAATGGAGGGAGCATGCTATGTCGGAGTTCAAACTAACGGGCGGATGCCTTTGCGGGAACGTCCGCTACACCATAACTAAACCGGCCATCGACACCCATCATTGCCACTGCTCGATTTGCCGTAGAATTACCGGGGCGCTCTTCCTTACCCTTTCGATCTTCCCACGCGACGCTTTCACTTACGAGAAGGGCAAGACGCCACTGTCGACGTATAGCTCGTCGGCCAAGCTACATCGTAACTTCTGCAAGAACTGCGGCGCCCACGTCACTCTCGACCTCGACGCTTACCCCGACCAGATCTGGGTAACGACCGGAACCATCGACAACGGGGCGCACCCGGGGCATCCGAAAGAGGTCTACCGTCACGCTTTCTTCACGTCCAAAGTGCCTTGGCTCGAAATCAAGGACGACCTGCCCAAAGTCGAAGGCTTTAAGTAACAGTCGCGGCCGTGACCTCATCGAGGGGTCACGGCCGAACCTTTTTTTCTTTCTTGCCTGCGCTGCACTTACGAAAGGCAGAACCTCGTTCCTTGTTCTGCACGTTAAGGTGCTAGTTTGCGTGCCTCAGGAGAGCCTTAAGCGCCCGAGATCGTACGCTTCCTCGAAATCCCAAGGAGACTTTAACAAAAAGCACAAGTGCAGCTACGGACGCGCACATCCGAGTAAGCAAGCGGTGAGAAGATTTTTTCCTGGCACACAGGTGAGCAACTTGCGGGGCGCAAACAAGGCTTTCGCGCAAGACTGCTGTCTTCGAGCTAGAAAGTGGTAACTGACTTAAGTGCCCGCTCACGACCCGCCATTTTTGACTTTGCTCGAAATCGTTCAAGGGCTAAAAAGTTTCTAGTGGGCCGCCACAAAAGTTGGCGATCCCAGAATCGAAAGCCTGCCGCCGATGGTGCTAAAATCTACGGCGCCGCACGGCAACACGGGCAGGACGCCTTAAGCGATGGGGAGTGCGATGAGCCAGCAAGTAACCAGACCGATTCTTTGGAACGTTCCCGTAAGTTTTCAAGTATTACTTTATGTTTTGCTTCTGGCGCTGGCCGCCTTTTATTTTTACGTCGCTCTGCGCTGGTACAAATTGATATCTCGTGGCGCCCCAGAGGACCGATTCGACCGTCCGCTGCGACGGCTGTCCTTGATGCTGCGCGACGCAATAGGGCAGGGCAACGTGGTGCGCGAAGAATGGGGCTGGATGCACTATGCGATGTACGTGGGATTCATCGGGCTTTTTATCGGCACGACGATAGTTTTTATAAACAGCGACCTGCGCGCGCTGCTAGCCCTTTTGGGAATAAACCTCTACTTCTACTTCGGAACCTTCTACCTTGTGTTCAAGGCCGCGATGGACACTTTCTTCCTGCTATTGATCGTCGGCACATTGGCCGGCGCGGCAAGGCGTCTGTTCGTTCGTCCGAGCGTTTTGTCGCAGCCTCCGCGGGAAAAAGTAAACAATAACTTAGAAAATTTCCTGGGCTACTGGTTTGCCGCTCTGATGCTCGCACTGGTTGCCTTGACCGGCTTGATGCTCGAAGGTGCCCGGATCAACGCGAACCCGCCACCGTTCACCGAATGGGCTTATATCGGCAGGCAACTTGCGCGCGCTGAAGCTGCCTTCGGAGCTGGTCCAAGGTTCCATCGCATGCTCTGGCTGGTCCACATGCTTTTAGTATACGTTCTTCTGTTCTCATTCGGTTTCTCGAAGCTTCGTCATATCTTTTTTGCTCCCATCAACCTTTACTTTAGAAATCTAAAACCGCGTGGTCGCCTTGCGCCGATCAAGGATTTCGAAAACGCCGAAACTTTTGGGGTTTCGCGAATCGAGCAATACACGTGGAAACAGCTTTTGGACATGGCCTCGTGCTTGGAATGCGGACGGTGTACCATCAACTGTCCCACTGTAGCCACCGGCAAAGCGCTCAACCCCAAACACCTCGTGATCGTCCAACGCGAGCATCTTTTGCGACAGGCGCCCAGACTTTTGGCCTCGCAACCTCAAGATGGAGCGGCTGAGCCGGAGGATATGATCACGCAGGTCGTAACCGAACCGGTGATTTGGGGATGCACGACCTGCGGATGGTGTGAAGAGGGATGCCCGGTAGGGATCGAGCACATTCAACGTATCGTTGACATGCGCCGGTATTTGGTGCTGATGGAAAGCAAGTTTCCCCCGGAGGCGACTGCTACGTTTCGGGGGATCGAAGTTCAAGGCAACCCGTGGGGACTCGACCAGAATAAACGTGCCGATTGGGCCAAGGATCTGGATATCCCTCTGATGGCTGAACTCGACAACCCGCAAGATGTCGACGTATTGTACTGGGTGGGATGCGCCGGATCGTACGACGAACGCAATCAAAAAGTTTCCCGAGCGTTCGCGGCGCTGCTAAAGCAGGCGGGACTGCGTTTCGCAATTCTGGGTCCGGAAGAGATGTGCACCGGCGACCCAGCGCGCCGACTCGGAAACGAGTACCTTTACGCGACCGTGGCCGCCCAGAATATCGAAACGCTCAACCGCTACAAGCCGCGTCGCATCGTAACGCAGTGCCCCCATTGCTTTCACAACTTGAAGAACGAATACCCCGACTTTGGCGGGAATTTTGAAGTTCTACATGAAGGCGAGCTCATTGACGAACTGATCGCCGCCGGCCGTCTGCAGCCGACTCAAAAAATGCCAGTCCGTGTCACCTATCACGACCCGTGCTACATGGCGCGTCACAACGGCAAATGGGAGGGTGCGCGGCGCGCGCTCAAAGCGGTGCCAGGTGTTACCCTTGCCGAAATCGAACAGTGTAAACATCGCACGTTTTGCTGCGGTGCCGGAGGCGGCGGCTTTTGGAAAGAAGAGCGAGAGGGGACAAGAATAAATCATAAGCGATTCGAACAGATAAGCCAGGCTCGCCCTGAAACGATCGCCGTCGGATGTCCGTTCTGTTTAACGATGATGGAAGACGCTGTGAAATCGCGTTCCCTCGAAGACCAATTGCCTGTACGCGACCTGGCAGAGTTAATCGCGCAATCGTGCGGTGTTCTACCAACAAAATAGCATGCTCTGATAAGTCCGACCGCGACGGCTAAAAAGGCGACTACGCGCATAAGGCCGCCCCAACCGCATGCTTAAAATTTTCTCAGCCGGTCCGTGAGCGATCACGATACGAAATAAGCAGCTAGCGATGAAGCGTAGAGCCGCACAAAGCGATGAGCTCGGTCATCTGTTTAAGAAGGTTCGCAAACCCATGGCACCGCCGAGGCGAACGCAGGCAAACCGTAAAAGGTACGACCGAGCGCGCAAAAAAGCCGACTGCGGCGCGAAAATCTAGTCGACTGATTTCACGATCGGCAATGTCGTGAACCGAGCAAGATCGTTCGCAAGCCACGGGCTGATAGGCAAACGGGTGCCCGTTAGTTGACATTTGCCGCTGCGTTCGCCTTTGAGGTAATGCTTATCGTGTCGGAGCGGATAGTGCCTAACCTGGACTTGCTCAAAATGCCTACGACGACCGGACGTTTAATGGCCATAAGAAACGGTTTGCTTAAGCTTAATTTTCTTCGCCCGTGGCCGTCAGGTCTTGTAGCCTTTCGGCTTATTGCGCCGCTTGCTCTGTTCGGCAGCCTGCTTTTTGGTGGAACAATCGGCCAGCAAGGCCAGGCTCGAGCCGCTGCGTTCGAGGTGAGCTCGCCGTCTTTCACCGACGGGACCATGCTGACAACTGCCAACGCAGCAAACGAAAATGGCTGTGGGGGGCAAAACGTATCTCCAGGGCTGGAATGGTCCGAAGCTCCCGAAGGGACCAAGAGTTTTGCCGTCACGATGGTGGACGTAGACGGTGCCAAAGGTTTGGGCGTAGTCCATTGGGTAGCTTACGACATCCCATCATCCCGCTCATCGTTGTCGGAAGGGGAGGGGAGTTCGCCCAGTAGCCGGTTCACTAGCGGCAAGAACAGCGCCGGCACAATCGGATACCGCGGCCCTTGTCCACCTCTGGGCGACAGGCCACATCACTACATAATTAGCGTCTATGCTTTGGATTTGCCGCCTGGAACACTTGCGCCCGGACTTTCACGCGACGAACTGCTCAACGCCATACGCAAACACATTCTTGCCGAAGCGAGCATCGTCGGCCGCTACAGCAGAAATCCGATGGCAGGCGGACACCCGTTCATTCCCGGTTTGCGCAACGTAGACCATTTCGGTGTAACCGTGCCCGACTTGGACCAGGCGGTGAGCTTTTTCGTCGACGTAATCGGCGGAGACCTACTGTGGAAAGTCGGCCCGCTCAAAGAGGATACCCAACACTCGCCTTTGGGTCAGCCCGTGACGGTCCGTTTGGCGATGCTTCGGATGGGGCCCAATGTGAATCTCGAATTGCTGCAGTACGACGAGCCGGGTCAAAACCAACGCCAGCCTAAGCCTACCGACGTAGGCGCCTCACATATCGCCTTCTACGTCGACAATATCGACGAAGCATCGGCTTACCTGCAAAACAAGGGGGTACGTCTGCTGCCAGGGCCGGTCAGTGCTATCGCCGAACCAAAACGAGGCGAGAAGATCCGGTACTTTCTTACGCCCTGGGGCATGTACCTCGAGCTCGTCTGGCGCCCCGAACACCTGCCGTACGAAAAAACCTCTGGTGCGCGCCTTTACGGACCCGCGCCGAGCTGGCGCTAAGGCCTGAAAACGAACCGTCAACGAGCGAATTCACGCCTAAAAGACAGAAACCGGGGCACGCACCACGCGTTGTTGAGAAGTTTTAGACCGGCTGGCTCAGCAGCTTGACCTTTCAAGCTTACACGGCGGAGGGGGGAAGGAGTCGAACCTTCCAGCGAACGTCAAGTCCGCCAAGCCGATTTTGAGGACCGGTGGGGCCACCGGGCCCCTTCCCCCTCCGGCTTACTGATACTCATCGTGTGTACAGATCCATAAAAGCGCCGACCAGCGCACGCTCACGGCGACAAAGTTAAGCGAAACTCGTCCGGCACAGTATCGGCAAGCAAAACTTCTAGCGATAGATTAAGAATTCTCGTCCGAAAGTTTCCCTCGCGATTATGCCTTTCATAATTTCTGGAGTACCATCACCAATCTCGAGACCAATAACGTCGCGCAGACGCTGCACGTAAGGCATCTCGTCGCTGTAGCCAAGCCAGCCGTGCAGGATGATGCAAGCGTGAATAGCTTCGACGGCGACCTTTGGGCCCAGCCATTTGGCCATCGCGCCCTCCTTGCTGTGACGCTGACCACGGTCGCAAAGCGCAAGACACAGATAGGCGAGTAGCCGGGCCGCCGACACCAAGGTCAGATGTTCGGCGATCTGGAAAGAGACGGCTTCGCGTTCCGCTAGTGGCTTGCCGAAAGTCTGTCTATGTTTGACGTACTCCACGGTTTCCTCTAGCGATTCGGCTGCCGCCCCCAAACATGCCAGAGCTATGACCGCACGGTTATAGTCAAAGCCCGACAATGCCTGCGCGAAACCAGTCCCCTCAGGTCCGAGACGATAGTCTACGGGTATTCTCACATCGTCGAAAACGAGCGAGCCACGTTGGGTAAGCTTCTCGCCTGCACTGCGGTAAACCGACCGCGACACGCCGGGCAAGTCGAGCGGCACCAAAAAGGCGCTTATTCCGCGCGCACCGTGTTCGATCGGGCCAGTGCGCGCAAAAACGACGCACGCGTCAGCCGAACCAGCAAAGGTAATCGAGGCTTTTTCGCCCCGAAGTACATAGTGATCCCCGTCGCGCTGGGCACGCGTCGTGATCGAGGCAGCATCCGAGCCCGCTCCAGGCTCGGTCAAAGCCAAGGCGAACAGCGCTTCGCCGCTAGCCACTTTCGGAAGCCAGTACCGACGCAAACTTTCGTTCCCATGCCTGACGATTATGTCTGCGCACATGGCGCTCAACTGAAGAAACAAGGTGACGTTGTAGTCGCCGCGCGCCAGCTCTTCGGCCGCGATCCCGGTCATCACATAGGAAGCTCCGACACCTCCGTAAGCTTCGGGCACGCGTAGGCCGGTGACTCCAAGGCTTGCGAGTTCGCGTAGTTTTTCGCGAGGGTAGGGCGTACCCGAATCCCATTTCTGATACTCGGGCTTAAGTTTATTGCGAGCGTAGTCCCGCAAAGTCTGCGCAAAAAGCCGTTCTTCGTCGCTGAATGAGAAGTCCACCAATACGTACCCCCGAAACTGATTCGTCGAACACCGAACACCATAGTACCATTTGCATCGCGAAATCCCAGGCTTGGCATAGGCCTTACAGTTTAGGGCCCTAAGCGAATCTTCGTGCAGCTTCAAAGAACTGCGTTGCCTTAGGCTCTTGCCGCCAAAAGCCGGGACGAGCGACAACGCTAGGACCTCTTAGCTCAAAGCAGCGCCTTCACGGACTTTTGGGTTTTAGTTTACATAATATTTCTTATACGACATAATGACCACGTTCGCGGCTAACTAAAAAGCTTCTTTCAAGCCTTTAACGGGCTCCACCCTGGGTTCTTACGCCAAACGGCAGTAAAGGCATCCCGTTTTAGCTTTGGACTAAGGCGCGCAAATGCGCTGCTGGTCCCCGTCACGCTGCTACTGAGTTTCAAAGGCATTGGGGACTATCGCCGAGTTTTTGAAAAGTCTTTAGTTAGCCAGAAAGTACTTAAATTCGAAAACGACGATTTGTCCGCCTTTTGACGCTTTCGGCCTGAGAACTGCAAGCAAAATGTCGCCCCTTGTTCCTACTCACTCGGGAATCGAAAGATAAGAATCCCAGTTTTTCGTTGATTCGGGTGGAAGGCATGTAGCCACTTTTCTAACGGCGCTAACTAGAGAAAAAGGATTACGAAACCAGGTGTATACTGTGATGCCCAATTTGCGGCACACGTCAGTTCGGCTGGTCTCAATAGCTAATCCGGGCCAAGGCTAGCGCCCATTTAGCACAAAGCAGAAGCTTAAACAAAAACCTCGCGATAAAGGCTCGAGCTGCCGCGATTAAACCTGGGCAGGACAGCGCCCTTCTCTATTTGCCCAAGGTTTCAGGGCCCCTTACGCTGTCGAGGTAGAGGTCTTCGTCCTGTTTACCACCAAACTCCTCGACCCTAACTCCGCTGGCGCGCGCAAGCCTGAGCGCGGGTTTTAATAAGCGGATCTCGCCCTTGCGAATCCACTCGTAGGTAGTGCGTAGCGACACGCCCATAATTACGGCCGCTCGCAAGGGTCCACCGATCGCCTCCACGGCCCACTTTACTGGATTACCGCCGTAGCGTCTTGCGCGCGTCTGTGTGGGGTTGGATTTGCTGCTACGATGCTTGAACGTACTTTTTGTTCGTTTTGCCATCCGACAACGAATCTCGCACGCCGGTCTGGTGCTCGTCAACTGTTTACACTACTTTATACTACATCGTACCACAGTCAATCGCTAATTCACTCAAAATGCAGAGCGATCCTATCGTAGTTCTATCCAGCAATTTTCCAGTGGTTTTTGTGCTCGCTAAAGCTTAAAGGAGAGCGCAACGCTTTGTCGACGAGGTGAGAACTCCAGTCGCTGGTCTGCTGAGTATGGCTCTCCACAACCACATTTCGAATAGTTCGGACAGCTGCAAGCCAAGCTCGCCGATTTTTGGCAAAAAGACGCGGTCGCTTAGACGAGCAGCAAGCCGAATTTGTTCGGCCAACGTTTTTGAGCCGTGACTGGCTCTTGGATTTACAAGATACGGCGAAAACTGCATTGTGACTAACTAATAGAAGTTGAGTCCGATGTTCGAGAAAGCACTATCGAAACCGCCGGTTAAGATGAGCCGGTGTTCCGAAAAGTTGTACTTGCGCCGCCAACGGCGGGTCCCAGGGGAGACTGCGAACTTCGCAATTCACTACGATGATCGATTCTAGGTACAAGTCTCTTGACATCGCTAAGTTGTGCTTACACTCTCTAGCGATCTTCGTGGCGTCGCTGGCTTTTTTGAGCCTTCTGGGTGTGACTGCTCCGTTCAGCAAGGAACTGGGTGTATGCGAAGCTGGGGCGGTCAAGGACGTTTTACATGGGCAAATACTTCTGCCCCACTATCACGACCAAGTGATAGTTCAGGCACCTCCGCTTTACTGGTGGCTTGCTGCGGTCAGCGTTCGTTTAATAGGGTTTAACGAACTTGCCCTACGTTTGCCCTCGTTATTGGCCGCTGCGGCAACGTGTGAAGCCCTTTACGTTTGGGGTTACACCACCTTGGGATCGAGATTCGGCCTAACGATTGTCGCCTTGATGTTGACGTGCCACATTTTCCTTGACGCAGCGCGCCAGCCTCGTATGGACGCGCTACTGACGTTCTTCGTAACTGCAAGTACGCTTGGGCTTGAAACGACGGCGCGCTCCGTTCGCCCTGGTCCCATCTTAACGACTGCCACCGGCTTAGCGCTCGGGATGGGAGTTTTAGCAAAGGGACCGCCTGGGATTATTTTGCCTTTACTGGCCATTGTTGGCGCCCTAGGCTGGGACAACGAGCTACGAAAGCTATTCAAAACGGCGCCACTTGCGGAAATAGGGACGGGTTTGACAATTGGGGTCGCCTGGTATGTCGCGGCGAGCCTTCACGGCGGATCGGCCTTCTACCAATGGCAAATAGTTGACGGCCTAATCAAGCGCTTCTTCGGTGGCGCCTCGGGCGCGCCGCCCCCACCCTGCCCGAATCCACCTTGGTACTATCTCCTAGTCACAGCGAAAGGTTTTTTCCCTTGGACGCTTTTTCTTCCTTCCGTCGCCCTAATAATGCTTGGGGAAAAACATATTAAAACGCCCAAACCGACCACGCTAGCAGCGAGCTGGTTCCTAACCACAGTTGGCTTTTTCTCGCTTTCCAAAGGAAAATGTTTCGTCTATATACTCCCTGCCTTTCCCGCACTGGCAATTCTGCTGGCTTATGCGATATTCGTCCTCACTGACCATTCTTCAACCTTCGCTAGAGCCCCGCTCGCCTGCTTTAACGCAGCCGCTTTGCTTATAAGCGTCGGGACTCTAGCTCTGCTTTCGACGGTTTTGCTCGCACACAGAATGGGATTGAACAAGCTGCTCTCGTTCGTGACCCTGCATCTGCGTCTTAGACTGAGCCCCTCCGATCAACATTACCTCGAACTCTTCGATACAGAGCTTTGTCGTCCGCACCCCATTTCACTGCTTTTGGCTACGTTGTCCCTTTGTGGAGCGTCGACCGCTTTAGTCGGCACCCTGACGTCCCGCAGGGCGATTGCTAGCCTAGGCGTCATCGCCATCTGTCTTTCTGGAAGCGTCTTCTGGTTTAATCGGTTAGCCCCTTCTTTGGCCGAGAAAGAAAGTTTAAAGGTCTTCGCGCATAAGGTGGACGCAATCGTGCCGACGCAGGAAGCAATATACTATTTGGGAATGCCCGATTGTGACCTGTTATTTTATTCTCAGCGTACTTACCGCCCCTTGCAAAAGCTCTGCGACGTTAGGGACAAACCCTCAGCCTTTGTCGTCCTGCGTGCCAGCGACCTCACAAGACTGCCTACCATCCAGCCAGGGGCGGTCCAAATTCTAACCAGTTCCGAGGCAGTCGACAGCCACGGCGCAAGAATCTTAATTTCGGAAACTCCAGCTTGCGCGAACAAGCCGACCGACGATCAGCCGCGGCGGCCCGGTTATCACCAGGCTACCACCTCATCTTGGCGGACCAACTCGGTCCCGCAGCCGTCGGGAGACACTGCGCTTTCCGTGGTCGAAAATCGCTTGAGAACTTTAATGGAGGGTGATGTAGCTAACTGAACCTAACGGTCGAGCTGGCTTGACACCACAACATGTGTCAATGGAAGCCCTAAAACCCAATTCGCGCTTTAGGGCTTCCATTCGCAAATTACTTCTCGTTTAGAGAACACATTGCGAGCCGCAATCACTTCGTGACGTCTATCTCGCCGGCCATCCCGTCTGCCGAATGCGGGATGCAGATATAGCGATAGGTCCCGGGTACGGTGAAGGTGTAACTAAAGGATTTACCCGGAGCAAGGAAGCCCGAGTCGAAAGGCTGTGCCCCAGGGGGCGAAGAGACCTGATCCGGTTTGACAAGGGGCCCAGGCTTATTTGTCGCATCGTGAATCGTGTGCCCGGTGTTGCGCCATTCGACGGTCTGCCCCACTTTTATCTGCACCTTATCGGGGACGAACTTCGGCGGTGCATCGCTCATAGTGATCACCACCGCCGGTTCCGCGAACACCGAAGAGGCCATCAACATCCCCACGGCTATCGCAAACGAAAAGATACCGCTGCGACCCAAAAACTTATGCTTCCGTCGCACCTGTTCATACCCTGACGATTTTTTACGAGAAACATACGCCATCGTTTGACCTGTCGCCTCCACAGATAGAGTTAATCCGACCCTGCAAACAGCAAACGCTTGCGCGATTACCGTGCGAAAAGAGCTTTAAGCAGAGTTCGTACACATAGACTCGCTTTTCCCAAGGCACTTTGCAAGACTTTTTGACGTGCCAAGTCGAACAAGCCGTACACCTCATCGCCAAGCTTTTGGCCACTTGTTAGCCTCGTCCAGCAACACTGCATCTCAGTTGAACATCGTCCATAATGCTGCGCCTTGCAGCCGTAAATCTGCGTGCAGCGGAACCGGACCGCGGCTACGAGGCCAAAACGGCCATATGAGAACAGTCGCTATTCGCCGCACCTCTGTTCGTCAAGACGGATCATCCGCGCCCTCTTTCGTGCCAGTAAAATCCACGCGGTACAAAACTATTCAATATCGAAGAACAACATCGTCATGAGAAGAGGGTCCACGAGTTTTGAAGAGCCGAGCCTCACAACCAGTGCAGCGAAGCGTACTTTACTCAATCGAGCTTCCAGCGATTACAGCGCCCAACAGCCAGGGCGATTGCTTGCTCTTCCTACTAGAATTCACACATCGCTCTGGCGCGAGAGCTACTTTCCGGCGTACGGCGTGTTAGGCGTACTGACCTCTATATCCGCCCTTGCCATTCCAGTCGCGATGGCGCACAGGGGAGCTTCTGCCTCTCACATTGGCTTTGTCATGTCGAGCCTGAACGCAGGGGCCTTGACCGCTCCCCTCTGGGGACGTCTAGCCGACAACACGCGCGCCTACCGCGCAATCTTTTCGTTGGGATTCATTCTTATCGGACTTAGTTTCGTCGGTCTATACTTAGCAAGCCATCTTTGGGCATTGATACTAGTGGCGCTAATTCAAGGAGCCGGAGTATCGGCCGCCGGCACGTTGGCTAGCCTCTTGGTCGTCGTCGGGCACGCGCCGGCTAAATGGGACGCTAACATCGGCTGGTTGCAAACTTACAATACCGGGGGGCAGATCATTGGCCTTACGGTCTGCGGATGGCTTCCTATTTGGAGGGCCTTCCAACTGGCGCTCTTGCTTTCTGCGGTGGCGACGATACTCGCAGTCAACGTGTCACAAGCTGGACCGGTCTCCTCGATCGCGCGTCAAACCTCCGCATTCGCCACACCAACGCGTCTTGCCCGGCGCACCGAACTGTTTGCCACCCCACCCCCTCACCACTTAGACGTTTCGCTGATGCTGGGTGAACTGCGCGGTCTTCTTGTCAGCCGGCTAGCCATTTTTCTTGCGGGATGGTTCGTACTTACGGCGACAACCTCAGCGTTTTTTGCGCTTTACCCAGTGCTGATGCCGCGAGTGTATGGCACGTCCGCAGCGTTGATAGCGAACGTTTATGCCCTCGCGGTGTTGGCGACATTGCCTCTATATTCGACCGTGGGTCGGTTGGCCGAAAGATTCGGACCCGTTCTGACGTTACGCATCGGAGCGTTTGCCCGCATGTCGGCTTTTTTGGCTTTGGGCTTTCTCGCCTTCGCGTCTTTTTCATTAGCTCCATACTTGGTACTAACGGTTTTCGCTGCCCTCCAGATACTCTGGCCTTTTCTCGGAGTGAGCGCCACCGACCTGGCAGCTAGGCTTTCAACAACAGGGCGAGGCGCCGCAATAGGCATCTTTAACGGCGTTGGCGCCGTCGCTGGCGCGGTCGGGGCGTTACTCGGCGGCTTTTGTGCAACCAGTTTGGGTTACTGGAGTATTCCGTTCTTTTCAGCAGTCGGCGCGGGTGTATGCTGGACACTGAGTAGCCGTCTGCTTCTGCGCGTCGACTCCGCAAAAGCCCGGCAGCCCCACGAGGCTTGTCTCGACTCTCAGACTTAAGCGTGCTTTGATAACAGAGTGAATATAGCGCCCGTACCTCAGCCTCGTTTGCGGCGCCGCGACATTGAGTCTAGGGGTTACAAGCTATGCAAATAACTACCCTTAATACGGATTTGAGCAAACGTGTCGTTATCAACAGTGAGCAATTGCCCTGGGTAAAAAGCCCAAGCCCCGGCGTGCTGCGACGTCCCTTGGAGCGTTTTGGTGCTGAGTCAGGACGAGCCACCTCGATTGTCAAGTATGAGCCCAACTCCACCTTCCCCTCCCACACCCACCCCGAAGGAGAAGAAATTCTCGTTTTGGAAGGCACCTTCAGCGACGAACATGGAGACTATCCCAACGGCACCTACATACTTAATCCCCAGGGATTCGAACACGCCCCGAGAACGCGTGAAGGGTGCCTAATATTCGTAAAGCTCTGCCAGTACCGAGGAAAGGACAGGCCGCGTATTGTAGTTGACACCGGCGCTTTGGAATGGCAGCCTGGCCCAGCTCCCGGAATCCGAATCAAGCACCTCTATTCGCAAACTGGATATCCGGAAACGGTGGTATTGATGAAGCTTGACGCAGGTGCGACATTTGGTCCTGAACGTTATTCGCGGGGCGCAGAGGCGCTGATTCTTGATGGTTCAGCACTCGACGGTCAAAACCACTGTCCCAAAGGCACGTGGATAAGAATTCCTCCGGGCGACGTCTTCGCTCTGTCGTCTCCCGAAGGATGCACGGTTTACTTGAAGACCAACGGTCTTTTTTAGATTTAGAGGGCTATCTGCAAGCCTAGCGGTATTTCTTAAAGTTGAACTTTAATATTTTGCGAACCGGACGACCTTCCGATTTGCCACAGGTTCGGTTTCTCAGGTATAGGGCCGCGACCAGCCAGAAGCATCCAAAGGTCAACCGAACTTGCTTTTCAGCTGACCTTTATTGTGATGCTTCTTGTAGCGAGAAAATCCGCAAGGCACCGCGTTAACACCGCTTATCGTTAGTGGACAGGGCATCTAGCGCTCGCTATCGTGACCCTTTCCAGTGCTGGCGCTCTTGTGGTATCGCGATTTTAGACACAGGTCAGCTGTTTTCAACCGCCGCTATTATGGGCGTCCGCCAAGGTCTTTAGGCGTCCGGACGCCTGTACCAGACGCGTTACCACACAAAGGCTACAAGAACTTCCTTGTAAACCCCTGCCTCGTAGTTGACCCTTTTCAGACTCAAAGCTTGACCCACGTGTCCCATCCAAATCGGCGTCCCTCTTCTTCGCTCTCTACTCTCTGGGCGCTGTTTTGGCGTGATGTTTAAGGATGGGAAGCAAGAGAAGGATGGGGAAAAATTGAGAAACGATAAGCAAAAAGTACGAGCAACCGCGCCCGAACCGTTCATGCTATACCTTCCCTTTACACCGCTTCTCGCACAATTATTCGGACACCTCAGCCCATTAATCATAAGGCCGACCTTCAACGCGTCCGAGCCGCTAGACGATCACTGTAACCCGCTAGACGATCACCGTAAAACCATTAGCTCGCTCGCGTTCAACCAAAGCCGACCTTCGAGCGCAGCCGACCCGCTACTCGATCGCTGTAAAACGATTGGCCTACTCGCGCCCAAGCAGAGCCCACCTTTACGCTCTGCCGATTCGCTAAACGATCAGAAACCATCGGTTACCTCGGGACCAACCCAACCCGACCTTAAAGCGCTCGCAACTCGCTAGACCGTCACTACAAAACCACCGGCTCACTCGCGCCCAATCAAACCCCATGTCGGAGCGCGGCCGGTCCGCTAGACGATCACGCTGAAACGATCGGCTCGCTCGCGCCCAACCGCTCCCCTAATCCGCTTGCCATCTCCATCCCGACACAGCCGTCCGCCAAAGCTTCCGACCATCCACCTCCAGCCCAAATTATCCCATCCTCCGCTTGTCGAACCATACAAGTTGCCACCCGCCGCGCTCTTAGCAAAACCGTCCCATCCGCACGACCATCCCACCTGCTGCCCCAAAACTCCATACCTTCGCCTGCTATCCCGAAAAAGCTACGGGCGCACCGCCGCGCGCATACAACCGACCACCAAGTGCTCGCTCGCCAAATCAAGCCTGCCTATCTCTTTCTACTTTTCTCGCTCGCACGTACGCCGACCTGACGATACGTGCGGCCAGCTGCGCGCGACTCGTCCAAGGCGCGCCTGCTCACACCGCAAAATATTTCTGCGAGAAACGCTGGAACTGGCTGGTATAGCGTTGCCCTTCGCTGCATCCGCCTTAGGCCTTCCATCCACACCGATTCGCGCCCGTCGCCGCCTAACTCGGCGATCGATCCCGCGTTTCGCAGGGCGAGCCGAAGGCACCGACCGAAAATCGTTCAAGCTCCCATTGCGCGCCTTTCGCGCCTAAAAGCCACGCACGAGTATCGCCACACGCATAGCCGCCACGCCTAGCCGTCCACTAACCTATCTGCTTGCCGGTTACGAAGAGCACGGGCGAATACCTACCCTTTCGCGCCTGCCTAATCCGGCCTACTCTAGCAGGCGCTCTCAACCCGCCGTCGGCTTTCGAGCCAACGCTTCGTCGCGCCCCGAGCTCGAAGCTTCGGCCCGACGCTCTGCCCAAGACGCAAAAGATGCCTTTCGGTTAAAGTGCCTCCTGAGCGAAGACGGCTTGCGCGCAATTTTCAAGTCACAAGCCTTCGGCGCTCGCTTGAATACCGTCAATCAACTCTAGTGTTCATCTGAGCGACAGAATTATTTTTCGGTTTTCGAAGGCGCGTTGCCTTCGAAATAATTCAACTGTAGGGCGAACGGAGTTGCGTCGTCGCACGATTTTTCGCCTACTGTGCACTCTCTTGCGACGAGCAGCGAAGCGGTATTCGCCTGGGCGAGCTCGCCCGTCAGCGACGAGACGAGCAGGTAGCGCTCGAGCTTGCCGAGCGCGGCGCGCAAATCGGCTTCGCTTACGATGTTGTAGCGCTCGAAGATGCGGCGCGTCTTATGTCCGCTGAGCTCCATCGCGACCCGCTCGGGCACGCCCGCACGCACCAGGTTTCGCACGGCCGAGCGGCGAAGGTCGTAGGCGAGGATCCCGGGCAGGCCCGCGCGCGCCGCAGCCCTGCGCCAGGCGGCGTCGAAGCGCCCGAGCGGCCGGCCTCGGTGATGGAAGACGTAAGGCAAATCAGGCCTTCGCCGGGCCAAAGCGCGCTCGATCACGGCGCGAAGCTCGCCCGCGAGCGGCAATAGGCGTCCGGTGTAGTTTTTGCTGCGCTCGGGCCTTAGCCTGATTATTCCCGCCTCGAGCTCGACGTCGCGCCATTCGAGCGAGCGCATCTCGCCTGGCCGCCAGGCCGACCAGTAGAGAAACGTCACCGGGTCCTTGAGGTAGTCGGGCAGATGGGCGCGGATGGCGGCGAACTGGGCGTAGCTGACAAAGCCTTGCCGCGCGTTGTCTTCGCGCAAAAGCTTGATCGGCGGGATCGTGCTTAAGCGCCCGGCGAGCTTGCCCAGCGTGAACATCCGGCGCATCGCCGAAAGTTCGCGGTTTACGGTTGCGTTGCTCGCCCCTGCAAGCAGGCGCTCGCTCACGTAGCGGCTTATGCGCTCGGCGGTGATCGCCTCGGCGCTAAGGCCACCGAAGGCGGCCTTTAGGTGCTTTAGGCGGCGGCGCAAGGCGTCGAGCGAGCGGCGGCGGTTTATCACGTAGTCGCGCTCGATCGCCTCGGCCATCTGCTCGAAGCTCGGGCGCGAAAGCTCGGGCGCACTCCATCGCCCCTCTGCGATCTCGCCCAATCGGCGCTTTAGCAGCGCCACGGCGTCGGCCTTGCGCGTGCTGCGCGAGGATTCGCGCACTTCGCGCCCGCGGGCCATGTAGGCTATCCACCAGATCCGCCCGCGCAAAAAAACACGCCCCATCCCCCGCCCGGGCGCCATCAGCGACTCCCCTGCCGCTCGGCCTGAAGGCTTTCGAGGTAGCGCTCGAGCCCGCGCGCGCTAAAGCGCAGCGCCGCTCCCTGGCGCACGGCGAACGGAAAGCGCCAGGCGTTCTGGTACAGCCACGAGGCCGACATGTTGAGCCGGGCCGCAGCCTGGCGCACGGTAAGCAGGGTATCGGTGGTCTGCTGCTGGCTTGCGCTTGCCGCAGCCTCCATCCAGCGCGCCACGAGCGCGCTGCCCACCGCCGACAGCGCCGCCTGCCTGGCCGCCAACTCGCCCATCAGCGCGGGTATCTTCTCGGCCGGAAGCCGGGTCACCAACCCCGGGTCGGCCGCAAGCTCGTCAATTATGGCGCGATCTTTTTCCATGGTCGCCTTGGTCACCTCGCCACAAAGCCAACACGCTCGGCGGAAAGCCGGTGATCTCAGCCAATTGTTCAACGCGCTCGTACGTCAGTCGCCTAACCCCGTGCTCCATCCACTTGTACACGCTCTGGGTCGAGACCCCCAGGCGCTTGGCGACCGCCTGAGCGCCTCCCGCTTTGTTGATCGCGATCGCAACCCAATTGATGCTGCGACTCGTCTCTGAGCGCAGGCGACGTACGCCCTCTTCCACGGAACCTCCTCCAAGTTCCTCGATGATTTTAAGCGTGGCTTCAGTGATGTAATCGCGTCGCTCCACGGCGCGGCCTCCGACTTGAGGGATGGACGCACCATAACGCAACTTGGCGTCGCGACGCAAGCAATATCACATAACAGTTGATTAAATCGTATCATAATTGATTATCTCCGATAGCTATCGGTATTCATAGAGAACTATTGCGTTCTGTCAAGTAAAAATCTACTACTGAAGATTGACGCTTGACTAAATCAACGAAAACTTTTATATACGAAGTACGACAACGCCCAAACCGGGCGGAACCCGGCCGGGATAGAGGTTTGCGGAGTTAATCCATAATTGAAAAACTCGCAAATGCTTAGAATTTCACTACCGCGTGAAATAAGCCGGCGCCCCCTCGGCCGGAGCTTTAATCGCATCAGTTTTTCTACCGAGGCCGTCCGAGACAGCGACTTCAATGCCTCAACTAGGCGGCGAGAAAACAAGCTTAACTCAATAGGACTAAGGTCGAGCGATGCAAACTGAATATAAAGACGTAAAATGTGAACAGGCAGTTGATATTCACGCGTATCATTGCAACAGCGATCCCGAACGCTTCGCTCCCAACCCGACCGACGCCGCCCTTCGCTCGGCGGTCGAAATCGCGCGCCGCTTCCCTCGCGACGAAAAGCGCTCGATCGCCAAAATAGTTGGCGCCTGTCAACGTCCCTCCGTTGCACGGCAGGCGATTTATGCGCTGCGACGCGCCGAGCGTATCTGCCTAAGCCCGTCGCTTCGGCTCGCGCGCGTGCTCGCGCTGGCATGGGGAAATCTTCAGTTCGGAGTCCGCCAGCTTGCGCGCGAGCGCAACGGCGCGCTGGTCGAAGCGTTTTGCTGGGATCTGGAAGCCAACGTACGCGAGGTTCGTATTTTCGCAACCGGCGCATTCGCCAAAAGCTCCAAAGTGGCGCTATCCGGTGGCGACGACGACGAGCAAGCGCGCAACGCGTACCGCGCGATGGCCTCGGTCGGCGCGCGCTGCGAGCGGGCCTGTATCCTTGCGCTTATTCCCCAGGACGTAGTCGACACCGCACTCGAGGCGTGCGAGGCGACCTTGATTCGGCTCCAAAGCTCGACCCCGCGGCCGCAAAGGATAGATATGCTGCGCGGTAAGTTCGCCGCCGAGTTTGGAATTTCACCCGACTCTTTAGACCGTCTGCTCGGCCATCCCTTGGACGAGGCCGACGACCGCGAGCTCGTGCGCTTGGGCGCGCTCTATCAGGCGCTCAAGGACGGCTTTGCTCGCGTTGCGGATATCTTCCCGGCTTTTCGGACCAAGCCCCGGTCTCGAAAAGCCCGGACGACGATCACGCCATCGCCAAGTGCGCCGCCTACGCTCGGATCTGATTCGAGCGCGCAGGCACAAGCCGTGCACGAGCTGATCACGCTCGAGCAGGCAACCGAGCTCGAGCGCCTGTTCGCGCAAAAGGCGCTGACCGACGCACAGCGGCAAGCGGCGCTTGCCCGCTTCGGCGCCTGCGCTGTAGGCGAGCTTCGCGCCGCCGACCTGCCGGCGCTGGTCGCCTATTTGAGCACTATCCCCGCGCCGGTCACGACCCAAAGCGCACCGGCGCATCCAAGCGATACCGCGGGCAAGAAACCAGCGTACGATGTCGCGTGACAAAGAGGCTTTGAACCGAAAAGCGCCGCTTACGGCCCTGACCGAAGCGGCGTCTGCAAACACGTCCGAAGGCGCCGAGCTCGCAGCCGAGCGCGCCGATGCCGATCGTGACGCAAGACGTTCGCTCTTTTTGGCCGAATCGAAAACCGATCGCGAAGGAGGAATACGGCGATGATTTCGCGGCAAGCAAAGACGGTTTCGAGCGCCGCGCGCAACTACGCCCTTTCGGGTGCCGGCGCGGCCTACGAGCATCCGGGTTCGGACGCAAGCCTTTCAGCCGCGCTCAAGGTCGGCGAGGTGGCGCGCGTCCTTCGATGCCATCCGTCGACCGTCTACCGGCTGCTTCGACGAGGCGAGCTTCGCGGCTTTAAGCTCGGCTCGGACTGGCGCTTTTTGCGAAGCGAGGTCGAGCGCTTCATGCGCGAGGCGTCCGAAGGCGCGCGCGGGCCGAGCGCGGATCGTGCCTGAGCGCTCGCTTGCCTTGAACCTGCGACGGTGGCGCGGGCGTATCGAGGCGCCCCTTCGGCCGTTCGCTTCAAAAAAACCCACGCGCTCAGCGCAAAAACCACGACACCCCGATCACGACTCCGGCGGGCGAGTTGAGTCCCCGGTCGTCGCGATGGGTCCAGGCGTTGGAGATGTGCTGAATTTGGTAGCCGAAGTAAAGCGCCACGCGCTCGCTCAAAAAGTACGATAGTCCAAGGCCGCCCTCGATCACGAACATAAACGGGCCCGGAACATAGGGTACGCGAAGGTCGGTCCCTCCAGGCGTTGCGCTCGCCTCGATCCAGGGAACCAAGCGCCCGACGCGGTAGCGTATCCAGTAGTAGCGAAGCTTTAGCCCCAGGCCGCCGAAGTTCTGGTCGAGCGTCTGGAAATGTTCGAACAGCGGCGCAAGCCCGATCTCCGGCGCGCCCTCCAGAGCGCCACCCATGAACTCATGTCCGATCACGCCGAAGGGTAGCATCGCCGCCTCGGCCGAAAGATTCCAGCTCTGCACCACCGCTCCGTCGTTCCCCATCCGCGGCCCGTAATGCGACCATACGGTCTGAGCCGAGATCGCCCACGTGCCAGCGGCGAACTCCGACTCCGGGTCAAAAGCAAGCGCCGGCACCGCAACGATCAAGACGGCCGCTGCGGCCAAACTCGCTATCTTCACGATCACGCCCCGAACGCGCCCTTCTCTTCTGCCGACCCTTCAAAGCGAATATAGCACCCAGAGCGCCAGCGCGCGCACGATCGATCGTGCGCCTTGGGATGCGAAGCCCGCATATGCGCGCCAAAGCTGCTGCCGCTTGAGCAAGATACGAGCCTTCGGTAAAAACCCTCGTTCGACCGAGCAAGATACGAGTTTTGGATAGAAGCCATTGTCCGATCGAGCAGCGGACGCGCCTTCGATAGCAGCCCTCGCTCCAAAATACGGGCCTTTGTCCGCGCTTTGACAGAAAAAGCGCTCCTGATCGGCCGCCAAGCTTGGGGCACGGGCGCTATCGAACGTTACGTGTGCGAACCTCCAGCCGATTGACGCCGCCTTGTGCGGCCGACTACGATCGTCAAGGTGCGCATGACCTGGCGCGTTTAAACTTTTCGGGGGACAGTTTTGGAATGGCGAAACTTACCGTGGTGAATCCCGTGGCGCGACCACTTACGCGGCGCTATCCGCGCGCTTTGCGCGAGCCCTCGCTTGCGGGCAAGCGCGTAGGCCTTTACTGGAACCTCAAAAGCGGCGGCGACGTCGCGCTCGAGCGCGCGGGCGAGCTTATCGCGGCGCGCTTTGCCGACGTGCGCCTTTACCGGTTCGAGGGCAGCGTGGGTTTTCTGATGCGCCATGCAACGGCGGCAGACGCCGAGAGGATCGCCGCTGCGTGCGACGTCGTGATCGGCGCCACCGCCGATTGAGGGTCGTGCACGTCGTGGCTTGTCCACGACCTCGCCGAGTTCGAAAAGCGCGGCCGCCCCACGGTCGCGCTCACCGCGCAGAGTTTCGTGCGCGACGCGCGCCGCAGCGCCGAGAACTTCGGAATCCCAGACCTCGCGCTGGCGGTCGTGCCCGAGCCGCTCACCAACCAGAAGCCCGAGGCGATCCGCCGGATGGTCGACGGCGCGATCGAACAGATAATCGCTGGGCTTACGCAAAACCCGTTCGCGCCGGCTGAGCCGGGCAAGGAGATCGTGCTTTTGGAAGACAAGGAGCTCGTCTTCGAGGGCGAGGACGAGCTCGAGGCGCTCGAGCGGATGAACGAGACGTTTCTCTCGTATGGATGGAGCGACGGTTTCCCGCTGCGGGCGCCGACGCCACGTGCGGTCGAGGCGATGCTCGCCGGCACCCGGCGCGACCCCGAGGCGGTGGTGGCTGTGCTCGAGCCCGGCTTCGGCCAGGCCACGGTGCTCAAGGTTGCGGCCAACGCGGTGATGGCAGGATGTCTGCCGCAACATCTGCCGGTTTTGCTCGCGGCGATCGAATGTCTGGCCGAGCCGGCGATGAACCTGCGCAACAAGGCGATGTCGACGGGCTCGCACGCTCCGCTCATCTGGGTCAACGGTCCCGTGCGCAAGCGCGCTGGCCTCAACTCGGGCGTCTGCGCGCTCGGCCCCGGAGCGCCCTCGCGCGCCAACAGCGCGATCGGCCGCGCGCTCAGGCTTTGCATGATGAATCTCGGCCATTGCTACCCGGGTGTGAGCGACATGGACACCGTCGGCACGCCGGCGAAGTACGCGATGTGCGTGGCGGAAAACGAAGAGCAAAGCCCCTTTGCCCCCTACCACGTCGAGCGCGGCTTTCGCGCCGAGCAAAGCGTGGTAACCGTCCACTTCGTTTACGGGCTTTGCGAGCTTTTCGACTTCGTCAGCACCGAGCCTCAACCTTTGCTTGAAGTTTTCGCAAGCCCCGCGCTGAACCTGGCCCAGGTGAGCACCGCGATGTGGCTTATCGGCCATCGCGCCGACCCGCGCAGCGGCGCCACCGAGCGCGAGCATCACACGCTGTTTCTCTGCCCCGACCACGCACGCCTTCTGGCAACGCACGGAGTCGACAAACAGGCGATCCGGCGCGAACTGTTCAAGCGCGCCCGAATCCCGTTTCGCCAGGCGATGCTCAACAAGGAACGACACGCGATGGAAACCGCGCGGCCCGAGCTGATGTGGCTGTGGGAGAGCCCCGAGACGATGGTGCCCGTGGTGGAGGACCCGCAATGCTACGAGCTGCTCGTGGTGGGCGGAGCCGCCGGACGCGGAACCTTCTTCTGGGGCGCAGGCGCGCCGGTAAGCCGCGCGATCGACGAAGAAGAGTAGCCGGAAGACTTAGAGAGGATGGAGGACGCAGGGATGGCGCTCGACGCCACAGCAGAATACGTCGTAAGACAAGCTAACGCCTTCGTGGAGGCCGACGGCGGAAGCCTCGTGCTCGTCTCTGTCGCTAACGGCGTGGCTCGCGTGCGCTACCGGATGGGGAAAAACGAACAGTGCCCCGAATGCGTGCTTGCGCCCGAGGACCTCAAAACCTTCCTACTCGAGATGTTCGCACAAAACGCCTCCCATATAAGCGCCGTCGAGCTCGAAGTCGAACGCGCTTGAGTGCCGCCCGACCACTGTTACGCTATCGGTTGCCCCGCGCGCAAAACGCTTAAGGAAAGCCGCGCCCGTATCGAGCCGTGGCCCAAAGCGAGATAAAGCCGCGTTGGAAGCGAGCGCCCCATCCAAAAACCTAAAGCTTTACCTTAACTGCGCCGATCTGAGCTCCCAGCCGCCGCGGGCAAAGCTTATTTGGCCGATCGCCAACGCAAAAGCCGCAAAAGCGCGCGCTCATCGCGCACCCGCTCTGAGGTGGATTCTTTGTTTCCCCACGGCGTCGGCGCAAACGCGTCTTGCGCGCGCTCGATCCAGCCTCGGCGTGCCTTTTGGTCGAGCTAGCGCTCGAGCGCAACGGCCGTTCGCGCCAAAACTTAAGGTGTTACTTTAAGCCGCTCGCGCTATCGGCGGGCAAGCCCGCGGCGCGGGCGTAAGCCAAAGCCTGGTCCGAATAAAGCGCGCGCACGCGCGCGTCGTCGGCCTCCAAAAGCTCGATTCGCTTAAGTAGCCGCGCGTAATTTTCCTGGTCAAGGCAGAGCGCGTACGGGCAGTCTTTGCGCGCCGGAAAGACTTCTGGCAGATAGGGCTTCTCGGGAAGCGGAGCGAAGAAAAAAGCGCCGCAGGCTGTGCGAGGCGGCGCCTGCATCTTAATCAGCGCCGGCTGACATCCCGCAAGCCCGACTATCGCGATCCACGCAGCCGCTCGCGCGCGTCGTCCCATCCAGGTCCGCTTTCGCCCAATTTTGCTCGGCTTCGCCATCGCCCTACTTCTGACCGTCGCTCGAGCGCCGATCCGCCGCGCCCCATCGCAACTCGTCTCGCTCGTTGGCACCCGAGCACACCTCTCGGCGAAACTTTCGGGCTTTTGCGCAACACGGCGTCAGAAGAACAAAGGACAAGGCCGCGGATTTGAGCTTAGCGGCCGGTTTCGCGGCCGAACACCTTGCGCCGCAACTCGAGCACTTCTTTGGTCAGCGACACGAAGCGGTCGGTAAGATGGGGAGCGCACAGATGGTCGTGCGGCGGGATTCCCTCCGGCGTTTCGGCCAGATGGCACGGCTCGCCGCACCACGCACAGGGTTGGCCGCAAAGCTTTGGCATACTCAGAACTGTCCTTGCAAAAGGCTTGCGTCGCTTTTGCTCTCAGCCCCGCGCTTGCCGCTTTCGCTTGCCTCGCGAGCGCGTGGCGTATCCAGCGCGTCTGACGCCGCGGCGTAGGCGCGTGGCGGTGTCGGAACGCGCACGCCAACTAAATAGCCGATAACACCGAGCGCTGCAATCGCGTAAGGCTGATACCGAGGCGGCAGTTGGTAGATCGCTCCGGTAGCGAATACTGCCGCGATGAGCGAGCCGAGCGCGTGCTCGAGCCATTGAACGACGCCCCGTCGCTGACTCGTCCCATCCACCCGCTCCATCCCTGCATCCTTCCTTTCTGATTTTAGCTCATTGCGCGCCAAATTTCAGCATCCTTTCGGTCGCGAACACGGTGCCGTGCCCGCATCGCCGCTTGCAAGCGCTCAAAGCGCGCTGTTACACCGCTAAAGCAACGAACGCCCGCGCCTGCTCGAGCGGCTCTATTTGCTCGTTCGCATCGCGTCCTGAGCGACCGCTGCGACCATGTTGAGCACTGCGGTCGCTCCGATTCGCACGCCGATCTGGGGAAGCTGCTGCACGACCGCCTTGGCGGCCTCGGCGATCGCGCCGATCGGGTCGGTTGCGAGTTTGGCCGAAAGCTGACTTACCTCCTGCGTCACGAGCGCCTTGACTTGCTCGAACACTTGCGTTTCGAAAAATCCGAGCGCGTCGCGAAACTCCATCACGATCTCCCGTCCCAGCCCGGCCACCATCGAAGCCACCGGCGCCTCCAGATTGTCCAGGAAGTGCTCGACGTTTTTGACCTCGCCCGAGGCCCACTGTTCGATCTCGCCCAAAAGGCTCATAGCGTTTTCTCCGTGCGTATTACGCGATTTGCGATTCCTTCGAAAAACGGCCATTGCGGCCCGTGGCTGTCGCCCAGATGCATCATCTGGGCGGCCAAAATCCGCGTCTTGAGTTCCTCTCCCCGTCCGTTGAACGCCCTAAGCGCCCGCATCGTAACCGGTCCCACCACTCCGTCCGGGGCGACCAGAAGTGCCGCCTGAAGCCCCCGCACCGCAACACCCCATCCTGAGTTCACCGCCCACTGGAAAAGCGCCGCGTCGGCCGGCTCGGGCACCATCTCGAGCAGCGCCCGCCTGCCGCCCGACTCGGCGTCGTACACCCGCTGCGAATCCCAGTACCAGCGATAAAAAGCGGCGATTTCGCTCTGCGAAAGCCCGGGAAACCGCTCCGCCCCGCGCGCTCCGGTCAATCGGCAGAACTCCTCGTACGACGCGCGCGTGATTCCCGCAACCGTCTCGCCGCCAGGGTCTAATCGGTTGTCCTCGAATCCCCCCTCGAGCTCCAAAACCAGCTTCAAAGCCTGCGCAAAACCCATCCTCTCGCCTCTTATCGACCCAATAAGCCGAGCGCGCGCCGCCTTGCGCTCAAACCCTTCGCGCCCGAGGATCCGAGCCCTGAGCGCCTTGGCGCGTCGCGCGCTCGCGCCTCGATCTCAAGACTTGAAAGCTTGCAAGTTAGCTTACTCTTAAGTATACGCGATACAATCCGAAAAGTCTACTAGCTTATTAATGTTTCTGTGCTCAATAACTTATTATTGATAATAAACGCGCTTAGGCTACGAAAAAAGTATAATAGATAATAGTGGAAACACTGAGCACACGTACTACGTAACGAACGTTATGCAACCTGCTCGCGTGTCGACATCCTGCATTTTTGCCTTTCCGACCTTTGCGCGATCGCGTCTTGCCACACTAGCGACTCAGAGCCGCCGGTGCTGGGCGGGCGGACCGCTGTCGATCAATCGGACGCGGTTTGCGAGCGAGCGTCACTGCTGCGCCCAATAAAAAGAGGAGCTGTCGCTGCTCGAGGTCGACTTCACCGTGAAGCTTCCCGCCGTGTTCGACGACACGTAAAGCACGTTCGAGTCGCTCACTCCGGTCACGATAATCGGGCGGCCGCCGATGATGCAGGAGTTGTTGATCGTCGCGCTGCCCGACGAAAGCGTGCCCGTACCGGCGCATCCCTGCCGGATCACCGACGGCGCGAAGTCGGCAGTAGAATCGCGCGTAGGCGGCGTGTAGGACGAAGTGGCTTGCCCCGTATCGTTGATAAAGCCGGTCGGCGGCTGTCCGGTCGCGAGCGCAGTCGAGGTGTTGTTCTTTAAAATATCGGCGCTGGCGTAGCCAAACGGGCAATGCCAAATGATTAGGTTATTGTTCGAGCTCGAAAGCGTGGCGTTGCCGTTTGTGATCGTACCCGCGGGCGACGGGATGCTGGTCCCGCCGTTCGCGTCGTGGCAGACGACGTAGTAGCTGTAGGTGGTCGACCCGGTCGCCCCTTGTGGAGTGACGCTCGGCGCAGGCGGCTGCCCCAGCGTGCTCGTCACGGTCATGCCACGGAGCGACCCCAGCACAACGCCCTGTGGGAAAAACGTAAGCCCGGTTTGCCCGTTTATGTTCGGGTACGACTCGTCCAGCACCCATCCAGAGCCTGCGTAGTTGATCTGGTTCTGGAACTGCCCGATATGGATATGCGTTCCGTAGCTGGGATTCGAGGTCCCAAGGATACCGCCCACCAGATGGTCGTTGTTGTAGCCGGGCACCCAGACTCTTACGTCCGAGTTGTAGAGGTAGTTGAGCGTCATGTATTGAGCGATGCCGCCGTTCAAGCCCAGCGTGGCGTGGATATCCGAGTCCCACCACGCCGAGTTGGGGCAATTGATGAACTGGCTCAGCACCGAGTACGCCTCCATATTGGCTCGCTCGATATGGATACCGGTCTCGACCTGAGTGCCGGTGCTTGAGGTCGCCGTGCAACTTATCGCGGCGTTCCCGCCCAGGCTCGAGGAATTGAAGTAGACGCTGTCGAGACTGATGCCTTCGACCGCGGAACCCGACACGTTGTCGTCGAACACGATCGCGCCCGCGGTCGAATTGTAAATGCCGAACGTCGTCTGCCCGCCGTGAATCTGCACCATGCTCATCGATTGCGGCGCAGGGCAGATATTCCATCCGCTCGGCAAATCACCCGACGGCACCGTCACGCCGTAAGAATTCGCCGAGGACAGCACCAGAAGCGCCGTGCAGTTGCTGCCGCTCGTCGAATTGGCGCAGTTGAAGAACATGTCGTCGTAGTCGGTTTGCTCTGCGCCGTAGTTGTAGATACCGAAGCTGCCGTAGGTGTCGATCAGCACGTTGCGCATCGTGTGAACGGTTCCTGCGCTCGCCACGTTGGAGCCCTGGCAGAGCTTGCCCTGGAGCAACACGATGTAGGGCGCGTTGCTCGGCGAAGTCCCACCTTCGATGCGCAGATTCTCCCATATGTCGCCGTTTACGCCGAGCGCGTCGATACATACACCGCTGTTACCGCTCGGCTCTTCGCATAGAATCTCGCTGTCGTTGGGGCCGTTGCCGCGAATCTTGAAGCCAGGGTCGCCGTAGGTGGTAAATTCGGGCGTGATGTTGAGATGGCTCACCACGCACGTGCCTGGAATCACGACCCGCCGCTTGTTCTGGAGCGCGTAGTTGATCGCGTTCTGAATCGCCGCCGTATCGTCGGTTACGCCGTCGCATTTCGCGCCGAAGGTCGTAACGTCCACTTCGCGCATCACGTTGACGTGGCTTATCTGGTCGGCGCCGTTGGTCTGCGTGCCGGCAATGTTTATCGCGCCGCTGGCCGTTATCCCGCCCGCGCGAAGCGTCCCCATCGGGTCGCCGCTTGCCGGTGGGTAGCTGGTCGAGGACGACGCGCCCGTGTCGACGAAGTACGGGTTGGGGCTTACGCCGGCAAGCGTGCTCGTGTTGTTCCGAAGCCAGTAGTAGTTCTGGCATCCGGGCTGGTACGAGGTCTGGAGCGTTATCGTGGATGACGAAGAGAGCGAAGACGGGCCGTTGGTGATCGTGGTAGGCGCTGAGAGCTGGGAGTACTCGCCCTGGTAGCCCGTGCAATAGACCCAGTACGTGTACGTGGTCGAGCCCGTAGCGTTGGGCGTAACCGTGGGGGCGTTGGGCGTGAGCGAGACCACCTTGAGCTCGGTGGTGCCGCCAAAAAGTGCGGCGCCCGGTCCGGTCAAGAGCGCCTCCGACACCTCGGGCGGCCCCGACGGATTGGTCGCAAGCCAGTTGTTCGGCGCGAAAAGGTCGTTGAGTGACTGAACGCGCGCGCCCGCGCCCGTGTTCGACTGGTTCGGCGCGGGGAACCAGGGCGTCTGGCTCGAATAGAGGTTGTTTTCCGACACGATAAGCGAGCTGAAGGTGCGCTGCGAATTGCCGCTCTGCGTACTGACCGCGACCAGGCACTGCGGCTCGTTCATGCAGATCGAATTGCCGTGCAGCGAAAAGACGCCGCCCGCGCCCGGCATCAGGTAAAACCGGCTCGGCACGCCATGGTCCACGTTGTCGGGACCGATCACCGCCAGATGGGAGCCTTCGATCCGGGCGTTTTGGGGAAGATTCACCACGGCCGAGTAGAAGTGATGCTGAGCGCCGGAGCTCCACGCCTGGTCCTCCTCGAAGATGCCGGCCGTGGAGCCGATCGTCGCGACCGAGTAGATGTCGGTTGCGTTGAGCGCAAAGCTAAGCGAACTTGCACGCACGGAGCCTGGGTTGTTGAGGAGAATTCCGAAGACGCGGTTGCTCGCTTCGCCCCCTTTTAACCTCAGCGCGCCCGACGCGCCGCCGCCTCCCAGGTAGTAGCCGAGCCATCCGCCGCCTGGCGAGCCGAACGCCGCCATCTGGACGTCTTCGAATTTCATCTCGGAGTTGAGCGTGCCGCCCTGCCGCCCGACGCTTATTCCCACACCCGCGTCACCGACGAAAATCTTTTCGATTCGATTGCCGGAAGAAACCTGCCCCAAGGTCTGACCGGGCTGGGGATTCGAGCTTACGATCGTATGGCCGCCCGCGTCGGTCGTCGCGCTGGTCGTCACGTTGTCGATATTGATCGCGATTCCGACCGTCCCTCCCAGGTTTGGCGCCGAAGGAAAGGACAGGTTTTTGACCTCGATTCCGGCGCTTTTGTTAAGGTCGATCGCAACTCCGCCGATCGGGCCGTGCCAGATAATCCATGGCGAAAGCGACGTGTTGAGCGCCGCGCCGCCGCCCGCGCCTTCCAGGTAGATCGACGTACATCCGTAGGTGTCGATCGTCTCGCCGAACGGGTAGGCGCCGGCCGGAATATAGATCGTGCGCGCGTAGTTCACGGGCGCTGAGTTCGTGACCGGCCCGCACGCGTCGTGAATCGCGGCCTGGAAGGCCGGCGCGTCGTCGTGGTACATCGTCACCGTGCCCGAGACCGAGGGCGCGGCGCTGAGCACGATACTGGTCGTGCCCGCGCCGCTCGTGATCGTGGCGAGCAGGTTCTGGTTGACCGCTCCCGGCGGCACCGACGTTCCGTAGACCTCGTCGTAGCCGAAGTAAGGCCCGCCGACGTCGACGTAGCCGTAGACGCTGCCCGAAACGTAGTTGTTCCAGTAGCTCGCAAGGCTCGGCAGGGCCGGCACGACCGCGCGCAGCGTGGGCGTGCAATTCGCGCCCGCGCATCCGTAGACCAGCGTGGCTACGGCGTTGGGGTCCTGCGCCCACGTGACCACTAGACGGTTGGCCATCGACAGGGTCGCCGGGCCGTTGCTGATCGTCGCCTTCGGGCTCGGCGCCGACATCCCACCCATCGCGTCGACGTTCACCACCTGGTAGGTGTAAGACGTGGAGCAGTTGGCGTTGCTCGTGGCAAGGCCGGCGCTGTCGGTCGTGCATCGCCCGACGTTGAGCTCGGCCTCCAGATACGCGCCCGCCGTGGAGTTCTCGCCCGCAACCGTTATCGTCGGCGCGGCGGGCGTGGCGAGCGAGGTTGCGGGCCCGGCGTGGAGCAGCACTACCGACTGGCCGTTTTGAAAGTCGGCGGGCGTGTTGAGCGTAACCGAGGTCGAGCCGGCGCTCACGGTTGCGCTTGCGCTCTCGAGGCTTGCGCTTGCGCCGTAGGCGATCACGTTGAGCGCGCTTTGCACCTCGCCGTTGAAGCCCACGATCGTCGGCAGGTAGCCGGTGCCGGTAATCGAATTGCCGGAGAGCGAGGAATGGACCAGCGGATACCAGGTCACGCCGTCGAAGGTCTGGAGCTGGTACATCTCAACCGCTCCAGGCGTCGGATCGGTCGCAGGCGGCGCGCCGCTCCATTGAACGTTGGCCGGCCAGCTAAAGCTCGCCCCGCCGCTGCTGCTCTGGCGTATCTGGAGCGTGATCAGCTGTCCGGGCGTGCCGCCGGTTATCGCGAAGCTGCTAACCGGGCCGGCCAGCGTCATCACACATCCAGAGCTCTGGCTTACGTTGCACGTTACCGAGCCCGACACGCTTCCGAGATTCGTTATCGCAGGCGCGATAACGTTGGGCGTAAGCGTGGTGAAATTGGACTGGATAAGGGAAAACGCAGTGTTGATGTCGTTGATGAACTCGGGGCCGGTATCGGCGGGTGAGATTTGGGGGATCGCCACTGCGGCGCCTAAGCGCGCCTCGCTCCACAAGGCGCCGACTAGCGCGACGAGTGCGACAAGCGCAAGCAAAATGTGGTACTTAAATTTAATTCGCATCGCTCAACCCCTTTCCTGTCTCAACCGATTTTTTCCGCGGCCGCGCCACTGACCGCCGAACCGCCGATGCCGGGCGACGGTCGGTCCGCTCGAATCGATGGCGCGGCGGGTGCCTCCACCTGCTGCCCGTGCGTCGGGATCGACGCGGTGGCGGGCGCCTGCTCTAAAACGTTCGTCCCGCTCGAGTCGACGAGCGTCTGGTTGGCGACGCGGAACTTTTTCGGGTCCGCGCGCACCGACTCCCACGCCGAATCGTCGATCTCGAGCATCGAAAGCCCCGAAGGGAGCGCCGCGCGGCGCGCGCCGACGACTCTTGCGTCACAAAAGCCAACGGCGATCACCGCTCCTGCGCTGTCGTGAACGACGTAGTACGTTCGCGTCTTGACCATCGCTCAAGCTCGCCCCATCCCGATATCGTTCGCGCGCAGAGCCTTTCTGCGCGCTCGCGGCGCCCTGGTTCGCCGTATGGCGCCCGTGTAGCTTTCGCCGCGCGAGTTGCATGCTTGGCCGCGCTTGCCTGCGGGCGCACAAGCGAAGGCGTATTTTGCCGTTTGCGTTCTCATTGCCGAAGATCGATCGCGCTCAACGTCGCGCTAAAGCATTGTGCGCCGCTCGAGTTCGGAAGCCTTATCTGCAAGCTGAACGTGTACGGCCCCGAAAGTCCGGTAAGGAAGGCGGTAAGCGGCACCCAGTTGGTCGCCCCGCCGGTTGCGGCCGGCACCGGGTACCACGTGGCGTGGACCACGCCCGCCTGGTCGACGATCTGCATCGCGGCCGCGTTTACGTCGGAGGTGAATTCGACCAGGGCGTTGAGCAGCACGACGTCGCTTGCACTTTGCACGGCGACGGCGGTCGAAACCACGGTGGTCATCGTGTTGCCGATCGCCTGGGTGGAGGAATTGGTTTCGGTGCCCTGAAGCGTGATCGTGCCCTGGGCGAAGGTCGGCGCGGGGCCCGAGTTGACCCACACCACGCTACCGTCGACGACCGACTGGCCCACGCCGAGCGGCCATGTCGGCTCGGTCGAGCCGGTGACGCCGCCGACCTTGGCGACGAAAAAGAAGCCGTCGGCCTGAATCACCGCGCCCTGGGCGTAACTTGCCTGGGGCTGCCAGGCCGGCCCGCCCTGCACCGGCGGCACGCTGTGCGCCACGCCCACAAGCGTTACCGCGTACGCGGTAACGTCGGCCAGACTCTGCTGCGCACCGCCCTCGCCGTTTACCGAGGCGAACTTGAAGTACACCGTCTTGCCGACCATCGAGTTCGAGTACACGATCCGCAAAATCGCCGGGTCGAGCTTGGCAAGCGAACCCAGGTACGTAAACTGCGCGCCCGTGCCATGCGCGGCCACGGTCGAGCCGCCCACGCCGCGGCGCAGATAGCTAAGATCGTACTGGCCAGGGCCGACCACGGTCGCGGTGGCGAAGCTTATCAGCTCCTGGTCGACCAGAATCAAATTTTCGCCCTGGTCGGCGAGCGACTGGGAGACGGAGCTCAGCGTCTGGGCCGCGTCGTAGAGCGCGACCGAAAGCGTGTCGGTCGTGTCAGGGTCGGAAGCGGCGGGCAGCGGAGCGGTCAAAAAGCCCTGAATCGCGGGCTGAGTCAGATGGGCGTAGAGGTTGTAGGTGTCGCCGTCGAGGCTGTAGTAGACGTAGCATCCGCCCCAGTTCGCGTTGCCTTGCGCGCCCGACACGCCGATCAGAAGCTCGAGCACGCCCTGCGTGTAGAGCGGCGGCGGCTCGTACAGCATCGGTGGGTTTATCCCCACCGGCGAAAGCTGCGCCGAGTAGCGGTTGGAGGGCGCGTGCGCCTGCACCGGATAGCCGGGTGTGGAGTTGGCGCCCAAATCTTCGGCCGTGATCGAGAGCGTACCGTCGCGCTCCTCGACGATCTCGACGATTCGCACCGGATACGCGTCCAGCCCCAGCGTCGCGTCGGTGATCGCGACTATGTCCATCGGCTCGAGCAGGATAAAGCGCTGGTCGACGCGAAACAGGTACGTGTTGAGCACCGTAAGCGCCCGCTGCATCTGAAGCTGCGCCACCCGCTGCGCCGTTCCGGCGTCGGTCACGGGCAAATACTCGCGCGGCTGGGCCTTGCGCAGCATGTACGTCTGGATATCGGCGTCGGAGTACACGGCGACCATCCCCTGCCGGTAGTCGTTGGCCCGGTCGCTGTACTCGATGACCCAGACGTTGAAGCGGTCCTGGGGAATCTTGCGCTGCACCTGGACCGGCGCGGCGTGGCGCTCGGCGATGAAGTCGTCGTCGGTAAGCGAGTAGACCGGCTCGAGGTTGGGCGTCCACGTCACGCCGTTGGCCGTAGCGGGCGCGTCGCCGTACGGCACGATCCGCATCTGGCCCGCGCTGAAGACTACGTCGGCGTTGGTTATCTCGAGCAAAAGCGTGATCCACTGGCCCGCCTGCCGCTGGCGGTCGAACACGGGCGAGAGCAAAAGCCCGTAGGCGGCGCAGTAGTCGCGGTAGTCGGAAAGGTCGCCGATATATTCGGACGATATCTTCAGGCCGTAGAGCGGATTCGTCATCAGGTCGGCGATCACGTCGGCCGGATTGGCGTCGAGATGGGTCACGCCGGTCGGGTCGGTGTACGGCAAAAGGCCGGTCACCTCGAAGGAGAACTGGGGCAGCGCGTCCTGCGCGTAGGCCTCGACGCTCCAGACGTTGCTCGGCGTGGTCGGCCATTCCTGGCCCACCCAGGCCACTCCCGTGTAGCCGATCGCCATTCCCGGATGGTGCGACAGAAGGTAGGGCCACGGCTGCTGCCCGAATTCGCCCAGAAACACCGCCCAGTCCTGCTGCACGATGTTGGGCGGGATGCGCGAGGCGTAGCCGCCGGTCTCCCATCCGCTGTTGACCGACTTTATCGGTCCCTGGCACAGCGCCAACTGAAACGACATTAGATACCTGTATCCGGTGATCGACGGCCCGCCTTTGCCGCCCAAATTCACCCGAAACGGCATCCAGTCTCCGAACCAGATCACGTTGGCCGGAATTCGGGCCGTGCCGTAGACGACCGGAATTACGATCGGCGTGCGCGACTGCTGGATACGAAAGCCGTGAACGCGCGGCGGACTAGCCGCCGAGCCGCCCGCCTCAAACAGCGCCATCGCTTGCCTCCTCCGGCCGGCAGCTTCTGCCCGCAGCTTTCTTCTGATCGCCTTTGCTTCCCTTCATACTGACCAAGCCTTTGGTTCGCCCCTTGCGATCTAGTTTTTTCTCCCAATCGCGCGGTCGACGGAATTTTTTGACGTTATGCCCCACGCCGAAGCGCGCCTTAGCAACTAAGCCGTTTCGTCCTCCAGATGGGTGAGCGCGCTTGCGAGCATCAGCGCCGCCTGACCGCGGCTTACGCCCCGCGAGCAGGCCATCACGAAGGCCGGCGCCGGCGTCGAGGCGACGATCGGGTCGCTGACGATAACCAGCACCTGGGTCGCGCTCGGCAATTCCTCGGCCAGGGCGTTTACCGCCGCGCGGGCGACCTGTTCGAACCGGTCAAGCTTAGCCGTGCTCGTCATTCCCAAACGCTCCATAGGCTGTGAAAGCGCGACGCAAGCGGCGACTTCGTCGCGTCGGCCAAACATACCTGGCCAGCGGCCCGGTAGGCGTGGATCACGATCGGCCAGGCGAGCACGATCGCGCCGTGGCTTACGCATCGCCCGAACTTGTACAGCGCGATATCGGCGGGCAGCGGCTCGGCGCGCTCGACTCGCCTTGCGTAGCGCGCGACCGTCGCGAGGTAGCGCTCTTGGTCGCGATGCAGGTACCAGTCGAGCGGGTAGTAATCAAGCGCGACGTGGGGAATTACGCCGGCGCGCTCGAACACTTCGCACAAAAGCGTCGCGCAATCCGCGCCCGCTCCGCGCACGCGTCCCATGTGCACGTAGGGCGTACCGAGCCATCGGCGCGCCTCGCGCACAACGGCCTTGCGCTGAGCGAGCTGCGATGCCGGCTCGAGCCCTCGCGCAAGCCCCACGCCTGCGCCCGCGCAACATTGCGCCGCCCGCTCATCCATCGCGTCACACCTCAAAGCCTGCGCTTCGCAAACCGTCGTCCGTGCTTCGCTCAAAGCGCCGTCTCCTCGGTCGGGATAAACGGAAAGCCGCCGAAGTTGATCAAGTTGTTGAACTTTCGCGCGCACGAAAACACCGTCTTGTCGCATCCCGGGTAAATCACGAACGGATCGCCTGGGTTGGGCGCGTACGGCAGCGCCTGCCACAAGTTTATCTGGGCGATCGGGTAGCTGTTCGGCCCGATCGAGCCGATTCGGTAATGGTTGGCGATCTGGTCGAACGAAAGCGCGTAGTTGTAGACCGCAAGCTCCTGGAGGTAGCCCGAAAAGTAGACGTAGTAGAATCCCGGCGCGGGCGGCGACCCTGGCGTGCCGCTTCCTGGGATTCCCCAGTTATAGTTGTTGCCGGTCCAGTTGAAGTAGCATCGCCCGACCACGAGTTCGGTCCATTCATAGACGCCGTTGCCCTGGGCGGAGGCGCTCGCCGCCAGCCGTCCGTTGGCGAACACGTCGATATACTGCATCCCGCGAAAAACCACGACCACGTGCTGCCAGACGCCAGGCGTCATCGCGAAGGCCACCGCGGGCGCAGCCGGGTTCCATTCGAAGCCGCCGTAGCCGTAGTTGAAGTTGCGAAGCGCGTAGGCGCCCGGCCCCTGGCGATAGCCGCCCGAAAGCTCCTCGCCGTACGGGTCGGTGTCGAAGATGCCTTGCATCTGGGGATAGGCGGGCTTGACCCAGAACTCGAAGCTTATCGCGCTTTCGCTGTTCGGCATCGAGCCCGGATCTGGAAGGGGAAACGTGATATAGCCCGACGAGCCGTCGAAAAGCGCCGAGGTCATCGTGTCGCCCGCCAGTGCCCCGGGCTGGCCAAAGGTTACGCCGCCGCTGACCGTGCCGTTAAAGCCGTTGCCCGAATAATCGTTGGCGTTCTGGCCGAGCCGCCAGTAGCCGACCGGCTGGTCGGCGAGCACCGCCTGCTCGTAGCTCTCGTTGCCGGCGTAGTACGACTGAACCGTGCGCGATATTCCCAGATTCGCGCCGCCGGTGAACACGATCCGCCCGAGGTCGAAGTAGCCGGGCGGGTTGTCGAGCGCAGCCAGCACCTGGGTGCGC
Source organism: Pseudomonadota bacterium (assembly GCA_021324755.1). Taxonomy (GTDB): domain Bacteria; phylum Desulfobacterota; class Binatia; order Binatales; family Binataceae; genus JAJPIL01. Next base: position 85,605 of record JAJPIL010000021.1, read on the forward strand.
GTGGAGCCGGCGGCCGCCGAGCCCGAAACGGCGAAGTTTTGCGCCAGAAGGCCGATCGTCACCGTGGCGCCGCTTACCGACACGGCGGCCGGCGCCGCGAGCGTCGCCTGGGAGGAGCTTTCCACCGCGCTTATCGTGGTCACCAGGTTCGAGCCACCGGCACCTGCGCCCACCACTGTGATCGGCCGGCCGACGTCGGAGTTGGTGAAAGCAAGCGTCGAGGAGACGAGCGTCTGCGAACCGGCGCTTATCGAGCCGTCGCTCGCCGTGCGGCTGTTCGAACATCCGGCGTCGAACAGCGTCCATCGGCACTGGGTGGTAAAGTGATGGCGCGGGAACTGGATGTTTAAAAGCTCGGAGATCGGCGCTACGGTTATCCGCGCAATTGTCCGGTCGATCGCGACCTCCGAGACCAGTCCCACGAACAGCACGATCGTGCCCAGGCTGGGGTCGACCTGCGCCTGGGGCGAGCTCGGCGAGACGATCGGGTTGAAGGTGCGCTCGAGCGTGACCTTGCATCCGTCGAACCGCCCCGCCACCAGCGCCTGCGCCAGCGTGAGGTTCAAGTCGCCCGGGTCAGCGGCGCGCGGCGCAAGCGTGATAACGAGACGATCGACGTTGATTCCGCGCTTCCAGGAGATCCGCGGCAGCCCGGGCGCGCCGATCTCGAGCCGAGTCGCCGAGCTGTAGACGATTCCGTTGTAGACGACGTCGCGGTCGAAACTGGTAAAGAACATCGTGGTGCCGTCGACAAGCGCGAACGTGTAGAGGTCGCACGCGACTAGCGCACGGCCGGCCGGACTGGCAAGCAGCGCCTGCATCTGGGGTGTGGCCGCTCTCATTCGACCGCCTCCTTTCGCTTGCGCGGCGCGGGGACGAGAAAGCCGCCCGCCTCGAGCGCGCCCTCGTCGGCGCGCACCTGGGCGTCGATCTGGGCGATCTTGAGCTCGAGCTTGGTCAGGCGCTGCTCGGCCTCGCGCATCTGGGCGGCGAGCTCGCCCACCCGGTTGCCGAGGTCCTCCAGATGGGAGATCGCAACGTCGAGCTTCGTGACGGCGACGCTGAGCGTTTGCTGCTGGTTTTCCACGCTGCCCTCGATTCGGCTCAGCCGATAGTTCGGGTCGACCGTGCCGATAATCCAAGAGGCGGCAAACCCGGCGGCGAAGATCGCGGCAGCCACGCTGGCCACGCCGCCGATTCGTCTAAGCTCGCCATTGACCGACACTGCCGAGCCCTTGAGACCGGCGATTTTCTCTTCGTTCGCGTCTTGTAGCTCCACTTCTCGTTACCTGCCTTCGCTCTGGCTCGGCTTGCGACGAAGCTTTAAGAACCTTTTTCGCTCCTATCGCGCCGACCCTGCTTTGAACAAGGCGCCCGGCGCGTTTTGCGCAAAGCGCCCTACTTCGCTTGCGCCCTGTCAGGGCAGTTTTGTGTCCGCAAGGCGTTTGAAACGACCGTCTGAGCTTATCGCCTTGAACAGGCGCGCCGGGTCGGTGCTCGAGACTGGAACGTCGTCGAGCCCGTGCGGGTCGAGGCCCGAAAGCTTGAGCACCCAGCGCACGTACTCCGAACAGAACATCAGTTTCGACCGCCACGGATTCGGAATCCATCGGCGAAGCGCGCGATGCACCAGTTCGACCATCGACATCCCGACCAATCCGCCGTAGTCGTACGGCGTATCGAGCATCGGCGCGAGCGCCCGTATCCCGGGCCACAAACTGGCCGGCGGCTCGAACACGCACATCACCTGCTCGGGCGGCTTGAGAAAGCGCTCGTAGGGCGAGAGCGTAAGTCCGTTGGGATTCGCGCCTAGGGCGACGGGAATCCCGAAATGGGGATCGTTCCATCCAAGAAAGGCGTGGTTTACGTCGCCGCCGGTGAAAAACCGGATCGCGTCGCCAAGCCAGTCGTTCGAGCGGGAGAAACAAACGCTTACCTTTATCTCGTCCATCGGGCAATCCATCCAGCAAACCGGCCAAGGTAGCGAATTTTTTAAAGCTCCTTTTCCCCCTTTTCTCGCTAAAGCTTTATCCCCGTAAGCTCGACCTTTCGCAGCCGAAAGAAGTTGTGCATGAAGAGTTCGAAGTCGTTGATGTCCTGGGCGAAGCGCACGCGCCAGTAGTAGTTTCCGCTCCACGAAAGGACGGCGCCCGCAGGCGGCGGGTTCGTAAAGGTAACCACACCGGTCTGGGAGATCGAGTAGGCGCTTTGCGGCTGGGGCGTCCCGTCGATATAGATCGTGGGCGGCACGTCGGGCGGCCCGGTCACCACGCCTGCAACGCTCTGGACGGGCTCGGCGAACGGCCCCAGAAGGCGCGTGAGCTGAAAGCTCGTACTTACGCCGTCGCCGGTTGCGAACTGTTCGCGCGTCACCGAGTTGTCCGGCGTGTAGACGTCGTTGAACAGGAAATCGTCGAAGGCGCCCTGGCGCGCCTTGAAAAAGCCCTCCAGCGCGGCCCAGTCGTCGGCCAGCACCGGGTCGCCGAACGAGCGAATCGCCGCCGGGTACGGCACGGCCGAGACCGACGGATAGGGCTGGTTTTGCCACAAAAACTCGTATTGAAGCTCGAAGTCGTTGATCGGCGACGACCACAGCGCAAGCCGCGTCTCTTTGCCCGAGGTCGCGGTCTGGATAAGCGTGGCGCCGGCGCGCGGCTTGCGGATCACGCTGAACTTTACGCCCTTGAACGTCGGAAGCACGCTGTTGCCCATCGGATTAAAGCGAGCCGAACACCTGGATTTGTTGCTCCACGCACTTGAGAAGCTCGCCCGTGGGGAATTGTGCCCAGAGCTGAAGCGTCCATATCCCGGGCGTGGTGAAGTCGGCTCCGGTGGTGGCGTACTGGGCGAGCTCGCCGAGGACCGGATCGTTGACGTAGCTTGCGGTGAGCTCGAGCGCCGCAAGCCCGGTCGGCGGCATCGCCTTTATCGTAAGCGAGCTCGCGCTCGAGATATCGACGCTCAGCTGGACGAATTGGATGAGCTTGCCGACTTCGCCCGCCACCAGAAAACCGGATACTACCGCCATCGCTTTTGCGCTTCGCCTTTATGCCTCGATTCTTGCCTGCGCCTTAAAGCCTCACCGTTTGCACCGCGAGCGCAAGCAGAAGGCCTGCCAGCACACCCGCCGCGAACAAAAGCGCGCTCTCCACGTGCGGCAAACCGACCGTAATGGCCCATCGTTTGCCGATCCGCACGTGAGCCTTTGCGTTTTGCTCGGCCGCCTTCCAGGTCCCGCGCGCCTTCGACCCTCGGCCGCCTCTTCGGTCGAACGCGAGCACGCGCCCCATCGGCTCACCCCGCGTTTACGTTGAAGGTCACGGTCACCTGCACGGTGTTGCCCGCAACCGTGGGCTGGAAGACGGGCGCTGCGCCGAGCCCTCCGCCGGCGGTGAACATCACTTCGCCGATAAGGTTCCCGCTCGTGTAGCTCGCGGCGACCGCACTTTGGTCCTGGAGCGTGCCGCCGCAGATCGTGCCGCCCGAGCCGGAAATCGTAAACGTCACGGCCGCGCCAGCGCGCGATACGGGATTTGTGCCCGACGGCGCACCGGGCGAGAACTGGGGAAGCGTGCTCGGCGAGCTGAAGTTGGTAAAAAAGTTCGCCCGGCTCGAAAGCGTATCGCTAATCGCGAAGGCGGGACCGATCGTCACCGTGGCGCTCGAGACCGACGCCGCGGCGTTGGCTGCGGTCGAGCCGTTGAGCGTCGTGACCAAGGCGTAGCTCGTGCTGGAGTTGACGGTGCCGACGTAAGCGTTGAGCGGCGCGCCGCCCGTCCCCGCGCCAGCCACCGACACAGCCTGCCCCACGATCAGCGCGGGCGACGGCGCGGTCGAAAAGGTAAGCGTGTTCGAGCCGGAAGTCATCGCGCCGCTCGAATTGGTGCCGACCGGCTGAAGGAGCCCGATATAAAGGCTCGGCGTCGATTGCCCGGCAGTTAGAAGGTTTATCAGCCAGGTCGCGCCCTGGGTGGGGATAAGGTTATGGCCGCCGAACTCGCTCACGAGCCTGCTCGCTCCCGGCGCACCCTCCCAGACGCGCACGTTCCAGGTCGAACCTAGGCGATTTTCGAGCAAGCCGCCGCAAAGCGCGCCGAGCCCGCCGAAGGCCTGCGCGTTCTGGGAGAGTTTCGCCGGGCTTGCCGCGATAGCCAGAAGCTTGCGGGCAAGCCAATCGGGGTCGCTTCGATGGCGCCCGGCTTTAGCTTCGTTCAAAAGCTCTTCCAACTTTTCGATCATTTCCTTTATCTCCAATCAAGCGGTATTTGCTTGCAGACGCTGCTACGGGCCGAACGGCGGCTCGTTCGTTACGACGATCGCTCGGCAAAGAGGCGCTGTGAGCACGACCGCGTGCGCAATCGGCGCGCTGAGCGCGCAACTTTTCGCCATCGGCGTGGCGATCACCAGGTTTCGGGCAAGCGGTGCCTCCAGGATCAAAGCAACCGTGATCTGGATCGCCTCGGACACCGGCGCCGACACGAGCCCGTATTGCGCAAGCAGCGCCGCGAAGGCGCTCGCGCTCTCTTCGTCGCCGAGCGCGCCCGAAAGCGCAAGCGCGCACAGGAGACTTGCGATCAAGCTTTCGAACGTGGTCATCGAAGGTGCGATCGCGACCTGGCATGCTATCGCGTTTTGAATGTCGGCGCCGAGCGCGCTTGCGTTTTGGTTTGCGCCAGCAAGTAGCGGCGCGGCCGTCGCCCCAGCCTGCGGCCCCGCGGCAAGATAAGAGCCTGCAAGCGCGGCCGAAAACGAGCCGTCGAGCGACGGCACGAGCGCGATCCGCGCGATTGCGATCGACTCTACCTGGGAGGAAAGCGCACCGATAAGTTCAAAGACCGCCGACGCAAGCGCCGCAACTTGCGCCTCCATTGCACACGACGCCGCAAGCGCCATCGAAAGCTCGATCGCGCTCGTCTCGAGCACGCTTGCGCCCGCACCCACCCGTTCGAGCAGCGCAAATGCTTGCGCGCTTGCCGCTGCGCCGCCAAAGGCCGCCACCTCCTGCGGCGCAATGCCGAGCGCAGCGCTTGCCTGCTCGACAAACTCGAGCGTTAAAGAAGACAGCAGCTGCGCGCTTGCGACAGGCTCGGCGAAGTCGCTTATTCCGGCGCTTGTCGCGGCCGCCGAATAAGCAACCGTGCCTGCACCGCTTTGCACGCCGGCCTGCGCCGCGGGCGAACCTTCCAGTAAGCCTGTCCCGGTCGACGAAAGCGCGAGGTTATCTGCGATCGTGCCGCCGACCGACGACGCCATCGCGGGCGCGCCGCTCGCACTGGAGCTTTGAGCGGTACTCAGAGCGCTCGCCGCCGACGCTCCAGATGTAACCGAGGCCGCCTGGGACGGTCCGCCGAGCAACGTTGCCGCCGGCGATCCGAGAAGCTGTAGCTGCCAAGCACAAGCACCGCTTACGTCGGCCGATTCGAAAGCAGCCTCGCTTGCGCGCTGCGCCAAAGCCGCACCGGCGAGCGACGAGCCGCCCGATCCCACCACGTTCGCCTGCGCGAAGGCGGCGCTTATCGAGTAGGTCGGACCAGCCTGGTAAGCGAGCAGCGTGATCGCGATCGCGCATCCGGTGTCGTTACTGTTGCCGCTGACCGCGCACGTCTGGCTTTGAGTTGCACCTGCGGCGTTGAGCTGTAAGTCGCCGATCGCGATTCCAGGTGCGGAGCCACCGAAAAACTGGTACTTAGTCGAGAAATTCACGCGCTGCGAAAGCGCGCTTGGCAGCGTGTAGCTGTCGGTGTAGGTCGCCGACTGCTCTACGGTGGAGTAAAAACAGACCAGAAGGTCGGTTGCCGCCGAGGCGTTGATCGAAGGCGCGACGAGGCTCGAGGTGTTCTTGGTGTACAAATTGTAATTGGTCGCGTCGATAGGATTCGTCGTTGTGCCGCTGTAGGCGACCACCGCGAGCGAAGGATACGTGCTCACTCCCGACCAGGAGAAGGTAACCGTGGCGCCGATATCGCCTGAAGTTGCGATCTTCCAGTAAATCGCCCAGACGCCCCAGGGATTCGCGCTGCTTTCGGTCTTTAGCGGGTAGGCGCTCGAAAGCACGGTCCATCCTGAGGGCGCGGTAAAGCTGCTGCTCGTCATGCCGGTTCCGTAAGCACCGAGGCATACGAGCGCGAGCATCAGGTCGCCCGCCGAAAGGCTCGAGTCGGTCGTGATCGACACGCTCGTCGTGCTCGAAGAAGCATCCTGGGTAGTCCAGGCTTTTACGAACTGGATCGCCATCGCCAAAAGCGCCTCGTCAGGGGCGAGCTTACGACCGAGAGCAACGGCACCTTGCGCTTTTCCGCCGAGCCATCCAACACCGCGCGCCCGAAAACGTTTGCTTGAAAGCCTCGCCCGCGCCTCCAACACTCCAAGCGTTCGCAACCTGCGCGCCGCTTGGGCCCAACTAATCGCGATCGCCGCCACCCTTCCGCTCAGCGCTGAAGCACGCTTCGCCGCCAGTTGGCCCTGCCCCGCCGACGCCGTTCGCGCCGCGAGCCAGGATGGGGATACGCGCGCGAGCCTTTGCTTGCGTCGTCGCCGGTTATCTGAATCCATCCGAACCGCGGCACGAACACCTGCGCGTATCCTCCTGGGAGCACCACGAACGGGCCGCTTGCGTAGCCCTTGAAGTCGTAGGGCCCGCTTGCGTACTCGTAGCCGAAATAAGCCGGAGTGACGAAATCCGACACCGTCACGCCGTCGATCTGGTAGGCGTATTGCGGGGCTTCGACCGGATCGCACACCTCGCCCGCCCAGAAGTAGCCGCTTAGGTCCTGGAAGGCGCAGTTGATATACGGGTCGACCGCCATCTCGCACATTTCGTGCGAGGCGACTAGGTTTACGGGCTCACCTGCCTCGTTTGCGGTCTCGACGAAAATTTTCGCAAGCGGCAATCCTTCGGGCGTAAGGTCATGGTAACCCAGCGCCCCCGCTTGGTCGCTGTTGTCGAGAAACACCATCCAGTACGATCCCGGCGCGGGCTGCGTGCTTTTCGGCACGAGCGCCAAGCTTACCTCCTCCACGCTCCATACGCTTGCCAAATCGCGGTTCCATTGCGTCTGAAGCGCCGGAAGGATCGCGCTTACGGCCGAGTCCGAAAGGAGCGTAGACTCGTTGATAACGCTTATCTGGATCATTTGCGAGATACTCCCCACTTCGTTCGCATCGTATCTGGAGCGACGGCGTCGGCTGTCGCCGCTTCGCCCTGCACTGGGCGAGTGTTAAGAGGCGACGGGTCGCCGACGCAAGCCGAAGACGCGGCCAAAGCTAGAACTTCGACGGTCATCTCAGTCGATCTCGATCAAAAATTCGCGCGCCTTTGCTAGCTCTTCGGGCGCTATCTCGGTCAGCTCGAAGTTCTTTTTAAGCTCGTCGAGCAGCCGACGGCGCTCATCCGGCGCCGCTATCAGCAGGCGCGCGAAGAGCTCGGATGCGCGCGGATGGGCAAGGCGCATTAACTTGGCTGGCTCGTAGAAGTAGGTCTGCGCGCATTGAATCAAGAGCGCGCCCTCCATAATTCCAAGCGCAATCATTCTCACGGCTAAATCGCGCGACCTCCCTTATCTGGATGGTTGTTCGGCGGCGGCTCTGGATCGCACTTTTGGCAATCGCATTCTTGCTCGTCCGCCGCCCTGCAGCTGATTCCGCCGGTCGGATCGTCGGTCTCCTGGCAGATTCCCCATTCGATAAAGCAGCGCTCCCTGCCCTCGATATACGCCCGCCGCATCCCGAGCGGCATTTTGCTGAGCGCCGCCACAAGCGCCATCGTTGCTATCGCTTCCACACTCTTTTCTCCTAGACCGGCCGGGGCCTTGGCGGCCTGGTTTACGTTTGCGCGCAGAGTCCTCCATCCGTTCCATCTACCCTCAATCCCGCGCCGAGGCCCCGGCGAATTCTTGGCCACTTGTCCATCAGCTCGCCCGAGCTTGCCATCTCTTCGATCAACCGTCCGCGCCTTTGACCGCGACCATCGTTCAGCTGATTACGAAGCCCGAACCGCCACGGGGCGACGCTCTCAGCGAGCGCTGGAGGATATTGGTGATCGTGTCGCCGTGCTCCATCAAAAGTTCCCGCACCGAGCGCGCATCCAGGGCGCTTACGTGGTAGTTGACGTTGATGTTGTGGCTGGCGGTCGGGCCGGTCGCATCGCCGATCAGCCGTTGGATCCCGGTCGAAAGATGGGCTGGCAGGACCATTTCGCGTGGATGGAGCATCGCGAGCGTTCCGTGACCTGGTCCGACGATCATTCCGCCGGCGGCCGACGGCACGATTCCGCCGCGCTCGAAGCCGAAGATCGCGCCTACGTCGCCGAGGCCCGAGAAGAGCGAGCCGAGCCCGCCAATACCGCCGCCACCTAGCGAGGCGAGTTCGCCCAGGGCGGAGTTGAACGAGCCGGCGAGGCTTTGGAATAGCTCGGGAAGCTCGCTCGTGCTCGTGCCGAGCTGGTCGAACGTTTCGGGAAGCCCGCTCAGCGAACTGTTGAGCTGCGAAAAGTTGTCAGACAGCGCCTGAAGCTGTTCGCTCCCTTGCTCGCCGAGCTCGGCGCCGTAGCCGGCAAGCGGTGCGGCGAGTCCGTTTGCGCCGACGAGTTCGCCGCTGGGGCCGAGCGGTCCGGGTCCTTCCGTCGCACCGAAGAGATAGCGCTGCGCAAGTCCGGTGAGCCCGCCGCCGCGTCCTCTCTCACCGTAGATCGCCGAAAGGAGCGAGCCTTTCTCTGCGCCACCTACAAGCGCCTCGGCATGGCTTCGAACCATACTGGCGATAAAGTCGCGTCCCATCGCGCGCAGCGCCTCGTTCATCCGTCTCGGGTCGGCGAGCGCCGTGCGCGTAATCATCTCGGCACCTTGGCTGAGCGGCTCGAACGCACCTTCCAATCCAGTGGTGGAAGCCGTCTCGAGCGCGGCCGTTTGCTGAGCGGCGACGACCGCCTGGGCTGAATCGAGCGTCTGCGCATTCGCCATCTGCGCAGGCAAATCTTGCAGTGGCGTGGCGGCGTCCGCGACTCCCTTTTTGAGCTCGCTCGTGGCGAGCTTTACCGCCTGCGCCGTCGTGCTCGCCTCTTCCCGCATCGCGCGCATCTGCTCGGCCGCCGTGCGCAGGTCGAACTGAGTCGGCTCGAATTCGCCTGGAAGGAGCGCGTACTGATACGGCACTGTCTAGCCTTCTCCCTCGATCGCCGCTTTAAGCCCGAGTCGTGCTACCATTACCCGCTTCGCGTCAGACGCCTTGCGGCGCGACCGCGCCGCCGACGGCGCGCCAGGCGCTGAAAAGTTCCTCTATCGTGTTGCGGTCGTAGCGGATGACCCTTGCCGGACGGCGCTTTTGCGCCTCGGGCGGAGCAAGAAGCGTTGCGAGCAAGAGATGGACCGGCGGATGCTTGGACCAGTACTCGACTAGGCGGTTGAACTGGGAAAGCGTTACGCGCGAGTCGATATATTCGAAGGTCCAGCCGGTCACGGTTATCAAAAGTCCGTAGATTTCGCTCCAGTCGGGTTCGACCCAGCGGCGGCCGTCTCGGTCGCCGCAAGTGTAGGGCGCGCCGGTTCGCTCGAGTCGCGCGCGGGCACACCCACGGCCGCCTCGAAGCATTGGCGGATTTGGCTTAAGCTGAAGTTCTCGGCGACGAGCTCGGGCGTGATTTCCGGGTAGTTCATCTTGAGCGCCAAAAGCGCGGTCTCGAACCAGAGCGAATGGAGCCGCTCCAGTTCCTCGTATGGAACTTCGCCGTTTTTGCCAGATCCTGCGCCGAAGCGCTCGTACATCCACTTGAGCTTGGGCGAGAGCGCCCGACGCGCGCCGATCGTGAGTTCCGGCACGACGAACGTCTCGCCGCGCACCACGATCGCGCGCCCTTCGAACGGTGGCTCGCTCATCCTGCCGTGGTAGATTCGTCCCGCCATCGAACGACCCAGATCACTTCGCTGCGGCTTGCGCGCGCAGGTTTACGACGCCAGGTAGATATAGCCGACGACGCCGTCCGGTCCGGCAAAGGCGTTGAACATAATTTCAGGCTCGCTGAAACCCTGAAGCTTGGTCTGGAAGTTGAATTTGTCGGAGACAGCGTTGGGCAGATAGATTCCGATTTTGCGCCCGGAGAAGATACCCTGGTAGCGGAAGCTGAAGATCGCGACGTCGCCCTGCAGGACGTTGGTCATCTCGAGCGTTGCGCCAGTGGGCTGGGTGTACTCGTAGTCGATGTAGACCGGCCGTCCTGCGTCGGCGGCATCAAAGGTGTACACGCCGCCCGAGCTGACCGAGTACTGACCCGCTGCCGAGACGCTGCTCACCGCTAGAAGCGGAAGTCCGGTGTCGCCGTAGCGCACGCCCCAGTCGGCGACGAAGGTCGCGGCGTTGGCGACCGTGTACTGGTACGGCGAGGCGGTGGGGACGGTGGTGAACTCGCCGATCTGCGCTCCGGTCATCGCCATCACGCGCTGCCCTGACTGGGGGCCTGCGCTCGAGCCGACGAAGGCCTGGTTGATAAGGTTGGCGCCGAGCGCAGCGAGCTTGATTCGGCCGTTGACCCTGCCCTTGCTGAGTCCGACCGCGACCGGGTAGATCTGCTCGCCGTAGAGTTCTTCGAGCGTAAGGTCGAATTCGAGCGACACTTCCTGCACCACGTCGAAGCGGCGTGGCTGGGAGATAGTCGGGAGCGTCCCGTCGACGTACTGGATGAGCCGGGTCCATCCGGAGCCCGGGCCGAAAATGAACTGTCGCAGATCGCTGGCCATCCTGATTACCCTTGCCTCAATGGTTGGTCATCATCTCGATGACGACCGTTTGTTCGGAAAAGCGCCCCATTCCGGAGGCGTCGACGAGCGGCTGGACGTACTTCATTTGGATCACCTGCACCAGGCCACCCAGGGCATGGGTGCCGAGCCGCCCGGAGTAGTTCTCGATCACGTTTTCCACCGCATCGACGAGCTCGTTCATCTGGGTCTCGGTGACCGCGTTCGGGTCGTCGCCGTTGGCGGCCTGGATTCGGACGTGCGCCCTTAGCACGACGGTTGCCGGCCCGTAGAGCAGCTCGCGCCGGTACTCCTCGCGGCCGCGGATCAGGTAGAAGGCCGGGAAGTTCGCGGTGCCGGTCTGGGAGGCGGGCCGGTAGCGTCGGGAAGCGAACGCGAACGGACCTGCTGGAGCGAGCAGGTTTTGCGTGAGCAAGTCGAACAGGGCCACGTAAATTTTCTCTCGTCCGATCGCCATCGATCCGCCCAGAGCGAGCGAAACTGCTCGGCCGCTTGCCCTTTTGCGTCATCCGCCGAACGCCGCGACCGACATCCCATCCACGGGCACCACCTCGCGATGGAGGTCGAGGATCGATTTGGTGCTTGGATGGAGCGCGCCCATGAAGTACGTGACGCGCTCGAGCCCCGCGGTAGCCACGCTTTCGCTCGTGTCGCCGACGCGGTCGCGCTGGCGATAGACGAGCGCGCAAAGCTGCATCGCGGCCATCGACAGCGCCGCCGGCAGGTCGGGCGCGCCCGCAACCGTCGCGCCCAGCGCGTACATCCCGGGCGTGTTGTAGCCGGCGACGTATACGAAGCGCACGTTCTGCACGCCTTTTGCGAAGTAGCCGCCAAGTCCGAAGATGTCGGGTCGCAGGCTTATGACGCCGGTCAGCGGATTGAACACGTAGCCAGAGGCGGTCTGGTTCGGCGCCGGATTTATCACCGCGTTGTCGACCATCACCTGGCTTACGCTCACCACCGGCCAGTTGAGCAGCCGCATCGAGGCCGTACCCGTGCCGTCGCGCACCTCGGTGTAGGTCTGGGCGTTGAGGTTGCGGTTTAGGTACTGCGCGATCCAGCGCGAGGTCGCGGTAAGCAGCGTCTGGAGCAGCGCGTCGTCGGTCGAGCCGAGCGTCGGGTTGATATAGCTTTTGACGTCGCTTACCAGCGCGAGGTCGCGCGGGTCGGGTGATGTCGCAAGCGCCATCGCTCGTCCTCACCTCTTGCCCAAGCGCCTCTCAACCGTGCGCTTTTGCGCGGCTGCAAGGCGCGAACCTGTACGGTAGCGGGTGCGCAGCTCGAAACGTCGACGAGCCGGGCACCGGATGGGGCGCGTGGGTTTTCAAAGCCGCCCTACTCCATGCGCTCATCCGCCTGCTTTGTCCTGGTTTTTGCCTTGCGACGGAGCGCGGCTTTCGTCCGCCGTCTTGCGCCATCCCTGGGCGAGCAAGACCTCTGCCAGTTCGGGCGGGACGTCCAGCACGCCGTCGCGCACGGCGAACTCCTTGCCGCCCACCGACACGCGCGTGGGGCGCTCGACGGCGCGCAGCAGGCGCGCGCGCGAGAGCTTTTGCGCCTCGAGGTTGAAGCGTCGCTCGTCGAGGAAATGTTCTAGGTCCAGTTTGAGCTTCATCCGCCGAACCCTCCCGCGTTTATCCCACTACGGGCACGCCCGTGGGTGGGTTGACGTTGTTGATAATCGCGAAGGCCGGGCAGAAGTAGCAGGTGAAGACCTCGTCGACGTAGACGCCGTACTCGTAGCGGCGCGACCGCCAGGGCCATTGGATCTGGTAGTAGTCCATCCGGACGTGGGCCTCCAGGATGTTGGGCACGCCCGAGAGCTCGTAGGGCACCCGATCGGACCAGAAGATGATCGTTCCGGGCGGCACGTAGGGATGGACCTCGATTTCGAGCGTGTTCCCCATCACCTTGTTGCGGTAGGCGTTGACCGACTGGCCTGCGAGGTAGAGACCGGTGGCCTGGTCGACGGTGGCGAAGAAGCGGAACGGGGAGTTGGCCGAGGTGTTGAAGAACTCGCCGGTCCAGTGCGTGACGTCGGCGGCCGACATCAGGATCCGGTCGAAGCCGAGTTTGTACTGGTCGTAGGCCGCGCGCAGCAGGGCGTCGAACTCCTCGATGTTGGTGCCGGAGAAGGTAAGCCCGGAATTTCCAGTGGGAAGCGTCATCACGAGCGCACCCGAGCCGGTAATCGTGATTCCGTTGGGGAGCGTCGCGTTGGTTGCCATCGCAGTGCCCGGCGCGGGGCCGAAGACGCCGCCGAAGATCTGGGAGATGATGCCGTCGGGCAGAAGCGCGTTGGTCGAATTATCGACGTAGGCGCCGTTTACCTGGAGCGCGGTTATCGGCTGGGTGCCGGAAGGCATCCCCGCGAGAATCACCTGGTTGGTCGTGGTGATCGCGCCGAGCGTCTCTGCGCCCTGGGTCTGCGACCAGTACCAGGCGTAGGCGACAGCGCCTGGGACTGGTGTGACGGTGGCGGTGACGTTCTGGCCGGCGGTGACGCTTACCGACGCTTCGGCCGAGGGTTGGGCCGAGCCGCCGCCGTAGGTGTCGGTCGAGCCGTCGGCGTTGGTGCGGGTGATTTGCCCCGGCACACCGTTTTGCACGCTCGAGTTGAGCCAGCCGAAGCCGGACAGCGCCACGCATCGCACGTAGACCGTGCCCGCGGCGAACGCGCTTCCCGAGCCGCCGGCCGTGAGCGTCGGCGTGGGGGTGACGCCGAGCGCCGTGCTCGCGTTGCCCAAGATCAGGGTCTGTTCCTCGCCGATCATCAGCGAACGCAGATTCGACTGGATCGAGTTGCCGAGCGCGTCCGGAATAAGGTTCATCGCGCCGAGCCGGGCCTCGAACGTTACGTCCGATTCGAGCCCGAGCGTCTTGTAGACCGCGGTCTGGTCCTGGACCTCGATCGCGATTCGGCCGCCGCGGTTGCCTTCGCTTACGCCTACCGACAAGTTGTTCAGGTTGATCGCCGTGATACGCTTCCAATGGTAGGCGTTGCCGCCGTCGCCCGGCACGCGCGGCAGGCGGGAGATGCGTGGGATGAGCTCTTTGAACGGGTAGAGCAGTTGAACGATCGGGCGCAGGTCGTACCAGAGAAGCCCGGTAGCCTGGGTGATCGTGTCGGCTTTCGAGACCCGTTCGGCGACCGCCTTGACGAGCTCGTCGAACTCGCGCGAGGAGAGCGCGCGACGAAGCGGCGCGTCGTAGCCGCCGAAATTCCCCATTCCTAACAACGAACTTGGAACACCAGCCATTGCCTCTAAACCTCTTTTTCTCGGTTTGTCGTAGCGGGCCGTACCCGAAGCGGGGCTACATCCGGGTCGGCAGCGTGCCGAAGCGCGAGCCGCCGGCCGCCCCGCGGAAGGCCGGATCGAAGGTCGAGCGCGCGCCGATTCCCTTGAGCACCATGTTGCCGAGGATTCGGGCGCTGGCTCGCAGCGGGTCGTCGTTCTCGCTCACTCCTTCCAGAAGCTCGGCCACCCGCTCGCGGTTGTAAGAAGCGTCCGCGCCGAGCATCTGCTTGCTCACCGCGAACAGCTGGGCGCGCGGCTTTGCCGGCGTGCTGGCGAGCGCCTCGAGCTTGCCTTCCAGGTAAGCCGCCTTGCGCATCAGCGCGGCCTCGCGGGCCGAGACCACACCGCCGCCCATCGCGGCTCGCTCCACGCTTGCCGGCGGCGTGCTGTAGGGCGGGATATCCTCGGTTTCGTCACCGAGCGCGTACGGATACTTCAAATCGTAGTCGGGCACGTCTCCCTCCGTAAGTTCGTCCTGGGCCATCGGATGGACGCCTGGGGGCACCTCGTAAAGGCCCGGGTACGGGTCGCCCGGCGCCTCGCCTTTCTCGCCGACCCATACGGCCATCGCTTTGGCCAGATGGTGCATGCCGGCCTCCTGATGGGCGATCGCGCGCGAGGCGTGCCGCCCCTCGATCGCGGCGTGCTCGGCCGCTTTGCTCAGATGCTCGGTGGCGCGCGCCAGATGGGCTGCGACCTCGTCGTGGGGGAATTCGTTGCGTGCCATGTCGGCCATCAGCGCCGAGTCGGCCGCGCCTTTGTCGGCCGCGCCGGCCTTTTCGGCGTCGTGATGGGCCTTGAGCACCTTGCTCAGCGCCGAGAGCGCCTGATGGGCGCCCTTGTGGGCGCGGATCAGGTGGCCGTGATGTTCGGCGGCCTTGTGCTGATGCTCGGCGGCCTTGCTAAAATGGCTGTTTGCGCGGTGCAGGCTTGCGCGCTTCAAGGCGCTTGCGCGCTTGCTCAGATCGCCGTCGAAAACTCCCATTGAAATTTCTCCTTGCGTGGTTTGTTCATTGAGCTTGCTTCCGTCGGAAAAGCTCGCGCCGAGCCCGTGCGGCGCGCTCGTGCAATCGTTTGGCGATCCGGCGGGCGTGCGCCTTAAAGCGTCGCCGGCCGCCCTCTTACGCGCGCGAGCCGCGGGCGGGCCCGCCGGATCGATCTTGCGCTTCCATGCCCGGATGATCCGCCGTTCGATCTCGCGCTGCTCCTCGGGCGTGTAGAAGCGGCGGTTTTTGGGCATGGCGAAGTACCTCCAGGCCGCGCGGATGTGGCGCGGCGTGTCGAGCGGATACTTTTTGTTGCGCGGATCGGCGAACTCCACATCGCCGTAACGCCTTTCGGCGCGCGCCTTGTCGGCTTCGCTTACGTCGTCACGCGGCGCCACGGTGCGGCCGAAGACCGTATGCTCTTCGCCGTCGCCGTCTTCGTCGTCGTCGCCATCGCCGCTACCCGCGCTTGCGCCATCCAGATCCCCATCCGCAAGCTCCTCGAGCTGCGATTCGAGCTCGAGGTCAGCCTCGTCGTCGTCGCCGCCGCAAGCGCCGATACGCTCGAAGTCGGCACCCTCGCAATGGTGCAAGAGCTCGTCCAGATGGGCATACGAGGCGTCATAAGGCGACCACGTCATACCGCCTTCGTTGCCGGCGCGCTCGTCGTCTTGCGGATTCGGTCCCACCGGCCGCGCGTTGAGCGAAGCTTCGTCCGAGAGCGCAGCCCCAGTAAGGCCGCTCGACGCTTTTCCTTGAGAGGCAAAGCCGGCAAGCTTGCCGATGATGCGCGCCAAAAGCCCCACCTCAGCCGGTTTTAGCGTGACCCCTTCCCCATCCGGGGCCGGCGCGCGCTTGAACAGCTCGATCCGGCATTCGGGATTCGCCGGCCGGTCCACCAGCGAAATCTCCGTCAAGATAAGCTCGGTTATTTCGTCGCCGACTTTGGAGAGCCGCTGCCCGCCGATCGAAAAGCCCTTGTAGACGCCCTCCTTGACCTTCCTCCAGGCCTCGTCGTCGACGATACGGCCGACGATGTAAAGCCCCTTTTTGTCGACTTCGGCCGACTCAGCCACGCCCACGGCCGACATCTGGTGCATCTCGCGGATATTGCGCCACTGCATGTAGTCCGGCAGCGCCCGCTTGATCGCTTCGAGCGAGACGCGCTCGCCCTGAAGGTCGAGCGCCGGTGTGGAGGCGTAGCCGTAAACCAGCCGTTTTTCGGCGTCGATCTTCTCTATCGGAATCCAGAACCGAATCGGCTCCATAAACTTCTTGCGTGCCAAAAACGAAAAGCCCGGCGAGCACTGCGAAGTGCCTGCCGGGCTTACGTTTAGCGCAGCCTCCGGCTTCCGCTTCTCCAAGCGGCCTAGCTTGAGAGCCCTAAGCTTTGCGAGAGAACTCGCTTAGAAGTCTCCGAAACCTCCCCTGACCGAAACCGTCCTGCCTGGGTTATTTAGCGATCACCTTGCCCGGGTCGAGAAACTCGACGATTCGCTTGGCGCTGCTCGGCACGCCGTCCTTGAGCGAAAGGTCGATCGAGCCCGTAAGCCGCTCCTGGCGGGCAAGGCGCAGAAGCTTCAGTACCCAGCGCGGCACGTCTTCACAATCCGCGCATCGCGCCGTCCCCAAAGCCTTGACGCCGTTTCCGCCCGCGACCATCGCTCTGATATGTTCCCTATTTTCCACGTTTCCACGCCAATGTCAATAGTCAACTGAAGTATATGGGGATATCAAGTTATTTTCTACTTGCGCAAGACCGACGCTTTAGCAAGTTTGGACGCTGTTTTGCGCCGATCGTCCATCCATGGCTCATCTCGTCCCGGAGCCTGCCGTTTTGGCGAGCCCGAGCTGGCCGCGCGCCTCGTCCCGGGTCATGATTCCGCTTTCAACGTATATTTGAAGCGTCTGCGCTTGCTTTAGCAAATCGACTTCGGGGCGCGGCATGAACTTGAATTCGATGTCGGGGAACTTGAAGTGCTCCTGGATAATCGGGTTCATGATCTCCGACTCGAAGTACGTCATCAGCGGATAAAGCCCCTCTTCTTTGGCCGCCTGGTCGCTCGATTCGGCCGTTGCTCGGTTCATCATTTTGACGAAGCCCTGGGGCGAGATCGAAAAGGCGAAGCAGACGATCCGCGCAAGCCATTCGTCGTAGTCGGACTTGAGCAACTCGCCGCCGGCCGACTTGATGTCGAAGGGCTTCATTCCGCCGGGCAGAAAGCGGATTTTCGACTTCTGCCGGAGGTTTCCCGACAAAAGCGCGTCCATGTAGCCCTGGAACTGGGCGATTTGTGCAGGCGTCCAGTTGTCGGGCACGGTCACGATAAGGTCGGGGATCGAGCCTTCGGTCCAGTAGTCGAGCTGGTAGAGCGTGCGGCGAATTCCCTCGGTGATTTCCAAAAAGCACTGTTCGACTGGCGAGTAGCCGTAGATCGGAAGCTCAGGGCGCGGCCTCATCGGGGCGTAGATTATTTCGTCGGCGGTGAAATCGACCATCGGCAGCCCCTTGATTATCTGCTGGTAGGCGGGCGACGGCGGGTCAGGCACGCGGCCGGCGGCGTCGACCAGCACCTTGATCGTGGCTCCGTCGAGCACCTCTAGTGCGTAGGGCGTGCCGGCCTCGCTTCGCCACACGTATATCGTCGGGGCATCGATCACGAACAAGTCTTCGAGCAAAAGCCTCACCCAGGCCTGCCATCGATGCTTGCGGTCGGGCTTGAGGAAGAACTCCTTGAGCATCTGGACACGCCGATCGCGCGCCGTGCTCTGCGCGCTTGCGTTTTTCAGGCGAATCTCCCACGGAATCCGCATCAGCTGGTCCTTGCGGGTTTCGATCACGGCGCGCAAGATTCCCCATCCGTAGCTCATCGCACGCAGCATCGCGTAAAGCCCGATTCGCTGCGGCTGGATTTCCAAATTGAGGCCGACCGGGTAGTCCCATTCGCGCGGGTAAGTGACGTAAGGCGGACCGAAGGGCCATACGGGCTGAAACGGACTGAACCAGTTGTAGTCGATGTCGACGTCGCGGATATAGGGCGGCGGCTGGACGGGCCGCTCGTTGCGGTACTGTGAAGTGGCCGGATGCCACGGGGTTTCGCCCGGATACTGGCCGCTCGTAGTTTCGGTCGCAGGGCGATAGGGCTGGCCCGTCGCGTCGGTCGGGCCGCTGTAAGGCGTGCGCAAAGCGGACTCTTGCTGCTGCCCGATACTTGCCGGATTATGTCGCAAGCCCGGGCCAGGTTTGCGCCACGTACCAGCGCCCGGATGGGGCATCCGCTCTTCCCGCGCCGCTTCGGGCCCGAGTCCGAAAACCGGGTTGGCCGAAAACGCGTCCGCGCCCGCTCCACCGAGCGGTGCACCGTGGCGGCGCGCCGGATGGCGGTTGTCGGGCGGCAACGACTCTGTGCGTCCAGGCGCGCTCGTCACGTTGTCGCGCCCGGCCGCCGCGCCGCCACCGTAATTCGTCCGCCAGTTCGCCCTGGGTGGTAGGTCGAAACCGCCCGGACTGCCCACGCGCGAGCCGATCCTCGCGCGGCCCGACGCCCCGGGCATCATCGCGCCGCCCATCGCGCTTATCGGCGAGCGGCTTGCGCCCGGCACCATGCGCGGTCCCTTGGCTAAAGGCCCGCCCGCACCACTCTGTCCCCGCCTGCCCCTGCCCTTGCGACTCAACTTTTCACCTCGACTCGCCCCAAAACGCCTCTTTCCAAAACCGCCCGGGCCGCATCCTGCGAGCGCCCCGGCACACCGCGAAGATACCCCGAATATAACGCAAACTTTATGGAAAGTAAACGGCAGTGATTATATTCGACAACTCATCCCCTGTACATCAACTTGATTACCACATCTAAAATCAACTTAACTTAGTTTCGCACTTTAAGTATATTTTAGCTCCGCTCGGGCAGGCGCGCCGTCGCTTGGATCGTGAATGCGTCACGGGCAGACCGTTCCTGCAAGCCTATTCCGGGCCTTGCGCCGAGCGCAGAAGCCGCGCGTCCGGAGCTTTTCGTTTTCCTGCGCCGGCGTCATGCGCCGGCCGTTCAATTGGACGCGCCGCGCGCGCCTCGATTTTTGTTTTGACTGGCGAACCAGCCAAATGTGAACCAAGGACGCGCCGCGTGCGCCTGAATCTTCGGCGCAAGCGGTCCCCTAGCAACGCGCGTCGAATGCGCTCGGCGCGTCTGAGGCCGCGAGCGAGACGAGCTAAGGCGGACTTGACAGGCTTAGGAGCCTGAGCGAGGATCGATAATGCCTCCTCGCGCAACGGTCCGCTCTTCGGCCACCTGTTCGGACGACGCACGTCCTTCATCGACTCTCTTAGAGAGGCAAAGAGTGCCGCAACGAACCTTTCGAGTGGTAGTCGACAACGATACGGGCTGTTTTACGCTCAAGCGCACCTTCGACCATCTGTGCCACGGTGTTTGGGCGTCGGACGAATTAACGCCGCCGGAGGAGATCGCACCTGGGGCGTCGGCGGAAATGCAATCGGAGAGCGACGGCTTTATGACCGGCACCGAAGGGTACGTCAAGTACGACGTCGTGTCCGGGGCGGACCGGCTCGGGATGGTCTACGTTTACTGGGAGAATCCCTTTTACGGCACCATCCGCTTCCGCTTCGAATGCGCGCCCGACGACGTAGAGCCGGACTGCGATTTTGACAAGCCTTCGGGCGCAGGCCTCTCTCGCTCGGCTGGGGATTGTTTGCCGTTCAAGCTTAGCTTCAAGCGCTTTTCCTACACAACGTCGAGCGAGGAGATCAGAAACGTAGGCAACCTGGGCGAGCTTGTCGTGTTTGCCGGCGCGGGCAGATCGCCCTCGCTTTTCGGCTGGACCGGGATCGTTCGCGACCCGGTTCTCAACGTGGAGCTTACGGAGCAGGCAAGCGGTTTTTCTTCGAGCGCTTCGGATGGGGAGCCGGTAGCGCTCGAGATGCTCGTCGACGCTACGGCAGAGCAATGGGTGGGGAACTGGGGCGACAGGACGGTGGCGGTGAAGATTACGGAGTCGGGCGTTAGCGAGCGACCGCTTATGGTGCGCGTGTACGACGGCTCGACCAATCCGATGCTCGCCTTCGGACAGAACTTCGCGCCCGGACCGAAGTCGTTTCTCGTCAGGGAAAATTCGGCGCTTAGGAGGATGATCGATATCGAGGCCTCGAATTCGATCCAGCGCTCCATCCTGACGAGCGCAGTGACGAGTCTTATCGAGCAGGGGATTGCGCTCTGCCGCGGCACGCCCACGCCGAGCAAGTGTTTGGAGCTTTTGAGCAAGAGTTTCCCAAAAGAGCTCGGCGCAATCTCGCCGATTCGTCAGGGCGCGCTCGCCAAGGCGCTGGCCAAACTGCTTCGCGACGCGGGCGCGGTGGCCCATCTGGACAACGACACGATCCTATGCCTTTACGGCGAGTTTCGCTCGGGCCGTCAGGTGGGACGGCGACTTGGTTTTTTGCGCTTCGACGCTTGGGGTGGTGTGGTAACGAGCGCGATGCTCAAGGAGAGCGCACCTGCTCGGTAGCGGCGTTGCGGTTTGCGCGCAGGTGGCGCTCGCCTTGACGCGAGCTCGATTCTTTGCCGAACGATCGCGGCCGCTTTTGACAAGCGCGGCTTTGTCTCGATCGAGCCTGGGACAAAGGCGCGCTCAACGGTTGGTTGCCGGCACGTACGGTATCTGGGGCACCAGAACGTCGGGCGGGAGTGTGATCGCGCGCGAGCGAAGCTGTGCGACGCGCAGCGCGAGCTTGCTTTGGGCAAAGTCGGCGCCAACGGCGGCAAGGTCGTCGGACAGCGCTTGTTCGACCAGTTTGAGCAGCAAAGCTCCGTTGTCGCCGCCTAAATCGAAGCTCACCCAGTAATTGCCGAGCTCCCATCGAGAGCTTCCCTCGGCCGAAACCGTTTTGATCCGGATAAACTCGCCCACCTCGCGCATCCGCTGCGTCTCCTTGACCACCAGCATCAGCGCGCCGCGCACAGTAAGCTTTTGCTTGAAGAACTGGGGCGACGTGATAAGCTCGAACACAACGCTTGGCTCGACCACGAGGTCGGCCGAGCGGCCCGCAGCCTCGTTGCTCACGACTTGCACCGACTTGAAGTTCGCAGCCAAAACCGCCCTCAGGGCGTCGAGCAGGGCGGGCTGAAGTTCAATCTCGTAGCCTTCGCCCTCGCCAGACGGCCTAAAGCGCGCCTGCATAAAGGCCGGGTCGGCAACTAGCGCCACGCTGAGCGGGACCTTTGCCGAGCTCTCCTTGGGCGCGGGCACATAGAAACCCTCGGGCAGCTCGAGCCGAACGCGCGTCGGGTAGTTCGCGGCCTGGCTCACTGCACCGCTTACGATCAAGCCCACGAGCGCGCCTAGGCACAAAAGCCAACGGCCGAAGGCCCATTTCTTGCTCCAGCGCAAGCGCGTCCCGGCGCAGTGGGGGACGATCGTTCGTATTCTCCCTTGAAAGTTGAAAGCGGTCTTAGGCTTCGATTTCAAGCGAGTTTCTCCTGCGCAAGTTTCGTTGTTGCAAATAGCTCACAGGCTCTCGATTTACTTTACTTTAACTCGGCCACAACCGAAAAAGCGGAGCAACGGGCCGAGTTGCGAAAAGCATAACGGGTCTCGATTTACTTTAGCCGATCCATTCAACTTACCATAGCCTAAAGCACGAGCGCGCCGATTCGAGAAGCTGTACGCCCTTGATTTAGACCGCTCAAAGCGCCTTAGTGTTTGCTTGAACGGGCAGGCTTGGGTCAAGCAGCGGCGAAAGAGGCGACCGATGGTGCAGGGCGGCGGGCTTGCGCGAATTGTGCGAAGGTTAAGGCGCGCGCAGAGGCGGCTTCGGGCGTGGCGATCGCGGCGTTGGGCGAGGTTTGGGCGTGCCTTTGCGCTCAACGCCGAGCTCAGCTTTTGGCGATATCGTGGCGGTAACCGGCACGGGTTTGCTTGCGCGCGCGATAATCTGGCTTACGCGCGCGCCTATCTCGCATGTCGGCCTGGTGGTGGGGGCCGAGCCGCCGCTGGTGATGGAGGCGCTGTGGCGCGTAAAGACGCGCCCGCTATGGGTGAGTATCGCCGACACGCGCGCGGCCTACCTGCTCAAGCCTGTGCGCCTGGGCCCCACGGCGCGCAGCCGAATCGTGGTGCGGGCGTGTCGCTTTTCGGCGGAAAGCTACGGCTTTCTTAAACTTTTTCTTCAGTTTTTGGACGCGCTCGCGGGCCGGATTATCAGGCGCCGCGTCACGTATTTCACCGACGCCCTGGGATGGATTTCGGGGCGTCCGATCTGTTCGTACGAGGTGGGCGAGGCCTACAAGGCCGACGGTCTCGACTTCGGCGTGCCGGCACGCTCGGTCACGCCGGCCGACATCTGGGAGTTCGCCCATCAGCACAAAGACGCCTACCAGATCGTGCGGCTCAAGCCTGCGACAAGCCCGCTAGCAAAGCCGCCAAAAGACCAGGTCATCGCAGGCGGCCAGTAACGGACGACAAGGCGCGGGCGCACCCTAGTCCTGCGGCGGCTTGAACTTGCCTGCCGCGCTTTCGTAGAGCGAAAGCAGCGGGTTTTCGTCTTCGCCGGCAGGCGCACCGGGCGCAGGCGCGCTTGCGCCTTCGCTTGCGCCGGCGCCGCCAGGAGCGGCCGGCTGGTCGCTCAAAAGCCGTTCGTAGAGCGCGAGAATCGGCGGTCTTAGGTTTGCAAAGGCGAGCATCAGCGCCTCGGCCCGGTCGGGCGAGCGCAGGCCGCGTTTTCGCGCCTCTTCCTTGCTTTCGATCACGATCTGGCCTCGCGGGTTATGGCGGTAGTTCAGCGAGGCGAGCTGGGAGAGCGCGACTTCGTCCGTGAGGTTCGACACTTCGCCCGCCTCGAAGCGCATCCGCAAGCCCCAGTAGAGCTCGGCCTTGAGGTTGGCGAATTTCTCGCTGTCGCGGGCAGGCGCGCCGACGTTGACGAGATTTACGGGGAAGCCCAAGTCCTGGAGATGGAGCGCGAAATGGTAGCCGATTCCGACTGCGTCGACGTTGACCTCCTCGAGGCGCGCGCGATACTTGCCGAGCACCCGCGCGATCTGGCCGCGCGCGTCGGCGGCCGAGCTTGCGAAAAGCTCGACGATCTCGCCGTGCGCGTCGCGCACCGCCACTACCGTCTCGTCCTCGCCCGGCCCGGCGACGTCGACGCCGGCGTAAAGCGCGGTCTTTTCGCACGAGGTCCTGTCGCTACGCGCGAGCTCCGACGGCTGGCGCGGGGCGCGGGCGCGCTCGAGAAAGGCAAGGCCGATTAGCGAGCTTTGCGATTGCTCGGGAAAGCAGGCGCGCACCCGTGCCTGCCACATCGGCGACCGCTCGCCCCACTCGAGATACTTCTCGCGCACCCATCGCCGGGTCACCAGGTACGGCCGCGGCGCCACCGAAAGCTCCCGCTCGTCCATCGCGAGCAACCGCTCGAGGCTTACGCCGGCAAGGTTCGGCGTGTCGAAGGCGTCGATCGTGAAGGTCGCCCATCGCGCCCGATCGCGCGTAAAGGCGTCGTAGAACGGCCCCGAGGGAACGGTGGGATTTCCGAGCGCGAGGATTCGCACCTCGCCGCCAGCGCGCGCGCCTTCGATCGCCTCCCAGATCTCGCCCGCCACTCCCACCGCCTCGTCGATTACGATCAGCAGATGGTTCGAATGGAAGCCCTGGAAGCGCACGCCCTGATTGGTCGAAAGGCCGAGCGCGTAATTGTTCGGCCCGAAGCGAAGCTCGGTCAGGTTGGGGCGCGGATAGGCGATCCGCGCCTGGCGCACGGCCTTGCGAATTTCGGCCCACAGGATCTGCTTGACCTGAACGAAGGTCGGCGCGGTGGTGACGGCGATTCCGTCGCTAAAGCGCGTGATCCACCAGAGCACGGCCTCGGCCGCGGTGCGCGTTTTGGAGGAGCTGTGGCACGCCTTGACCGCCACGCGCGGAAAACGCGCAACGGCGCTGAGGATCCGTTTTTGCATCTCCCACAAGTCGTGGCCGAGAAAGGTCGTGGCGAAGCGCACTGGGTCTTTGAGCTCCTCGACAAGCCTGCTGGCGAGCTCGACTCCGCTCTGCGCAGGCACCTCGCGCCTCATCGACGCACCCTCCAAAGCATGCGGCGCAAGGCTGAGCCTTGCGTAATCGCGCCGGTCAAAGCGCGCAAAGGCGAAAGCGTCTTCGAACAAACCACAAGTGGGACGATTTTTCGTCGCGTCGCAAAAGCGCTGGCACGCGCCTCGTACTTTGGGACGAAACGCGCGGGCCTATACGCCCCATTCGCTCCGAGCCGCGGCGCGCGGGCGCAAGCGGCGCTTCGGTCTTTGCTCCGGCAAGTCAAGATGGTCTTTTCGGACGCAAGACGATCGCTTCGAGGCCTACCAGGCGGGCGGCCGAAAGCGGCCATAGGCAGGCTTTATCTGCGCAATTTTTATAGACCCAACATTAGGCGCGATCGCCGCTCAAGTCAAGCAAGCGCCGCCCTTGCGCGCTTCTCGAGCGCGCGCTCCCGTATTGCTTCGCCGCGCGCCGCGCCTCCGCGCGCTTGCATCTATCCTGTCGGGTGTACGTTAAGGGCCGCGCCGAGCTGCCTAGGCGCGCAGCAGATGCCCGCCCGATGCGCATCGCGAGCGCCCGCGCGTCGGCCTATCGGCGCGATAATTCGCGGCTACCATTCCGCCCCACCGATGGCATAAATCTTGCGCGAGATTAGCGCGAGCGACGCAGCCCGGTCGATAGCCGCTCGATTTTTCCTCCGAGCCGGCGGCTGCGAACCTGGCTGCGTCCTGCCGTCGCTGCCGGGTGGGGATAAAGAGCAGCGATTGGCGCCTGCGAAACCTCGTGGAGGAGCAATTCTTTCATGAAGGACAGGACCGTTAAAGCCGAGTTGGAAGAGAAAAGCTCAGGCGCGATGCGTCAGTCCGGCGCGCAGGGCGGCGTCGAGCCGGGCGCGGTTGTAGAGCCGAGCCGGCGCACGTTTCTCAAGTCGGCCGTGTCGCTCGGTGCCGCGGCGGGCGTGCTAAGCCTGCCGACGCTCAGCGAGGCTGACGTTGACCCGACGAAAGCCGCGAGCCGCGCTCCCAGCCGGCGCGCCGGAGTCGGCAAGGCCGCGCATTACTACGTGCCCGCCAACGCCGACACCGTGCACTGGGGTTATTTCAGCAAAACTCTTAAGCCCGTGGTCGAGGTGGATTCCGGCGATTTTCTCACCATCGAAACCGTCACCCATCAGGCGTCCGACGACTACGAGCGGATGATCCAGGGCGACCCCGGCGTCGAGAGCATCTACTACTGGACACGAAACAAGAAGAACGTGATGCGGCGCGGAGCGGGTCCGATGGACGCGCCTAACGGGGCCGGCGCGGGGTGGGGGGTGCATGTGCTCACCGGTCCGATTTTCGTGCGCGGCGCCGAGCCCGGTGATATCCTGGAAGTGCGCATCCTCGACGTCCGTCCGCGCCCGTGCGCAAATCCGCGCTACGCGGGCAAGTCGTTCGGCACCAATATCGCGGCCTGGTGGGGCTATCAGTACCACGATCTTATCGAGGAGCCCAAGCCGCGCGAGGTGGTGACGATCTACGAAATCGACGCCCGTGGCGAGCGCGATTGGGCCACCGCCGTCTACAGTTACGTCTGGACGCCCCAGACCGATCCGTTCGGCGTGGTGCATAAAACCTACGACTACCCAGGCGTTATCGTCGACCCCAAGACGATCGCCCCGCGCCGCGGCGTGCTCAAAAACGCGCGCGTGCCGATTCGGCTCCATTTCGGCACGATGGGTCTGGCGCCGAAGGAGGCCGACATCGTCAACTCGATTCCGCCCGGATATTTCGGCGGCAATATCGACGACTGGCGCATCGGCAAGGGCGCCGTGATGTACTATCCGGTTGCGGTCGAAGGCGGGCTGCTCTCGGTCGGCGATCCCCACGCCGCGCAGGGCGACTCGGAGCTTGCCGGCACGGCGATCGAATGCTCGCTCACGGGTTTATTCCAGGTCGTGGTGCACAAGCGCGACGATCTTGCGGGCACCGTGCTCGAAGGGCTAAACCATCCGCTGCTCGAAACCAAGGAGCAATGGGTGGTCCACGGCTTTAGCTACCCGGACTATCTAAGTCAGCTGGGAGCCAACGCGCAGAGGGAGATCTTCGAGCGCTCCTCGCTGGACAAGGCGATGCGCGACGCGTTTCGCAAGATGCGCGCCTTTTTGATGAACACCCAGGGGCTGTCGGAGGACGAAGCGATCTCCCTGATGTCGGTCGCAGTTGACTTCGGTGTAACCCAGGTGGTCGACGGCAACTGGGGCGTACACGCCTCGATCCGCAAGAGCGTCTTCGCCGGCGCCCAGGCGTGACCGAATAGACCGTGTTGCTTCGGGCCGCGCCGCGCCTCCGCGCGCTTGCATCTATCCTGTCGGGTGCACGTTAAGGGTCGCGCCGAGCTGCCTAGGCGCGCAGCAGATGCCCGCCCGATGCGCATCGCGAGGGCCCGCGCGCCGGTCCCGCCATACCGGCTCACTGACGCCGGCTGGAGGACGGGTCGCTGCCCTCGCCTTCGATCCGCTCGATCGGGACCCACAGGATCTAGTTCCGCGGTCGATCCCTCGGCTCCGCCTCGGCCGGAACGGAATCAGCGTCTCGATCCGCATCGGCTCGTGATCCTTCGGGCTCGTCGGATCGCTCCGCCTCCTCCGCCTGGGCGCAGGCGTCTTCCGACTCGACGGGTTCGTCGGAATCCTCCGTCTCCTCCCAGTTCTTTTCGGGTGGTCGATTTCTCGGGCGGCAGCCGCGCGCCCAGCCCGCAAACCAGGGCACGAATCGTTCGGCGCTTGCCGCAGGATGGCTCGCTTCCCATAATCTGATGTCGGCATATCGCCACCGCGAAGTACGTCGCCGACGCCGGCGGCGCCAATTGGGTCAAGAGGGGCAGGTCGACTAGAGTGTGCGGATAGACGGGAGGCTCATGACAATGGAACGACGTCCCGAGTGGGTCTTCGAACCGGCAAGCCCTATGGGCGGCGCGACGGGGAATGCTTTCGCAAATATTCTCCAGGCCGCAGGCATGCTTCCGGAGGCAGGACTCGCCCGCGAGGCGATCCAGAATTCATGCGACGGGGACGGAACAGAAGGAAAGACGGGGCCGGTCGAGATCCGCTTCCGCGAAGGACCCTTCGCGCGACCGCTCGATGAGCACCGTATCGAGACCTTCGCCAAGGTCCCACTCAGGCTCCAGTCGTGCGCAGCAGGGGATTCGACCGCGGCCATCGTTCGTGCCCGTATCAGGGCTCTGGAGCACTTTAATCTGGCAGCATGAGACATGACCGAACCCACCTACGCGTGGGCTGGCGACGTTGCTACTTTCGTGGCGACGCCAGACGAGGAGCTTCTGGAAGCGCTTACACGCTTCCTTCGGGAGACGGGGGCACCGCAACTCCTCGCATGGCATCGCAGCATTGGCGTCTTGCGGGAACAGTTGAGGCGCTGCCTCCCTGATGCCGGTGGTTTTGGCCTGGTCCTGGAGTTCGAGCTTCCTCGTAGTGGCGGCCGGCGCCCAGACCTTATTGTGCTAGAGAACGGGATCGTTCTGGTCGTCGAGTTCAAGAACCGTGTGGAGGTCGAGCTTGCTGACCTCGACCAGGTGCGCAGCTATGTTCGGGACCTGGAGGACTACCACGAGGGGTGCCAAGGGCGCCGTCTCCTGCCCATACTCATCCCCATCGGCATGCAGGGAGAGCCGTTCGAGCGGGATGGCGTACGGGTGATTCCCCCATCGGCGCTAGGCGACCTCATGCGAGAGCTGTCCGCGCCGGCTCGCGGGCGGCGAGCAGATGTCATAGGCTGGACTTCAGCGCCCTACCGGCCCCTTCCGAGCCTCGTGGAGGCCGCCCGTCTCCTTTTCGAACACCAGCCGTTACCCCGAATCCGCCGCGCTGAGTCCGCGCGCATTCCCGAGACCATCTCGCTCATCGAGTCCATTGTGCGAGACACCGCAGAGCGGCGAGTCCGCTCGCTGGTCCTGCTCGCAGGGGTGCCCGGTTCGGGGAAGACGTTGGTGGGACTTCAACTCGTCCATTCGCGCAAGCTTCCACTTTCGGCGGTATTTCTCTCTGGCAACGGCCCGCTCATCCAGGTCCTCCAATATGCTCTTGGCGGGGGTAAGCCACGGCGCGAGTTCGTTCAAGACCTTCGGTCGTTTCTGCGCGACAATCTCGTACGGTTACGGGCACCGTGTCGTGAGCGGGTGGTTGTGTTCGACGAGGCGCAGCGTGCTTGGGACCGAGACCGGGTGCTCCTCAAGCACAAAGGACGGCTGGTCGGTTCCGAGCCGGAACTCCTAACGAGGATCGCCGACCGGTCTCCGGATGAACCCTTCGTGCTCGTTGCACTCATGGGGGAAGGCCAGGAGATCCATGCAGGGGAAGAGGCCGGGCTTGCGCAGTGGGTGGAAGCGGTCCGTGCCTCCCAGGCTTGGGAGGTTGTCGCGCCCCCGCACCTTGCTGAGCCTTTCCAACAGGGCGGATTACCGGTGCGGGTAGAGCCACTGCTGAACCTCACAGCTACACTGCGAAGCCACCGTGCGTTGCAGGTAGCCGGCTGGGTTGACCTCTTATTGGCTGGGCAGCTCGAACAGGCCTCTGACGTCGCCGCAGCGCTGCGCAACTGCGAGTTTGTGATCTATGTAGCAAGGGACCTGGAAGCACTCCGAAGCTACGCCAGGGACCGCTACGCATTCGAGCCAGGAAAACGCTATGGGCTTTTGGTCTCTTCGAAGTTTCGCAAGGCGGTGCTTTATGGTGTCCAGCCGTTGCGGGCTGACTACTGGTACTACGGTGAGTGGTACGAGGAAGGGCCGAGTCATCCCCGATCTGCGTGCCGCCTCGAACTTGCCGCAACAGAGTTCGGTTGCCAGGGACTTGAACTCGATCTTCCAATCGTTTGCTGGGGGCCAGACTTGACGTGGTCCGGGAGGGATTGGATAGTTCGCCCCGAGCGAAACCGGCATGTAATCGACCCGAGAAGGATCAGGAGAAATGCTTATCGCGTGCTGCTTACCCGTGGTAGAGACGGCTTGTGCATATTCGTACCGAGAGAGTCTTTCCCCGAAATGGACCTTACATACGAGGCCTTGCAGATGGCTGGGGCTGTTGCCTATCCAGGATAGATCGTCCCTCCTTCTGTCGCTCCTATGATGTTGCGTGCGGTCGTGGTTTCGTCTCGCAGGCGCACGCTCACCGCTCACGAGGCCGCGCGGATTCAGAGCTTTCCCGACTGGTTCCGTTTTCGAGTCGAAGGAGCTGCGCCCCGTCGTGTTTCGTCGAGACAAAGTCGCCGTATTCGTCCACGGCTGCTTCTGGCATCGCCACAAGGGTTGCTCTCGCTCTACGATGCCTCGCTCGAACATCGAGTACTGGCGTGCAAAGTTCGCGGCGAATCTGAAGCGTGACAGAGAGAAGCTTTCGGAGCTGAAGAAACTGGGCTGGAATGTAGTTGTGTTGTGGCAATGCGAAATCGAGGCTGATGCCGCTAAAGCTGCGCGCCGTGTGCACTCGCTCCTTACACGAGTAAGGAGCCGGAGCGCATGATCATGGTGTTTATCCGGTTTCGAGTCAAAGAAGTCGAATCTCTAAGCTCTCGCCCGTCTTGCCCTTACAAAATGGCCGGGGTCCTCGAGCGGTCAATTTTTGCGAATTCCGTTTTCAAATCGTTCCCACGTTCTGACTCTCGGGTCGACCCTCGGGCTTCGACAGCTGCACGACCACTGGGCCACGCCCTTACCACGCAGATGGAGGCGCTCGAGGAGCGGAAACCGGCGCGCAGGATCGCGCGCGCCCTTCGACCTTTGGCACCACGTGCCCAGGAAATACCCCGTCAGTTGTAGCGAAACGCCCCAGAAGAGCGCGCCGGTGCGTCGTCCGGATACCGCCTTACGCGATACTTGCACACGGTGAAAAGGCGGCCGATCTTCGAGACGAAAAGCACGTTTAAAAATAGTAGTGATGTTGCGTAAATAAAAAATTCAAAGCTATTGCGTAAAGTTCTTTCCTATGATAAGAGATGGTTTTCTTTTCGAGAAAAAGTAAGGTGATTATTAACTGGAAAAGCTCTTTTGAGTAATTAGCTTCTTAAAGCTCTCGCAAAAGCGCGCGGCACCATTTGGATCGTGCGGCTTGCTAAGCTCACCGAGAGATCGTCCAGCCGGATCGAAAGCAGCTTTAAGCGGCGAGGCTCGAAAATATCTAAGGGGGGACCGATTTTAAGCGGATGCAAGAGGGTCTTATAGGCGGAGCCAAGCCGACCGTCGCCGAGCTGCGAAAGCCGGGCGGCGCAAGCTGTGGGCGCGCTCGCGCTGACAAGGCGCGGTAAGCGCTGTTTTTGCTCCTGCGCAAGCCTTCTTTGAAAAGAAAAAGCGCTGACAGTGCGGAGGCCGACCGAGCGCGCGAGCCGGCGAATTCGCCTGGGACTCGGCGCTCTGTGTAGGTTTTCTTTTTTCCGCGCAGGCGCAAGGCGTCAAGCTTTAGTGCTCGGCCGATAGTGGCCGTGAGCAGCGAAAAGACTTTATCGCAGCGAGGTGCCGTATGCCCGGTATAGTTAGCCAGTTTGTTTTGCTCGATCTGGTGGTCAAGCGGATGCAGGCGTCGTCTGACCCAGCGCAGGCGGCGATCGCCCAAGCGCTTACGAGCGAGCCCGCTTACGCCAATCTGGGAGCCGTCGGCCCTGACCTTTTCGACTTCATGCCCAACGACCTTACACCAGGCAAGCTGGGCACAGCCAGCTTACCCGCGCAGTTTTGGCAGATAATCTATGGGGTCGCCAACGGCTTGGGCAGCGGGGCAGGCGCAGTTCCCGGTCTGGTTGCGACGCTGGCGAAGCTCAACGGATTTCTAAGTCAACTCGACTCGATCGCGTCGAAGCAAGACTTAGGCGCGCTTTCGGACTTCAAGAACAACGGCAGCCTCGACCAGGCGCTGGCCGCGATGAAGGACCTGGCGACGATCGTGGGCAATATCAGCAACGTCGCGGGCAATATCATGGCGAATATCAAGTCGCAGCAGCCTTTCGGGCCGACCTTTGCCCTGGGCTCGACAGTGCCGCCGCCGATCGTCTGGGATTGCCGCGACTTCGTGTTTTGGAAGCGCACCGGACAGTTCGCAAGCGCCTTGATCGCGAACGCCCGCCAGGCCAACGACCCGCGTTATTTGGCTTACGCCTACGGCTACGCGATCGCCTACACGGGCAAGGTTTGCGGCAGCCCTTTTTTGAACTCGATTCTGAACTCGGTGTATCGGCTCAACTGGTGGCGCCATCGCTGGCTCAATTTGTTCGGCGACGCCTGGGTATGGGGCTTCTACAACATGCCGACGCGCCCGACTCAGCCATACGATTACCTTTCCTGGCCGAGCCTGTGCGAGGCGAATCTGCAGCAGCGGATCGAACTTCCGGGAATCGATCCGGCGACGCTGCTCGACGTCGTGACCAGCGGACAGGCCTTTCCGAGCGTGCTTCCGGCCGATTTCGCGAGTTTTTGGTTCGACACCTTCGCGCAGGTGTACGGCGCGCCGCCGGCGGGCAGCAGGTTCAGCGCCGACGCCCTCAACGGGGCGTACTTGTTGACCTACCTGATGCTGTGGTTTCAGACCAGCGGCAAGGCGCTCGGCTGCAATGCGGCCCCGCCCATGGCGCCTCCGGACTCGAAATGCGGCGACAATCCGCCATGGGTCGACCCGACCCAAGTTCCGCCCGGCTCGGGCGGGACGCCGAATCTTCCGCCGGCGCCGACGGTGGAGCATCACGCCGACGTCGGTGAGATCGTATGCGGCGCAATTGTCGCTTTGCTCGGCCTTGCAGGCCTGTTCACGGGCAATCTCGTGGCGGGCGGCGGCGCGCTCGGCGCGGGAATCGATTTGATCCTGCAGGGCGCAAGCCAGATCGACTGGGACAAGCTGCGTTGTCAGCTCTACTGGTACCATCTCTACCTCTACAACGGCCTCAACGCGCTCCATCAGGCGGCGATGCTGGTGGGAATCGTCCATCCTTACGCTAGCGAACTGGCCACCGACTCGACCACGCTGAATCTACTCAATTTGAATTTCACCTTCGATTCGGGCGAACGAATCGTACGCTCGCGCGGGCATGCGCGAGACTTTCCCGCGGGGCTGTGGGTACCTGGAGTACTGCCGGACTGGATCAAGGATCCGACCGCTGCGGCCGAAACGCCGACGACCGTTCCGTACCTCAGCGTTGCGTACCCCGACTTCTGGCTCGACGACGCGATCAACAATCCGCTGTCCAACGGGCAGGTGCGCGTTGGCGGGCCATGGCCGGTGGAGGTGGCTTCTGGCAGCGACTTCCCCGTCCAGTTCGGAAACGCGCTCGACAACGCGATCGACGTGCTGACCAATCCCCAAAACCTGCCCGACTGGAACCTCGACGCCGACCGAGGGCTTGCCTACCTGACCTGGCAGTTCGACGGCCCGTACACGAACCCGGTGAAGATCGAGCCCGAATCTTAAGCGTTTTTGGAGCGTATCATGGCAAAAACTCGCAAGCAGAACCAAAGGCCTGTGGTCGATCGAGGCGAGGCGCCGGTCAACTGGGGCAGCGCGAAGGATGTTCAACAATTCGACGCCGCGCTCGCGCAATCCTACCAGCAATCGGTCGAAACGTTCACCCGCCTCTTCCAGCGGTTGTCCAGGGAGGGCGCCGACCGAACGCGCATCACGCCGTGGCTCCTGATCCGTTACGCGCCGACCGACCTCGGGTCGCGACCGATCCCGACCAACCAGGCGTTCTGGGAGTCGCCGGATATCTGGGTGGAAACCGAGGACCCGCTCGGTAACCCGGTGGCGGGCAAGCCTAACTACGTTCACGCGCGGCTGTTCAACCTCGGCGCGTTCGTAAGCGCGCCGGTCAAGGTCGACTTTTACTGGGGCGATCCTTCCATAGGCCTCGACGCCGCCCACATGCATCTTATCGGCAGCGAGTACGTCGAAGTGCCGTCGCTGTGGTCGCGCGATGTCCGCTGCAACGCGCCGTGGGTGCCGGTGGTGGAAAACCAGGGGCACGAATGTCTGATGGTGAACTGCAGCAACTGGCTTGCCGACCCTATAATCGACCCTTTCGAGCCGATTCTCGACCGCCACGTGGGCCAGCGCAACGTGCATGTGGTGCAGGCGTCGGCCGGAATGATGCTGAGCGAGATAATTCAGTTGGGCAACCTGCTCTTGGCTGACGCCAGGGTCGAGCTTTGGGCCAACATCGCCTACGGCGCGATCGAGCGCGAGCTCGCACAAGCGCTTACGCCGCGCGCGACGGTGGCAAAGGTGCTCGCCTTTTCGGACAAGCGCGAGGACGGAGTACTGCCCGTGCTAAGACCCTACGACGCGCCCTTTGTGGAAGTCTCGCTGACCGGGCGAAGCCGCTTCTATTACCACCCGAAGACGCCAGCGGCAGGCGCCGAAGCGGGGGGTCTGACCGGCGCGCGGCACGGGCGCGCGGCGGCCGGCTTTGCCGGGGCCCTGCTGATGAGCACCACGCTGCGCGTCGGCGAACAGCGCGCGCTCGAGCTCAAGCTCGCCGTGCCCCAGGCCGCCGAGGACGGAGAGTTCATCGTGGTCAGGCTTTTTCAAGCTGTGGGAAATCAGATCATGGGAGGCTACACGCTCGTAGCCCTTCTCAGCAAACAATAAACCGGAGGAAAAAACGAAGATGAGCGCGGAAAAGGGGCAAACCCATGTCGCCGCGGGCGATCTTTTAAGACTGATCGTCGAAGAAGTGGACGAAGCGCGCGAAGTGCACGAGCTCGCCCAGCAGCTCCATCACGCCTTGCCGCTGCGTTCGTTCGACGACGTAGTCAAGGCGGTGGGCGAGCGCGGCACGATCAAGTTTCGCGGCAACGCTTTCGATATCCAGCAGTTCGGCGCGCTCGTGCCGGCGATTCTCTTCCCGATCGACGACGCGCAAAAGCTCGTCACGCTGCTTTACGAGGCGGTGCGCAGAGCACCCAAGACGATCTTTTACAACGAAGCCGACCCGGAGGCGGCCAAGCGTCACGTCCGGCGCCTCGGAATTTTGGGCGCGCCGATCGGCGTGCTCGGCGCGCCTGGACCGAAAGACCTTCGCCCCATCTCTCCAGGCGCTGTCGCACCAGCCCCATCCAGGCCAGAGAGCGCAAAGGGAGAATAGAGCCATGACCACGATCCGGGTTACAGACTGCAACAGCCACAAACCGATCGCTTACGCCCTGGTCAGGGACGACTGGGGCAACTGGGGATATACCGACGGAAACGGATACATCATCGACCTCAGCGACGTTCCCGGCAGCGTGATTTACGTGTCCGCCGCTGGCTATAACCCGACTAACTTCGTCCTGACTGGGCAAGAGGTGCAGAACGCCTTTGCTCCCATCTGCCTTACGCCCGCTCCGCCCGCGCCATCTGGCGGGAAAAGCGGCTTGTACTGAGAGGCCGGCAAGCTTGCCGGGCGCTTGAATGCGGCAGCGATGTCCCATAAGTATCCTTCTGGCCTGCGCCCGTCCGGTTCACTCCGATCTGGTAGGCCGTTTGGGCCATGCGCTCAGCCGACGCCTGGCGAGCTATATGGCGCAGGCGCCGCGGCGCGTAGCCGACCATCTGGAGCAAGGGCTTGCGCTTTTGACCGTGCTCGGCGCGCAGCCGGAGCTGGGGGAGGAGAAGATCGAGCGATGCCGGCTTTTGGCCGACGAGGACGGTCGCTTGCGCTTCATCTATAATCTTCCCGCTTCGGCCGGCTTTGGCGCCGCGATCGGCAGGACGGTCGAGCGCGCGCTGTTCGGCAAGACGCGCCGCTCGGCGTCGGTGATCACGGCCCTGCTCAACGTCTTCATGACACTGCTCGACGGGCTTCTGGACGAGGCTTACGAGCTAATCGCGCCAGAGCTTGCTGCGCTGCGTGCGCTCGTACGCTCGGGCGGCCGCCGACGCGACGCGATCTTTGCGCGTCCAGGTCGCCATCCCCTGGCCGCGCTATGCTCGAGCACGGCCGAGCTCTGGCTGCGCAAGGTAGACGAGCTCGGCCGCCTTTGGCAGGCAGGGTGCGACGGGCAATTCTCGGCGCGGCACGGAGCGAACGAGCCTTGGGCCTGCGCGGCGGCAGGCGACGGACGGCGAGCGAGCGCGGCTTTTGCGTTCAAGGAAGCGGCGCTAAAGGCGCTGGCGGCCGAGTTCGCAAGCCGCCGGGCGCGCTTTGACGAAACAGTCGCCCCCGGCGCGGCGGTCCTTTTCGGACGCACCCGCTGGCCCCATTATTGCCAGGCCCTGGCGTGCGTGATCGCCCATCGAGCGCCCTCGACCACGGCGGCCGGGCTCGCCGCGCTGCGCCGCTTTATGTTCGCGACCGCCGATTACGCGGCGTTGCTCGACGACGTATGCGACTATCTGGAGGACTGCGAGGCGTTGCGCTGGAATACGGTCTCGTGCGCCCTGCAGCGGCAAAAACGCCTTCCAGTGGTCGAGCCCGCGGCGGTCCAGACCGCCCTGGTTTTGCGCCTGACCGAGAAAGAGACCGAGAAGTTCGTAATCGCAAAAGGCTTGCGGCTGCTAGACGCGATCGAGCGCGCGGCCGCGGGCTTGGGCGTGAACCCGACCGAGGTTTTCCCCCTGGTCGCGGATTTGACCTATGTCTATCTGGGCGAATCAACGAGAGCTCGAACGGCATTTTGACGCAGCGGTTGTCGGCGGTGGCCCCGCCGGATGCGCCGCCGCCTACGCGCTCGCGCGCCATGGGATAAAGGTCGTGGTGTTCGAGCGCGGCTCCCCAGGGCGCGACAAAGCGTGCGGCGACATGTTCGTGCCGGCGGCGGTCGAGGAGCTACGGCGCCTTGGGCTTGCCGAGCAAGACCTGGTCGAGGTGGGTGGAGCGCCGTTCGACGCCGTGGAGTTGCTCGGCTCGCGAGGGCTTTTGTGGAGAATTCGCTATCCGAACGAGCCGGTTTGGATTCTGCCGCGCCGCTCGATCGACCAGAAGCTTCGCGACGGGCTTTCAGGGATGGCCGAAATCGTCTACCAGGGAGCGGTCGAGGGGATTGTCGCTGAGGTCGAGACGAGCGCTTTGCCGAGGTTCTCGGCAAAAGGCAATTGGCGGCTCGTTGGACGGATAGCCGCCGCTGGAAGGCTTGTGCCCGGCGCGCGCTCGGGACTCGAGCCGGCGGGGCAAGAGTGGAAGTTTTCGCTGCGATGCCAGGCGGTGGTTATCGCCTCGGGCGCGCAATCTAACCTTGCTCGCACCTGGGGCATCAGCGGACGCCCGCATCTGATGCCTGCAATCTCGGCCTACGCGCAAGGCTCGGGTTTTTCGGCTCCCGCCTTTGAATTTGCGCCCGGATGTCGGCCGGGCTACTGTTGGCTGTTCCCGATCGGGTCGAGCTCGGCACCTTGCGGCCGCGACGAGCGCGGCGCTTTGGCGGCGGCGAACGTCGGCGTCTGCGCGCTTGAACCGATCAAAGGCCTAGAGCTGCGGGCGCGCGGCCAGAAGTTGCTGGCGCGCCACCGGCTGGGAGGAGCGGTCCGATGGCGCGGCGGAGCAGGCGCGCTCTGGAGCGGATGCGGCCAGCGCTGGCACCATCCTGCGGGACTCGTGGCCTGCGGCGACGCGGCCGGCTTGATCGACCCGCTTTCGGGCGAAGGACTGACCGCAGCCTTGCGAAGCGGGCAAGCGGCGGGAGAGGCCGTTGCGAACTTCCTGCGCGACAAGCTAAATCCCAAATGGCTCGAAGATTATTCGGCTTACGTCGCCGAAACTTTCAGCGCCCGCTACGGGCGCACCGGCTTGCGCGCGGCATGGAAACAGCTTTGCGGCCTGCTCGATCCGCCCTGACTCTGTGCGCGCCCGCGCAAAAAGCGCCGGCTGGCAAAAGCCAGAGCGAATATCGCTGCGCTAAGCACCCACTTCCACCAAATGAGCTGGCCTCCGATCGGCGAACGCGCGCTTGCGCCCGCAGCCTCGGTTCCCCCGCGATACTCGTTTCCTTGAGCGCGCCCCCAAACAAGGCGCGTGCGGACAAGCGGCGCTTGCGACGTCGCGGGGAAAGAGCGTCGCGAGGGAAAGACGAGGCATAAGCGTGATGGGGCGCCTGCCGCGCCGCGAAGCGGCGCAGCAGGCGCAGCGGCAAAGCGCAGGCCTCGAGGCGCCCCCGTCCGTCGGCGCCAGGAGAACTGCGCCAGGACGGGACTAGAAATCGAACTGGGGCCTGCGGCTAAAGTCGAACATCGACATCAGATCGCTTATCGCGGGCGCGTTTACCGGGAAGTAAGGCGCGCCCGGTCTGACCTGGGGATTCGGCAGACTGTCGCGGCTTATCGCGCTTAGCGGCGGCAGGTGCCAGTTGGCCTCGATAAACTTGAGCAGCGAGACGTGGTCGGCGTAGTCGTGGTCGACGAAACCCGGCTTGGCGTAGGGCGAGATCGCCACAAGTGGGACACGCGGGCCGTCGCCGAAAAAGTCGAGCGGCTGGATATAGCCCGAGTCGTAATAGCCGCCGCTTTCGTCGAAGGTGACGAAGATCACCGTCTCGCGCCATAGCTCGGGCTTGGCCTGCACCGCGTCTACCAGCTTCTGCACGAAGCCTTCGAACAAATCCGGCTTGCTGGAGGCCGGATGGCCGTCGAGCAAACCGTCGGGCTTGACGTACGAGACCGCGGGCAGCTTGCCCGATTGCACGGCGGCGTAAAAGTCCGACAGACCCTGGATATGTGCGCGCAGCGCCGGATTGGTCATGATCGTCGCCGAGTACTGGAACGGGTTACAGATGTTGCAGTAAAGGTCGGTGCGCGGCGTGTCGGCGTGAAACCCCTCGCCGTAGTAAGCCCACGAGATGTGGCGCTCGGAGAGTGCTTCGCCGATCGTGCGCACCTTCGAGGGCGGAACGAAGAAGCCCGAGGTGTACGGCGTGCCGTCGCGATGGAAGCCCGGGTTGTAGTTGTTGACCAAATAGTAGTGCCCCGGTTCGCATCGCGGATTAGGCGCGTACGGCAGCTTTGCCAGGTAGTCGAGAATCGGAGCTACGCCGGGCGCCGAAGCGTCGGCACAGTTGAGGTAGCTGCCGCCGCCGATATCGCCGTCCACTCCATAGCCGTCCTCCGTATACCAGTTGTTGCTGCCCGGATACGGGTTGGGATTTTCGATCTCGTGGTCGGGCGGCGTGGCGGGCGCGAAGTGCGCGTCGCTGTAGAAAAGCTCGGTGCCGGTGCCGATCGCGATGTGGTTGGCGCCGGTGCCGCCCATGATCGCCTGATGGTAGTTGTCGGAGATCGCGTACTGGTTAGCGAGGCTTGCGAAATACGGCGCGTCGCCCGTGGCCATGTTGTAGAACCCCATCTGCACGCCACCCTGATCGGTCGACTCGAGCGTAAACGGAGACGGCGGCGGAAAGCCGTTGCTGCCGGTGCCGATCGTGACCGCGACGTACGCGTAGAGGTCGTGCAGGCATCCGCTGGGATTTGCCGGCGCGAAGTTCGCCGCCCCACAGTCGGATTGTTGCCACATCTGGAAGAAGCGATGGACCGGGTCGCCCGTATACGCGCTGTACGGCACGTACTGGGTTATCTGGAAGGGCCCGGGCGGAAGATTAGCCGGAAAGCGCGTGTCGGGAACGTCGTTGCCAAGCCCGGTGCCGCCGATCAAAAGCAGCTCCTGCCCGTCCGGGAAAAGGCCCAGCTCCGGATACTGCGGGCTCGACGAGGTCACCCACGACGTCGTCGGCGCGTAAGTAGTGTTGGGCTGCGGCAGCGCAGGATAGAAGTCGCTCTTGGCCGGCGTGAGCTCGAACGTCTCGGTGTCGCTTGCCTGATACTGCTCGGCGCGGGCGTAATTCGGACCGGGACTGCCGTCGGCGTTGACGATCTTCTCCGACAGCAAATTCCAGATCTGTTGCCCGTTGGGCGGCGTGTAGGTAGCGAACAGATTGTCGAAGCTTCGGTTCTCGCCGATAACGATAATCACATGCTTGATCGGCGTTGCCGTAAGCCGGTCGCCAAAGTCGGGCAGGACGGGCGCGGTGACCGGCGGCACTTTGATGCTCGCGTGCAGCGCTCCGGTTATCCTCGCCACCCAGTTAGAGCCGCGGTCGCCGTTGTTCACGCTGCGCGCCAGAGGCGGCATCGCGAGCGCGGCTGCCGCTGCTGCGCCGACGATCCATGTCAGGCTGCTAAGCCTACGCTTGCGCCTAACTTTTCGCTCCATAAGTTTATCTCCTCCTCTCCACCCCGGCGGACCGGGAAATAAATGTGTGTTCGATACAAACTGCGGCCGGCGCGCTGACGCCCCAGGGACGCGCAAAAGCTGGCGCGCGCGCCGCCGTTAGATCTGGAGCGCTTAGTTAGCGCAAGGACGTTTCTTAAGTATGACGAAATTCCATCCAAGCGATGATCCTTTAGAGAAAATTTCGTTACACTCGCGCACGCCCGACTCGGTTACACTTGTGCACGCCCAACGCACCGGCCTGCGGTCGGCGAACGCGCGCTTGCGCCCGCGGCCTCGGCTTACCCCCCGATACTCGTTTCGTTGAGCGCGACCCCCGAACGTTTGAAAGTATCGATTCGAGCTCGATTCTGCGCCGGAGTGGGCTTTGATGCAAACTAATCGGCGCGTTTAAGGGCGGTCGGCGATTGCGCTAAGCTAGTCAGCCGAGTGTTGCGCGAGCGAGGATCGCGATGATGCGGCGAGAGAGGGCGCAAGGCGCGCGTTTCGGCTTGCGCGCGAGCGCTGCGCGGGTCTTCGTCTTGGCGATAGGAGCCGCTTTGGCATTAGCCGGCCCGGCCGCGGCGGACATGCTCACTACCATATGAGCGTTGCCAGCAAAAGCGCTATTGGCCAGGGGCCGTTTGCGATGCTGCTCGTCGACCGGCCGACGGCGCACACGGCTATTATCACGCTTACGCTCGAGCTAGGCTACACGGCGCTGGGCGACGACGTGCTTGCGCTCAACGTCAACGGCGCGGTCACGGTCAGCGAACTTCCGCCCACCATCACGAGCATCAGCGCCGGCAAGGTCGACAGCTTCGGCTCCTTCAACCTCGTGCTCAACAACGCCGGCGACGCGGCCAGCGGCTTTATGTTCGGCAATCCGCTGACCTTCAACCTAAACCTCACGAGCGGCGCCTGGATGAGCGCTGCCGACGTTTTGTTCACCAACGAAAACGGCTACCTGGCCGCGTGCCATCTGTTGCGCCAGGGAAGCTCGCGCACGGGCTTTGCGGCCGTGATGCCGAGTCTGGAGGAGCCCGACGCGACAGTTGCGCCGTTTACGCTGATGCCGGCAAAGCTTGCGCCTCAAATGCGCTGACGCCGGTCGGATCGAGAGCGGCGGCGCGCACGGACAAAGCGTAGCGCGAGCGATTCTCGTGGTCTTCGGCGTTGCCGACAAGCGCGCCTCGTCCTGCCCAGGGCGTCCTAAAACGCACGTCTCGCCGCCGAGTTAAGCGGTGCGCTCAGGCAGAGCCGGCGCTCAATCCGGATGGTACGTCTGACGCGCCGGAAGCTCGGGCGTAGTAAGCTCGACCACGGGCAAAAAGCGCTGCTTGAAGGCCTCGGGCGAGAGTTTGGTCATGCTGGCAAGCCGCGACAGCATCGGCTCTTCGAAGTCGCGCCGTTCAAGCCGTATCATGTAGGAGCGCGCAACCTGGTAGGCCTCGGTGCTTACGTCGACCAAACGCGTGCGCACCCGACCGGTGTCTTTGTCGAGCAATTCTTCGAGCCTTAGCGGAGTTACGCGCCCGTCGGCGATCGCGATAAGCGCGCCCGAGCCCCCGCTCAAGAGATAGCGCACGGCGCCGTAGCCGAGCGTACGCGTGTACTCGATATCGAAAGCGACCGGCTTGGCGCATCGCAGCTCATAGCCGACGTCTTTATGGATTACGGTTGCCTCGACGCCGAGCTCCTTGAGCGTCAAGCGAAGCTTTTCGCGCAAAAGCTGTCCCAAGGGGATATCGGCTAGCCGGGGATGGCCGTAGGCGTCGCGCTCGACGCCGGCCAGCGCAGGTATCGCGTGCAGGTCGAGCGAGGCCGGGTCGAGCCGCTCGGCCACGCCTTCGGCCACGAGCGCCACGCCGTAGTCGCGATCGAAGGCTTTGCGCTTGATAATCGCGCCGGCGATCGTATCGACGATATGGGAGAACGGCAGCTTTTCTTCGCGGAACTCCTCGGGAATCACGGTAAGCGTAGTACCGGCGGCCTTGCCGATTCCGAGCGCGAGCGCGCCCGACCTTCGCCCCATCGTCACCACCAGGTACCATCGCCCCGTGGTGCGCGCGTCCTCCATCAGCGCCTCGACCACCGCGGCACCGACCGAGCGCGCGGTCTCGAAGCCGAAGGTGGGCGCGTTTTGCGGCAAGGGCAGGTCGTTGTCGATCGTCTTGGGCACCGTGGCCACGCTTATCCGGCCGCCGGCGCGCTCGGCGATCTTGGCCGCGGCGTAGGTCGTGTCGTCGCCCCCGATACACAGAAGGTAGCGCACGCCGAGCTGATCGAGCGCCTCGACCGCAAGGCTAAGGCTTCGCTCGTCCTGGGCCGGATTGGTGCGCGAGGTGCGCAGAAGCGAGCCGCCGGTCAGATGGATTCGGCTTACGTCTTCGATTCTGAGCTCGACTACGTGCGAACAGTCGCCCCGTGCGATCCACCGGTAGCCGTCGAGCAGCCCGATCACGCGAAGACCCGAGTTTATCGCCTCGATCGTCGCCGAGGCGATAACGCCGTTTATCCCCGGTGCCGGCCCGCCGCCGACCAGTATCGCCATCGTCGGACGCCCCGCCGTATCCCTCTGCCGATCCGCCATCGCCTTAGCTCCTCTTAACCTATGAACAAGCGCAACTAAAACGCTGCCTCAATCGCTGGGAGAAGGCCGCTGTCTTCGCGCCGGCCATCTCTCAACAAACATTATTGTTGCTGCGCGGCATGCGACGCAAAGCGGGCATGCCGGCTAAACGGCTAAGCGCGACCTCGCGGTCGAAATTAGGCTTAAAGGGGCGTCGCCCGAAGAAGGCTAAGCGAGCCGCGGGATACGGCGGGGGCGAAAAGCGCCCACCGCCGCCCGCGTGAAATCTCATCGCAAGCGCAAACTATGCCTTGACGGCCGGGTCAGTCGCATCCGAGAAATTCAAGCGCCGGAACTCCACCGGCGATATTCCCAAGCGGGGTGACTACGCCGCCACCCTGCACAGTGACCGGATTTGCAAAAAGCATCGAGGGCGAGCAAACCGGCTGCTGCGTGCTCATGCTCAACGCCACGGCCGTAAGCGAGAAATCCGCAGTATTCGAGCTCGACTGCGTAAACGTGGTATTCGTTTGGCTGGCGAGACCAACCACCGGTGGTGACGCCGGTACGGCCAGCGTAAAGCAGGCGCAATTCGCACCCGAAGGACATGCGACCGACGATACCGACGGACAATTCGTCGTATCGGGGCTCGGGCTCGTGATTACCAGGCCCGAGGGCGGAAGCGTGCCGCCAGGCGTGCCAGTAGGAGGAACGATAAGCGGAACCGGCGCAAGAACGGGCGTGGCGCTTGCGCCCGGCGTAAACGATACGGCGGCGTTCAGGCGCACGAAATCGCCCGAGGTCGAAGGAGAGTTCTGGGTGCTTACCTCGCCGGCCATCTGTGCCCAAAGCGGTGTACCAGTGGCCGCCGGCGAAGGCTGGGGCAGAAGCGGAATCACAAGCCCGCTTGCGCCGCCGGTGGGACCGACTTGAACGCCGCTTAAAATGGTCGGGCCGCCCGGATTGGGATTAGCCGAGGAAAGCTGAGGCGCGTCGACCACGATATCGTAGGTTCCGGGGCCTACAGGGCAGAACTCGAAATTGCCGTTCGCGTCGCTAACCGTAGCCATCACAAGTTGCGAAACCGACTCGGTGGGAGTCGCCCCAGAGGCGGGCGCAGGAGTTCCGAGCGCTGCGTTGGGCGCGGACGGCTCCTGCTCGAGCCATACGCTTGCGCCCGCAACGGTATAGGCCGACGACGGCGTGGGCACGGTTACAGGCTGGCCAGGTCCGGCCGACTGCCCGATTACGATCGTGCCCGCGATAAGAGGATTTACGCCAAGTTCGGAGGCTCGAAGCGTCGGTTTGAGGATAAACTTTCCGCTCTTACCCGCGGTTACCACCGAGGCACAGGCATTGAAGTCGATATCGATATCGACGCCCTGCCCCGCGCTTACCGTGATTCCTCCGTTCGCGATTTGGCCCGGCGGAATCTTGATACCAGTTTGGGAGGCGCTCGGCGTATCCAGCGGGTGGTAGTTCGAACTGGTGCCTGCCGTCTCTACGCAGTTGTAGACCTCCGAGCCAGCGGCGACACATTGGTTGGGCGTAAGCGTGACACCCGGAGTGTTGTTGGCCACGAGAATAAGCCTAATCTGCTCGTACTTTCCAGGCGGAAGGCCGCTTGTCTGGCCGAGCGTGGCAAGAACGCACTCGGTATTGGGCGCTGAGAGGAGATCGACCTGAATCGGATTGGTCACCGAAAGATTAGGCGTGAGGTTTACGAACCCGGCGTTCGCGTCGCTGCTGATTGCCGCTTCGACGCCCGCGATCGTAACCCACACGTGCTCGTAGGGACCGTTCGGTGCGGTGCATTGAGGCGCCGGGTCGCTGATATTCGTCGTAACCGTGCCGCTGCCGGGTGTGCTTGAACCGCCGCCGCCGCCACATCCAGCACCGTGGGTTGCCAGGATCGCCAATACCACGCCCAGAGCTGGCGT
The DNA here is from genome assembly GCA_021324755.1 of Pseudomonadota bacterium. Lineage (GTDB taxonomy): Bacteria > Desulfobacterota > Binatia > Binatales > Binataceae > JAJPIL01. Next base: position 129,332 of record JAJPIL010000021.1, read on the forward strand.
GAGCGCAACTACTGGCCTTAAATAAAACCGTCTGTTCCAAATTCGCGCCATCACAGAGTTCCTCCCCCAATAGGCGGACTCGAGCCTGTACGGCGTAATTCTTCCATCTTGTGCAGGCTAAAGTCTCCATCTTTTTATGTAATTTCTTCAACCTCAAGTGGCCTAAAACCTCGAAACTTGCCCATCTTCTGCCAGCTCTGCTCGTACCATCGACCTTACCAAGTTGCAAAACGTAACACTATTATGCGTACCAAAGCACGCATTGCGTAAGAATCGTCGGACATCCACGCCGAGGATGAATACATAGGCGACCGTTCAAGTCAAATAAGTCGGGAACAAAGTCTCTTTGGCGAATCGGGCTTACAGCAAGACTTGCGCCAGGCAACTTCGAGCTGTGGACGGACGTAGAGCACGGACGAGGCGGGAAGTTTGCCGCAAACCGGCTGGAAGACCCGAGGCTTGCTGATAGCGGCAAGGGTTTGTCACAGCCTTGGGCCCAGGTGTCATCCGGGTAGCACTTGAATGCCTCTTATACATGCAGGTGAGTAAAACGGCGACGTATCGCGCGGTGAGTACGTCAGTAGCTATCGAAGGGTGCAGAGGCGCAGAAGGATGGCTGGAAGGGTGCGAAAGGCGTTTTGCAAAGCGCGAAAGTGCGCGGAGTTGGGCATTTTTTGGCGATCCGTGCGGTTTATCTCTGGTTGCTGATTCTCATTTTGCAAATTGCGATAGGTTGGGTGGGCTGAAAAGCTAAGTATTTCGAGGGTTTCGCAGTTGGCATCGCGATTGCTATTGATAGTTCGTGGCGCTGTTCCCTCCCCCAAAGCAGCGCCTGTCCCCCAAGCAAGGCCGGGCTGCCGAGAGTGTGGGCTCCCCCCCACCCACACTCGCCTGAGGTGGCCCGGCTGTCTCACCCCCCTCGATAGCGCCGCGCATAGGGCGAGCATCGCTCCAAGCCCGCGTCCGGGCGTGAGCCTTGCTCGCCTCGGCTACAGTGTCGACAAAAGCTTCCGCAGAGGACGCTGGATGTTGCTCCCTCCTCCTTTTGGCAACATCCCTCCTCCCGAGCGGGCCGGGCTGCTGAGAGCACGGGCTGTCCCCCCACCCGAGCTCGTTTCAAGGCAGCCCGGCAAAATTTCCCTCGATGGCTCGCAATTTGCTACGTTGCTGACCTAGGTTTGCTAGGGTATGCTCGATAAAGAGGCCGGCATAATAGGCATCGTTTTTGCTTCCTCCACTAAGTAGCGCTGCCCCTCTCCTGAGCAGCGCCTGTCCTCCCAACGGGCCGGGCTGCTTCGGATGTGAGTTCCCCCCGACTCCCATCCATAGTGATAAGCAGCCCGGCCGTCTTTTTAGCCGCAACTTCGCTTCCTCGGCTGCCCGCAAGACGAGATATCGCCTTTGCGGGCCGCGCCGGTCCAAGATTGGCACATACATAGACGGCAGCTACGGGTGCGCACGAGCTTTTATGTTGCCAAATAGGGCACGTGCGCTAGCGCCAAGAGCGGAACTGAAAAGCCATATTGTCGACATTAGCGGGGCAAGGACCGAGGGCATGCTTTTGCGCTCGAGCGCAAGCCAAGAGTCTGCACACGGAGCTCCGGCCGGGTAAAGAATCGAGGGCGACGGGCTTACGACGCAAGCGCCGGCGCTGCCAGCGCCTCAATAAAGCCAAAGCCTCGTTAGAGTAAGAAACGAGGGGGCGCTCCGGCGGAGAAGATACCAGGAGCACCCCCTTTCTGCGCGAACGGGAGGAAGGCTCAATGGGCTAAAGCGAAGACGAAAAGTGCGCCACCCTGCGGCGTTGCGGCCAGCATCTCCTTGCCGATTTCGCCCATGAAGCTCGGCGCGCTCTGGGGACGGCCGATTACCACCGCGACGTACTGCTTGCCGTCGATCATGTACGTTATAGGCGCGGCGTTGATTCCGGAGCCAGGGGCGAACTCCCACAGGATCTTGCCCGACCGGGCGTCGACCGCTCTAAAGTAGCCGTCAAAGGTGCCGTAGAACACCAGGCCACCGCCGGTCGAGATAACTCCGCCATTGTACGGGAAGCGCTCGTTTATTCCCCATACTTCTTTCTGGTTGACCGGGTCCCAAGCGACAAGCCGCCCCAAGTAGTCGCCGTGGCCGCGAATAATCTCGAAGTCGTTACCAAGGTAGAACATCCCCTGATGGTAATCCACTTCGACGTCCTTCATATTCATGCACATGTTGTTGGTGCTCATGTAGACGAGACCGGTTTGCTGGTCATAGGTCATCGGCTGCCAATCCTTGCCGCCGAAGAGGCTCGGGCAGATGTCGGTCGCTTTATGGGTCATCGAGGGGCGCTTTTCGGAGATTTCTATTGGGCGGCCGGTCTTGAGGTCGATACCTTCGGCCCAGTTGACGTAGACGTAAGGCCGGGCCGAGATAAGCTTGCCGGTTTTGCGGTTGGCGACGTAGAAGAAGCCGTTGCGGTCGGCATGGAGCAGCACCGGCACCTTCTCGCCGTTGATCGTAAGGTCGGTCAGGACCGACTCGTTGACGCCGTCGTAGTCCCAGGCGTCATGGGGCGTGTACTGGATATGCCAGAGGATTTTGCCGTCGTCGGGGTTGAGCGCGAGCACGCTGGAGGAGTAGAGGTTGGTGAAGCGGCCGTAGTCAGAGGTTCCCGGGCCGCGCACCGACGTATTCCACGGGCCGGGATTGCTCGTGCCCCAGTACACGATATGGAGGTCGGGGTCGTACGAGCCGTAAAGCCAGGTCGAGGCACCACCGTGTTTCCAGCTGTCGCCCTTCCAGGTGTCGTTGCCGGGCTCGCCCGGGCCAGGCACGGTGTAGGTGCGCCAGATAAGCTTGCCGGTGTCGGCGTCGTAGGCCTGCAGCGCGCCGCGCACGCCGTACTCGCCGCCGGCAAAGCCGGTAATCACTTTATTGTCGACCACCAGCGGCGGCGAGGTTATAACCTTGCCTTCCTTGTAGTCGACCACTTTCGTCTTCCAGATCGGCTTGCCGGTCTCGGCGTTGAGCGCCACCAGGTAGCCGTTGAGCTGGCCGAAGAAGATCTTGCCGTTGGCGTAAGCCACGCCGCGCGTGTCGACATCGCAGCACGCGTACTGAATCACGTCCTCCGGCACGCCGCTTTCGTACACCCATTTGCGCGCTCCCGTGCGCGCGTCGATCGCGTAGACGTACTTAGGTCCCCACGAGCTCGCAACGTACATCGTGTCGCCGACCACGATCGGCGAATCCTCGTTGGCGCGAAGCGCGCCGAGCTGGAGCGAGTAAACCACGCGCAGGTCCTTGACGTTGTCGGTGTTGATCTGGTCGAGCGGGCTGTAGCGCGTATTTGCCTGGTCTCCCCCATGGTACGGCCAGTCGCGGTTCTGCGCCCAGGCATCGAGCGTTCGCCCCACGACACCCAGGCTCAGAAAGCAGAGCGCCAAAAATACGGGCGCAAAGCGCCAATACTTGCTGCCTTTACTCATACGCATGTGAATCCCCCATTTAGTTTTTTCTTCCAGCCTTGCTTTTTTCTTTGGACCTGGCAAAAGAGGCGACGGTTTCCAGTGCAAAATCAAAAGCTCTACTTCCTCTGCTTCCTCTGTGCGCTCGACCACGGCTTGGCCTTAAAACTGCGCGCAAGCGCAAGCAAGGTATAAAACCTGCGCCCAAACGCAGAAGCCCTACCCGAAGCAAAAAAGCTTACTAGCCGCGCCTTCGCTCCAAAAACCCAGGCTGAATTTTTCTAGAACGAAAGACCCCCGCAAGGTTTGATTCGCGGTTTAACACAGACCGCAAAACCTGTCAAGAAATTCTCTGCTTGCCAAGCGCGGGTGGGCAACCCAAATTCGCCTTTTCACCGAAACCTAAGCGGCATGATTTGCACGCGCTTACCCCATCTCGCCCATCGCAGACATCGGTTGCGCCAAAAAGCGTAAGTCTTAAAAAGCCGTGCCAAAACAGCTCGAAGGCGCAAAATACAAGTCCGACAAAGCGCGACGTGCCCTTACGGTCGGAGCAGAGCCTTGCGTTTTGTGCGCCGGCACTCCAACGTGTAAGGTTTTTTCGTGATATGGGGCTCAAGGCAGCGGGCGCTTCGTGAGGTGGAGCGCAAGACTTTCCGCGCCGCAAGAAAAGGCGAAACTTAAAGAAGGAGGTCGAGGGCGATGACGGCAAGCGCTCCTTGGGAGGCAGCATTGTCGGTTTCCGAGGCTCCGCTTTCTGACGACGAGCTCGATGCGATCGACGCTTATTGGCGCGCGGCGAACTATCTGTGCGTCGGGATGCTGTACTTGAGGGACAATCCGCTGCTGAGACAGCCGCTCAAGCCCGAGCATATCAAGCGCCGCCTCTTGGGCCATTGGGGCTCAGACCCTGGGCAGAACTTCGTCTGGGTGCACATGAACCGGCTTATCAAGAAGTACGACCTAAACGCGCTTTATATCGCGGGTCCCGGCCATGGGGCGCCGGCCTCGATCGCGAACGCCTATCTGGAGGGCGTTTATTCGGAGGTGTACCCCGACCGCAGCGAGGACGAGGAGGGGATGGCGCGGCTGTTTCGGCTGTTCTCCGCGCCCGGCGGCGTGGGCAGCCATTGCACGCCCGAGCTTCCCGGCTCGATTCACGAAGGGGGCGAGCTCGGCTACAGCTTGTCCCATGCCTTCGGCGCGGCGTTCGACAATCCCGACCTTTTGGTGGTAGCCGTGGTGGGCGACGGCGAGGCCGAGACCGGGCCGCTTGCCACGTCGTGGCATTCGAACAAGTTCCTCAACCCGATTCGCGACGGCGCGGTGCTGCCGATTCTCCATCTCAACGGCTACAAGATCGCCAACCCGACCGTGCTGGCGCGTATTCCCCAGGACGAGCTTTTGGCGCTGCTCTACGGCTACGGATGGGCGCCGTACGTGGTCGAGGGCGAGGAGCCGCGCGCGGTGCATCAGCGGATGGCGGCCGTGCTCGAGCATTGCGTAAACGAAATTCGCTCCATCCAGAGGCGGGCGCGCACAGGCGGCAAGCCAGAGCGCCCGCGATGGCCGGCGGTGATTCTGCGCACGCCCAAGGGATGGACCGGGCCGAAGGAGGTCGACGGCCACAAGGTCGAGGGCTTCTGGCGCGCCCATCAGGTGCCGATTCCGGACCCGGCGAGCAATCCCGCCCATCTCGCGCTGCTCGAGCGCTGGATGAAGAGCTATCGGCCCGAACAGCTGTTCGACGAACGTGGCCGGCTCAAGCCGGAGCTCAAAGCGCTTGCCCCGACCGGGAAGCGGCGGATGAGTGCGAATCCCCATGCCAACGGCGGCCTTCTGCGCCGGCCGCTCAAGCTTCCCGACTATCGCCGCTACGCCGTGGCGGTCGAGCGGCGCGCCGGCACGACGGCCGAAAACACGTACGTTTTGGGAACTTTTTTGCGCGACGTGATGCGGCTAAATCCGGACAACTTCCGGCTTTTCGGCCCGGACGAGACCGCCTCAAACCGGCTTCAGGCGGTCTACGAGGCGAGCAAGAAGACGTGGCTCGGCGAGTTCAGGCCCGAAGACGCCGACGGTGGCGAGCTTGCCCCTGATGGGCGCGTGATGGAGATGCTGTCGGAGCATACGCTCGAAGGATGGCTCGAAGGCTACCTGCTTACCGGACGTCACGGTTTTATCTCGACTTACGAGGCGTTCGCGCACGTGATCGACTCGATGGTGAATCAGCACGCCAAATGGCTCGAGAAATGTCGCGAGATTCCGTGGCGCGCGCCGATATCCTCGCTCAACATTCTTCTTAGCTCCACCGTATGGCGCCAGGACCACAACGGCTTTACCCATCAGGACCCGGGCTTTATCGACGTTATCACCAACAAAGCGCCCGCGGTCGTGCGCATCTATCTTCCGCCCGACGCCAACTGTCTTTTGAGCGTGGCCGACCATTGCCTTCGCAGCACGGGCTACGTCAACGTGATCGTGGCCGACAAGCAGCCCCATCTGCAGTACCTTCCGATCGACGAGGCGGCACGCCATTGCGCCAAGGGAATCGGGCTCTGGCAATGGGCGAGCAACGACGAGGGTCACGAGCCCGACGTCGTGCTGGCCTGCGCCGGCGACGTCGCCACGCAGGAGGCGCTGGCCGCGGCTGCGATCCTGCGCGAGCATCTGCCCGAGCTTCGGCTGCGCTTTATCAACGTAGTCGATCTCTTCAAGCTTACGCCCGCAAGCGAACATCCCCATGGCCTTTCCGACCGCGACTTCGACGGGCTGTTCACCGTGGACAAGCCGATCGTCTTCAACTTCCACGGCTACCCTTACCTCATCCACAAGCTCACCTACCGGCGCACCAACCATCGTAACCTCCACGTGCGCGGCTACAAGGAGATCGGCTCGATCAACACCCCGCTCCAGCTCGCGATCGCAAACCAGATCGACCGCTTCAATCTGGCCAACGACATAATCGACCGCGTGCCGTGGGCCAGAAACTCGTGCGCGCGGCTCAAGGATTGGCTAAAGGACCAGATCGTCGACCATCTGGAGTACGCGCTCGAGCACGGCGTCGACAAGCCCGAGACGGCCAACTGGCGATGGCCGTTCTAGCGCAAGAAATGACGGCCGGTCGAGCAAGAGAGCGCAGGTGCCTGCGCGAGGGCGTCTTCGCCTTGGATGCGCGAAAGGAAAAAACGGGTGGGAGGCGGGGCGCGGCGATCGGAGCCGGCGCTTTACGGCGCGGACGCAAGGGCTTGAGCGGAAAGCGGCACGTCCGCACATGCGCACGCAGGGGCTTGCGTCGTCGACGAGGCCGTGAAGACGAATACGGCACGTCCGCACACGCGCGCGGAGGAGCTCGGTTGCGCCAGGCCTCGACGAGGCTTGCGCGTGTGTCACGCCAGCACGCGGACGGACGGGTTCTAGGTGAACCTAGCAAATGTGAACCAATACGGCTGACGCCCGCACGCGGACGGACGGGCTTTTTGTGCCTAGCCGTTCAGCGAGGCCGCAAGCGCGCCGATATCGGCGGCGAGTGATTTGGGCGTAACCGTTGCCGGGTCGTACATCCTGACCGGGCGGCCGTCGGGACCCAGCAGGTAGAGAATCGTGATATGGTCGATCGAGCCGTCGGCCTCGCGCCGGCGCTCGAGCTTAAAGCGCCGCATCACCGACTCTATCTTTTCCGGCGCGCCGGTAAGGAAAAGCCATCCGGGAACGAGCGCTCCTTGCTCGCGAGCAAAATCGAGCATCCGCTTGGGGTCGTCGCGCTCCGGGTCGAGCGTGATCGAGACGATCTCGACCGAGCGCCCAAGCTTGTCGCCGAGCTCGGGCACGGCCTTGGCGATTCGCGCCGTCATAAGCTCGCACGGCCCGGGACACGACGTGTAGATAAAATCCACGAGCACGTACTTTCCCCGAAGCGAGGCGAGCGAAACGGCCCTTCCGCTTGCGTCGGTAAGCGTTACGTCGGGCAGGCAGTCGGTATCGAGCTTGACCGGATAGACGCCCGGAGCAAGCCCCGACGAGGCGCTTCGCTGCTCGTCGGCGTTTCGGCCGCCGCGACATCCGCCGGCGCTTGCCGCAAGCGCTCCTGCCACGAGCAGAACGAGCGCATAGATAAATGCGTCGGGCAAAAGCCGGCGCTTTCGTTGGAAGTTGCGCGCGCGACTCTTCCCGCTGGCCTCCATCCTCGCCGACACTCTAACGGCTGGGCGCATACACCTTCTAACCTAATTTTATATAGGTACGGGACCCGATAAGGAACCGGGCCGCGGCTTTCGGCCGGTCTACGACGAGGCAGAATCTTCATCGTTGTTTCGAGCCGAACCGCAGCTGTAGCTCGCACGGCGACAACGCCCGTCGCTCGATCGTTTCTACGCCGTTACTTTCCGAGCCGGGCCGGGGCTCTTGCTCGGTCGGCAAGTAGGCCCGCGCCCTTCAATTCAACGGGCTAGCCCGACGAGCTTGACCCTCTCTCGAGCTTACGGCGCGTCGCCCTCTCCATACAGCAGCTTACGGATCGTCGCCTTTGCCCCAGGGCAAAATCCTTAAAATATCGAAAGCCAGCGAGCTCGGCCGCACGACCGCAAGATCGTAGACGCGGATTTCGCGCCCCTGTCGATCGAGCAGGTAGGCAAACTCAGGCGCAAGCACCAACGAGGCTTGGAGCGCGAACAGGCCAAGCGCGAGTAACTCGCACGCACGGGCTAAGAGAAGCGCGCACCGAAAGCTTCGGCTTGGGCTCTGCGCAAGGCTTGAGTTGCGGCGCTCGGCCCCGCCAGTCGTCGTATCTTGCCAGGTGTCTACCGGATAAATTTTACGCCGCCGGTATGCGCTCTAAAAACGAGGCGCTTGCAGGCTTGGGCGAAAATTAAGCCAAGCGCGACGGGTCGAGCGGCGCGCCGGTCGTCAGCTCAGCAGGCGGGCGAGCACGGGTGTGGCAGGAAAGTTTTTCAGTTCCTCCCAGCGGCCCAACTGCACGATTCTGCCGCGCTCGATCGCAGCGACCTTCGGGCAGAGCAGCTTTAGCACGTCGCTTCGATGGTCGGCGGCGATAAGGGCGAAGGCGAGCGTGCGATGCCATTCGAGCAGGGTTTCGACCAGCTCGAGCGTCAAGTTCTTGTCGAGCGAGGCGAACGGCTCGTCCAAAAGCAGCACGGGCGGCCTTCGCGCAAGCATCCGGGCAAGCGCGACGCGGCGCGCCTGTCCGCCCGAGACGGCGCGCGCGGGCACGTTCCAGATCGGCTCGAGCTTGAGTTTTTCCTTGAGTTCGGCGATCCATCGGGCAAGCTCGTCTGCGCTCGCGCCGCTCAAACCTGGCGACCGGCCGTTTAAGCCGAAGCATACGTTTTGGCCGACCGTCAGATGGGGAAACAGGAGGTCTTTCTGCGTCAGGTAGGCGAGCGGGCGGCGGTAGAGCGGTGCGGGAGGCGGAAAGAGCACCTGGCCGTCGAGCACGATCTCGCCGCCGTCGGGCGTCTCGAAGCCGGCGATACACGAAAGCACCGTGCTTTTGCCGGCGGCCGAGGGGCCGAAAAGCGCAAGGCGCTCGGCGCGCTCGAGCGTAAGGGTCACGTCTACGGTAAACTCGCGCCGGCGCTTTACCACGTGCGCCTTAAGCATCGAGAGCCCCATCTCGGTGCGCAAGCATATGGATTAACCAGGGCAGCGGCAAGGCGCTCACAAGGAAGACCAAAAGCAGCGGCATCACGGCGGGCAATCCCGCCTGCTGAAGGTCGATCCATATGCGAACTGGGATTCCCGCTGGATAGTACGAAGTCACGATTACCGCGCCGAACTCGCCGAGTGCGCGCACCCAGGCGATACTGGCCGCCGCAGCCAGACCCAGGCGCGCAAGCGGAAAGGTGACGCGCGCAAAGACGGCGAGCGGTCTCTGCCCCAGAAGCCCGGCCACCATCTCGAGCTCGCGCGGCACGGCAGCAAAGGCGGCGCGCGCGGCGATAACGTAGTAGCCCATCGCCACGTACACCTGGGTCAGGACGAACGAGGTCGGGCTGTTGCTGGTGGCCACACCCAGCCGCAGCAGATAGGCGCCGAGCGGGCTTGTGGGGCCGAAGGAGAGCGAGAGCAAAAGCCCCAGCGCCAAAGGCGGCATCAGCACCGACACGATTATCGCGCCCTCGAACACCGCGCGCTCGAGCCCCGAAAGGCGCGCCAGATAGTAGGCCGCCGGCGTACCGAGCGCGATCACGATAAGCAGCGCGAGCGTGGTCAGGCCGAGCGAGACCTTGACCGCCGCAAGCGTGCTCGCGCCCATCTCATGGTCCCATCGCCACGGCCCCACCGGCATCGCAAGCCCCGTAAGCGGATAGAGCAGCGCCGCAACGAAAAGCGCCATCAAAAGGCGCGCCACAAGCGGCCTTGTCGTCACGGCCCGGCAAAAGCTCACCGCGCGCGCCAATAAAAGCCCCATCGCTCTCCCATCCCCGCCCAACACCTTCAGCGCCGTCGGCACAAAACCGTCTTGCGCGCGACGCTTCGATAGCCGTAGCGCTCGAAGATCGCCCGCGCCTGCTCGCCCAAAAGCCATCGCACAAAGCGCGAAGCCGCCGCCGCTTGCGCCGAGGGCTTTAGCGCCAGCGCGTAGAACAGAAGCGGCTCGGGCCGGTACGTTTTGCCCTCGAGCTCGACCGAGACCTGGCGATAGAAGTCGAACATTTGCTCGTCGCCAAGGTTCACTTCGCGCGCAAGCGCGATATACGGAAGCTTGAAGGCGAGCGGCTGGGTAAGGTAGGCCGCGCTTGCGTCGAGCTGGCCGGCCTCGAGGCGTGCCATGAGCTCGGGCTCGGAAAAAATCTGGGCCGGATTCAACGGTTCACCGAGCACGCGCCGAACGAGCTCGACGTCATGGTAGTAACGCGCCGCAAGCTCCATCGCAAAAATAATATTCAGCCCCAGCGGGTCGACGCGAGGGTCGGTGCGCCCGAAGCGAAAGCCCGCTTGAGTAAGCACGTTGCGCCAAGCGCCGGCGCTAACTTCTGCCTTGGCGGCGTCGTCGAGCGCGCGCCGAAACCGGCTTCTGGGGCTGTAGGCGATAACCAGCTCGGTGCGCGCGAACGGATAGGCGCAATCGGCCTTGCCGGCCTCGAGCACGAGCTCTGCCGGGCGCGCCGTGACGGTGACAAACACGTCGGGACTAAGCACGCCTGCCACGATAAGGCGCGCAAGGGCAAGCGACCCTTGCGCCCGCCCGACAAGGTCAAAACCGAGCTCGCGCCGAGCCGCCTCGAGAAGCGGCCCCTCCATCACGGGCGCCATCGAACCCGCGTACGCAACCTCGAGCCGCGCGCGCTCAGCGCCCAGAGCGGGCGACTCCAAAAACGGCAAGGCCCGACCGAGCGCGAGCGCAGAGGCAAGCGAAAGCCCCCACTCGATCAAGTTGCGGCGCGAGACCGCCCCGGGGTATCCGTCCGCCTTAAAACTCGCAAGACTATCCATCCGTCGCGCGCGCCTGCGTATGGCACGAGTCGCAAGCTTTGGGTTTGCAAATGCAAATGACGAATTTCGTAAAACCTTAAAGTCAAACTTTAACTGCCAGCTTCAGCCTTCTTGAACCTTTGACCAAGCCCGCCCGCCGACTCAAACTTCGACCCGCGCCGCCCGCCAATTCGCCGATTGCCGCATCCAGGGGCCAGAACCCGCCTGGATCAGGCCAGAAAAACGCTATAAAAGGGCGATCGCAACACGGCCGCGCACGACAAACAAAAGCGTCCGGCGCGTCTACGGCGGCCCGGTTTTCGCCATTTGCGGCGCAGATACTGCCATAGTAGCTGATACCGCGCAAGGATGCTTGTCAAAAGCAGCCGACTTCGCGCCTTTGGCTTATGACGGCTCGAACGAAGGCGGCCCGACGCTGAAGCGCGGAGCTCAAGGTGCGTCTATATGATGCGATTTGAGTACGCGCTAGGCGCAAGCAAATTATAAACGGTCGAATTAGGCGCTCTTTGACCTAGCGCCGGCATCTTGCTCTTTTAAGTTTGTTTCGGCAAAGCGGCAAATCAGCTATTCTTTGCTCCACAGGAGACGAAAGGAGGGCAGCGCGAGGTGGGCAAAAGCGAGGACGCAACGCTCTACGAGAAGGATTTCAATTTGTGGGTCGACCTGCAAGTCGAAGTTCTGAGGAACCAGAAGTTCGAGGAAGCGGACATCGAGCGGCTGTGTCAGGAGCTCGAGGCGATGGGGCGGCGTGAGCGGCGCGAGGCTCGCGCTTACTTGCGCACGATTGTGGCCTACCTGCTTAGGCTCGGCTACCATCCGTCGGTGGTCGAGCGCCAGGAGAAGCGCCATCGTTGGCAGGTTGCGGCCGGCAACGCGCGCGATTTGCTGGAGGAGATGCTGGCCGAAAGTCCGAGCCTTAAGCTTTCACTGAGCAACTCGCTCGAGGACGTCTATCGGCGCGCGGTAAAGCAGGTGGCGCGCGACGCTCAAGTCTCGCCTTCGGTGTTTCCGCCAAGCTGTCCGTTCAGCTTCGAGCAGGTGCTGGACGAAAACTTCTGGCCCGAAGCGCCGGCAAGCTTAAATCTACCGCCCGAGATGGACGAGAAGGTCTAGCCGTTTCCGCCAAAGACCCTTTCGGCGCGCTTTGCGCTTTAAAGGTTTTTTGCGCAAAGGCTGCGGCGCACACAACTAAGCCTCTGGCAGCCCAATCGAAACTCCAGCAAGCCGAAGAACAAACGCCCATCTTCGCCCAGACCCGCCCTAAGACTTAAAGCGATAGTTTAAAAAGGTCGCGACAAAAAGGCGCAAGCGCCTTCTAAAGCGTCCTTATCTCTATATGGAGCGCGGGCGCTTTTTTTTCGCAGTGTTTTTAAAATAAGGACGCAGAAAATCGAGCTTTGCACCTTAAGCGCTATCGTAACGAGGCTTTTCGGCGCGGCTTTGAGTCGTCTCAACAATTGGCTACTGGCGAAAGCGCTTCGGTTAGCGCGCCGCGCTCGATCGTGTAGAGCCGTTCGGCGAGATCGCTTAGATGAGCGTCGTTCGAGTCGGTGACCAGCACGGCGAGCTCGCGTTCGCGTTTGAGCTTGCCGATAAGCTCGCGCAGGCGGGCGACGAGCGCTGGTGCCACGCCTTCGAACGGTTCGTCCAAAAGCAGCAGGCGGCGCGCGCATACAAGGGCGCGGCCGAGCGCGACGATTTTTTGCTGGCCGCCGCTGAGCTCGAGCGCCTTTCGCTCGCGCCAGGCGTAGAGCTCTTCGACGAGCTCGAAGACGCGCTGCAAGCGTTCGGAGGACTCGGTGGTTTCGCCCGCCGCCCAAAGCGGCAGCATCAGATTCTCCTTAACCGTCCATTGCGGCACGAGCCGCCGGTCTTCGGGCATGTAGCCGATTCCGAGCCGGGCGCGTCGATGGGGCGCGAGCAGGTCGAGCCGCGCGCCGTCAAGTTCGATCCTTCCGCCCGCCAGCGGCAGAAGCCCCATTATCGAGCGCATAAGCGTGGTCTTGCCGGCGCCGTTTCGCCCGACAACTCCCACGATCACGCCGGGCGGGGCAAGCAGCGAGACGCGGCGCAAAACCTCGACGCCACCCAGATTTACGCTTACTTCGCTAAGCGATAGCATCGAAACGTCGCTCGTCGCGCGTGCGCGCGTTTGCGGGGGTACCGGTGACGAAGGCTCTTACTTTGTCGTCAGCTAGCACGCTCTTGGGCTCGCCGTCGGCCAGCACACGTCCTTCGTGGAAGGCGATTACGCGATGGGCGTAGCGTTCGACGATTTCCATGTCGTGCTCGACGAACATCACGCCCGCGCCGCTTTGGGCAAGCGGGGCGAGCAGCGTATCCATCAGGGCGAACTTTTCGTCTTTGCTGACGCCGCTGGTCGGTTCGTCGAGCAGCACGAGTTTCGGATGGCCGCCCGTCGCCATCGCAATATCCAGAAGCTTGCGCGCACCCTGGGGCAAGGTTGCGCATCGATAGTCGGCGTAGCGGTCGAGCTTGAAGCGAGCGAGCAGCGCCCGCGCCTGCTCGAGCGCTTGCGGCCGTTTGAGCGGGCGCAAAAAGACGCGCTCGTAACCGGCGGCTACCGCAAGCGCGATAAGCGCGTTGTCGAGCACGCTGAGCTCGAGAAAGAGCTGGGGAATTTGAAAGCTTCGCGCCACTCCCAAGCGCGTGATTTCGCGCGGCGAAAGCCGGCTTATCTCGCGCCCCATAAAGCGGATAGCGCCGGCGTCGGGCTTCACGTAACCGGTCACCACATTTACAAAGGTCGTCTTGCCCGCGCCGTTTGCGCCGATAATCCCCACAAGCTCGCCCTCGCCGATAGCCACGCTTACGCCGTCCAAGGCAAGGATACCAGCAAAGGATTTCCTCAAACCTGACGTTTCAAGCACGCTCTGGGTCATTGACTACGCCTGCTCGTTGCTAAAAAAGCTAGTCCGCCCGCCGGCCCCCTCTCGCCCTTCCTCATCAGTCGCCTCAGATGCCAACCGTTTTGCCGACTTTCTGGCGTCTTTTCATTATCGACCAAAGCCCGTCGGGCAGGAACACAATTATGGCAAGCATCGTCGCCCCGAGCATCATCTGCCACAGGTACGGTACGTACTCGAGCGCGTAGGAGCGCACCACGCCCAAGATTATCGCGCCCAGCAACGGTGCGCCGACGTGTTCGATTCCGCCCAGAAGCGCCATGAACAAAAACTCGCCCGACGTCGTCCAGTTTGCCAGGTCGGGGTCGACGTGGCCCACGGCAAGCGCGGTCAGCACGCCGCCAAGCCCGGCCAGCGCGCCGGCGATTACGTACTTTATCAGTACCAGGCGGCGCACCGAGGCGCCGAGGTACTCCACACGAAGCTCGTTTTCGCGAATCGCCTCGCCCAGATAACCCATCGGCGAGCGCAGGTAGCGGTCAAGCCCGAGCGCCACGACGTAGACTAGCGCACAGGTAAGCACAAAGAGCGCGAGCTGGAACTTGTCGGGCGAAAGCTCGCTTGCGAAAAAGCGCGCCGGCAACACGTTGTAGCCGTCGGTGCTGCCCAGCCGTTCGTTGTTGACCAAAAGCCCGTACAGCACCATCGTAAAGGCCAGCGTCAGCATCGCAAAGAAAATCTCGCGGTAGCGCGCGATAAGAAGGCCGCACAAAAAGCCGACCAGCGCGCACACCGCCGCCCCCATCGCCAGCAACGCAAACACGTCGCGCACACCCAGCGCCGTACCCGCAAGCGCCGCCGTGTAGCCGCCGATACAGAAGTAGAGCCCCTGGCCGAAGGAAACCAGTCCCGCGCGCATCAGCACCATAAGCCCCATCGCCACAAGCCCGTTGGCCAGGGCAAGCTCGAGCACAAAGCGCAAATAGGCGGGCACGAAAGTGGCGCAAAGCAGCGCCCCGATAAGCCCAAGCGTAAGCGCAAGCGCCGTGTAATCGCGCGCGGCTACGAACTCGTGCACCCCTGCCGCTTCGGCCGTGGAGCTTGTCGGCATGCTCTTGCCCGGTGGAAACGCGCTGCTCATATTTTGCGCACCGCGGCGGCGGCGAACAGACCCTGCGGCCTTAGCGCCAGCACCGCGGCCATCACCACATAGACTACGAAGAGCTCGATCGACGGCACAAGATGAATCACCGCGGCCCGCGCAAGCCCGACGATAAGCGCACCCAGCCCTGCGCCCGCGATCGAGCCCAGCCCGCCCGTCACCACCACGGCAAAGGCGAGCACGATCACCTCTGCCCCCACACCCGGCACCACCGAGATCTCCGGCGCAGTGAGCGCACCGCCCAGCGCTCCGAGCGCCGCGCCGAGCACGAAGGTGGCAGCAAAGATCGGCGTCACGTTGACGCCCATCGCAACGCTCATCTCGCGGTCATGAATCACCGCGACCAAAAGCCTGCCCAAGCGCGCGCGATTTAGGCCCCACCACAAAAGCGCGCCGAGCGCGCCGGCTGCACCGATAAGGCAAAGATCGTAGACCGCATAAGGAAGCCCGCCGATATCGACTGTGCCCAAAAGCCGGTACGGGTCGGCCGCGTAGTAGGGATCGACGCCCCAGACGAGCTTTATTACGTCCTCCAGAATCAAGAACACCGCGTAGGTCACGAGCACGAGCACGATCTCCTTGCGCCCGTAGAAAAAGCGCAAAAGCCCGCGCTCGAGCGTAAGCCCCACGCTAAGCCCGATCAGCGCCGCCGCAAGCGGAATTAGCACGTAGACGCCGGCGGGCGGAAGTCCGCGCGCAAAGTAGTAGCCCGCCGCCGACGCCATCAAGTAGGCACCCAGCGCGTAGAAGCTTCCGTGCGCGACGTTCACGATCCGCATCACGCCGTACACAAGCGTAAGCCCGACCGAAACGATAAACAGCCACGACGAGTACACAAGCCCGTCGAGCACGATCGAAAGCACCGTAAGCATCGCTGTCGCCCGTAGCTATGATGCTCTTGTGCGCTTAAGTCCGACGCGCTGGCGAAGGCTTAGACCTATGCCTACGCAACCGCCTAGACCCCAGACCTAAGCGCCGAAGCCGGACCCTTCTGCGTCCTTGCCTTGGCGCGCGCGACTTGCCTTAAGGCAGCTCGGTCCGTAAGTCAATTGCACCACCGCTGCGCCAAGGGCTTCGCGCAATCTCTCGGCCTGGAAGCGCCTTTTCGGCCTGCGCCGCGCGCGTGCGCGCGCCAAGCGCTTAGTCGCACTGCGCTCCTTTGAAGCCCGACTTAATCCAGTCGATACTTTTTACGCCCGGCGGCGGATTTACGCAGCGCGCCGGATAATACTTTATATCGACTATCTCAGGCTCTTTCTTTTGCGGGTCGTACTTGAAGCGGCCGACGGCGTTGGCCTGGATCGCCTGATGGCCGTTGGCGAGCGCAAGTTCGACTTCGCCGCTTGGCGTCTCCCATTTCGAGAAGGCAAGCGCGTTTATAATTTCGTCGGTGGTGGGCGTGCGGCCTGCGGCGCTGGCGGCTTTTTCGTAAGCGGTCTTTACCCCCAGAATCGCCATCGCGATTTTGTACGACGCATAAACCGGCCAGATGCCGTACGTGTCGTGGTAGGCTTTGCGGAACCAGCGGTTAAGCTCGTTCGATGGGGCGAAGACGCCGTGCGGGCCGCGCGCGCACATAATCGTGCCGTCTGGAATCTGGGTCGCCAGCCGGTACATCGCCGGCTCGCCGGCGCTCAGCACGAGCAACCGGTTTTTGAACAGGCCACGGGCGTTGCCCTGCAAAATAAAGGCCTCGAGGTCGCCGCCCCAAAAGCTCGAAAAAACGACGTCTGGCTGCGCGGTCAGCATCGCCGAAATATCCGCCCCGTACTGGCCCGCAAAAAGCTTGGGGAATTGGACCACCGGGAACTTCACTTCGGGCTTGAGCGTCTCCATCACGGCCGAAAATAACTTCCACGCTTCCTGGCCGTAGTCGTAGTTCTGGTTGATCGCGGCGATCGTCTTGAGGTTCGGGGCGACGGCGAGCGTGTAGCGCCCCACTGCGACCTCGTCCATCGCGATATGGGGACCGGTGCGGAAAACGTAATGGGGATTTAGGTCGACGTCCTCGAAGATAACGGGCGTGCCGCAATCGAAGTAAATCGTAAGCGTCTTTAGCTCTTCGGCCACCGGCGCAAGCGCCTTACAGTCGCCGCTCGAGATGTAGCCGATTATCACGTCGCTGTGCTCGCGCTCGACCAGTTGTCGGTACTGAGCGACCTGTTGCTGCGGGCCGCCCGCCTCGTCGAAGAACTTCCATTCGATCTGCCGCCCGCCGATTCCCTTGCTGCCGTTGTACGGCGCAGGCATCGTGCCCTCGTTGAGCGCCTTGACCACGAGCTCAGCCCCGTTGCGCGCCGGCACGCCGAAAGGCCCCGCGGCCGGCCCCGAAAGGAACGTCACGAAGCTTATCTTGATGCTCTTGGGCTGATCGCCCTGGCAGTAGGCCGCGCGCCCGAGCAAGAGCAGCGCCAACAAAGCCTGTGTCAAAGCCAGACCTTTTAGGCAAAAACCTCGTCCGAAATTGAACTTTGCTATCGCTTTCCCCCCAATTGTTTTGCCAATCATCGCATTTCCACTCCTTACCTTTGGCAGCTAAGAACTACACGAGCGCATACACGAGCGCAACCGGAGCGCAAATTTTCGCGCACGCACCTGGGCGGCTTTGGCCCAAACGCGCCTCCCCCAAGCCCAAAGCGTCCAAGACCAGAGTATCTGAGGCTCAAAGGCCAAAGCGCCGTAAATAAGGTTCGATGTACGGCTTTTCGATCACGACTTCGATCGCAAAACAGGGCCTGAGTTACCGGCTATTTGATCTCATAACCTCGATGGCAAATAGAGCGTAAAGTTACGGCTTTTCGATCATCACTTCGGTGGCCTTTATCACCACCACTACGTCATCGCCTTTTTTGAGTTCCATCTCCTCGGCGCTTCGTCGCGTAATCACCGATTCGATCGTGTTCGAGCCGACCTTGACCGTAACCAGCGCCGTTACCGTGCCGAGCACGACCTCGGACACCTTGCCTTTGAGCTGATTTCGCGCCGAAAGCTTCATCTTGCCTGACCCTCCCAACGTAGCCGCCCTGCTTCGGGCTTGCGACACCTCCCCCCCCACTTGCCTGCGCGCCATAAGGCTCAAGCCGCACGGCTTTGGGTAAGCCTATCTCAGGCTTAAATCGAGCGCAACACGGGCGCCGCCAGCGAATCGAGTACGCGATTTTAAGCAGGCTTTTAGCCCAAGTCCAGAGAGAAGGGGCGCGCGTGGCTAAGAGTTTGCTCCCTCGAGCACAAAGCGGTGCGCCAAAGTGAAAAGTTAAAAAAGTCGTGCCTTGCGCGAGCGTTGAAAGCGCTTTGTGGCGCGCCTTGCTTAAGCTTGGGCGGAAAATTAGACTTACTTGGGCGTAGCCTAGGTCGGCGACTTGCTCTCTTTGCGCGGCCGGCTTTGGGCTCGTCAAAACGGGCGAAGGACGGTTCGCAAAGGCGGCTTTGACGGCGATGGCGTTTCGAAAGCGACCAAGGTTGCCCTCGCTCGGCTTGCTAATCTCGCTTGCCTGCCTGTTGGCCTCGGTGATGTGGCTCGTTTCGCTCTGGAAGATACGCCATCAGCAAGTGCGCGCCCATCACGGCCTTATCACGGTCGACCTGCGAAAGCTTGCTCCAGGTAGCGCTCGAAGCTACGTCTATCGCGACCGCGCTGGGACGAAACTGCGCTTTATCCTGGCGCGTGACGAGGCCGGTATGACGCACGCCGCCTTCGACGCCTGCCGGCGATGTTACGTCTACCGCGACGGCTACGCGGTCGAAGCCGGGCGTCTGGTCTGTCGCTTTTGCGGCAACAGCTACGCGATCAAAGACATGGAGCACGGCGAAGCCTCGTGCGTGCCAGTAAAGCTCAAGGTAAAGGTCAGCGGAGAGAGCGCGACGATAAACTTGGGCGAGCTCGAGGCTGGGCGATGGCTGTTCTGAGCGCGCGCGATGTGCTCGGAGCGGCTGATAGTTCGGCTTACTCCCACCTAACTTGGTAAAGCCGAGGCTCGTTGCGGCAAACCTTCGTGCGGCCGTGCGCGTGGCCAGCTCGGCGAGCGGTTAAAATTAAGGCAGCGCTTTAAGTTTCGAGCGGGCGTCGAAAGCGTTGCGCATCGGCGCGCCCAGAGACAGCTAGCCGACTTTGGTCAGAGCCGAGCGCTCCGTTATAGTTGCAGTGGCGGACACGTTCGAGCTTGCTCGGAGGTTCTGAGGCGGGTCTGCGTGCGCTACGCTCGAGGAACGGATGCGGCGGTGCGCAGGCTTGGGGCGACAAAGGCAGAGGAGAGTTTGGGCGATGGAGCTCAGTCTTGAGACGCTCGATATCGTCAATCCAGAGCGCTACGTAAGCGAGGGCTACCCGTGGGCGGAATGGGAGTTTTTGCGCAAGCACGCTCCCATTTTCTGGTACGATCGGCCCAACGTGCGCCCGTTTTGGGCGGTGGTCAAGCACGCCGATATCGTTGCGATCTCCCGCGAGCCCGAGCTTTTCCTAAGCGGCCAGCGCTTTCCGTTTTTCGTCGTGCCCAAGGGCTCGGAGGAGGGAATCAAGGAGCCGCCGATACGGACGCTTTTGCAGATGAATCCGCCCGAGCATCGCCTCTACCGCGCGCTTACGTCGTCCCATTTTACGCCCCGTGCGCTTGCGCGCCTCGAGGCGGAGGTCTTCGCGATCGCGCGTGGGATAATCGACGAGCTTTGCGTGCGCGCCCGTGGCACGCCGCCTACGGTCGAATGCGACTTCGTGACCGACGTTGCGGCCAAGCTTCCGCTTGCGGTGATCGCCGCCATGATCGGTATCCCGCCCGAAGACCGGGCACAAGTTTTGCGCTGGACCAACGAAGTTCTGGGTGGTGCCGACCCGGAGTATCGCTCCGCGCCGACGCCGCTCGAAACGTCGCTTCGGGCCAAGGAAGAGTCGTTCATTTACTTTGCCAGGCTGTGCCGCGAGCGCACGCTACGCCCGCGCGACGACCTGATAAGCGTGCTCGTGAGCGCGCAAGTAAACGGCGCGCCGCTTGCGCCCTTCGAGCTTCTGTCGTATCTCCATCTGCTGGTGGTGGCGGGCAACGAAACCACGCGCAACGCAACCTCAGGCGGTCTGCTCGCGCTCATCGAAAACCGCGACCAGTGGCAGCTTCTGCGCAACGACCTTTCGCTTCTGCCGAGCGCGGTCGAAGAGATCTTGCGCTTCACCTCGCCCGTAATCCAGTTCATCCGCACCGCCGCACGCGACGTCGAGATCCGCGGCGTCAAGATCCGCGCCGGCCAAGACCTTGCGCTCTACTACCCGTCGGCCAACCGCGACGAAGACGTCTTCGACCATCCCAACCGCTTCGATATCACCCGCAACCCGAATCCCCATCTTGCCTTCGGCATCGGCGAGCACGTCTGTCTGGGGGCAAATCTCGCCCGGCTCGAACTTAAAGCGATACTCAAGGAAATCGTCGAGCGCGTCGAGGACGCCGAGCTTATCGGCCCGGTCGAGCGGCTGCGCTCGGTCTTCGTCGGCGGAATCAAACACGTGCCCGTGCGCCTGACTTTGCGCCGCGTTTGAGCCTCGGCAAAAGCCAAGGTTGGCGTGCTTCGGGCGGTACACGGCTTTTGCGTCTTGAAGCGATACGTTAAGTCTAAGCGTTAAATTTTAAGCCTCAGCTGGCAAAACGGCGTCATAAGCGTATTTGCCGAGGCTTAGGACCGACCGGCACGCTTGCATTCGCTTGCACTTCAACGTAAATTTCCTTGAGCGGACTTGAGAGTCCGCACGCTTGCGGTTGACCCGGCCTCTTGCTCGGGGCGAACCTTCACGCGGGTTGCCTTAAAGGGCGCGTGCGGCCGAGCGCCTTGCCGCGGGGCGACCCGCAAGCCTGCGTCGAAGCGGCATCTTTTTAAGGGGGTCGAGCCGGCGAAACTCTTGTTTCGCCGGCTCTGTTCGTAATATAGCTTCAAGCATAAGAGCTCGAGCCTGGAGGTCGCCTTAGATGCAGCTAGACAAAACGCGCTTCGCGCGCCTAAAGCTCAGCGCGGTTGCGGGCTTGGCCCTGCTGTGTGCGCTTTGCTTATCGCGCGCCGAGGCCTTTGCCCAAAGCAGCAGCTTCTACGTGCACGGCGACTCCAACGCAGGTGCAAGCCTCTACCAGTTCCACGACTTCTACAACAGCTACATCGACCAGCTCTACACCTCTGGCACGGCGCCGCAAGCGTACTGGAAATGGGACTACTCGCCCGCCCAGGTCGAGGGCCAGATCGGAAGCGAGTACGAACCAAATAAAATCGCGGGCGGGCTAAACGTCGGCAAGGGCGTCTCGATCCCTAGCATGGGCTCTGTGTCGGCCTCCCAAGTTCCCGGCACCGAACCCGGAGTAGAGGCCACGGCCAAGGAGGTTGGAGCGCTGCCCGAGTACGTGACGCCCGGGCTGCACGGCATTTTGCATGAGGCGGCGGGCGCGCTTGCCAAGATGAATATGCCAGCTGGCGAAGGCTCGTCGCTGGGCGACTATGTCTCCGGCTTGGGCGCCGAAAGTCTTGGCACCGACCCGATGGGGATGGATTCGGTGCTCTCCGGCGGCGGTCTCGGCAGCGGCCTCGAAAACGCTCCGTAACGCGCTCAAGCCGGCTTCACTGGGGCCGTGCAAAAACCGATCCAGCACTTAAAACTTTAAGCGAGCACAGCCGACCCGCGCGCGCCGTGCCTAAGCCTTACGACGCGGCACAAGATGCGCAAGGAGCCCAAAGCGGTAGATTCTCGAGCGCAGATTCTCAAAGCGGCAGATAAGTAGATAAAAAGTCGCTCCGATGGCACGCGAAGCCACGCCGTATCCTGCCACCAGATGGTGGTCGCCTGAGCGCTACGCCAAGGACGCCGCCTTCGTGCCGCAACTGGGCGAGGCACTACTCGAGCTTTTGAAGCCCAAGGCGGGCGAGCGGATTTTGGACCTCGGATGTGGCGAGGGAACGCTTACCGAGAAAATCGCGCAAAGCGGTGCCGAGGTCGTCGGCGTGGACGTGTCGCCCGAGATGGTCGAGGCGGCAAAAAGACGCGGCCTTGAGGTCTACCTGCTCGACGCGCACGAGCTCGCCTACGAGCGCGAGTTCGACGCCGTTTTCTCCAACGCCGCGCTCCATTGGATGAAGGACCCGGCGCGGATTATCGCCAACGTCGCCCGGGCACTCAAACCCGGCGGGCGGTTTGTTGCCGAGATGGGCGGCCACGGCAACGTCGCGGCGATAACCGTGGCGCTGCTCGCCGTGGTCAAGGCGCGCGGGGTCGACGCGCGCGACGCAGTGCCTTACTTCCCCACGGCCGAGGAGTATCGCGAACGGCTCGAAGCTGGCGGCTTCGTCGTCGACTATATCACGCTGTTCCCCCGCCCAACGCCGCTTGCAGCAGGGATGGAGGGCTGGATCGACGTCTTCGGTGCGGCCTACCTAAGTCGCCTGCCCGAAGCCGAGCGGCCCAAGGCCAAACAGGAGGCGGTCGAGCTTTTGCGCCCGCTGCTGTGCGACTACCGCGGCAATTGGACCGCCGACTACGTGCGCCTGCGCTTTGCGGCCCATCTGCCGACGAAATAGCGCGCCTCGAAGCCAACGACGCCTTGCTTGCGTCGCGCGGTTTGTCGCTCTGTGCGCCCTACTCTACTGGTCGTCGACGACGGTTATCGCCTGGCGCGGGCAAAGGCGCGCCGCAAGCAACACCTTGTCGCGCAACGCCGGCCCGGGCGCTGGGTCGAGCAGGCGCGCCTTGTCGCTTTCGTCGAGCGCGAACACCTCAGGCGCCGTCGCCACGCATCGCCCGTTGCCCTCGCAAAGTTCAAGGTCCACTGAAACTCGCATCTAACTTCCGTCCATTTGCGAAAAGCGCGGCTAAATCTCGAGCACCACGAAGCTTACCGCGAGCATAACACGTCCGCGCCCGTGCGCGAATCCCGCGCAACACTGCCGAAGTCGTGGATGGCCACGTACTCGCCGCCCGCTAAAACTCCCTCACCACGCAAGCGGCGCTTTCTGTCACGCGGGCAAAACCTTACCCCGCTGGCGTAAGTATCGGGCAAAGCGGCTAACATAGTAGAAGCGCCCGCCGAGGCTTCGGCGGCCGAAGGCGCTAAAGATTATTTTCGGCCCGTCTTTTTTTATGGGGCTTTATCGCGAATACCGCCGGCTTAAGAAGCTCGGCTTTCGGGGCTTTTGGGACTACCACGTGCTCTCGGTGCTTCGCGCCGCGCTTGCGCTTTACGATCTGGCTTTCCATCTTCGCTACTTCCGCGCGGTGTTTCGATCCTATCGGCGTGGAGAGCCACTGCCGCCGCTCCATCTTCGAGGCGGCATTGTGCTGTTTCACGAGCCGTTCGACCCAGCGCTCGACCTTGGGCGCGAAGTGATCGCCCGTCGATGGTACCGGCGTGGGGTGCGCGAGGACGAGGGTGCAGTGATGGTCGATATCGGGGCCAATATCGGGCTTGTGGCGCTCGATTGGGCGTTTCGGATTCCCAACGTCGTCGTCGACGCCTACGAGCCCGACCCGCGCACGTTTGCGATTCTTCGCCGAAACGTCGAAGAAAACAATTTGTCCGGGCGAATTCGCCTTTTCAACGAGGCAGTGGCTGCAAAGCCGGGCACTCTTACGCTTTACCGCACGGTCTGTTCCGCGACCGCCACCGCCCTGCCGACGAACGCACCCGACAAAGGCTCAGCCGACTCGGCGCGCGTCGACCCAGAGAGGCGCGCGCAATCGTGGGCCGACGCGCTGTGGCATGCGCGCGGCGAGCCAGTGATGGTAGCTGCGGTCACGCTCGATACGGTTTTTGCGCGCGCCCTCGATAAGGGCGAAATCGGGCTTGTCAAGCTCGATATCGAGGGAAGCGAAAGCTCGGTGCTCGAGGCCGTGGCGCCGGCCACGCTTGCGCAAGCCCGCCAGTACGTGGTCGAGTATCATGAAAGGTTGTGCCAAAAGGCGCGCCTTCGATGCGTGACGGCGCTCGAGCGCGCGGGCTTTCGATGCCGGGTCAGGCGCGTTAGCGTAAGGCTCGGGCTTGGCCTGATCTATGCGCGAAGGCAGGGCTTAGAATGAGCGCCTGTTAGACGCTAGCTACGATGCCGGCTCAGGTGTGTTGGCGACAGGCGTGGGCTTGGCCTGGTTTATTGGGTGCGGGCAAGGCTTACGGAGCACTGCATCGAAGACTTGAGACACAAACCAAACAGAGGAGAGTGCGATGGCTTCGGCGCAGCGAGTCGTGTTTTTATTCGACGTCGACAACACGCTGCTCGACAACGACCGCGTGGTAGAAGACCTGATGCGCCATCTGAGGCGCGAGGTCGGCGAGGAGCGCCAGCGCCAGTACTGGCGCTTTTTCGAGGAGCTGCGCGCCGAGCTCGGCTACGCCGACTACCTCGGAGCGCTTCAGCGCTACCGCCTTGCCTACCCGCGCGACTTCCATATTCTGGCCGTCTCGCACTACCTTATTAACTATCCGTTCGCCAACCGCTTGTTCCCGAGCTCGCTCGACGTCGTCGACCGTTTCAAGGCGGCCGGCACCGCCGTGATTCTGAGCGACGGCGACGTCGTCTTTCAGCCGCTCAAAATCCATCGCTCGGGCCTTTACGAGACGACCGAGGGCAACGTGCTAATCTACATCCACAAGGAACAGGAGCTCGACGACGTTGCCGCGCGCTATCCGGCCGACCATTACGTAATCGTCGACGACAAAATCCGTATCCTCACCGCGGTCAAGAAAGCGTGGGGCGGGAAGGTGACCACCGTCTTCGTGCGCCAGGGCCATTACGCGAACGACGCGCGCACGGTCGCCAGCTACCCGCCCGCAGACGTCTCGCTCGGCCGTATCGGCGAGCTTTTGGATTACGAGGTCGAAACGCTTATCGACGCCGGGTCGAAAGCGCGCTGAAGTCGCGCGTGCGAGCGAGCACATCTGGATGGAAGACGCAGCCGAGGCTTTTAGCTTGGAGCTTGAGAAGGGCAGCGCGCGTGAAGTAAACTTGAGCGCACCTTCGGCGCGATGCTCGACTTTTCGCCGAGGGTCGCGCAAGACGTTGTGACCTACGAACTACTCAAAGACGCGCTAATCGCCTTTGGCGGCGCGCTCGTCGGCGCCGTGGCGGTCGTGCTCTACCTTTTACAGGCGCAGCGCTCGGAGCGACGGCGCGCGATGAAGGATGCGGCGCGGGCGGTTTTGTGCGAGATGGCGGCCAACGCGGGCGAAGCCGCCGCGCTGGCGGCCGAACTTGCCCAGCCAAAGGCCACACTCTTGCCGCACGAGGCACGCTTTGTGTGCTCGGCATGGCAGGCTGAGCTCGCTACGGTGGCGCCGCTTCTCAGCTGGGAGGCGCTCTCGCGCACCCATCGCGCCTACCAAGCCGGCTCGGCCGTCTACCGCGCCGTAAGAGCCCATCTGGAAGCCTTCGAAGCTTCGCCCCCGCCGCCGCGCCATCCCGACTCCGAGCTTTCGCCCGCAGGCGAAGGCACAAGCGACGACCAAGCCGCTGCGCGCGCATCCGTGCGTCAGTCGCTGCTCAAGCTTGCCGGCGCATTCGTCGCCGCGATCGAGACGTGGCCGGTCGAGCAGCTGCTCTCCAACGCCGAGCACGCCGACTTCGTAAAACGTATCACCCAGCTAAAAAAGAACGTCGAGACGTACCACGCCGAGCTCCTGCCGGCCCGCCAAGGGCGAAATCGCGGCGGCCTGTGGCGAAGGCTTTTCAAAGGCAAGCAGGCGTAAAACCCACTCTGTTGCTTGGCCCGAAACCAGCTTGTCAGGCAAAACTGCGCGCAAACGGACCTCGCCGATGGAGCACGACAAAATAAAGGAACTGCTGCCGCTGGCCGCGATCGACAAGCTCGACCCCGACCAGGCCAGAATCGTCGCCGAGCATCTCGCTTCGGGATGTCGCGAATGCCGGCAAGAGCTCGAGGTGCTCAAGGAGGCAGCCGCGCTCATCGCGATGCCCAAGGGCGAGGAAAGCGAGGCTAAAAGGCGAAGCGAGGAGAGCCTGAGCGACCAGAGCGCGCCGCAAACGAGCACCGCCGACGCCGCGCCTAAGCCTGCGGCGCGCGCCCCCGGCGCCGTCTGGCCCTGGCGCGTGGCGACCGGCGCGGCGCTGGCGGTTGCCGTGCTGATGGGGCTGATGCTCCAGTCGGGCACGGCGCAGCTTCGCCAGATGCGCCGTATTCAGCGGGCGCAGGTCGCGATGCTCGAGGGTCAGGCGCTCGAGCTTTCGCGCAAGCTCAACGCGGCCCAGGCCGAGATCGCCGAGCTAAGCCGCGTGCTCGACGAGCGGATGCGCCTGGAGGGGGTGCTGATGGCGCCCGATGCGCGAATCGTGCGCCTCGAGCCCGTCGGCCCGGCCAAAGCCGCCCGTGCCACGGTGGTGATCAGCCACAAGGTGGGCAAGGCCGTGATCGACGCCGCAGGCCTTCCCCAGCCGCCGCCAGGAAAAACCTATCAGCTGTGGTGGATCACCAAACAGCGCGGCCCCGTGCCAGCGGGAACCTTTACGCCTGCGCCTCAGGGCGAAACGGTTGCGCCGGCCGAGATGCCGCCCGGAAAAGAGCGCATGCTGGCGGCGGCCGTCACGCTCGAGCCTACGCCTGGGATGCCGAAGCCGACCGGCGAGATGTACCTCAAAGGTTCGCTCGCCGAAGCGCGCTAAGGCCTGCGCTCCCATCCATCCTTGCCGCGCGCGCAAGCTTCGAGCGGCAGCAGCGTAACCGTATCACGTTTGCGCGCACGCCCCTTTACTTCGAGGCGAGAATCACCGGCGAGGGAGCTGGCACGGCCACCGTCTTGACCGACTTCATCCCAGCCGCCTTGAGCCAGGCGCGATACTCCTTGAGCGTATAGACGTTGCCGCTGGGGGCGTGGAGCAGCATGTTGAGACCGAAAAGCACGGCAAGCGGCGGCCCGGTGCGCCTGTAGTTGGGAATGTACGACGCCAGAAGAATCATCCCCTGCTCGCGCAACGCCGCGGCCGACTTCGCGATAAGCGCTTGCGCCGTCTCGGGTCCTTCGCCGTGGACGATGTGGCCCAGGATAACGAGGTCGTAGCGATCCTTGCCGAAGTCGAGCTCGCGAAAGTCGCCGCCGACGTATTCGTAGCGCCCCTCGAGGCCGTAGCGCGCAACGTACTGGCGCGTCACTTCCAGCACTGGCGGGAAATCGATCGCGGTCACGCGCGTATCCTCGCGCAGGCGAGCGAACGGCAGCGACCAGGCCGCCGTACCCGCGCCGACGTCCAAAACGGCCGCAAGCCTCTGACGTCTGGATGGGGAAATCGCCTTGAGCGCCGCCTGCGCCGCAACGTAGCTCAGCGGGAAAATCATCGTCACCAGCCCGCGGAAGAACTCCGCGCGCCCCTGTGGGTCGCTGTGTCCCTCGACCGGCTTGCCCGTCACCACCGATTCCTTAAGTTTCGTCCAATCGTTGAGCAGCGCCCGTGCGCCGACCGTACCCAGCCCCTCCATGTAAAGCTCGCTTGTGCGCACCAAATAGGTCTCGGCAAGCGGCGAAAGCGTGTACGCGCTTTGGTTCTTGCGCAAGTAGCCCATCGCCACCATCGCGTCGCACAGCCGCTCCACGCCGCGCTCGCTTGCGCCGAGCGCACCTGCAAGCTCGCCAATCGTGCGCCGGCCCTGCGCGATATGGCTGAACAGGTCCAGCTCCACGGCCGAAAACAGCGCATACGAACGCCATCCGGCCCACAAGTCCTCCAAAAGCTTAACCGGCGACGGATAGCCCCTCTCTCGCTTCACCATCCCAAAGCCTCCGACCCTCGCCTTCCCTACCTGCGCGCGGCCGCAAATCCTGGCTTCAGAGCTACCAGGTATGACGCGCCAAATTTCCCGCGACTGTGACGTTATTCGAGCTCGAGCGGGGCGCGCTCACCCCCCGCTGGCACCCACGTGCACCCTCTGCCAACTCTCACGCTGTGGAGCGCCTGGCACGCCCCGCTCCCCATTACCGATAGCCTTGCGCGCAAATCGCGTCAACAATTCGCCCCATCTCCAAGCCCCACTCGACACCCGAAAACGCCGAGCTATCAGCGCCGGCGCACCGGCGACCTGGCCCGGACGGGCCCAAATCCCCTGCCCTGTCCGCCCGGTCAGCGCCGTGAAAAGCCTATCCGTCCTGCTGCCGCCACGAGGCGGGTTTTGTGCGGCGGAGAGCGCCCGCGCTTGGCAAGCAGGCAAAAGCTTTACGCGAATCGCGGGCGAAGGCTTCCGTGCGCCAAAGCGATCCTTCGGCCCAACAGCGTTCGGGCACGCGCAAGCGATTCGCGTTATAATCGGGCACGGCCACCGAACAGCAGGGGCGGCAGCGATGGTTGGCGAAGCGGGCACGAGTATGCGTCGCGGGTGTTTTGCACTGATGGTGGGCGTGCGCCTTTTGTGCTTGGCGGCGCTGATTGCGGGCGGCTTTGGATGTGTGTCGTATCGGGGCGCGCCGCTCGAGCCGGAGCAGAGTGTGGAGCAGATGGAGGCGCTGCTCGCGGCGGCGGGATTCAAGCAGATCGTGGCCGACTCGCCCCAAAAGATGGCCATCCTGAGCAAGCTTCCGCCCCATCAGCTCCGCTACTACCCGACCAAGAACGGCCTTGTCTTCTGGTACGCCGACCCGGACAAGTGCCGATGCGTCTACCAGGGCGACCAGAAGGCCTACCAGCAGTTCCAACTGCTCAAGCTTCAGCAGCGCGAGATCGAAGAGTACGAGCAGGCGGCGATGGCTGAGCAGGGCTCGATGCTCTACGCGTTCGACCCGCTGTGGTTCGGGATGCCGTTCTTTTTGCCGCCGGCCTATATCATGACCGTCCCAGGCGCGCCTGCCGGCAAAGGCCCGGGCACGTCGCCCGCAACCGCGCCCCGACCGCCTGCGCCGCCGCGCGTCGTCGTGCCCCGTCCGATGCGCTGACGCTAAAGCCTTCGGGGCTTGAGCGGCTTTGCCGGCGCTGCTTTGAGCCGCGGCGTCTTGGGGCTTGAAGCTACCGGGCCGCGCCCTTTTGCGCCAGAATCGAACGCATGCGCGGCGAAAGAGCTTTGCGCGCGCGGGTGCAAAGAGAAGCTCGAGCTTGGCGTTGACTTTCTCGACGCCCGAGCTGACTTATAGAGTTATTTAAATTTGTTTAGGAGAAAGTTCGAGTTTGACATTAACTTTTTCACCGTCTGCCTAAACTTTGCGCCGGGGATACGCCCGGATCCCGGCAAAGGGTAGAATTGCGAGCAGAGCGCGAAACGAAACGGCGAGTTGGGGAGAGCTAAGCGATGATCGATTACGAGGAGTTCTCGAGCGCAGTCGGCCTCAACTGGTACGAGGTCGACCCGAACTTGCAACAAACGATGCGCCGGATGCTTGCGCCGCAGGACCTCGAATGGGCGGAGCCGGAGCTTTACAGGCTGGGCGCGCTTATCGGCGGCAAGGTTGCGGCCAGCGCCGAGGTAATCGACAAAAACCCGCCGCGGCTTGTCCAGTACGACCGCTCGGGCGAGCGTATCGACCAAATCGTGCACCATCCGGCAACCCTGGAAGTAAAGCGCGCGCTGTGGGAGGCGGGCGTAAGCGGGCCGCGCCTGCGCAATGAGGCTGCACGGCGCGGACGGCCGTATCCCGCCGTGCTCGCCACCGCGCTCAACTACATGCTGGCGCAAGCGGACACCGGGATGCTGTGCGCGGTCGGAATGACCAGCGGCGTAATCACGCTGGTCAAACGCTACGCGCCGCCCGAGCTGCGCGAAAAGTTGCTCGCCCGGCTTTGCGCCGAAGATTTCAGCCAGGCCGCCGACGGCGCGATGTTTTTGACCGAGCGCACCGGCGGCTCCGACCTCGGCGCGCTTACGACCGAGGCACGCTACGAAGACGGGCGATGGTTGCTCTGGGGCGAGAAATGGTTTTGCTCCAACGTCGACGCCGCGCTTATCGCCACGCTCGCCCGGCCGCAAGGCGCACCTCAAGGAATCAAGGGTGTGGCGCTCTTTTTGGTGCCCCGCCTTCGCGCTGACGGAAGCCGAAACGCGATTCGGATTCGACGCCTCAAGGACAAGCTCGGCACGCGCTCGGTCCCCACGGGCGAAGTCGAGTTCGAGGGCGCCGAGGCCTACCTGCTCGCCGGTCAGGCTCACGACGGCGCGGTCGACGACGCGCAGGCGCTCGCCCGCGACGGGCGCGGAATAAACCGCATGATGGACATGGTCAACCCGTCGCGCCACGGCGTGGCTGTGATGGGGCTTGGGATCATGCGCCGGGCGTTTTTGGAGGCGGCGATCTACGCCGCCCGGCGCCTCGCCTTCGGCAGAAGGCTCGACGCGCTGCCGATGGTGCAAAAGCAGCTTGCGCGCATGGTCGTCGAGCTCGAGGCGGCCTCGGCTCTGGTCTTTGCCGGCGCCGATAGCTCGCCTGCTGCGCGAATACTCATTCCGCTGGCCAAGCTTCGGGCAACGCGCCAGGGCGTCGCGCATGCCAGCCAGGCGCTCGAGCTACACGGCGGCAACGGCTATATCGAAGATTGGCCTACCGCGCGCCTTTTGCGCGACGCCCAATGCCATCCGATATGGGAAGGCACGGAGAACATCATCTGCCTCGACGTGCTGCGCGCGATGCGCGCCGAGGGAAGCGTGGCCGCGCTGTTCGAGATGGTAGGCGAGCGGCTTTCGCAAGCGCGCGACTTTGCGCCGCTTCAGGCTTCGTGCCAGCTCATCGAGCCTGCCGCGCAGCAGGCGCGCGCGGCGATCGATTTCGCGGCCAAGGCCGAGCGCGACCTTATCCAAGCGCGCGCGCCGCTTTTGGCCAACTACTTGGCCGACCTCGCCTCGGCGGCGCTTTTGCTCGAGGAGGCGGTCTTCGAACTCAAAAGCGAGGGCTCGGCGCGCAAGGCACTAATTGCGTATCTTTTTGCGCAAAGCCGCTTTGCCAACTTGCCCGCGCGCGGCCTTTTCGCGAAAGCCGAGCTCGAGCTTGCCTTCTTCGAGGAGCTCTCGCGCTTCGGCAAACTCGACCCCGCGCGCCTCGTGCGCACACTCGAGCAAAACGGCGCTTGAGCCGAAGCGGCGCGTAATTCGCATGTATGCGCGTGTGCCGACGCTGCAGCAGCGGCGAGAAGCGAAGGTGCGAAACTTACGCGCGAGGCCTCAAAGCCGCGCCTTTTGCTACGACATTATTCGTCCAGCGTCGACGTTGAGCGTCTGTCCGGTCATCCCGGAGGAGGCCGAGCTCGTAAGGAAAAGCGCCACGCGCGCGACTTCCTCCTCGGTGACCATCCGTTCGAGCGCCGCGTCGGCGTAAAAGGCGCGCCGCACTTGTTCTTCGGGCAGCTTGAGCGCCTCGGCGCGGGCGCGGATTACGCGCTCGATCCGCTCGCCCTCGACCGCGCCCGGGCAGATACAGTTGACGCGGATGCCGTAGCTTCCCCATTCGCGCGCCAGCGTCTGGGTAAGCCCGATCATCGCCCATTTGGAAGCCGCGTACGGCGCGCGCAGCGGGTAGCCGATTCGCCCTGCCGCCGACGAGATATTGAGAATGTCGCCGCTTCTTTGCGCCGCCATCACCCTGAGCGCCTCGCGCGAGCAAAGCCATGCACCGGTGAGGTTTACGTCGAGCGTCTCTTGCCATTCGGCGAGCTCGGTTTCGGTTATCCGTTTGGTCGGCCCGGCGATTCCGGCGTTGTTGACCAAGATATCCAATCTGCCGAACGCCTCGACCGTCTGCTTGATTAGGCGCACGCAGTCGGCCTCTTTGGCGACGTCGGTGGTAATCGCGATCGCCTGGCCACCCATCCGGACGATCTCGTCGCGCGTTGCCTCGAGCGCCGCGGTCGTGCGTCCGGCAAGCGCGAGCTTGACGCCCGCCTCGGCGTACTTGAGCGCGATTCGCTTGCCGATTCCGTAGCCGCCGCCCGTAATTACCGCCACCTTGCCCTTGAACTCCTCGCTAAAACCCATCGCCGCATGCTCCCGATCGTGCTCGAGTGTGTCGTGTTTTTATAACTTACCGCCGGCCAGGGCGCAAACAACCGCTTCGCTTCAAGCTGGAAAGGCGAGATGGAGCGCGCGCGAAAGCCCGTAGCCGAGCGCGAGCGCCGAGAGCGGTCCGACGACCCATCCAACGACGATTCCCGCCATCGTCGCCCAGTTTACGGTCTTGAGGCCGCGCGCCAGACCGGCGCCGCCGATCGCGCCGACCAGCGCCTGATTGATCGACGTAAAGTATCCGAAGCCGAGCACCGAGGCGAGCACCACCAGCGCCTGCACCATCTGCGCCGCGCCCGCCATTGCGAGGTCTAGCCTTGCGATCTCGAAGGCGACGCGCTTAAGCAGCGCTCCGCCCCATCCGACTACTCCCAGCGCGATCGCGACGCCGCCGAGCGCGCCCGCCGCGAGCGCCGGCCAGCGCAAGGCCGCCACCAGCACGCCGGTTGCGTTGGCGACGTCGTTGGCCCCCATCGCCAGCGACGCCGTCGCGGCCGCGAGCAGCAGCATCCTTCGCGCGTTTGCGCGCCTCTGTTCGCCGGCCGCGTCCTTATCCGACGGCGGCGCACCCAGTCCCAGCCGGTCGAGCAAGCGCGTAAAGCCGAAGCCCAGCGCTGCGGCCGCAAGCGGCGCAAGCGCCCAGAGGGCGACCAGATGGCCGATCGTCGACCAATTCACCGAGCCGTTGCCGGCAAGCGCCACGCCGGCCATGCAAAAGACGAAAATCTGGATCGTCGAGGTCGGAAGTTTGAGCCGGTTGTAGAGCGTGGTGAGAAGGAAGGCCGCGGCCAGAGTCGCGCTTGCCTGACCCGGGGTCAGATCGTCGGCGCCGACGATTCGGTAGCCGACCGTGTCGAGCACGCCGTGGCTCAAGAAGGCCGCGCCCACAAGCGCCAGCACAGCCATCAAGCGCAGCGCGCGCCGCTCGGCGATCGCGCCTGTCGCGTACGCCATCCCCATGCACGCGCCCGTGTAATGGGCGCCCATCGCGAAGGCAAACGCCATCGCAAGCAAAACCGCAACTGCCGACCCAAGCCCCATCTCGCCTACGCGCCGCTCGCCTTGTGCCCCTCGCCGCCTGACTTAGGCTCGTGCCCGGAAAACCGCCGGCGCAGCGCCACGAGCGGCATCAAAAGGAAAATCCAGAAAAAGCCCGCCAGGTACGACAGCAGAAGGTCGCTCGGCCAATGCGCCCCCATCACGACCCGCGCCGCCGCGCCCACCGCGAGCCAAAGCCCCAAAAGCGCCGGTATCACGATCCGCCACGGGCGCGGCAGCGCCAGCGCCGCCAGCACCGCCAGGTAGCCGAAGGTCGCGACGTAAACCAGCGCGAAGATCGACGGAAACGCAAACCCGGAGGGATTTCCCACCACGTGGATCAGCGACGGCGACGGGCGCGGCTGCGCCACGTACGGGCTTGCCCATACGTAGAAGAAAAACAGGCCGAAGAAGACCGGAATCGAAAACGCCGCCGCGTGCTCGCCCGCGATCAAGTAGGCCAGCGCCACGGTTGCGAAAAGCAGCACGATCGAGGCTGGCGGCTCGGCGCTGCGCGTCACGAACTCCGCCCACGGCCCGTAAGGCAAAAGCGCCTGGATCGCGCGCGCAAGGCTTACGTCGCCCGGCAAATAGGGCATCGCCTTGGCAAGCCTGATAAGCGTCGCTAATCCTCCCGCCCAAAGCGCCATCGCCGCGGCTTTGCTCGCAGTCCTCATCGCTAAAAAGCTTCCCCTCTCAACGCACGAGATTTTCTTTCTGCCCGCCCGCAGCGTGCCAAAGAGGCCCTCGCGCGAAGGCGCGCACGCGACGGGCTTGCTTGCGCCGCGCTCGGTCGAGCGTAGGCCGACGCCGGCGCAAAGGAAATTGTTGCAGGAAGCGCGGCGCGATTCGACCCCGCGCAACATAAAGACTTGCCGCTCGATACACTTGATACATAAGCGCGCTTTATATATAAGCGCAATTAATACACATCGCTTGCGCGCAGCTGAGAGGATCGAAGCCTCTTAAGCTCTCGCGCAAAAAAGGGGGGCAACCTTATGGATGTCGACCGACGGGAGTTTCTGACGTTGGTGGGATGCTCGGCGCTGGCGCTGAGCGCAGGGGCGCTTTTGGGCGCAAAGCCGACGCTTTCATGGGCGGCGACAACCGACGACCTGGGCCGTGCGACAAACCTCGATACGCTTTACGCCGCAGTCGAGCGAATCGTGCCGCACGCCGACCCAGAGCTCAAAGAGCTCGCCCGGCAGACCGCACGCGCGATCGCGATGCGGGCGCAAAGCGATCCGGCATTGAGGCAGACGGTCGAGCAAGTGGTGGGCGAGCTGGATGAGCGCGCACAGAAAACCTACAACCGCCCGTTCGCCAAACTAATCGCCGAGCAGCAAATCATAATCATGGAGCAAATTCAGTCTTCGCGCGCTTTCCAGCATCTGGTCAACCAGGTACTGGCCGACTACTACGACAAGCCCCAGGTATGGCACGCGCTGGGCTATCCCGGGCCGGTCAACGACCACGAGCATATGGAAGGCGGCTATCTGGCGCGCGGCTACGACAAGCTCGATTGGTAGACGGACTTTGGGGAGGACAGGACGATGGCGAAATTTCCACTCGACGAACCCGTGGACGTATGCGTGATCGGCACCGGAGCGGGCGGCGGAAACGTAATCCGCCAGCTGTGCACGGCCGGCGTCAAGGTGGTGGCGCTCGAGGCCGGGCCGCGCTTCGACCCGCACAAGGACTTCGTCAACAACGAATGGGTGATGTTCAAAAAGACGGCCTGGCTCGACCGGGTTCTGGGAGACGGCGCCGACCAGACCGGGTTGCCGATTTGGTTGGCCAAAGGCGTGGGCGGCACGACCATCCATTGGGCGGGCGCTTCGCTGAGGCTTCAGGCCCACGAATTCAAGACCAAGACGGTCTACGGCAATATCGACGGCGCCAATCTGGAGGACTGGCCGCTTACGCTCGACGAGCTTTTGCCTTACTACGAGAAGGCTGAGCGGTACATGGGCGTGGCGGGACGCGTGCAGCCCGCGCCGATCGGCAACACGAATTTTCTGGTGATGAAGAAAGGGGCCGACAAGCTCGGCCTCGACGCCCATCCGGGCACGATGGCGATAAACGCGCGCGGGCCGTACGACGGGCGGCCGCAATGCATGCAGTGCGGCTTCTGCTTCCAGGGATGCACGCCGATGGCCAAGTGGAGCACGCTCTACGAGGCGATACCCAAGGCCGAAGCGACCGGCAACCTCGACCTGCGCACGCACGCGATGGCGCTGCGAATCGAGACCGACGGCTCGGGCAAAGCCAAAAGCGTCATCTACGCTACCCCCGACGGCCAGCATCACGAACAGCGCGCCCGCGTAGTCGTCGTCGCCTGCAACAGCATCCAGACCCCGCGCCTTCTGCTCAATTCGGCCTCCTCGCAGTTTCCCCACGGCCTTGCCAACGGCAGCGGCCAGGTCGGCAAAAACTACACGCGCCATCTCACCGCCTCGGTCTACGCGATCTTCCCGAAGCCGGTCCACGCCTACAAGGGAATCACCATGATGGGGATTATCGAGAACTACGCCGGCCATGACCCCGCCGCGCGCGGCTTCGCCGGTGGCTTCTACTTCGAGACGATCATGCTCGGCCCAGCCTTCCTTTCCGTGTTCGTCACGCCCGGACCCGATACCTCGACGGCCGATGCCCGCGCCGCCTGGGGCGAACCGCTCAAGAACCTGATGGAAAACTACACGCACGTGGCCGGGATGTGGATCGTCGGCGAGGATTTGCCCACGCCTGGCAAATTCGTAAGCCTCCATCCCACGCAGAAAGACCAGTACGGGATGCCCGTGCCGGTCGTCACCGTCAACGACCATCCCAACGACAAGGCGATGCGCAAGTTCGCGTGGGAGCGCGGGCGCGATATCTTCGAGGCTGCCGGCGCGGTCAAGGTCTACTACACCCCGCCCTATCCGGCCACCCACAATCTGGGGACGTGCCGGATGGGTGCCGATCCGTCGAGCTCGGTGGTCAACGCTTACGGCCAGGCGCACGAAGTGAAAAACCTGTTCATCGCCGACGGCAGCGTCTTCACCACGTCGGCGGCCGAAAACCCGACGCTTACGATCTCGGCGCTCGCGATCCGGCAGGCCGAGCATATAATCGACAAGATGAAGCGGCGCGAGCTTTAAAGCGTAGGCGGCCGCGACGACGTGGATGGAGGCAGGATGGATTAAAATTTCCGAACGTGCCGTAAGCGTCGAGGTCGCGGCGCGTCCGATGGCTTCGCGCAGCGAGATTCTGGGCGTCACAGCGCGCGGGCTCGTCGTCGCCCTTGCCGCGCCCGCCGAAAAAGGCAAGGCGAACGACGAGCTGCGCGCGCTCCTGGCGCGGCTTTTGGGCGTAGAGCGCTCCAAAGTCGAAATCGCACGCGGAGGCACCTCGCGAAGGAAAATCGTCCGCATCGAAACCCCAGACCCGAAGCGACTAGCCCAAAAGCTTCTTGCCTTGCGCCCCAAAGCGTCATAAAGTTTCCCCAGGCGAGAGCTGCGTTCGGCACGCGAGGCGCCCGAAGCGCGCGGCGCAAGCGTAAAACGCCTTGCGACAAGCCGCCTTATGGCGCGCGCCGCCGGCGCTTTTGCAAGGCGGCTTTCGGACGCAGCCGGTTTTCGCAAAAACTTCTAGGCGCACAAAACGTGTACGGCTCAGAGTGCAAAGCTCGAACGATTGCCGGCGTGGCGGCGGCGATACTTGCGCTTGCCGGATGCGTCACTACCGACAGCTCGCCCGCTCTCGAGCAGGCGCGGCTCGAGCTTTTGCGCGAACAGATCGAGCTTACCAAACTCAATATCGAGCTCACCAAGGAGACGCTTGCGCGGATGCGCGCCGACAAGCAGGCCACCGAGCAAAGCCAGAAGGCCGCCGCGCGCGAGCGCGAGGCCCATCGCAGGGCCGCCGTCGCCGTGCTTAGGAGCCTTGCTCAGCGCAAGACCGGGCATGAGCGAAAAGTGGTAGAAAGCCTCGCCGATTGGGTCGAGGCGGGCGGCGACCCCGACAGCGCGCTTCGGGCGGTTGCGCCCGGCGGCGGGCTTGCGCAGTAGCGCGCCGCGCAAATCGAAGGCTTGGAACTCCCCAGGACGAGCAAGCGCGCGCAAACAAAAAACAAGAGCGCTCTGCCCGCGCGCATATCGAGGTTTTAGCTAGCGCGCGAGTCGATTTTTGTTTTTCGAGCGCTCGAAAGCGCCGGTGCGAAGAAGGGCAAGATGCTTCAAGCGCGCCGGTTCGAGGCGATCTCGACGTCCGTGCGATAGAGCCGGTAAGCTTCCGCGTACTCCATCACGCGCGCCACTTCCTCGATAAAGGCGTCGTCGTAGCCTGCGCGCTTGAGCAAGTAGAAGCCCATCTCCATTCCGGACGAGATTCCGCCGGCGGTGATTATTCGGCCGGCGTCCACCACGCGCGCCCGGCTGATTCGGCATCGCGGCGCGATCTTCGCAAGCCGCTCGATCGGCACCATCCCGCGCGCCGACGCCTCGACCGCGTCCGGCTCCTTGCGGTTGGTTGCGACCAGCCCGTCGAGCAGCCCCATCATCCCGTAGATCCACGAGCCCGTGCACACACTCGTAAGAAGGCACGACTCGGGCAGCTCGCGGATAAACTCGTGCAGCCGCCGGTTATGCATCTCCTGGCGCGTGCCGAAGCCGCCGGGAATCAAAAACGCGTCCATCGCCGGCCGGTCGGCAAAGGCGTAGTTCGGCAATACGGTGAAACCCGCCTGCGCCTGAACCGGCCGCATCGCCTCGGCCACGAAAAACACGTCGAGCTCTGGGTCGTAGCGCCGCGCCACGGAAAAGACGCCGTACGGCGCGGCGAAATCGACGATCTCGGCGTCCTTGAAAATGTAGATTCCAAGCCTGAAGCCCGCCTTGCGCGCCTGATCCGCCATCGCTTTTTAACCCTTCCCTTTCGTTTCAATCCGAGTTGTCGCACGCGTCGGCCACGTGTGCCGCGCTGGGGCTTGCGCCCGCGCCCGAATTAGGTGCTGTTTTTCAATCTCGCACAAAGCGGCGCGGCGAACAAACCGCCGAGCGCGAAGGGCTTAGGCGCGCGGCGAGCTGTTTTTGCCTGGGGTGTGGAGGCGCTTGTCAGCGGTCGGGCGGCAGCAGCACGTAGTCGGGGAAGTTTCCGTACAGTCGTTCGCCAGGCTCGCCCTGGGTCACGGCCTCGACCAAAAGCCGTCCGCCGACGAAGCATCCCTTCCACGATTGGCCGAGCCCGCCGAAGGTCTCCTCGCGGTCGCCGCGCGAGCGCATCTCGTTGATTCCCACCTTGTAGGCGCGTATCTCCTTGGCTACGGTGGCGGCGAGCTTCAAGTCGTCGGTGGCGATCGAGCCGACCAGCGCCCCGTTCGAGACGTTCATCTCGGCGATAAGCTCGTCGAGCCGGTCGACCAGGACGATCGTGTCCACCGGGCCGAAGGGCTCGTTGTAGTAGAGATGGCAGTTGCGCGGCACGTTCATCAGCGCCACCGGCGCCATGTAGGCCGAGGTATCCTGGTTGGGGAGAAAAGCGCTGCTGTCGAGCTCGCCTTGGTAAAGCGCGACCGCGCCCTTGCCGAGCGCCTCGCTTACGTGCACGCGCAGCTCTTCGACCTTGGCTAGATTGATAAGCGGGCCGTAGTCATAGTTCGGCAGCTCCTCCTTGGGACCGGTGACGAGCACGGGATGGCCGATGCGGATCGAGCGCAAAACGGGCAGATAGACGTCGAGGAAGCGCGGGAAGAGGCTGCGTTCGATGACGAAGCGGATATAGGCGGTACATCGCTGCTTGCCGTACTGGAAGCCCTTGCGCAATTGCTTGGCGAGCTTGTCCCACTGGGAGAACTTCCAGATGCCGTAGGCGTTGACGCCCTCCATCTCGAGCATGTAGCGGCGCGACTGGTCGTGGAGGTAGGCGGCGATAATACCGCCGTTGGTCTTGCCGCCCACGAACGAGAGGCAGGCGATCTCGGGATGGCGCACCAGGGGCTCGCTCAGATGGGCGCCCGAGCCGCTCACCAGCGAGACCGGAAGCTTATGGCGCCGCGCAAGCCCCATCGCCACGGTCAGCGTGAACAGACCGCCGTCGGTCGGCGTCTTGGCGATCACCGTGTTGCCGCAAAGCAGCTGCACCAAGACGGCGTGCATGATGACCGACATCGGATAGTTCCACGACGCGATGTTCGAGACGAGCCCGAGCGGTTTGCGCTTGCCCAGCATCTGCTCGATATTCTCGACGTACCACTCCACACCCGAGATGCAGCGGTCGACGTCGGCTTGGGCAAGCTCGAGCGGCTTGCCGATCTCCCACATCAGCAGGTAGACGAGCAGGTCGCGATGTTCGCGCAGGCTCCGTACGCATTCGCTTACACGCCGCTTGCGCTCGTCGAGGTCGACACGCGAGTAGGTGGCGAACTCGCGGGCGGCGAACTCGACCGCGCGGCGCGCCGTCTCCGCGTCCACCATCGGCAGCATCCCCAAAAGCGTGCCGTCGTTGGCGGAATGGAAGGGGCGCGGATGGCCCGGCTCTTTCCATTCGCCCTCGATCAGGTTGAGCACCTGTCCGTCGGACGTAAACGCCTCGGGCACCACGCTCTTCATCCACGCCTTCAAGTTTTCCCATCGCGCCGGCTCGTAAATATGTGGTATACGAGCGTCGGTGACCGATGCAGCCTCGATTCCGCCGTTGAACTTGTCCATTGTCGCCTCCCCAACTTAAAACAAACTACCTTCGCAAACCCGCTCCACGCCTAAAGCGCCTATTCGCTAAGCCCACTGGCTTGCGCGCGCGCCAACGACAGCCTTGCCCCGGCCAGCTTTGACGCGCCCACGTCGGGCAAAACACAGGCACCGCCCCCGCGCAAGCAAGGCGCAAGCGCACAGAATTCAGTCGGACGAAAGCCCCGCGCCGCAAAGGCCAGGGACACCGCTAAGTTCGCAGCACAGGCATCCGAGGCGCGCCAGAATCCCGGCCCAGCACAAAAAGCGCGCCCGAATACGAGGTACGGGAAATCTATAAAAGCGTATCCTTTCGCCGATCGCAAGCCCCCGCGCCTTTCGAGGCTGCCCCGCCAAGCACCGTCCGATAACGATTCTGCCCGTTCGGGCAAGCTTAGGCGCGAGCAGCTCTTTGCGCACGGCGAAGCGATCAGGCGCGCGCTTGCACGCAGGCAGGTGAATCCGCGCAAGTCAAGCCTTTTCTGCCCGCCGGACAGAAGCCTGCACGCCGGCGCTCGGGGCCCAGAAGCGGAGCTTAGCGCGCGCTTGCTTGCGGGGTAGCGTCGG
This sequence comes from Pseudomonadota bacterium, assembly GCA_021324755.1. Lineage (GTDB taxonomy): Bacteria > Desulfobacterota > Binatia > Binatales > Binataceae > JAJPIL01. The sequence goes on from JAJPIL010000021.1 coordinate 169,501, forward strand.
CGACAATTGTGCTATAGTGATCGGCAAACGCCAGAACGACGGCACGGGCGCGTGCGCGTTGGGCGCTGCGCCCGCTCGGGCGAGCGGGGACGGTCCTGGGATGGGCGGGCGCGCGCGGGTCGAGCGCCAAATAAACCTTACGTCCGTTGCGCCTTGTACGGCTTTACCAGCGCGCGCCCGGGTAGGCGCTCTGGCTCAAATTCGGGGAGAAGGAATGAGATGGCGTCGAGAGGCGGCGCTTTGGTCGCGCTCGGGATACTGCTTTTGGCGCTGATACCCTGCCTAGGGCAGGCCAGCCAGGGCAGCTTCACCGCTCGCAAGGAGCCGTTTTTGCTGGTGGCGACGGACAAAGTCAACGATCCGTTCTTCCACCATTCGGTGGTCCTGATGCTGCCGCTCGGGCGTTTGCCCCTGGTTGTGGGGATTATCATCAACAAGCCCACCACGCTTGCGCTGGGCAGTCTTTTTTCCGATACGCCGCAGCTCAAGGACCGCGCCGACAAGGCCTTTTTCGGCGGGCCGGTAGGCGTTCGCGAGCCGAGCCTGGTGTACAAGGCCAAGCAGGCACCGGCCGGCGCCTTGCGCCTTTTCGAGGGCGTCTATCTGAGCGCCGAGCCGCATGTGATTATCGAGCTACTCAAGGCGGCGTCGCCGAGCCAACCGATGCGGCTTTATCTGGGACGGGCGCAATGGGCGCCCGAGCAGCTCTACCACGAGGCGGAAGAAGGCTCGTGGTACGCGCTTGCGGCCGACCCCGAGCTTATTTTCAGCGCCGCGCCCGAAGGCTTATGGCAGTCGTTGGTCGCGCAGGCTCAGCGCGAGCAGGTAAACCTTCGGCAGGAATTAAAACCGCGCGCATATCCGATCTCGCTCGACACCGGCCCTTTGAACTTTCCACTTGTTGCGCTGCCTTAAGCGGCCCGAACAGTTGCGCGCAAAAGGTTTAAAGCTTGCGCGGCAAATTTTGTCCGCGAGCTTTTTAAACGTATCGGCGCTTTCGGGGTTTTAAACCAGTAGCGGGCTTGCTCGACAAGGAAGGCGACGAAGCTGGTTTTGCGAAGACAAGGCAGCGCAAGGTGAGTTCGAAACAAAAAGACGAGCCTTCGGGCGCGGGCAAGAGCAGGAGCAGAGCGTCGCTTTCGTTGCCTTTGCCCTTCGAGGAGGTCGTGAACCGCCACGGGCGCGAGCTGATGGCTTTTCTTGCGCGCGCAGCGGGCGAGAGCGAAGCGGCGCGCGAGCTTTTTCAGGAAACTTTTCTTCGCGCCTACCACGCCTATCCGCGCCTGCGCGAAGGTGCCAACGTGCGCGCCTACCTGTACGCGATTGCGTCCAACTTGCTGCGCAACCGAGCGCGCGACGGCGCGCGGCGCGCCCGCGTGATCGCACAGCACGAGGTGCCAGCAAGCGCCGACGAGCGCTTTGCCGCCGACGACGACGGCGCGCGGGCACGAGCTCTGAATCCGGCCGCGCACCATCGCGACTTGACCGAGGCCGTGCTCCATCTGCGTGCGCTTATCGCGCGGCTGCCCGAAAAGCAGCGCCAGGCGCTTTTGATGCGCCGCGTGGCGGGGCTTACGTACGAAGAGATCGCGCAGGCGCTCGGTTGCTCGGTCGAGGCCGCGCGCGCTCACGTCAGTTTGGCCACGCGCAAGCTCAAAGCCCAATGGTAGGGGGCAAGCGCCAAAGCATTGCAGCCAAATTTAGGCGACAAGGATGAGAGCGCAAGCAAAACGATCCGAGGACAATTCACGCAGTCGGCCGATTACGCTCGAGCAGGCGCTATCGGCGCTGGCAAAGGATCGGTCGGCTGACGGCGAGGCGTTCGAGCGTGCGCTCGGCGAGAGTCTCTCCTCGCTCAGGCGCGAGCTTGCGCGAGTTGGCCGGCCTAAGGCGCGCGTCGGCTTGGCCGACTCGCCCACGCTCGGGCGTCTTCTGGTCGCGCTTTCGGACCAGGGCGTGGCGATGGTGTGTTACGTCGAGCGCGCCGGCGACCTCCATCAGGCGATCTTGCGCCTGGCGCGCAAGTTCGATCTGTTCGGCGACGAGCGCGCCGCGGCCGCGGTGGCTGCCGAGCTTACGCGATACAGCGTGGGCGAGACCGACCAGCTTACGTACGCGGTCGACTTGAGTTTGGTCGAGGGCGACTTTTCGCGCCGCGCGCTGCTCGCGCTAAAGACGCTTTGGCGCGGCGCGGCCGTAACTTACCAGGGGCTCGCCGCCGCGATCGGCGCACGCCAGAAAGCTCGCGCCGTGGGGTACGCGATGAACCTAAACCCGGTGCCGATCTTCGTGCCATGCCATCGCGTGCTCGCCTCCGACCTAAGCCTGCACGGCTACGCCGGCGGGCTTGCGCGCAAGGCGCTTTTGCTCAGAGCCGAGGGTTTCGAGCTCGCAAGCCGTCCCTTGAAACTGGCGGGCGAGCTGGTATGGGCGAATCGGGAGGCAAAAATTTTCTGCCGCCCGAGCTGCCCGAGCGCGCGCCGCGCCGACCGAGCCAGGATGGTGTTTTTCGCCGGCGCGGATGCGGCAAGCCGTGCTGGGATGCGCCCGTGCCGGATATGCCGTCCGGCCTAAGACCCAGCGCGCGCGCCGGCTAGAGCAGCGGAAGCGGCACGGTAAGCGCGTCGTAGACCGCGATTCGAGGGCCGTAAGCGGCCTGAAAGACGCCGATTCCCGTCGGCGGGCGGATTAGATTGGTACGGTTGAAGATGTTGATCAGCACGACCCGGTCTTCGACCCAGCCGACTTTGGGCACGAAAAACGAACGCGCACCGCTCACGTTGACCTGCCATACCTGGGGCAGCTGTTCTTCGTTGGCGAAGCCGCCGCGAAGCCCGCTCGAATACAGGCCGTCGATCGTGAATTGCCATCGGCGCCACCGACAGGCGGCCCCGCCCGACAAGCCGACCAGCGGCGTGTGGTCCAGGATGATGTAGTGGCTGTCGATATAGGCCAGCTCGTCGGGCGGAAAGTTGAACTGACCGGTGGCGACACCCGTTACCTCCTCGCGCGCAACGAAGGCGTTCACGCGCAGCGAGAAGTCGCGGATATTGTACGAAAGCGCGTACTCCGAGCCCCATCCGTAGCCGTGGTCGTAGTTGAAGGGCGCGCTTATCGGCACGAAGCCGAAGTTGCCCTCGTCCAGGTAATGATGGTCGAGGCGGAAGTAATTGTCCTGGGTAAGCGTCAGATAAGGCGTCAGATGGCGCATCACGCCGACGTCCCATACGTCGTCCCGCTCGGGCTCGGCGAACGAGATTCCGGTGGTGACGCCGGTGCTGGCGGTGGTATTGGCGAAAAGCGTGGCAGTAGTAGGCGGAATCCCTTGGAAGTTCGGCACCTGGAAGTAACGAGCAAAGCCGGCGTGCCATACCGTGTCGGGCGAGCTTGCGTAGGTGAAGTTGATCGTCGGACTTAGCTGGCTGCCGTTGGCAAAACCGCGCACCAGATCGAACCGCGCCCCGACGTTGACCGAAAGCTTCTCGGTTATACGATAGGTGTCCTGAAGGTAGATTCCATAGAGCATGTTGAGCCGATAGACGCTATTGGCCACGGCGATCGGCGTCGTGCTCGTCTGCTGGCCCTGGGAGTTGGCGGGAAAGGTGAGCGAGTACTGGCTGGTACTGACGCCGTACTCGCCGACGTAAAAACCCCATCCGATCGTGTGCGAGGCGCCGAGCTGGTAGGTGAAGTCGCCCTCGAGCGAGTTCGACAGGTCGCTTATCGAGACGTCCGAGGCCACGCCCTCGTAGATAAGGTCGCCGATGGGGTCGGGGATGAAGCGCTGGCTGAAGTAATGGGTGGCGTAGGCCAGCTGGTAGCTCAAGCTCGGCGTAAGCGAGCCGGACAGCGCCAGCACGGCGAAATAATCCTGCTGCTCGAGCGCCGAGTTTATCGCCTGCGACGGATAGTTCGCCGGATCGACGCCGTTGAGCGTGTAGAGCGGAGGAAGCCCGACCTGGTTGGGGAATTGCATGTGGTCGACGGTAAAGCCGCTGATAAGGCTAAGGCGCGTTTGCGGGCTTAGCTCGTACTTGACGTAGGCAAAGCCCTGCCCCTGGTTCATCAGGTCGTGTATCGGGTCCGGCCCCGGCGTGGCCTGGCTAAAGCCCAGGTTGTTGTGCTGGAAAAGTCCGGTGGCGTAGTAACTGAGCGGTCCGTGGCATCCGGCAAGCTCGAAACTCGGCTCGGCCGTCTCGCGCTGGCCGCCGAAGATCGTGAAGCTGCCGCTCTTGAGCGCGCAACCGTCCTTGGTCTCGAGGTCGATTACGCCCGCGGTATGAAAGCCGTAGCGCGCCGGCAGCACGCCGTCGATCAAACTTACGCGGCTTACGAAGAACGAGTTAACGAGCTGCTCGAAGGTCGGGTCGACGTTGATATCGAGCGGCAGAAGGATACCGTTCATCTGGTACTGAAGCCCCATATGCTCGCCGCGCACGTGGATTTCCTGGTTCTGGTCGAGCGCCACGCCCGGCATCTGGAGCAGCACCTCGTTGAGCGGCGTGTACTCGCCTTCGGGCAGATTGCGGATGTCTTCGCTGGTCATCGTGTACTCGTTCGCTCCCGTGGAGGAAAGCCCGTTTTGCGCCCGTCTGAGCGCCGCGCGAATCGGCACCGTGAGCGCCTTCAACGCCTCGAGCGAAAGCGCTACGTCCCTTGCCGCTCCGGCCTCGAGGCGTACCACTTTGAGCCCTGGTTTAAATCCCTGCTTTTGCACCGACAAGGCGAACACACCTGGTGCCAGGCCCTTGAGCACGAAACGCCCGTCGGCGTCGGTCGTCGCGCGCGCCACGACCTTGTTCTGCGCGTCCTTGAGCTCCACGTAAGCCCCGCTTATAGGCCGACCCAGAGCGTCCTTCACTACGCCCGAAAGCGAGGCGCCGTCGGACCGATCGTCTGCCCAAAGCTCTTGCCCAAACCCCAGCGCGAGGGTAAGTGCGAGCGCAACGGCGCACGTCGCTCGAAGCAAACCTTCCCACCGAACGCCCCAAAACGGAGGTTTTGAAACTAAAGTTGCTAATTTGCATTTGCCGAACGGCGTTAGCATCTCTTTAATGCTGATCGTTCCGCCTGGGATATCTTGAAGCAGCAGAGTTAACTTTCTTCGCGCACGTTTGCAGTTCGCTGCGAGGGTTCGCCGGAGCTGACGGAGCTTGCCCGCGTTGTCAAGAAAAAAACCGGCCGGATTGCGAAGGCGCGCGAGCTATGGCGCAAGCTTGCACCCAAGCGTCGACGAGCTCTTGTTAAAGACCGCACAACCCGGATGCGCGCGCGGCCGAACGTCAGAACGGGCCGTCGCTTTGCACAAGCGGCGAGCGACGACGCAGAGCGACGCGCCGGCGTGCCGAGCAAAAGCGAGGCGGCACGGGCCGCCAGCTCGAGCGTTGCGGATTTGCGGGCAGGTCAATCGCCCTGCCTTGGACAAGCCCGGCAGCTTTTGCAACCGTCCGCGGTCGAACTAGCTTATCCGACTGGCGTTTGTCGGTGGGGAGCGCGCTAGATAGCCGCGCGCATGGCACGAAGGCGCCGCCTTTGATTCTCCCGCCGCCGGCACGACCACCTGAGCCAGAATCAGCGCCAAAAGCGCGATCGGCGTCCAAAGCCCGGGACCGACCCCTATCGGCAGCGCAAGATGCCAATGGCCGTCCTGGCGGTGCGAGCTTCCATCCCGCTCGACAGGGTGGCTCGGCGCGCCATGGGCGCTTTTATGAGCGGAATGGGTGCAGGGCTTGCAAAGCGGCGGCACAAGCTCGCTTATGGCAAGCGGCAGAAGCGAAGCCTGCGCTTTTGGAAAGCCATCACCGTTTGGCGAAAGCCAAGGGGCGTGCACGTCGTGCGCGCCGGATTTCGGCGCAGGAAGAACGTGCACGTGCGCAGCTTCGCCGTCTGCGTGGCGATGGAACACGGCGGTGGGGCGCAAGCTTGCGCTTTGCGCGTAGAGCAAAAGGAGATCTCCGCGCCGCGGCCTTACGACCCCCCATCGCCATCGCCGAACGCTGCGCCGCGTGCTGGCGACTTTGCCGTGGCCGGTCATTGCGCAATAGCTATAACAGATCGGCGCGCCCTGCGGCAATTAGCTAGTTTCGTCTAACAGCAGGCGCTTTCTTACAGGAGACTTGCGCAGGAGGCTTGCGTGCGCGCCGCAGCGGCGCAAGCGTGGGCAGCGGCGCGCGCGATTCGGCCGTGATTTGCGTGGCGTAAAGCTAAAGAAAAGAAAGAAGGCTACGGCAGGGCGTGGGGATTCAGCTCCACCCCCTGGCGCGCCGCCTGCTCGAGCGTGTAGTCGGGGCCTTCGGTAAGCCGCCGGTAGTACGATTCGTAAGCCGGGCTGCCCTCGGGCCAGCTCGAAAGAAAGCTGCGGATCCAGGCCTGATGGTCGTAGCGCACGGCTATCGCGTCGCATCGCAGCGCCCCAACCCAGCATCCGTAGAGCCATCCGGCCGGCGGCGTCGGGTGGGTCGAGATTCGCGTGATCACGCCGAAGCGCTGGCCACGAAAGTTCGGCATCCCGGCCGCCCCGTTGTTGATAAGCAGGCACCGTCTACCGTCGACCTCGTAGGTTTGCGCCACGGGAAGGCAGGTATGGCTCGAGGCGAAGATTCGCACGCTGGATGCGCGGAAGTACGCTTGCATCTCGGTTATGCTCGTCACGACCGTATCCGGCACGCCCAGCGCGCGGCGAAGCCGAAGGTCGGGCGGCTCGAGCGCTTCGGCCGCAAAGCGCCATCCGGCAAGCGAGCAGGCGTCGCCATGCACCACGGCGACGCGCTCAGCGCCAACTTCGACCACCGCGTTGAACCCAAGGCGCGAAAACGCGCGCGTGATCGGCGCAAAGCGCGCCGCCGTCGCCTTGAGACGCGCGATTATGGCGTTCGAGCGCTCCACCGAGGCGCTGTCGACGTACTCCGGATAGCCGCATCCGCATCCCACCTGCTTAAGCCGCTCGGCGCAAAGCTCGGCCTCGACGTTGCCGGCGATCGCGGGATGGTCGAGCACGGCGCAATTTAGCAGGGCGAACTTTTGCGGGTCGACGTTGAACCAATTGAAGTCGCCGTTGAACAGTAACGTTACGCGCCTGCCTTGCCCCTGTTCCGCGGCTCTGAGCTCGAAAATCGCCTCGAGCGCCTCGAGATTACCGTAAAGTCCGCCCACGACGTAGAGCGTGTCGGCCACGAAGTCGCACGGGCGGCTTAGCGCCTGCACCCCGTACGAGTACTCGAGCGGGCACGTCCGTCCTGCACTCATCGCTCGCCTCGCCCAAGCCCGTAGGATGCCAAAAACCTCCCCTTAAAGATACCGTCGCGGCCCGGGCAAGCGCTTGCCCCGCAAGCTCGACGCTCGAAGCGGAAAGCGCAAGGGCTTGCGGCAGAAGCGAAGCTCATCTGGCCCCACGCTCGGCGTTTTGGCCTACGGCGTGGGAATCAAGTTTGCTTGCACCGGCGCGCGCAGGACGAAGCCGACTGCGTCCGCCTTATGGCGTTTTGATAAGTGCATGCACGGGCGCGCGCTATCGCAGGCGCTTTTGCACGCCGGCGCGCGCGGTCAAGAGGTCACGGACGCGCAAGCGGCGCGCGCAATTACGCTTGCGGTGAGGAATCGTCTTCGAGGCAGGCCCATCGTGCGGGGTTTGGCCCGAGCGGATGCGTTTGGGTTAGGATAGGACGTAGGCCGATAGCTCTTGGAGGCGCAAAGCCGAGGGCAAGTCGCGCGACTTAAAAAAGGCAGGACCACAAAAGCGAACATGAACAGAGCCGACCGTAAGATAGAGGGCGAGCGGCAAAGCACGCAGCCGGACAGGGACGCGCAAGCGGCGCGGGTAGTTACGCTTATCGAAGGCGACGGAATCGGGCCCGAGGTTATCGGCGCGGCGGTCAAGGTCGTCGAGGCAACCGGTGTGCCGATCGTCTGGGAGCGCCAGCTCGCCGGGCGCGCGGCCTTCGAGCGTTTCGGCAATCCGGCGCCCGAGGAGCTTTTGGCCTCGCTTAGGCGCACGGGCGTGGCGCTAAAGGGACCGCTCGAGACGCAAGTGGGTCAGGGCTACCGCTCGGTCAACGTCTTTTTGCGCAAGACCTTCGACCTTTACGCCAACGTTCGCCCGGTGCGGAGCTTTCGCGGCGTGCACAGCGCGTTCAAGAACGTCGACCTTGTCGTGGTACGCGAGAACACCGAGGATTTGTACGCCGGAATCGAGCACGAGGTGACGCCGGGCGTGGTCGAAAGCGTAAAGGTGATAACCGAGCACGCCTCGCGCCGAATCGCGCGCTTTGCCTTCGCCTATGCCGAGCGACACGGCCGGCGCAAGGTCACGGCGATCCACAAGGCCAACATCATGAAGCTTTCCGACGGGCTTTTCCTTCGATGTGCGCGCGAGGTCGCGCGCGACTACCCGCATATCGAGTACGACGAACAGCTCGTCGACGCGGCCTGTATGCGGCTTGTGATGAATCCGCAGGGGTTCGAAGTGCTGCTACTCGAAAACCTCTACGGCGATATTATCTCCGACCTGTGCGCCGGATTGGTGGGCGGCCTCGGCGTGGTGCCTGGAGCGAACTACGGCGAAAACGGGGCGATCTTCGAGGCCGTGCACGGCACCGCACCCGATATCGCCGGCAAGAACGTGGCAAACCCGATCGCGGCGATCCTGTCGGCGGCGCTGATGCTCGAGTATCTGGGCCAAGCCGAGGCGTGCGCGCGGATAAACGAAGCGGTGGCGCGCGTTTTGCGCTCGGGCAGAACGCTTACGCCCGACCTGGGCGGCAAGGCCACCACCGAGCAAATAACCGCCGCAATTATTCGCAACCTCGACTGAGGCCAAAAAACAAACGGTCGCGACCGCCTCAGTGCTTGCGCGCCTCGAACACCGCCCAGACGACGAGCGCAGCGACAAGGGCGAACCCCAAAAGCTCGCGCACGTCAAAGCTCTTGAGCCCGTGGACGATCGAATCGACTAGATCGGCAATCAACTTTCGCCCGCTTTGCCGCCAAAAGAATATTCTCTATCGTTCGCGCAAACGAAGTACGTCTGCACGTTCGATTTTCGCCGCCCGATCTCCGTGGCCCGCCCGCCAAAGCCTGCCACAAAGCGCCAAGGGCGTTTCGTGGGAGCAGGCTTTATGCTGCTACGCCCTGACCACGTACAGTACGGCCCAGATCGCCACGATAGCTAGAATCGCAAAGCCGATCCAGTCGAACATCGAGCATCCCTCGCTCGTCCTTTGCTCGAGGCGCGCCGCGCCTGCGGCCCAAAAATAGCGCGTACCCGCCTTTGGGCGACGCCTGCGCCTTCTAAAAGCCGGTCAAGCGCGCGCGAAAGGAGTCATACGTCCCCCTCTCCTTTCGCTGATAGCGCTTGCGCGCCTTTAAGTCCAGGAGGTGGCAGCAGCGCCTTAAGCCTTACGGCACGCGCGTGGCCAAAAGCTCCTTGAGGTTGCGGTCGACCTGCTCGCGGTATTCGTCCTCGACGCCGAACAGCGCGAAATGGCCCCACAGGCTTTTGATTACGCGAAGCTCGCTCTGGGCGACCATCTCTTGCTCGGCGGCGCAATCGCGCACCGGGAAGAACATATCTTCGTCGATCGGCATCACGAACATCTTGGCCTTGATTCGCCCGAGCGCCTGCTTGAGGTCGCCGCCGGTGATTCGGCTTACGTCGCCGCGCTGCCATTTCCAGGCCTGGCACAAAAGGTTGTTCGGATCCATCGGGTAGAAGTAGCCTTCGACGAAGCCGACGACGAAGTCTTCGAGCGAGCAGAAGCCGAGCGTGCGGTAAAGCTCGCGCTTGAAGAACTCGGTGCTGAGTCCCAACAGCAGCCAGGTGCGGGCGTGGCGGCGAAGTCCTTCGCGCACCGCGTGCGGCTCGCGATACCATCCGCCGTTCCACGCCGGGTCGGAGCGAATCGCGTCGCACAAAACCTCGCCGAACAGAAAGTCGTGGGGCGTGTTCTTGGCGGTGCCCGCGATCGGCGCTGCCCGCTTCACCATCTCGGGGTACCGCACCGCCCACTCCCAGGTCTGCTGCGCCCCCATCGAGCCGCCCACCACGAGCTCGAGCCGCTCGATACCGAACTTCTCGGTGATAAGCTTGTGCTGGGCGCGCACGTCGTCGGCGATCCGCACGCGCGGAAAATTCGGCCCGTCGAACGGCGGCGGTGTGTTATGGGGCGAGCTCGAAAGCCCGCTGCCGATCTGGTTGACGATCACGATAAAGTACTTGTTCGGGTCGAGCGCACGCCCCTCGCCGACGTAGACCTGTTCGAGGATCTTGCTGGTGCCCGAAAACCAGGTCGTCATCAAAATCGCGTTGTCCTTGCGCGAATTGAGGTTTCCGATCGCGCGGTAGGCAAGCTTAAGGCCGCGAATCTTACCGCCTTCTTCGAGCTCGAAGTCGCCCGCCTCGAAAATCTCGTACGGACCGTGGATTTCTTGCGAGTAGTATTCGTTGTCGAGCATCGTGTCCCCCTCTCACGGCTTGCCGCAAAGCGCGCTTTTAGGCCCAAGGCAAGCCCGATTTTTGTGCTATGCAAGTATAGCGTTTTGCACAACCGGCCACCAATCAGCGCACCAGCTAAGCGCACCCGCCCTTTTGGCACCCTTCCAAAGCTCGGCTGCGCGCTGGCTCAGTTACGCCCTTTCGCCCGCAGGCTTTCGCGCCCGACAGGCGCAAAAGCCTTCCCCATCCAATTCCGATACCCCGCCTATCGCGCACCTCGAGGAGCGTCTGCCACGTGTCGAGGCCCACGCGCGCAAGCATCTAGCGCGAAGACACGAACTGCAAGCCTTTACGCTTGCGCCCTTTGCCGCTAAGTCGCAGCCCGTAGCCTCGCTCGAGCTTTGCCCGCACACTTCGCCCCGTTGGCTTTCCCAACGCGGCTTCAGTTGCGCTTGTCGAGTGCCTACTGCTGTCCGCCAAGCGCCGGGTCGTCCTCGGCCACGCATCGCCCGTAGCGCAAGAACCTCACGTACGCCTCGATCTTCAAAAGCTTTACCAACTGGTCGGGAAAGCCTGCTTCCAGCACCCGCTGGCAGTCGCTCTGCGTGTCGAACGGCTCGACCTTGACCCATCGCGAAAGCGGCGCGTACGGGTCGGGGGCGAACGTTTGCCCTTGCCCGAGCGGCGGCGGCACCATCAGATACCACACCATCAGGCAAAGCCCGCATGCCGTCGCAGCGCCACGTATCGCCCCGAGCCGCCCGTACATGCTGCTTGCGCTTCTGATACGCCCCAGCTCCGAGCGCCGAGAGCGCGCGCCACAGGCGTTCTGCCAAGGACTTGGTGAGTCTTTTTCTTGCGCCATCGTCGCGCCCAAGCGTTTACCGACCGCCATCACTCCATCGTTTAAGCCTAGCGCAACGAACGCTCTGCCTGGATAAGGAGGCGAACGAAGCTCGGCCAAAGCCGCCACGCTTTGCGTATCGCGCCGACCGTGGCGCGGTACGCAATGTATTTTCCGACTCGACGGCGGATGACATATTTAATTTTCGCATGCAACGGCGGACGACATAGTTGAGTTTCGCATGTAAGGACGCCGGACGGGGGCTTTACCTTTTTTCGCATACAAGGGCGCATGATGGGAGCTATGCCTTTTTTCGGATGCAGACGCGGACAACGGGGGCTTTAGGCCTTTTCGCATGTAACAGTGGACGAGGGGATCATTCTTTGGCACGCATCAGCTAAGGACCGTGGCTTTACCTTTTTGCGCATGCGACCGCGGCTGACGGCGGCTTTACGTTTTTCGCGTGCAACGGCTTATCACTCGGTTTCGCCTTTGCCGTGGTTGCATGCCGGTGCTCGAGCATCTTGTCTTTGAGCTTGGCCGTATAACCGACGAAGGAAAGGGGGTTTTGAGGGCCGATGGATTTCGAGCTTACGCAGACGCAGAAAGAGATCGTCGCCGGCGTACGCGCCCTGCTCGCGCGCTTCGACGACGCGTACTGGCGGCAGAAGGACGAACGGGCGGAGTTTCCCCACGACTTTTTCGACGCCTTCGCCAAGGCCGGCTATCTGGGGATTGCGATTCCCGAAGAATACGGCGGAGCGGGACTGGGAATTACGGAGGCGGCGCTGATGATGCGCGAGGTGGCGCAGGCCGGGGCGATGAACGCGGCGAGCGCCCTTCACATGTCGATCTTCGGTCTTACGCCGGTGATTCTGCACGGCAGCGAAGAGATGAAGCGGCGCGAGCTTCCGGCCGTGGCTCAGGGTGCGGTTCACACCGCCTTTGCCGTAACCGAACCCGACGCCGGCAACGACATCACCCATATCACCACCACGGCACGGCGCGAGGGCGACGTCTTTGTGATCAACGGGCGCAAGGTCTTCACCACCAAAGCCAAGGAGGCGCACAAGCTGCTCTTGCTCACGCGCACAACGCCGATCGACCAGGTGCAGAAGAAGACCGACGGGATGACGCTTTTCTACACCGACCTCGACCGGCGCGCGATCGAGGTGCGCGAACTCCATAAGATGGGGCGGCATGCGGTGGACACCAACATGCTGTTCATCGACAATTTGCGCGTCCCGGCGCGCGACGTGGTGGGCGAGGTTGGCAAGGGCTTTCGCTACTTGCTCGACGGGCTCAACCCCGAGCGGATTCTGACCGCCGCCGAGGCCGTGGGAATCGGGCGCGCGGCGCTCGAGCGCGCATTGCGCTACGCACGCGAGCGGATCGTGTTCGGCCGTCCGATCGGGTCCTACCAGGCGATCGCCCATCCGCTGGCCGACGCCTTCAGCCAGCTCGAGGTGGCCGAGCTGATGGTGCTCAAGGCGGCCTCGCTGTTCGACCGGCGCTTGCCGTGCGGGGTGGAGGCCAATATCGCCAAGCTGCGCGCCGCCGAAGCCGCCTTCTACGCCTGCGACCGCGCCGTCCAGACGCTGGGCGGCTACGGTTACATGCGCGAGTACGACGTCGAGCGCTTCTTCCGCGAATGCCGGATGCTACGGATAGCGCCTATAACCCAGGAGATGGCGCTCAATTCGCTGGCCGAGCACGCGCTTAGGCTGCCGCGCTCGTACTAGGCGACGCCACACGGGCGGGCGCGCCCCATAAGCGGCCGTGCGCCGCGTAAAACGGCGCGCCCTTGACCCAAAACGGAAGACTAAAGCTTTTACTTAAAAAAGGCGCCCAAAACTTTCCTTATTGGATGCGCGCGCCTTTTGGGACGGGCCGCGGACCGCGCAAGCTACCCTTGCAGGCATAAGCGCCCGAAGCGCCCCCTCGCGCCCACCCAGCCTATGGCACTTTGGCGCGCTTGCGTCTATTCTAGGTAGGGCGTTTTTGGCTCGGCTTTCGACGGAGGATATGGCGCGATGGAACCGTTTGCGATGTTAGACGAACAGGCGCTCTCAAGCGTGGCGCTCAAAACCGACCCCTACGAGCACGTCATAATCCCGAACGCAATAAAGCCCGAGTTCAAAGAAAAGATTCTTGCCGACGCGCCCAAGATCACCGAGGCTGGAAGCTTTCTGCTCGACACGCTTCGCTTCGGACCGAGCTTCAAGGCGCTGGCCGACGACCTTTTGAGCGAGCGCTTTCGATGGCACGTCGAGCAGAAGTTCAAGCTCCCGCTGGGCCATCTGCCGGCCGTGCTGACCGTGCGCGGCTACACCAGCGGTATGCGCGACGGCTACGTCCATACCGACACCAAGCACAAGGTCATCACCGTGCTGCTCTACCTGAACCCCGAATGGCCCTATCCGGGCGGCCGTCTGCGCGTGCTCAGAAGCAACAATATCGACGACTGCGCGGCGGAGATCGCGCCGCTTTTCGGTACGATGCTCATCTTTCGGCGCTCGGACCATTCCTGGCACGGCCATCTGCCGCACGAAGGTCCGCGCCTAAGCCTCCAGCTCAACTGGGCCGACTCCGCCAGCTGGGTACGGCGCGAGAATTGGCGCCATCGCCTGAGCGCCGCGATGAAGGTCTCGGCACCTGCGCTGCAGCGCCTTTCGTGCTGGATCGCCGGTGCCCGGCGAAAGCTTAGGGGCGAACAGCTCGAAATTCGCCCCTAAGGCCACTGGCGCCGATCGAGAACGCGCTCATTCGGAAACGCGCTTCTATGAGTTCGCAAAGCCGCTCGCATCCGGACGGAAACGCGCTTGCTCGACTCGGCAAAGCCGCATGTCGGCAAAGTCGCGCGCACCAGATGGAGCCGCGCTCGCTTGAATTTGCAAAGCTGCCCGCACCTGGATGAAAACGCGCTTGGCCACATCCTCGCCCAAAGGCCCGCTCGATGCCTCAGCGGCGAGGTCTATGAGTAGCAAGGACTGAGCGAGCTCGAAGGCCGATGCGCGCGCTTTATCTGGATGGGGCGACGGTTAGGTTCCGGCCCGACTATCCCGCGCCCAGGCCGCGAGCGAACGAAAGCTTGATCCGGGTGCGATACGCCGGAATCTGCCGCACCGACCTCGAGCTTGCGCGCGGCTACATGGGCTTTCGCGGCGTGCCCGGCCATGAGTTCGTCGGCGAAGTTGTGGAAAGCAAGCAAAAAGAGCTTTCCGGCAAGCGCGTGGTCGGCGAGATCAACGTCGGATGCGGGCGATGCCGATGGTGCAGGGGCGGGCTCGAGCGCCATTGCCCCAGGCGCACCGTGCTCGGAATCTTCGGCCGCGACGGCGCGTTCGCCGACTTCCTGGTCCTCCCCACCCGAAACCTCCATCCCGTGCCCGAAAGCGTCCCCGACGAGAGCGCCGTGTTCGTCGAGCCGCTTGCCGCCGCGTTCGAAATCTTCGACAACACAAATTTAGCCCCCACCGACCGCGCGCTCGTCCTGGGCGACGGCAGATTGGGCGCGCTGGTTGCGCTCGTGCTCAAGTCGCGCGGAATCGAAGCGCTCGTCGCAGGACGGCACGAATCCAAGCTTTCGCGCCTTGCGGGAATCGGACTTAAAGTCGAGCGCGAAGACAAGCTCAAGCCCGGCTACGACGTCGTAATCGAATGCACGGGAAATCCAAACGCGCTCGAGCGCGCGCTTGCGCTTGTCCGCCCACGCGGCAAAGTCGTGCTCAAGACGACCACGAAGTCGCCCCACAAGCTAAATCTCGCGCCGCTTGTGGTAAACGAAATCGCCCTTTTCGGTTCGCGATGCGGCCGGTTCGGCCCGGCGCTGAAAGCCTTGGCGCAGGGCGCGATCGACCCGCGCCCGCTTATCACGGCCACCTTCGCGCTAAGCGACGGGCGCGCGGCGCTCAAGGCGGCGGCGTGCCCCGAACACTTGAAGGTGCTGCTGGCGATGGTCTAAGCCGTCGGGCGGGCGCAAAAAGCCCGTCGCTTCGAGCTACCTTCCGCTTGCGCGCAGCGGTGTCGAGCCGTTTAATCTACGTATAGTCTTTTTGCGAGCAAGCCTTTGCAAGAGCAGGCGCGAACGAGCAGGCTCGGGGCCATCGCGAAGCGCCGCGCCTTGTCTTGGGGCCTGCGTGCGGGCAAAATCCGGTTTTCGAGTCGAACTTCATCCGGTTTTGATTTTTCCGTTTTCGCTTCTCGAGCGGGGGAGGCACAAACGACGATGGGGCTCGATACGGTTTACGCAACGGAAGCTCAAAAGGCCAAGCGGGCGGCGGCGATGAGCGATGAGGCCAAAAGCGCGGCCTGGGCAGCTTTTTTGGGCTTTTTTATCGACATGTTCGACGTCTACCTGCCGCTGGTCGCGCTCGGCCCGGCAAGCGCCTACTTCGAGCCGCCGTCGCTTTCTCCGATCGGCTCGGCGATCTTGGGTGCGATGGTCTTTATCGCGGCGCTTTTGGGCCGGCCGCTGGGCGCGCTCATCTTCGGCAGCTACAGCGACCGGCTGGGGCGAAAGCGTGCGGCCGAGATCGCGGTGGCCGGCTTCGGTGTGATGACGCTCCTGATCGGGCTTATGCCGGGCTACGAGCGATGGGGAATGGCGGCGGTCGTGCTCGTGGTCGTGCTGCGGCTGCTCGACGGAATCTTCCTCGGCGGCGAGTACACGGGCGCAACGCCGCTTGCGATGGAGGCGTGCCCCAAAAAATGGCGGGGATTGGTCGGCGGCTGGATCATGTCGGGCTTTCCGCTGGCGTACCTGGCGATTTCGTTCGTGACGATGGTGATGCTCAAGATCGCGCCCGCCGGCGGGCTGCATTCGCCGTACGTTCAATGGGGATGGCGCGTGCCGTTCTTCGTCGGTGCGGCGCTCGCCTTCGGCTGGGTCGCTTTCGTCCATTTGCGAGTCGCCGAGTCGCAAACATGGAAGGAAGCGCAAAAAACCTCGACCCCGCTGCGCACGCTGTTCAGCGGGCAAAACCTGCGCGACCTGCTCCAGGTGTTCGTGCTGATGACCGGCTTTTGGTTGGTGGTGGACGTCGTGGCGGCGGTCACACCCGGGCTGCTCAAGACCGTGGTGGGACTTAAGCCGGTCGAGGTGACGGTGGCGCTGATGATCGGCAACGCCGTCGCCGCCGCAAGCTACGTCGGCGCAGGCGCGCTGAGCGACCGGATCGGACGGCGAACCTTCCTTGTGCTGTGGGGAGCGGTGATCACGCTCGGAGGAAGCGCTACCTACTACGCGCTAATCGGGGCAAACGGCGCCACGCTCGCCTCGATCTACGCTCTGGTCGCAGCGGTCTACTTCTGCACGATCCCGATCTGGGGGCTTGCAAGCTCCTATATCAACGAGCGCTTCCGCACCTCGGTGCGCTCCTCGGGCTTCGGCCTGGGCTATACGCTCGCGGTCGTGCTGCCGTCGTTCTACGCCTTCTACCAGAAATGGCTTGCGGCGCTGATGCCCCATAAGTACACCGCCGTGCCCCTGCTCGCCTTGGGCGGAATTTTCGTGATCGTCGGCGCGCTATGGGGACCCGAAACCAAGGACGTCGATTTCGACTGACCCGCTCGGCGCGCGGCGCGGACAAGACCTCGCTCGAGGGGCAAGCGAAAAGAAACAAGGAGAGGAAAGCGCGATGGAATCGTTGATTTACCAGACCGAAGGCGAACTTGCGCTGGTCACGATCAACAGGCCTCAGGTGAGAAACGCGATCGACCGCGCCACCGCGGCCTTGCTCGCCGACGCTTTTCGCCGCTTCGAGGCCGACGAAGGGCTCAAGGTTGCGATTCTCACGGGCGCGGACAACACGTTTTGCGCCGGCTTCGACCTCAAAGCTTACGCGCGCGAACAGGGTAATATCGTCGTGCCCCAGGGCGACGGGCCGCTTGGATGTACGCGGATGCTGCTTACGAAGCCGGTTATCGCCGCCGTCGAGGGCTACGCCGTGGCGGGCGGCTTCGAGCTCGCGCTGTGGTGCGATCTGCGCGTGGCGGCGCGCAACGCCGTCTTCGGCGTCTTCAACCGGCGCTTCGGCGTGCCGCTGGTCGACGGCGGAACAATCCGCCTGCCCAGGCTTATCGGGCTGAGCCGCGCGCTCGACCTTATCCTGACCGGACGGCCCGTGTCAGCTGAAGAGGCGTTCGCGATCGGGCTCGTAAACCGGCTGGTCGAACCCGGACAGGCGCTCACGAGCGCAAAGGAATTGGCCCGCACGCTGGCGGCGTTTCCCCAGCGATGCCTGCGCTCGGACCGACTGTCCGCCTACGAGGGCTACGGGATGACGCTCGAGCAGGCGCTCGCCAACGAGTACCGGCACGGAATCCGCACGATCGAGTCGGGCGAATCGCTCGCCGGCGCAAGGCGCTTTGCCGCAGGCGAAGGCCGCCACGGAAAATTTTGACCGGCTCGAAAAACCCTGCTTCGCCCCAACCGCTTCGCCCGCGTAGGGCTCGAGCCTGCGGCGCCCGATATATACCGCGCGATCCGGTAAAACCAGCGCCATCTTTGCCGAATACTTAAGGGCACGCAAAGACTTGCTCCAAAGGAGAAGCGCTTATATGGATCGACAACCAAACAGCCCTGCCCACGCAACGCCCAAAGCGTCCTGCTCGACGCTCCATCCAGCGGCGCTCGACACGTTTATCGCCAAAACGGCCAAGCTCGAGGGCGTAAAATGTATCGTTGCCGAGCAGATCGAAGGCGAGCAGACGATCCGCGTGACGACCTTCGTCGATCCCCTGACCGACGAAACCCATACCGTCCTTTACCTGTACGAGGCCGAGCTAATCGCGGCGTGCCAGAACCAACCCTTCGAATTCTGCCTCGTCGAGGCCGGCGCGGGCGAGCTCACCACGCCCAAACCCAGCCCGAATAGCCGCCTTTTTATCCTCTGGGGCGGCCTTTGACGCACACCGGCCGCCTCGTCGCACCTGGCGGTAAGCTAACCCGTTGCGCCCAAGCGCGCGGCTGGATGCGGTCTTGTTGCCCGCCCCGCTTTGTGGAGCGGTTGTGCGCAATCTTGCGCCTATACAGCCGCCTCTCTTGCCCATCGCATAGGCATTTTTCGGCGCATCTGCCGCCGCCCGTAACCTTTGCACAGAAACCTTTGCACAGAACACTCGGTTAAAACTGCCCGCCTTATCCGCGCTTTTTCCGCCCTGACGCGCCCGTCTTTGGTGCCCTGACGCGCCCCGGCGCGCCCGGATACACACGTCGGCGCTGCAGCCTGCCGTTTCCTTGAAAAAATTACAAAGAGAGGCCGCTGAGGGCTGGCGCACCTAGACTAAGTCGAAGCTTTTGCCCGCATCACAGGCGGGGAATACAAATTGCTTAACCTCTAGGCGATGGGCGGTCTCGTGTCGGGTTTTTAGACAATTGCGTCGCAACCTACAAGCAATGGCATCAGCGCAAGCAAGCTTCGGCGCGCGTGAGCCGGTTGAAGCGCAGGGCCTTGTGCTTGCGCCTTACTCGAGTGCGCGGACGGCGTGGCCCGAACTGATTGGCGACGGGCGCGCCAGCTCGCTCTACCATAGCCCGCGATGGCTCGAGCTTATCGAGCGCGCCTTCGGATGGGAGCTCAACGTTGTCGCCTTGGCCGACCGGGGCAGAAAGCCCTCGGCGGCGCTTATCTACGCAAGTAAGAAACGGCTTTTCTCGCGCCGCGCCGTGGCGCTGCCCTTCTCCGACTACGGCGGGCCGCTTGCCTTCGACCAGGCCGACGCCGACCATCTGCTCATCCTTGTCGCCGCACGAGTCGTTCGCGACGCGCCACCGTTTGCAGGAAAATACGGGCTCGATTCGCTCGAAATTCGCGGCTTCGAAGCGCCGGCACCGTACCGGGTCGTGCGATGCTTCCAGAACTGGGAGCTCGACCTCACGCGTTCGCTGCCTGCGCTCGAGCGCGGGCTTGACGGAAACTTTCGCCGTGCCATAAACAAAGCCCGGCGCGCAGGCGTAAGGGTCGTGTGCGGCAACGACCTCGAGTTTTTGCGCCGGTTCTACGCGATGCATCTAAAGACGCGCCGGCGCCTGGGCGTGCCCGTGCAGCCCTTTGGCTTCTTTGAGCTTGCGCGTAAACTTTTCGGCGCCGACCTCGAGGTCTGGCTCGCCGTCGAAGACGGGCGCGACGCTTGCGGGCTTGTGCTCATCCGCCACGGCGAGCGCGTCTACTACAAATGGGGCGCGCGCGACGAGCGAACTCCGTCATCCAACGCAAACCATCTCCTGCTCTGGTCGGTAGTCGAGGCGTACGCGGGCAAGGCAGCCGTGCTCGATTGCGGGCGCGCCGATATACGCAACGAGGGCCTTTCCCGCTTCAAACGCCATCTGGGTGCCCGTGCGATTCCCCTGCCCTACGCCTTTTTGCCCGAGCCGGCGCGGGAAATAAGCGCCGAGGTAAGCTCGGGTGCGATGCGCAAGCTTGCCGCCTCGCTCTGGCGACGGCTGCCGATTCCGCTAACCCGCGCGCTCAGCGCCGCGCTGTACAGGGCGTTGGGATGAGCTTCGCCACCGCGCCTGCGTCAGGACTCGCCCAGACCGCGGCAAAACTCGCTGTGATCGAGCTTCGTAAAGATAGCTCTGCATCGGATAATTTCTCGTTTCATCTAAATCCTAGTTCATGTAGCTCGATTGCTCTCGATTTGTATTACGGCGATTTGCAAACTCGATTCGTAACGTCATTCGGTACGCATTCAGCGGTTGAAAACGGCTCGAGTTGGCGATGGGACGCTACCTGATAATCGCGTACTCGAACTACGTGCGCGACGGCCGCCTCAAGCGCCACGCACGAGTTTTGGCCGAGCGCGGCGACTGGGTGGACGTAATTTGCCTGTCCGAGGCCGCGACCGCCTCGAGCGGCCACGACCGTATTCGGCTCGTCAGCACCGGTATCCAGCGCTACCGCGGCGCAAGTCGCCTGAACTACGTGTGGAGCTATGCGCGCTTTTTTCTCAAAGCGACGGCGCTCGGCCTGCGCCTGAGTTTTGTCCGACCGTACGACGCGGTGATCGTGTGCTCGATGCCGGATGCGGCCGTGATGTGCGCGCTGGCGCTTCGGCTTTTCAAGAGCCGGGTCGTGCTGGATATGAAGGATACGATGCCCGAGCTTTACTGTGAGAAGTTCGGCAAAGCAAAAGACAGTTTGTTTGCGCGGCTTTTGATGTTCGAGGAGCGCGCGAGCGCCTATCTTGCCGATCGCGTGCTCGCGGTCCACGAACTCCATCGCCAGCGCCTCGTTCGCGCGGGAATTCCGCCGCACAAGATTCGCGTGGTGATAAACGCGCCCGACCCGAGGCTTTTCGCCCCTAAGTGGCGCAAGCGCAAAGCAGGCGAGCGTTTCGAGCTCGTCTGCCACGGCACCGTGGCCAAAAGGCTCGGCCTCGACACCGCGCTCGAGGCGCTCGCGCTTTTGCGCGAGCGAATTCCCGCCCTTCGCCTGACCGTGATCGGAAGCGGCGACTACCTACCGCAGGCAAAAGGCAAAGCCGGCGCGCTGGGGCTCGGCGAGCAGGTAAGGTTTGTCGCGCCCGTGCCGCTCGAGGCGCTCGTGGCCTACCTCGACGAGGCCGACGTCGGGCTCGTGCCGAATCTTCCAGGCCCGGCAACCCATCTGATGCTTCCGGTCAAGATGCTCGAGTACGCGGCGCTCGGAATACCGATTATCGCCGCGCGTCTCGAGACGATCGAACATTACTTTGGCCAGCACGCCGCGCGCCTGTTCGAGCCGGGAAATCCAGCCGCGCTCGCCCAGGCGATCGTCGAGCTTTACGAAAATCCCGCACTTGGCCAAGAACTTGCCCGCAAGGCCGCGCAAGTAGTCGCCGAATTGAGCTGGGAGAAGCAGGCGCGCGCGTATCTCGAGACGATCGACGAGCTTTCGCTTCCGCTTGGAGCGCAAGCGTATGCGTAAGCTTTACGAATTATGGCGACGTAACCGCCCGCCCGCTGAAGGCGCTCTGGAGCGAGCAGGGCCTCAGGTGCTGATCGTCGATAGGCGCGCCACGATGGGTGTCGAGCTTTGCCGAATCTTGGCCGCGCAGGGATGTCGCGTAAGCGTGTTTGCCGAGCCTGGGTCGCTTGCGATGCGCTCGCGCTTCTGCCATCGAAGCCTTCCTTCGCCGCCGTTTGTCGACTCCCAGGCGTACGCCCGTGCGTTGAGCGAGGTGGTGCGGGCGGACCGCTATGAGGCGATTCACGTATGCCACGAAGAGGTTCTGGCGCGGATGCTCCCGGCGCTCGACGGCCCCGAATGGATGGGGCTTTTGCTTCCGCCGCGCGACAAGCTTGCGCTTGCGCTAAGCAAAAACGCGATGGTTTCGGTGGCGGCGCACGCCGGCGTGGCCACGCCGCGCACGATCGTGCCCCAGGACGAAGCCGACGTCGAGGCGGCCGCGCGCGAGCTCGGTGTGCCGCTCGTGGTCAAGGGCGACACCGGCGAGTCGGGCGAAACCGTGCGCCTGCTGCACGACGCGCGCGCCGCGTCCGAGGTGTACCGCGAAGTGCTGGCGCTCGAAAGCCGCGCACAAGCGCGCCCGGCGCTCCAGGAGTTTGTCGTGGGGCCTGCCTACTCGGTCGGCGGTCTTTTTCTTCGCGGCCGCCCGCTTCGCGTCGTGGCGCATCGCAAGCTTATCCGCTATCCCTACCCGTGGGGCGGCAGAACCGTAAAGGGCGTCACCGAGTACGACCCGGAGCTTTTGCGCGAGGCGTTCAAAGTGTTCGCGGCGCTCGAGTACACCGGGCTCGGCCACGTCGAATTTATCCGCGACCAGCGCGACGGACGCTTCAAGTTCCTCGAGATAAACCCCCGTATCTGGGGAACGATCGCCGTCGCCTCGTACGCGGGCGTCGACCTGTTTGCGCCGTACCGCCGAATCGTCAAGGGCCTCGCCGTAGAAGCCGACCTGCACTTTAGAGCTGGTGTAAAATTCCATCGGATCCTGCGCGAAGTGCGCCTTATCCGACAGCGCCCCCAGCGCTTGCCGGGCGCGCTCATCGACGCCCTCGACCCGCGTGTCCGCTCCGATTTCACCTGGACCGACCTTGGGCCCTATCTTCCCTCGCGCGAGCAAACGCGAAAGTTTCTTTTGCGCCTAAAGCACTCGCTCAAGACCCACCTTGCGCCCGAGCCATCCGATACCGGCGCCTGAAGCGAAAGCAAGCCGCGTTGTGGATCGGGCGCCGGTCGATGTAATAACGTCTTGCTCGAAGGGAGTTGAGCGATGGAACAAAGCGCAAGCGAAAAAGGACGCGCCTTGCGGCGCCAACTGTGGGGCGAGGAGCGCGTAGAGCAGGCCGACGACTACCTGGGCGCCTTCGACGCCGAGTTCGCAGGGATCCTCAACGACACGCTTTTCGGCACGGTCTGGAGCCGTCCGGGCCTGCCGCTAAAGACGCGCTCGATGATCACGATGGCGGCGCTGATGGCGCTCGGGCGGTCGCCGGAGCTAAAGCTCCACATGCGCGCAGCGCTCAATATCGGAATCAGCGCCGACGAAATCAAAGAGCTGATAATCCATCTCGCGCTCTACAGCGGCGTCCCGACGGCCGTCGAGGCGATCCGCGTCTTCAACGACGTAGTTCATGGAAAGCGGGAAAAGAAACCCTAGCGCGCGCAAGTCGGCTTCGAAGACGATGGGGCTTTGAGAGTTCGAGCGCCTGGGCGCGACGAAAGCGCGTTTTGCGACGCGCTAGGCAGACAGGCGCTTGGGGAGAGAGTTGGATTAGCCCTGTGCGCGGTTCGTTCGCGCCGCGCGCGACCGACCGCGCTAGCCAGGTGTCGCTTTTGCGCCCAGGATGGGGAGAGATGGCAGCGCACGGAGATGGGGCGCACGGAGATGCAGCGCAGAGAGATGGAGGCGCACAGAGGTGCGGAGCAGAGCGGCGCAGAAAAGAGAGTTGCCGAGCATAAAGATGCAGCGTAGTTCGGCGTTGCGCGCGGCAAACTTGATTGTCGCCGCGGCCGTCGACACCAGACGCTCGAGGGCGCGCGAACAGCGGCGCGGCAAACTAGGACAACGCTTTTACACCGGCCACGCTTCGCGCCGCCATCCCATCTCCCAGAACATCCATTCGTAGCGGCTGGTGGTGACGAAATGGCGGCGCATCGCAGCGCGCTCCTGCTCGCTTGCGCGCGGGGCGAGCTCGTCTGCGATCGCGAGCACCGCCTCTACCAGCGCGCCGAACTCCTGCGAGGCGTACGTTGCGATCCAGCGCCGATAAAGCTCGTCCGGCTAACCCTTGCGCTCGAGCTCCTTGCCCACCTCCCAGTAGATCCAGTAGCACGGCATCACCGCGCCCAGAAGCTCGACGAACGAGCCGCCGTAGCTTACC
Organism: Pseudomonadota bacterium; assembly: GCA_021324755.1. Lineage (GTDB taxonomy): Bacteria > Desulfobacterota > Binatia > Binatales > Binataceae > JAJPIL01. Next base: position 193,105 of record JAJPIL010000021.1, read on the forward strand.
GCCAAAAGATAGCTCGTGTAGGCCAGGTTCGTCGGCGCCATCGGTGTGGCCGCCAGTTGCTCGGGCGCTAGCCCGAAGTCCTTAAAGAAGCTTTCGTGCAGCGCCCGCTCGACCTTGAGCGCACCCGCCGCGTGCTCGTTGAACATGATTATCCAGTCCTCGCGCGGCGCCTTGGCGGCAGCTATCGCGAGCGTGCGCGCAAACTCGCGCAAGTAAAGCGCGTCCTGCACGACGTAAAACTTAAAGCATTCGCGATCGAGCGAGCCGTCGGTAAGACCTTTGATAAACGGATGGACAAGTATACGGCCGTAGATCGGCTCGATCGACCGCCAAAGTTCCTGCGTAAAAGCCATCGCTGATAGAACCTCCCGCGCGCTCTTTTTCCCTAGCTCGATTCTACGCCCGCGCTCCTCGTCGCCAAAACTGCCAGCGATTTGCGCCGCAAAAAGGCAGGCGCGGGCTGGGAAAAAAGAACTTCTCCCAGCCCGCGCCTACGTGCTCGAACCTGACCGCTAAGTCAGGTGCCGGTTGCGCTAATTGGCGCGCGATGCCGGCTTTGCGTGGCTTGCCGTGTATCCCCTGCTCGGGAGCTCGGCCGGCCAATCCGCGCCCCAGCTAGCGCCGTAGGAGGCAAGCTCAGTTTGATGACGCGGGGTGAACTCATGGCCGCGGCCGAGCTCGAATCCCCACGTGCCTTGGTAGCCAGCCTCTGACGAGGCCACGCTTGGCGAACTTGGCTGGCTTGCTTTATTGGCCGCCACGCTCGCCTCTCGAGAGGCCGCCGTGCCCTGGCATGCGCCCCAGCAATAGCTCGACTGGGGCGATCCGCTTACGGCTCCATACGAAAGCCCACTTGCCGCGGCCAAGATCATGCTCGCGACAAGCGCGGCGCTCGCTGCCTTTACTTTTTTGCGTACCATAACCTTTCACACCTCCGTCGACGAAACCTAAACTTTCATCCGAACCGAGAAAGCTTACGCGCACCGATATTTAGATTCGGTCGCACTTCCCGACCCGCCCTGGCGGCGGGAGCTAGGGCTTGGGCCAAGCGCCCAATATTAAAAATTAAACCGTTACTTTAACTTTTCAAAAAGGAAAGGTTTTGCTTTTGCCAAGCGGCTCGTCCGGCAGCGCCCGAATCCGAGCGGCCTCTCTTCGCCAGCGCCCAAGGCCGACGCTCGAGGGAACGAGACGGAATAAGCTCTTTGCGCTCTCAGCGCCGGCGCCTTGAATTTTGCGGCAAAGCTTACTTAGAGACTCTGCGCGCAAATTTCACGATTCCCAGGCGCAGCCCAAAGAGGCTAAGCGCCGTGCTGTGCCTGGTCGGCCTTTGACGCGGCCTTGGCCCTTTTCGCTGCGTCAGTTACTCAAGCGCCATGCGGTAGCGCGCCTGAGAATTGCAACTGCTTTTTGCCGCAAAAGCTTATCCGAGGCGCCGCCGGACGCGCCGACTGACTAAGTCGTCGGCGTCGCTTGGATGGGAGCGCGGAAGTTCCCGACACAAGAGAAGATAGCTAAGTGGAGAGCTATGCTCGATCGCCCTTGCGCCAAGACTGCACGCAGGCACGATCCTCTGGCTGGGAATCCAACCGTATCGCTGCTTTGCCCGATGGGTCGTCGGCTCGGCAACGCTGTCTTGAGGCGAGGCGCTTGCGACCTCGAGCAGCGCCTGAGCAAGCGGGCCGAAACTCGCCTGCCCGCTCAGCACGAAGGAAATGAGCGCCCGGCTTATGCGCGGAAAAGCGACCGAAAGCGTGAGCACGCAGAGCAACGCAAGCAAGCCTGGCGTACACCGCCGGCGCTGCGTGCCCGTGGGCTCCGTATTCACACCGAACGTCACGCTTGCGAGCCCCCGCGCGTTACTAAATCGTCGGGCGCCTCGACCTGCGCTCGTAAAAAAGCCCGGACAAGCGCTCGAGAACCGGTAAGCGCACGCAAGCCCGACCGCCGTTGGTGGCGTCCCTGACTCGGTCCGGGACCAAAAACCGCGAAATCGCGCCCGACCCTGGGCACCCTGCCTCTTATACAATCCTCGTGCACCGCGCGTGCCCAAATCAATAGCGCAAGCTTCGAGCAAAGCTTAAAAAAACGAGGCCTTGCACGCTCGCTGGCGAGCGAATGCTTTTGCGGCAAGCTCCAAGGCGCGCGTGGTTCATCTCCGTGGGAAAAGCCGCCGATTCGCCCGTCGCAGGTTCGACGGCCGCGATAAGGCCCGGCGGCGCTTGGCCACGAAAGAAAACCAGCGCGCCACGCGGCTGAATTTATGCTACGCTTAAGCGAACGCGCTTGTAACGGTCCAGGGGCGCTCGCGTCTCGGTAAATCGCCGGCGAGCAACGCGCGTGCGCCAAAGAGATAGGGAGGCGCGCGATGGAGACTCGACGCACAAACGTTATAAAAATCGCGGCTATCGTAATCGTAATCGTGCTTTTGGGATGGTGGCTTGGAAGCTACGTCAGCGCCACCCCGTCGTACGCGCTTTACCGCTTCGAGCAGGCCGTGGTCGCCAAAAACGGCGTCAAGGCCGCCCAGTACGTCGATTTCGAAAGCGTGACGAACTCGCTTATCGACGAGGAAGAAAAAGCGCGCGCAACGATGCAAGGGCCGAACGCGCCACCTACCGACCCGCGCGCGCAGCTTTTCGGCCAGATGCTCACGCGCGAATTTTTGCGCATGATGGCGGCGCCGATCGCGCAGGCGCTTCGCTCGAACTTCATCGGATGGGTCGAGTCCCCCGACACCAAGCTCGCCGGCGCCAATTTCACCCTGCTTCGCGCCGTGCTCGCGCTTCGCCGAAGCGACGACAGCGCGACGACCTCGCTTACCGACGAGAAGGGACAAACGATAAACGTCGGGATGCGCCGCGAAGGCGGACAGTGGAAGATAACAAGCCTAAGCGGCCCCGCCGTGAGAGAATTCTTCGAGCGCCAGCTAAGTCAGCTTCAGCGGCGGATGCCTTAGCGGCTCGTGCGCGCGCGAACTTAGCGCCCGTCGATGGCCCATCCCAAAAGGCACCTGCCACGGCCCATCTCAAAAGGCCGATTCGGCGGTAACTTGGACAAGAAACGGGCGCGCACTCAAGCTTGCGCGAAAATAGAACGGGCGTACGCTTAAGCTCGCGCGAAGAAAGGACGGGGATGCACCTAAACTCGCGCCGCGAAACCTGAGCTCGTGCCGCGAAAAAAGAAAGGCGGCGCGCGCAAAGCGAATCACATAACGTCGAGCAAGGCTTTCCTTCTACGCGACACCGGCCTTTGCGCAAGCCGTATCGGCTTGACTTTCGGCGCGCCGCGCAAGCACGAAGTCGTAGCGAAGCGCGTAGAACGGCCCGTCGCACCCCAGGCGAGCGATTTCGTCCGGAGCGTCCCGTCGCTCGAGCCGCACCACGAGCGGCGCCTTGACCGCACCGACGACGTCCGAGTCGAGATACGGGTCGCCCTCGAAGAAAAGCTGTGTGGTAAGCGGAAGACATCGCTCGTGGCTGAGCTTTACGTGCAGATGGGCGGGGCGGTAAGGATGGCGTCCCAGGGCGGTGAGCAGAGCGCCGGTCGGGCCGTCCTTCGGAATATGGTACGGCGCGCTCATCCAGGTGCGAATCTCGAACGCCCCGCGCTCATCCGCTATCACCCGCGCCCGCAAATTGTACGGTGCCACCTCTGCGGGGATATCGAAATGGGAGTACGCACCGCTGGCATCGGCCTGCCATACATCCAGCATCGCGCCCGCGAGCGCCTCGCCTCGGCTATCGCGCACCGTGCCGTAAAAGAGAAGCCGCGCACCGGGCTCGTCCGCCCGATGGGGCAGCGTGCACGGCGAGCGCATCAGCGGCGCCCCCTCGACGTAGTACGGCCCCTCGACCGAGCTTGCCGTGCCAGGCCTGCCCTGCGAGTCGACCGCGTCCACCGTCGCCTCCAGAAACACGTCGAGCAAAAGCTTGAGCTCCCCATGCTCGGCAACCGCGCACAAAAAGTCGACCGCCGCTCGGTACTCCCGATGGGTCAATCGATGGCGCCGGATTAACTCCTTGGTCGTCGCAAGAAAATCCTCGAACACCTCGCTAAGCCGCCCTTGGCTTACGCCGTAAACCTTCGATGCTTCTGACGCGCCCATCGCCAGGCCCTCCACGCGCAAATAGATCGGGAGATGCCACGCTTTGCAAGGCGGAAAAGTCGGCTGCTCGGCGCAAGACTAGCTCCCTCTGTGGTGGAAGTGTAGGACGATGACCGCCTTATGCCAATTACCGGGCGCACAAAGTGCACCGACAGGCGTCTTTGCGAGCTCTAGGTCGAAGCGGCGGGCCGACGGCAAAACAAGCCTCCTTTGCTAGAACGAGCCTCCGTGCGATAATGGCAGGCGCCAGCGCCGGCTGTCGGCTGGGAGAGAAACTCTGCGGGAGGTAGTCGTTCGCCATGCGGTGCGGGGGGAGATTTTTTTGCGCGACGCTTCTGCTCGCGCTCGCTTCTTTGGGTTACGTGCTCGTAGCTGCAAGGCCGGCGCTCGGCCAAGGCCGCGAGGGCACGGGCAAAAAAGGCGTCACCGTTGCGCTCAAGCTTGTGCAGGCGCCGAGCGGCGACTACGCGCTCGCGCTGCCGCCCGGATGGGTGCTAAGGCAAATCCCTGGCACGCATGCAACGCTCGCCACGCCGCCAGACCAGCAGGAACCGGTGGTGTACGTGTTGCCGGCGATGCGCGTCTCGGATTTGCGCTACGAGATGATGCTGCAAATCTGCAACCGGGCGTTCATCGCAAATCCGCTCGGCGCGCCCGACGCGCTCACCCACTGCATCGCTCCGGCGATCCGCGCCCAGATTGCCGACTCGAGCTTTCGATGGACGCCCGGGCAGGCCGTGCGCGCGGTCGCAAGCGCCCTTGCGCATGCAAACCCGAACGCCTTCGGCGTGCCGAAAGTGGTCGCGCTTTCAGCCAACGAGGCGCTCTACCGCGTGCCGGCGCTGATCGAAGGAAAATCGCTCGTCGACTGGGGCCATGCCACGATCGCCTACCTGCAAAATCCGCTTCTTTCCTCCCATCCGGGCGTTCCAGGCGTGACCAGTCTCGCCTTTGTCGCTGGATGCGAGGCGCCGGCGGCGTCCGAGTCGGCGTTTCGCGCCACCTGCGCCGGCGTGCTGCGCTCGCTGCGCTTCGAGCGCGACTTCGTGCGCAAGGTGCTGTTTGAAACACAGCAAGCCTACCAGAGGGAAGTGGCTATCCTGCTCCAGATCGGATACTCGATCGTTGGTAGCTTCGCCGTGAACTCACAGATAATCCAGGAGACGTCAGCCGCGGTAAGGCAGATGCAATGGGAGACGTTCAACCAGACCCAGGCGGCCCGGCTCCGGACGACAGAAGACTGGATGAACGCTCTGGCCGGCACTTCGGACTTCGTCGACCGGCAAAGCGGCGAGGTCTACAACTTCAACACCGACTGGCACACCTACCGCTACAACTGCGTGGCCGGATACGGCGGCAGCGCCGCCTACTACGCAAGTGACCAGTACAACTGCGCCGAGCTTTCGGGCAAACTCCGCGTCGACCTGCGCCCGATAAACCCGCTCGAGTAAACCGCTTCGCCAACGAAAGCGCCGATCCCGAGCGCGCAAAGCCTAGCTTTGGCTTTAGAGCACTTGCGCAGCTGCGCCCTCGCCTGCGACGGAGCGCTTGCGCAAGCGCAACACCGCCCTCTCGCGCGGACCTGTCGCGCGGCACCCACGTGGCGCAAGGCACAGGCTTACTTGGTAAACTCGATCGGCTGCGAACAGGCGTTGCCCGCAGCGTTGTAGTCGTAAACCATCCGCGCGCCGAAGTCCGCTCCGTAAACCATCACGACCACCATCGCCACCATCAGCGCCACGAAAACGGCGCGGCCGCGCCTGGGCCACGGCCTTGTAAGTAGCGCCCACGCCGAGCTCACAAGCGCGATCCCGGTCGTCGTCAGCATCAGGCGCTCGTGCGGCTCGAGCAGATGGGCCTTTACCGACTCGGCGATCATCACGCCGTCCTCGACATAGAGCCCGCTTGCGGCTGCGACCACAGCCCCAAGCGACCCCATCACGAGCATCCACAGCGCCGCCCACGCCCACGTCTCTCGCCCAGCGACCCAGGCGACCGCGTACACGAAAAGCGCCGCGGGCAGCAACGCCAGCGGGAAATGTACGACCATCGGATGGAGGTTCTGGACGTGGGCGGCGCCGGGCAATAGCTTCTCGAGCATCGCCTACTTGACCGACTCGGCCCTAAGTACCGTCACACCTCCCTTGCTGTACTCGTGGCCGCTTACGGTCACGCTCTGCTCCATCTTGTTGATCACGTCGTCGCTAAACCCGCTCTTATCCTTGGCTGGCAAAAGCAAGACCAGTTTGCCCGACTTTAGCTGGAGCATCACTGGCTCGCCGGCCTTCGCGCACGCCATCGCGCAGTCGTGATGGCTTGCACCGTGCGCTCCAAGCGTCATGTAGCAGTAGCCGTCACGAAGTTCGCCGCTCCTCTCGGGGTCGGCGGCCCTCGCCGCGCTCGCCGTGAGCGACGCTGCCACGAACAAGCCTGCGCCCAGAACTAACATTCGCCTCATCGTACCTTCTCCTTTTCTTTCTGTTTCCCCACTCAGCGGGCGAGGCCGCGAGCTGCGCTACTTGGCCGCGCTGTCCGGCCGATCCGCCATCGCTGACCAGGGCTCAAAGAAAATTCGTAACCCAAATTTCTTCTCCCTGTTATCAATCTACGCGCGCGCCAGGCGCTCGAGAGCGCCTTCGAATTTGGAGCGAAAGATTCATTTTTGCTCCTTACTCGGGTGCGCTTACGCTTACGTTAATCACAATCCTTGTCGTGCGCAAGCAAAATGTGGCGCTGCTGGGAGACGGCGCCGGCGCGCGACGGGGGAAGTAGCTCTCTGGTTTTGCGCGGCAGAGGTGCGCTTCTGTGCGCGAGAAGTGGGGAGTTCAAGGCGTAAAGGCTTGCGCTCGACGCAGCGCTTTACGAAATCGCTCGTCGCCGGTAAGGCATGCGCGGCGGCGCGCTAAGGACGCCCTCCTTACTGTTGTGAAAGGACCTTTGCGATAAGCTCTTGCGCTTCGCGCTGGATTTGCCTTAGATGGTCCAGGCCGCGAAAGCTTTCGGCGTAAATCTTGTAGACATCTTCGGTGCCCGAGGGGCGCGCGGCGAACCATCCGTTCTCCGTGATCACCTTGACTCCACCGATCGGTTCACGGTTACCGGGCGCTTCGGCGAGCACGGCGAGGATTTTTTCCCCGGCAAGCTCGTGGGCTTCGATATCGGCGGGCGAGAGCCGCGCAAGGCGGGCCTTTTGCTCCGCGGTTGCGGGCGCGTCGATTCGCTCGTAGGCGGGCGCGCCGAATTGGCGCGTAAGCTCCTGGTAATGCTCGCTCGGGTCGCGCCCGGTCACGGCGGTTATCTCGGCCGCCAAGAGCGCCATCACGATTCCGTCCTTGTCGGTGGTCCAGACGCTCGAGTCACGGCGCAGCAACGAGGCGCCCGCGCTTTCTTCGCCGCCGAAGCAAATCGAGCCGTCGAGCAAACCCTCGACGAACCATTTGAAGCCCACCGGCACCTCGATAAGCTTGCGCCCGAAGTGCGCCACGACGCGCTCGATGATGCTCGAGCTTACGACCGTTTTTCCCACCGCCGCCTGCGCACTCCATCCAGGGCGATGCGTCAGCAGGTAGGCGATCGCCGCGGCCAGGTAATGGTTGGGGTTCATCAAGCCGCCCGTGCGCGTAACGATACCGTGGCGGTCATGGTCGGTGTCGGCGGCAAAGGCGATATCGAACCGCTCGCGCATCGCCACCAGCGACGCCATCGCGTACGGCGACGAACAATCCATCCTGATCTTGCCGTCCCAGTCGACGCACATGAAGCGGAACGTGGGGTCGACGCTCTGATTGACGACTTCGAGCGCGAGCCCGTAGCGCTCGCCGATCGGTCCCCAGTAATGGACGCCCGCGCCGCCGAGCGGGTCGACGCCGAGCTTGAGCCGGGCGTGCCTTATCGCCTGCATGTCGATCACTTGCTCGAGGTCGCCGACGTAGGCGTTGAGGTAGTCGTGCCGGAACGTGGTGGGAGCCCTGAGCGCGCGCTCGAGCGGGATCCGCCGAACGTCGCGAAGCCCGCCTTCGAGAAGCTCGTTCGCCTTCTGCTCGATCCATTTGGTTACGTGAACGTCGGCCGGACCGCCGTGGGGCGGATTGTACTTAAAGCCTCCGTCCTCGGGCGGATTGTGCGAGGGCGTGATTACTACGCCGTCGGCGAGCGCGCTTTTGCGCCCGCGATTGTGCCGAAGGATCGCATGCGAGATAACCGGCGTGGGTGTGTAGCCGCGCCGCTCGTCGATCATCACGGTGACGCCGTTGGCCGCCATCACCTCGAGCGCGCTCGCAAAGGCCGGCTCCGACAGCGCGTGCGTGTCGATCCCCAAAAACAGCGGGCCGTCGATTCCATGCGCCGCCCGGTAAAAGCAGATCGCCTGACTTATCGCCAAAATGTGCGCCTCGTTGAACGAACAAGTGAAGGCCGACCCGCGATGGCCTGACGTGCCGAAGGCTACGCGATGGGCCGGGTTTGCTGGGTCGGGCCGCTCGGTGTAGTAGGCGGTCACAAGACGCGGCACGTTCACCAAAAGCTCGACCGGGGCTGGTTTGCCGGCAAGCGGACTTATCTTTTCCATCTCTGCTCTCTCCGCTCTATCCCACAATACTCGACCCTAACCGGCAAGCAAAGCCCGCTTGCCAGCCCAGACGTAAATCCGCAAAAATCATCCCATCCAAAAGCGCGAGCGCCGCGCGTCCTGGGGCCGGGCTTGGACGCGCGGCGCTCTTCGTCTCGCAAGCGGGGGGGGGGGGGGGGGGGGGGCAGGGGCGCGGCGGGTGCGAGAGGCGCAGGGGCGGGGGTCGGGCGGGGCAGGGGGGGGGGGGGGGGGGAAGAGGAAGGGAGGTACCAGAGAAGACTTTAGGCTAAATCGTGCCGAAGGCTCATTGAATCTTCTCGCCGTAGCGCGCTTCGAGCAGACTTCGGCAAAAAATCCCGTTCATCTCGGTGTTGAGCCATACGCGACGCACGCGCTTTAGATACTCGCCGAAGCGTTGCGGACCGATCGGTCGACAATCGAGCTCGACAAAAGCGAAACTGTCGTCGGGAGCGCCATCTTTCAGGCCGCAGCGCGCCTCCAGATAGCGTGCGCGAAGCCGCTCACCCTCGTCGTCTACGAGCGTCAGTGCGCGCAGTTGCCCGACGGTCATCAGCGAAAGCTCGCGCTCTGCGTAGCCGCGCTCGAGCAGGTAGCGCAGAAGCTTATGCTGGCGGCGCTGAAAGCCCTTGGCCCTGAACAGCGCACGCAAAGCCTCGAGTTCCTCGGTCGCCTCGTCGGGAAAAGTCTCCACGAACGACTTTCCTTCGCTCACGCCCTGGTTGATTCGGTCCGAGTAAAAATGGTCCTTGAGCTCGACGGCGACCGACTTTACCCACTCGAGCTCGCCCACTCTGGCCCGTATGTCGTCGGCCATCATGAAGGCGAAGTTCGCCGCACACCAGTAGGTCGGCAACCGCATCTCGACCCGCACGCGTCCGTCTGGCTCGATCTTTATCGCCTCGATGAAGCGAAGCTCGATAAGCGATTCGTCCAGCTCCGGGTCGAGCACTTGCGCAAGTTTCTCCTCAACCGCCTTGAGCTTTGCCTCGTAATCCATCGTGCTTTCCTTCGAGCCGAGCATTCGCGATCCCTTTCTTGCTCGAGCTTTAGTTCGACTGCCCTTTTTTGGAGGGCAGCGTTTTCGCCTTGGGGGGCAGGTACTTTTGCCTGCCGCGGAGCGCATCTAACACGGCGCTTGCGGTCAGGATTCGGACCGAAAACTACCTCCCCGTAACGCCCGATCTCGGGCCGTTTTTAGCAAGCTAGCCGCTTGCGCCCTTCGCCCCAGCCTTGTAACGCGCAAGGGGGAGGCGAAAGGGCCGAGGCGAGGGCGCTGCGGCAAAACGCTCGCCTTGTTCTTTGCGCGCTTAGCGCGCGCCAGCCGCCGCTTTGGCGTGGCCGCCGTTGAGCTTGGCCTTTTGCGCCTCGATATCGATCCCGTACAGGCGCGCGAGATTCTCGCCCAAGATCTTCCGCTTGGCCTGCATCGTCAGATCGACGCCGGTCTCCTTGCGGATATCTTCGGGGAGCTCGAAGGCGACGAACTTCTCGATGATCCACTTCGGATGCCAGATCGCGTAGTCGCTGGCGTAGACCAACCGGTCCTCTCCGAGCCAGAACAGAAGCTCGGAGATTACGTGGGCGAAGTAGCGCGGACGGGCATGGATAAACGGCATCGCCACCGCCAGACCGCCGTAAACGTTCGGCTCCTGGACCGCGATCCAGCAAAAGTCGTCGAGCCGCGGCAGGCCCACGTGCTCGACGATAAAGTTCAGATTCGGAAACGCCGTGGCTGCGTCGTCGATGTCGGCAACGTCGAAGGCGTCGCGGTTCAGCGGCAGAATCGTCGGCCCCTTATGGACGTGGATGTTCTTTACGCCGAGCTTCTCGCATTTCTCGAGATAGCGGTACGCCCACGGGTCCGAGAGCTTCCATCCCTTCGACTCGCCCCGCCATTCGGCCGTGTAGAGCTTGACGCCTTTTATCTTGTACTTGTCGACCAGCTCCTCGAGATAGTCGAGCCCCCGCTCGCCGTCGCGCGGGTCGAACGCCCCGTTTAGGATGAAGCGGTCGGGGTATCGCTCCTTCATCACGGCGTCCTGCTCGGTGGTGTTGAAGCCGTTGATGTAGAAGTCTTTGAGGTAAGTCGGCAGCAGCACGGCCATGTCGTCGTAGCCCTTGACGAACAGGTCTTCGTACATCGTCTCGGGGCTGTACTTCTCGAACTTATCCTTCGGCCACAGATACTCCTGCGGACTCAGCGCCTTGTGGTAGTCGTAGAAGCAGTCGATAAACTGCTTGCCGTGAATATTGCGTTGGTTGGCGGGGCTTCCGTCCCACAGATGGACGTGCCCGTCGATTATGAAGAACTCCTCACCGTTTGGCGCTCTGTACATAGCGCTTGACCCCTCTCTTTCTCAGTTTGTCTTTGCCTTTTCGGTTACCAAAAACCGTTACCCAATCGTCGGCGCCTGCCCCCGCTCGCCCCACCCTCATCTGGGCAAGCCCATGGGTGGCGGTGCCGTCCCGGCTGGAAGGCCGAGCTACGGCACCGCTCGCCTGCTCATCTCGCACCCTCGACGGTGCCTTCTGCCAGCAGCATCTTAAGCGCCTCGACTAAATCGCCCGTTATGCGCCGCGTGCGGTGCGCCTCAGTACGCGGCCAGCCTGAAGTTCTTCGGCTGCACCTCGGAGCGAACCGTCACCGGATAGCTCTTGCCGGAGGCGTCTTTGAGGAACAGCAATCCGGCGATGAGCTGCTGCGGGTCGCCGATCGGAATCACCCGTTCCTCATCCAGCATCTCGCTTCGCATCACGAGCGTCACTTCTGCGGTCTGGCCCGGTGCGATCGTAGCGCTGGGCGACACCTGAAGCGGCGCCACGAAGTCCTCCGGCCCTGCCTGAGCCATCTCTTCCTTGGTGCCGTTTACGAACGACAGCATCGCGAGCACGTACTTGCTCACCGTAAGCGGCTCGCTCCCCTGGTTGGTGACGCTCACTTTGAGCGTAAGCGTGTCGTTGGAGTCGTCGTACACCGCCGCAAGCGGCTTGACCGTCACCTGCTTGGCGACTATCTCCTCGCCCGGCACGATCGTGCCCGGATAGAAGCGGTCGGTCTGCTGCGGGATTCGCACCGGGTATTCGGCTTCGATATAGATCCATCCGACGGCCAAGAGCCCCAGCGCCAAAAGCACGATCAGGCGCGACCATTTGAAATCGGCGTCGGTAATCAGGCCGAAGTCTTTGCCGATATCGGGCGTGTTCAGTTGCGAGGTCACCGCAAGCCGCGTAACCGTGCGCTTGGGCACCGTCCAGTACACCATCCAGACCATTCCCAGCAGGAAGGCTGCGAACGCCCACCACCATACGCCACCCATCCCGAGCGTTTCGAGATCGACGGTCTGGCCGTTGACCAGCGTCACCGGGTAGACGAACGGCTTGCCGCTATCTTCCACCGTGACCCACGTGCCCGGGCCGAGCAGCGTGCCGGTGTCTTGCACCGCCACGCCCGGATGGACGTGCCATCGCCCCGGCATCCGCCCCAGAATCACCATCTTGAATTCGTACGTGTCGCCGCGCTGAATCGTCACCGAACCGATCGCTTCCTTGCCGTTGATAGTGCGGTCGCGAAGCGCGAACACCGGGCCCGGAACGATCGCGTTGAAGTAGGCGACCTCCGGCGGGCTCAGCGTAAAGGGCCACGTCTCGAGCACCTTGACCTTGCCCGTAATCGTCACCGGCTCGCCCACTTTGACCACGGTCGGCGAAATGTTGACGTCGTAGAAGGCCAGCGTCAAATCTTTAAGGAACGGCTTGTCGGCAGCCTCGCCGTGGGCGTAGACGGGCAGCGCGCGCGTCGCAAGCGCGACGATCGCCGCTAATCCCACCAAGACGCAGCGCACCCCAAGCCTAGCCGATCTAACGTTGCGGTTCATCAACAGGTCCCCCTTCTTCGTTCAGTTTCTTCTTTACGTTTTTGCATCGCGCTCGAAAGCCGCTTCGGGGCTATCGCCGGTTACCCGCGCAAAGCAAAACCCTTGCTTGCGCGCGGCGCGATCTCATGCCCCCTTTTGCCGCGCCTTTCTCTTGCGCCTTCGGCTCAATCGAGCGCTTCGCGTTCCATCCAGTTCGAGCCCGCCTTACTAGTCACAACTTGGGTCTGGACTCATCATGAGGAGGCTTCGCTCTTTTCCTTTCCGTTTTGCTTCAAAGCGCAGGCCGCGGCGCTCGCTCTCCTCGAGTTTTCAGGAGTTACTCGCTTTTTTCACCAAGTAGAGCTGCTGAGCACGCTCGGAGTCGAGTCTTATCGGTCGGCGCCATGCGGGCTGCCGTTTAGGCTTTTTGCGTCGCGCCTCGCGCTGGCTCTCCTCGCTCGCCCTCGGCCAAGTGATCATCAGCATGTAGCACATCAAGCCCAGCACCGCCGAGGTGAACAGCGGCGGCCCCAACTCTTCTGGGTCGGGCACACCGCCGTGTGCGTAAGCTAGCGAGCCGGTGCTGACCACATAAAGACCCGTCGCCACGATACCTGCAAGCAGGCGCCACATCCGTGTGGCCATGACCTTTTATCTCCCATTATCTGGCTTTGGCAACCCGCCGGTCCGCCACTGTGGCAGGCTCGTCGCCTCCGTGTGCGGCCTGGCGATGGAGCATCCTGCCAATCGTCGGCCAAAACATCATCGCGAAGTACCCGATGATGCCCAGCGTTCCCGAGATCATCATCGGCGGCCCGAACTCATCCGCATCAGGCATCGTTCCGTGTGCGTAAGCCGAACCGGCGAACGCCGCGATCCACGTCCCCACCGCCAGCATCTGAGCCAGCCGGCGGCGGACGGTCGTTGTTTTCCCCGTACGCTCTTTCATAATCGCCTTTCCCAGGCGCGCTTTGTTCGCGCGCCATCCGCAACCCGAGAATCAGTAGTTCTTGATATACCGTCGAATCGGCCACACCGACAGGTAGCGTCCGATGAACTGGCCGATCCAGTAGCCGACGATCGATACCGACATTCCGAACACTAGCGCAACGTACTGCGTTTCGCCAAGGAAGCTTCTAAGCGTTCCACGCTCGATATGGCGCAGGTATTCGGGCGTCTGGCTGCGAAGGTAAGCGATTCCCTGAACGTCGGCCACCGTCACGATATGATGCATGAACTGGGCGGGCTGCAGGAACGGCGCCAGCGACACGTAGTTGTAGGCCCATACGAAGAAGGCCCACGCCGCCGAGCCGAACAGCGAGGTCAGGATGTAGCTCTTGGTCTCGAGCAGGATAAGGTCCATGATGAGCCCTGCGCCCACCGTGGTCACCGGATAGACGAAGTTGAGCGGGTAACCCTCGGCCACGTGCCACTGGAAGTAGCGGCCGAGCCAGCTTGCGAAGAAGAGACACACCGAGGTGTAGGTCGCGCCGGTCGGAAAGCGCCACGCCGTCCACTGAATATACTGAAGGGCGGACGGAATGATGATCGTGGCGAACGGCGTCAGCACCGGCCACCATTGCGCATCCTTCCAGTCGGTCCAGAAGTCCCAGTCGCCCGCGAACAGAAGCTTGGTGATATCGGCCGCGCCGGCCACGATAAACACCGCCGTAATCCAGAACACCGCATCCCAGGTGCGGTCAATCCATCGGTACTGCTTGCGCAGCAAGTCGCCTAATTCTCTTCGCTTGCGCAGTTCAGGTGAGATTGCTGGAGTTGCTGCTGCCATCGTCGATTGCCCCCTTGAAAAACCCCAAAGCGCCGCGTTGAGGTTTGCTTGTTGATGTCTTGGTTTAGGTTGTTTTGCCTCTTTTGGCTTTTGCTCACGGGCTTAAGCAAGCGAGCCGACACAGCCCCTGTGCGGCCTGCCGCAACGCGCCTTTTTGCGCCGGGCCGTCCCGGCCGCTTGCTTTTCGCCCCGCGTTTTTGTCCCCTGCCTCTACTATCCGCTCACTTCCGCCATCGGTTGGGACTGCTCCTGTTCGGCAGCCTTTTCGATCTCGTAGAGGCGGAAGATCGTCTCGCCCCAGAAGGCGAACATTCCACCAGCCAGCCATCCGTAGGTCACGAACGGCCAATGGAACGGAGCGGCGAAGAACTCCTCGGCGATCCACAAGCTGTGACCCCATTCGTTGAAGGCCACCTGCACACACTCGAGCACACAGGCTGCGATTAGCAGCGTGAACGACCACGGAAAGCCCTTGTCCGCTCCGTAAAGCGCGGGCACGCGGAAGCGGCCGTAAAGGTAGGTGCCGAGCGCCAGAATCGCAGAGAGCGGGAAGAAGAAGTAGAACATCGGAATATGAGTCGGCGTAAGCGCCGTGTCGCGCACCATCGTCTGATGCCACGCGCCGTCCCAGTTCGGCCAGAAGCTCGCTTCGATCCACAGCGAGAGGCTCGTCGCGCCGATAATCGACCACATCACCGCGATTCGCCTAACCTCTTCGGCATGCTCGATTTTCTCGCCGAGCAGCTCCCGTCCGGTCCGCACCAGCCATCCGTACCATAGCCCCGTAAAGATACCCAAGCTTATGAGCTCGCCCCAAAACAGCGTCCGGTAGTAAAGCGTGAACTCTCGGCTGTTCGAGTTGAGGCCGGCGTAGTACTCGAAGTTGTAGTCCCAGATCCAGAGGAACAGGTTGCAGGCCAGAATTATCCCGCACGAATACCACAACGGACGCCATCCGCCGAGCCAATCCGTCGGGCCGTAGCCCGCCAAGGTCGCCGGTCCACCCCGGTACTCGGCGACCGCTCTTTTTTGCACAACCGCCATAACGATACCCTCCTTGCCTTTGATTTATCTCTCTTGCCTTAAACGACGCCGTCCTTTTTCGCTCGACTGCGCCGCCGCCTAAACAAAGCCATCTCCTGTGTCGCCCGCAGGCGCTACTACTGCTCCAGTCGATCCGGCAGCTCTTTTGCGCCCCTGCTCGCTTCCTTTGCCTGCCCACGAGCGCAACTTCGCCGCGCCGCAACCCGATACCGCGAGTTCTCTATTCGAGCGTCCCCCACGTAGAAAACCGCACCCCCACCTTCTCGCCTTGCTGTTCAGGGTCTAGCCGAAGCGTTGTCGGCTTTGGCCCGGCGATGAGCGAGCAGGCGATTTATATCGTCTACGATTTTCTGCGTCTTTTCCGCCACACCCCAGTACTGGCGCACTTCGCGTCCGTCGGGGCCGACCAAGAAAACCTGCATTATATGCTCCGGCTCGCCGTCGGCGTCGCGCTTGATTCCCAGCCCGTAGCATCGCAGAAACTCCTCCACCGCCTGCTTCGAGCCCGTGGCGAAGACCCATCCGCGCATGTCCGCGTGATGTTTGCGCGCCATCTCGAGCATCTCAGCCGGCTTGTCGGTCTCCGGGTCGTTCGACACCGAAAGCAGCACCACCTGCGAGCCGAGCTTGGGACCGAGCTTGCGTGCGAGCTCGGCGAACTTGTCGACCAGAAGGTCGCACATGTCGGGACACGTCGTATGGACGAAGCTTACCAGCACCACCTTGCCGTGAAGCGAGGCGGGCGAAAACGGCCGCCCATGGTCGTCGAGCAGATTCACGTTGGGAAGGCAATCGGAGCTATGCGCGGCGTAGGCGCGAAGCCCAAAGCTAGCCAGCACGCAAAGCCCGAAAACCGCACCTAGCAGGTAGAAGCCGAACCGCCGATCGGACCCGTCCCGCAAAAGCCCGCATGCCGTAGCCAGTCCCCGCCGACGTCCCCAAGACAATTCCATCTCACCCCCTTTTTATTTCTCAGGCGCCTTAAGCGCCCGCACAAACCTTTTTTCTTCGCAACTTAAAAACCCAAGCCTTTACGTTTCGAGCTTCTCTGTTCGTCCCCGCCTTCTTTATTTAAGCCCCCGCGTTTTTCTCGCCTCGACCCTGCCCTTTTACCGGTCTTTGGCCTTTGGGTCCTGCTCGACCTGGGCCAGCCATCGTCGAGCGACATTCTTACGGGATAAGCACGGCGCGTCCTTTGACTCGTCCGTGATGGAGGTCGTGAAGGGCGGTGTTGGCGTCGGAAAGCTTGTAGGGCTGGGTTGCGAGTTTTACGCGCCCGCGATGGGCAAGCTCCATCAGCTCGACCAAATCCGAGTAATTCCCGACGAGATTGCCCACGATCGACTTCTCCGACACGATAAAGTCCATCGTCGGAATCTCGATCTTGCCGCCGTAGCCGACCACGTAGTAGGTACCGGCGTTGCGCGTCATCTCCCATCCCTTGGCCGGCGTTCCCGCTTCGCCCACGAAATCGATCACCGCGTGCGCGCCGAGTCCCTTGGTAATCGCTTTGACCGCCTCGACCTCGTTGCCGTCGGCCTTGACCACGTGATGGGCGCCGCATTCGCGCGCAAGCCCAAGGGCGAGCTCCGAGCGGTCGATCGCGATTATTTCGGCGGCGCACAGCGCGGCCAGCACCTGAATTCCGATATGGCCCAATCCGCCCACACCGATCACGGCGCAGTAGTCGCCGGGTCGGAGATTCGCCGCCGCTTTGCGCGCGGCATGGTAGGCCGTTATTCCCGCATCCGCGTGCGGCGCGACGTCCTTGGGCGCAAGCGTGGTCGGAAGCTTTATCAGCGCCCGCTCGACCGTCTTGAGCAATTCCGCATAGCCGCCGTTGCAGTTAATCCCCGGAAACATGCTGTCCGGGTCGTGCATGTCGTTACCGCGGCGCGCCTCGAGCGAAAGCCCGCGGGTTATCAGCGGATGGCATATCACCGGGTCGCCCTTCTTTACGCTCTCGACGCCCTTGCCGACCTCCTCGACCCATCCGGCGTTCTCGTGCCCCATGATATACGGCAGCTTCACGTTCACCCGCTCGCGCCAAAGCCCCTCGACGATATGCAAATCGGTGCGACATACGCCCGCCCCGCCGATCCGCACTATCACCTCGTTGGGTTTCTCTATCTTCGGTTCAGCAACGTCCTCGTACCTAACCCACGTATCGCGCTTGAGCGAAGGGTCATAATCGTGAAGAACTGCCGCTTTCATCGCTACCCCCTCTTTTCAAGTTCAAAGTCGTGTCTGACCAGGCTTAAGCCGCCCCCCGCGTCGGGCAAGCTGCCTCCTGTACCATCCCTAAAAAGCAAATCTTGTGCCGCCAAATCGAGCCCAGTAAGCCTCGAACAGGCGCAAATTCTCAAGCATTAAACGCGTATTAAGCGCCAAAGAAAACCCCTGTTGAGCGGAACTGTTCACTGGACTGAACAACGGCGATGTTCGCAATGAACATGACGACGCTTGCACGGTTTGTCCAAGCCGGCGGTAAAGCCGTTCGGCAGAGCTCGAGCTCGACGAAAAACAAAGCCCCTTGCGGCGCGTCCGCCGTGTAGTTACGCCACTTAAAAACGCGTTTCGGCTGCGTTTGTCGGGGGGTATCTCTTGCGCGACCTACGCCTTGCCCGGACGCCCACTGCCGCGCTTCCAGAAGAGCTTTGAGTAGATCGTGGTGCGCGAGATACCAAGCCTGCGCGCCGCCTCGCTTATATTGTTGCCGGTCTCGGCAAGCGTTGCCCGAATAAGGGCCAGTTCGTCCTCCTCGTGCGAGGTAGTACGCGCAAGCGAGCCAGCCTTGTCTTGCGCGCCCGCCAGACGCATCTCGGGCGGCAGATCCTCGAGCCCCACGCTCTCGCCCTGGACCAGCGCCGCCCATCGCTCGCACAGGTTTTTGAGCTCACGCACGTTGCCCGGCCAACTGTAGCGCGTCATCCATTCGGCGAGCTCCGGCCTTATCGCAAGCTCGGGCCGGCGCAACCGGGCACATTCCTGGCTTATAAACGTGCGCGCCAGCAAGAGAATATCCTCGGGACGCTCGCGCAGCGCCGGCAGGTAGATCGCGAGCACGTTTAGGCGGAAGTACAGGTCTTGGCGAAAGCTTCCCACGCGGCAAAGCGTGGCCAGGTCTTCGTTGGAGGCGGCGATCACGCGCACGTCGACCCGCATCGGCGTGCCCCCGCCCAGCCGTTCGATCGTGCTGGTCTCGAGCACGCGCAAAAGCTTCGGCTGTGTCTCGAGCGGCATCAGCGAAATTTCGTCCAAAAAGAGCGTGCCGCCGTGCGCAAGCTCGAAGCGCCCGGGCGCGCCCTGGCGTTTGGCGCCGGTAAAAGCGCCTGCGGTGTAGCCGAAAAGCTCGCTTTCGACGAGCTCCCGCGGCAGCGCCGCGCAATTGACCGCCACAAACGGCCCCTTGGCGCGGGCGCTCGCGTTATGGATCGCCTGGGCGAAGAGCTCCTTACCGGTTCCGGTCTCGCCGATAAGCAGGACGGGCTTGTCGCTCAGCGCCGCGATCTCGCCCAGTTTGACCGCTTCGAGCAAGCGGCGGCTCGACCCCAGAATATCGCCGAAGCCGTACATCCGGCTCGCCCCGCCCAAAGGCGCCCCTCTGGCCGCAGCGCCCAGCCCAGGTGTTGTCGCGCGCACGAGCTCGCTCGTTGCCGGCGCCTCGAGCGGCGTAATTATAAGTAGCGCCCCGGCCGGCCGCCCCTCGACGCTCACCGGATTACACCGCACCCGAAGCGCCCGTCCCCGCTCCTCGCAGATCCGCTCGGTCGAGACGCCCGACTCCTGACATCGGCGCATGATATCGAGCACGCTCGGCATCACCGCCTCGATCGGGCAGTTGCGCGCAAGATTCACGTTCGCCTCGAGAATATCGAACGCGCTTCGGTTGAGCTCGACGATTCGGCCGCCGAAGTCGACGAGCACGATCGCGTCGCCCGGCCATCGACGCTGCGCCTCGAGAAACGTCTCCTGAAGCGCAAGCCGGCGCTTGAGCTCGAACAGCGCAAGCATCCGCTCGACCGAGCGTGCCAGCGAAAGCGTGAAATTCGAAAACGACGGGTTGAACTTCTCGGCCGGCGCCGCCAGCGTCACCGTGCCCAGCACTCGGCCGGTAGAAGGCGCAACGATCGGACAGCCGTCGCACGCAAGCTCGTGCAGCGACTCCCAGAAATGTTCCGGACCGTAGGTCAGCGCGGGCGCGCCCGCCGCAAGCGGCGTACCCACGCCGTTGGGCCCGAGCACGTCCTCGGCCCACAGCGCGCCGGGCATGCAGTTGAGCGCCTCGAGCAGCTGGAAGTATTGGCGATGGCCGACTTGGTAGTAGATTCGCCCCTTGGCGTCGGCCAGCAAGGCGAAACATCCGCTGCCCTCGAGCACCCGGGCGAAATCGTCGAGCACCATCCGCCCGGCAAGCCCGAGCTGTTCGTTGCGCAAAAACTCCTCGACCTCCTCGCCGCTCAGCACCGTGGGCGCACGCTCGAGCTTGGGGTCGATTCCCCGCTGGCGCGAAAGGCGCCAGCGCTCGAAAATAAAAGGCCTCACCTCGCCGAGCGAGGCGGCCGTCTCGGGGCTCGAAACGAAACGCTCCCAGGCGCGCCTGATCCAATGGGCTCGGCGGATAAGCTCGCGCGGCTCCTCGACTCCCGGAAGCCCGAAATGTTTCTCCTTATTGAATGTGGACATCGAACGTGGACGTCAAAGCTTTATCGCCTGTCCCCTAAAAAGCGGACGATCAGTCAGCAAGCAAGCTTGTCGTTTGTTGTCCCCTAAGCCTGATCGTGTGCTGAACAAGCGGCCTTACTTCTGTCCCCTGCGCCTTGACTACCAAACGCGCGACCTCGAGCGAATCGCTCGAAATTCCCCACCTCTCACCCCCGCATACACATTCCGCCCGCGGCATTCGTCGCGCCGGCTCGACGCGCCGAACTTGCGCGTATGCGGCTTGCTCATCTCCTGCAAGGCGCCCGTCTTTTTTACCGCATCGAGCGTCAGGGCCTACCGCGCACCTTTCAAGTATACGCTAAAAAGAAACTTATCTATTATCAAGCCCCGACTTATACTTCAAAAAGTACGCTCGAAGCCCCGGCCGGCACCGCCGATACCATCGCTCGCCTCGAAGCACGCGGCGCTTAAGCCACGCGGCGCTTAAAACCACGCGTAGGCTTCGACTCGAGTAGCGATGCACCGGCCTTGCTAAGAGCGCGCCTTAAGGCCCCGCGCGCGCCGAAGAGAAGCAGGTATCGAAGCTGATAGCGACCCGCGGTATCTGGATTTACGCTCTTTGTTGGCTTGCCAGGCCCAAGGCTAATTGGCCAAGCACAGTAGCCTTATTCGCTCGGAAAATCAAGCGCGGCTGCGCGTTATGGCGCGCGCCGTGCGCCGCCGCCGGCCTTGGGTCGACCCTCGCAAAAGCGCCCTTGGATTTCACCTTCGCGCAGCGCCGCCTTTGACTTGACCGCCGCAGAGCGACGGCCTCGATTCGACCGCTGTGGAACTACGCCTTCTCCACTTCGATCTCGATTCGCGGCTGCCCGCTTCGACCGCTTCCCGTCTGGGCGTCCTCTGGCGGTTGAACCACACCGTCGCCGTCGGTTGCGCGCACGCGAATTTCGTAGCGACCGGGTGCGACGGGGGCGAAGCGGTAATGCCATATCGTCCAGACGTAGGGCGAGCGGTTATCGATAAGCTCGGCTTCAGAGAAGCTTTTGCCGCCGTCGGTCGAGACCTCTACTTTGCGCACGCCGGCGGGTCCGGCAAGCGCCCATCCTACTATATCCACCGGCGCGCGAAGACGCGGCACGGGGCTTATCAGGCGAAGGAGCGAGGAATGGGGAGTTCGCGGGTAGAAAAAGCCCGAGTTTACCTTGCGCCAGGCGCTTTGCGACCATCCACGCCGCTCCCAATATCCCACGAACTCCCGTTCCACCAGGTTTATCTCGGTAAGCCACTTCGGCTGCTTCATCCCGTACTTGCCGGGAATCATGATCCGCAGCGGAAAGCCGTGCTCGGGCGCAAGCGGCGCGCCGTCCATCAGGTAGGCCAGGAAATTCTCCTCGCGGTAGAGCTCTTCGACCGGCACTGCCGTCTCGTAGCCGTCCGCCCCGCGCATCACGGCCCATCGCGCCTTGGCGTTTACGCCCGCGCGCTCAAGAAGCGGCTTTAGCTTGACACCGGTCCAGCGTGCGTTTCCGATCGCGTCGCCGTCGGGCGGGTTCGAGATACACTCGAGCGTAAGCGTCTCCTCGATCGGCGCAAGCTTGCGTATCTCGGCCATCGTAAGCGCAAGCGGCGCGCGCACAAGGCCGGTTATCTTGAGCGTGTGGCGGCTCTCGTCGATCTGGGGCGTGCCGTCGTAGGACGTAACGTAGAACCGATCGAGCGGCGTAAGGCCACCGAAGCGCCGAGCAAGCTCGCTGACCGCCTGCGCCAGCACCCGGCGGGGAATCACTGCGAGCTGCCCGAGCGCAAGCGCGCCGCCAACCAGCACCACGAAGCGCCGCCGTCCGATCTCCCCGCGCACCGTCGAAAACTCCCCGCGCGTCTAGCGGGCTAGATTTCCCGACTAGCTGCGCGCTACCTCTAACTTACGCTTTCACGGATACTCGGGCTGGGTCAACCAGGGCGTTGTGTGCTCGGGCGATGGATACCGCTTTTCCGCTTTGCCACGGCGGCGGCTTTGCTTGTGCGCCCGAGGGGGCGGGAGCGATGCGGACGATTGCCGGCACGAGATTTCGGCACCTTAGTTGCGCGCGCGCGAGGGCGGCTGGATTGGGAGGGCGGCTTGGGTTTGCGCTCGGTACGGGCTTTTATCGGGCGCGCGTTTTAGGCGACGGCTCGAAGCGCGGCTTTAAGGGGCGGGTACGCGCAAGGTATTGCGCTAGCGGTGCGAAGTAGTACTATATGAAGGGTCGATTCCCCGCACGAGGGGATTGAAGTAAACCCATACGTCGGCGTAGATTGTGGAGTAGGTCGATTCCCCGCACGAGGGGATTGAAGCTCACAACGCGTCTTGTGTCAAGTCCCAACTAGGTCGATTCCCCGCACGAGGGGATTGAAGTTTCTCAAGCCAGAAGTTCAGCGTTGGTATGACGTTGATTCCCCGCACGAGGGGATTGAAGCGGATGACGTGCCACGGGTACAGGTCCACTAAGGTTGATTCCCCGCACGAGGGGATTGAAGCGCGTCTTGTGTCAAGTCCCCATCTGGTCTAGCGTTGATTCCCCGCACGAGGGGATTGAAGCTACTTTGCGCAACAGCCAAGCTGGACATTCTCGTCGATTCCCCGCACGAGGGGATTGAAGCGACTGGCTCGACGAATCCAAGCTCCCATAGC
This sequence comes from Pseudomonadota bacterium, assembly GCA_021324755.1. Classification (GTDB taxonomy): domain Bacteria; phylum Desulfobacterota; class Binatia; order Binatales; family Binataceae; genus JAJPIL01. The sequence continues at coordinate 215,824 of JAJPIL010000021.1, forward strand.
GGTCGATTCCCCGCACGAGGGGATTGAAGTCTGGACATGCCAGGCAGGATGAAAATGATAAGGTCGATTCCCCGCACGAGGGGATTGAAGCCATCAGGTCTGGGCGCACTTTCCAGTCTTCGGGTTGATTCCCCGCACGAGGGGATCGAAGCCCTGCGCGCCCTGCCGGCGCTGAACCGGCAGGGCCTACTCCCCGCACGAAAAAATCGAAGCCCTATTGTCATACCGGCGCATATATGCTAAACTTTCGCCGTTTTGCACCGGGGTCGAAGCCGAACGCGCGCCCGACAACTCACCGGCGTAGAACCGAACGTTTGGGGGGAAGTAAACGAGGCGGTTTTGCCGAACCGCGCCTGCCTACGTTATCGCTTAAGCCGATACGGGAACACGAATCCGATTAGCGAAGGCCAAACCGCCGGAACAGAGAAATGAATCCGGCGAACACTGACTCACCATCCGGCCAGCAAAGACGGTAAGGCCAGCTCCGGTGCCAGCGCCAGCCTCGAGCCACTCGCGCCGCTCGAACAGCAATATTCCAAACGCAGGCTTGCGCCGACGCTGAAGGAGGTAGCGTTCTCGAAAATCCCTCTCGAGCCGCAGCTCCCGGCTTTTGGAGCAGGCTTTCAGATGCGAAGGAGCGACGACCATGCAACGAAGAGAACGCCGGAACACCGGAGCTCGCCGTGGCGTGCAGCTGAGCCGACGGGAATTCATCACCACCACGACGCTGTCGCTGCTCGCGCTCGCGCAACCCGGTCTGGCGCGCGGGCACGGTGGGCACGCGCACCGCTCGCAATTCGTAAGCGCCGGGCACGGGATACCAGCGTCCGGCAAGACCGAGCCTGACGCGCTGCAGAAACTGGCGGCCAAGCTTCACGGCTACATCATCACACCCAGCGACGCTTATTACGACGCAGCGCGCCAAGTGTGGAACGCGCGATTCGATCGCCGGCCCGGTGCGATCGTTCGCTGCGCCGACGCGGACGACGTGGCACGAACTATCGAGTTCGCCCGCAAGTACAATATCGAGGCGGCCGTCCGCTCAGGCGGCCACAGCCAGGCGGGCTTTTCGACTATCGACGGCGGAATCGTGATCGATTTGTCGGAGATGAAAAGGGTCGAGGTCGATCCCGTGTGGCGCCTCGCGCGCGCCCAGCCCGGAATCACCCGCGTCGAGTTCGAGCGCGCCACGCAGCGCCATGGGCTGGTCACCGCGATGGGACAGTGCCAGGACGTCGGTCTCGGCGGGCTCGTGCTCGGCGGCGGAGAAGGCGTGCTCGCCGGCAAATACGGCGCGGCGTGCGACAACGTGCTCGAAGCGGAGATCGTGCTCGCCGACGGGCGTATCGTGCGCGCAAGTCGGAGCGACAATCCCGACCTTTTGTGGGGAACCTGCGGCGGCGCGGGCAATCTCGGCGTGGTGACCGAACTGAGCTTTCAGCTCTATCCTCTGCGCGAGGCGACCGCCGGCTGGTTCTGGTACCCGTTCGCGCAGGCGCGCGACGTGATGCGCGGGTATCGCGATTTTACCCGCTCGACCCCGGATGAACTGACCACCGAACTGACGGTCATGCGTCCCGAGGGGCCCGAGCTGATGGTGGGGATATTTGTCTTTCACGCCGACCCCGCGCGCGCATCGCGATCTGGCTCGACTTTACAAAATCGGCCGCGTCGCGCTCGCCTCGGTCAAGCGCCTGGCCTATCTCGACGCGCAGGCGGCGGCGGGATTCCCGGTCGTATGGGGATGGTCGAGCTATCAGCGCTCAGGGTTCGTGCCGACGATCACCGACTGGATAATCGACGCGATCGCCAGCACGCCGCCGCCGGTAGAGGCGGAGCTGTGGTTCGCACATATGCACGGCGAGATCAGCCGCAAGCCGATCGACTTCAACGCCTACCATCAGCGCCGTCCCGGGTTCACCTTCTGGGCCGAGGCCGACTGGGAGGGCCCCGAACCGCGCGACGCAATTCTGTGGGTCGATCGAATCTGGGAGATTGTCCGCCCCGCCACGGACGGAGTCTATGTGAACATGCTCGACGTGGAACTCGGGCGCGAGCGCGAAGCGTACGGCGCTAACTACTCGCGCCTGGCGGAGCTCAAGAAAAAATACGATCCCGACGACTTCTTCCGCATGAATGTCAACGTCAAGCCGGCCTGAGGCGGCCCCGAAGCCTACGGGCTCTGTGGAATCGCGCAAGGGGAAACTCTCTATTCAAAAAGAGGAGACGAACGTGGATCTTAAGCTGCGAGATGGCGCCCCGGAGGATGCGCCAGTTATCGGACAAATAGCTTTCGAGGCCTTCAAGGCGATCGCGGATCAGCATAATTTTCCGCCCGACTTTCCTTCGGTCGAAGTGGCGGTGATGGTCGCATCGTGGCTGATGTCGAACCCAGGCATCTACTGCGTGGTTGCCGAGCTCGATGGAAAGATCGTCGGCAGCAACTTTCTCGACGAGCGCGGTCCGATTGCCGGAATCGGACCGATCTCGGTCGAGCCGGCGGTGCAGAACCAGCGAATCGGGCGAGCGCTGATGGTGGACGTCATGGAGCGCGCCCGCGCAAAAGGGTGCGCGGGGATGCGACTGGTGCAGCTTGCGTACCACAACCGCCCGCTGTGTCTGTACACGAAACTGGGCTTCGACGCGCGCGAAGAACTCTCGACCATGCAAGGCACGCCGCCCGGCCTGAAGATTCCAGGCTACGACGTTCGCCAAGCGACCGACGCGGACCTCGACGCATGCAACACGCTCTGCGAGCCGATTCATGGCCACCGACGCGCCGGAGAGCTGCGCGACGCGATCCAGATGGGAACCGCCAAGGTCGTCGAGCATCTCGGCAAAATCACCGGCTACTGCACCTCGATCGGATGGTTTGGTCACGCGGTCGGCGAGACCAACAACGATCTAAAAGCGCTGATCGCGGCCGCGGACTCTTACGCCGGGCCGGGCTTTTTGTGCCCCACTCGCAACGGCGAACTCATGCGATGGTGCCTGGAGCACGGGCTTCGCAACGTGCATCAGGCAACGCTGATGACGATCGGGCTCTACAGCGAACCGCGTGGCGCGTACCTGCCAGCGGTCCTGTACTGAGCCGCCAGGCGACGGTTCAAGATTCGAGGCCATGTGGACGCGACGCTCGCCGCGGCCTAGCGTTCGGTTTCGACAAATGGGAACCCAACGCGCAAGGCCCGGCGCGCTTTGCGCCTCGTCGCCGTAAACAGCGCTCTCGACGCAACGCCCCACCCCAGCGACCTACACACGACCGCAAGGCCGCTTATCCGTAAGCACCATCCACGCGCCAGCCGAGCCTAAGCTCGAGCTTATCCCTGCCCCACTTGGGCGCGCCGATACGCCCTTCGCTCCATTGCTCGGTCGTGCCCATCGATAGGGATTTAGGCGCGCGAGGTAGCCTTGCCCAAAAGCTTTCTGCGCTAGCGCCTCCTGGTAGACGCGCTCGGCGGCAAAAGCCGCTTCGGCGACTTTCTCTTTCGCAATTACGTCTTGCGCCAAAAGCAGCGATCAATTATCGAAAAAAAGAAGCGCGAAAGACCCGCGACCCAACCTACCGCATCCGAAAGGAGAACACTCGGAGCGGCACTACAGTGCGATCGCCGAATCGAAA
>JAJPIL010000003.1 GCA_021324755.1 Pseudomonadota bacterium
AAGCCGCCGTGTTGCATAACACCAAACGCTCGATCCGCTGCGGCGCGTTCACCCCAAGCCACATCCCTACCATACCGCCCATCGAAAGCCCGCAAAAACTCGCCTTGGCAATACCTAGCGCGTCGAGCAGCGCCAGCACGTCTTTGCCCAATCGCTCCATCGTCCACGGCCCCTTCGGCACGTCCGAACCGCCGTGACCGCGCGGATCGTAGCGCAGCACCCTAAAGTGGCGAGTCAAAGCGTCCATCTGCGGCGCCCACATCTCCAGATTCGTGCCAAGGGAATTCGATAACACCACCACCGCAGCCGCCTCTGGGCCGTCCAAACGGTAGTTCAGCCTGCATCCGTCGTCAGTAACAATATGAGGCATGGCACTCTCTCCCAGTTGCGCGTCGAAGCTATGCGCGAAATGACTTTTTAGACAGTATCATACATGCCCAGCCGGTGTCAGGCCGCCGCGCGCCGCAACCCGACAAAACCAGCTTCGACGGAGTAAACCAACAGCATGCAGGCCTTGCCGACGACCTAGCCCGATTCTTCGACCCCAGAAGCCAAAAGTTGACGGTTCGTAGTCGCTTTATCAAAAAGTCGGAAGTAAATACGAGAAGCGCGTCGCCTTTCGGAAGGTTTTTAAACCACAGCCGTCCTATGCCATTGATCGCGGCCAATCCAATCGAGCCATCTATTCCAGAGGCAAGCGCAGCGGAACGTTAGCTTTGGCAGGAAGCAGTAAAAGCGCAATTAGATCTGGAAATAAAGCGGGCCGCGGCTTTGATCGCTCAACGACTGAAGCGTAGTGCGTCTTAGGATCGCATTGACGGTATCGCGCACTTCGCACCATACCTGACGCATGGGACAAGGCTCACCCCGGTCACAGAGCGAACGCGCACCTTCCTCGAGACATTCCACGGGCACGTAGTCGCCTTCGAGCAGGTTCACAACGTCGGCCATTGTAATCTCGGCGGGATGGCGCGCCAGCATGTAACCGCCGTTAGGCCCTTTTTGGCTTGCGACCAAGTTCCCTCTTTTCAGCAAAATCAAGAGGCGTCGCAAATAATTCTCCGGGATATTCGCCGTCGCGGCGATCTCCTCGACCCGCACCGGCTCGGCGCTGGCGTAGCGGGCCGCCAGCACAATCAAAGCCTTAAGACAGTAGTCGACTCCGATACCGAACCTCATCATTCCTCGCCGCATCTTATACCAAAGGCGGCATCGGTGAAATAGATCACCGGTCAAGTCATAAATATAGTTGACTTAAATGATTCGGAAAGTTATCTATTTCCGGCTAGCGTACCCTAAACCGTAAACCGTTCGGAAAGTCGAAGGCTCAATATGGCAAAGCGGGAAGCGCCCTCATGGGAGCTTATTCTGAAACGAAATTCGGTCGAGCGCCTCAAGCGCGAGCTTTTCCCCATGGAGCTCGCAAATCAGTGGCAGCGCGTGGTCGAAACGCCTTATGAGCGTCTGCCGGAAGAAGACATCGTGCGGCTTCAGTGGTTTGGGCTGTACCACGATAAGCCAAAGGTCGGCACGTTCATGATGCGGGTCAAGATCCCGGGCGGCGTCCTGTCGGCTGCCGCGCTGCGGGTTCTCGGCGAGATCGCCGAGCGTTACGCGCGCGGCCAAGCTGAACTTACCACGCGCCAGGACGTGCAGATGCACTACATCACGCTCGCGCATTTCAGCGAGATCGTCGACCGGCTGCGCTCCGTGGGGCTAACCACGATGGGCGGATGTGGCGACACCGTGCGCAACATCACCGGATGCCCCGTCGCCGGCCTCGATCGTGACGAGTTGTTCGATGCCAGCGGAATCGTTCGCCAGGCGGCTTCCTTCTTCTACGGCAACCGCGAGTACTCCGATTTGCCGCGCAAACTAAAAATAACGATCGCGGCGTGCCGCTTTCAGTGCAACGCCCCCGAAATCAACTGTATTGCGCTTGTGGGAACGCGGTTTAATGGTCAAGAGGGATTCGCCGTCAGGGTCGGCGGCGGCCTTTCCTCCACACCACGTATCTCCCGCCATCTGGGCGTCTTCGTCCCGCTAAACCAGGCGGTAGACGTTCTGCGCGCGATTATCGACGTCTGGCGTCTTACCACAGAATACAGGCTTTCACGCGTAAAGGCGCGGCTTAAGTTCATGGTGGATGATTACGGCGTAGGCGCCTTTCGGGAGCTCGTTGAAAAGCGTCTGGGCTATGCGTTGGCGCGTCTTGACGAGCTTCCGCTCCCGGACAAAGAAAGCGACCACGTTGGGATCTACGAGCAGAAGCAGCCAAACCGCTTTTACGTAGGCTTTCCGGTGTTCCTCGGTTTGGTAAAGGGCTCGCAGATGATCGCGCTTGGCGACCTAATAGACAGCTTTGGCGGCGACTTCCGGATCACCCGCCGCCAGAACTTTATCATCACGGGAATCCCACGCGAGCGGCTCGAGGAAATTATTCAACGGGTCGGGGAGTTGGGTTTTCCCCTTTCTGCCAACGGGCTTTACGCCTCTGCGATCGCCTGTATCGGCGAGCCGCACTGCAACTATGCAGTAACGCCAACCAAAAGCAAGCTCGCCTCGATAATCGCGCGCTTGACTGACGAGTTCGGCGAGCTCGTCGCCGGACTTAAACTCAACCTCGACGGTTGTCCCCATGCCTGCGGACAGCACTGGACGGGCGACATCGGTCTCCAAGGAACAACCGCCCGAGGCGCAAACGGCGAACCGCTCGAGGCGTACGACATCATCTTGCGGGGCGGGCTTGGGCGCGACGCCGCGATTGGCAAGCCGCTACTGCGCCGGGTGCCGTCGGATCAGATCGAGGATTGTGTGGCGCGGCTGTTCAAGGCGTACCTGCAGCGTCGAGAGCCTGGGGAAAGCTTCACTCGGTTCTGCGCGCGAACATCCGACGAGGAGCTCGTCTTGCTCGCGCGCAACGAGCATCGCTTGGCACAAGTCAAAACGGCTTCCCACGACAGAGCAACGGAGGTGTGACGTGAGGGACGATATTTGCCATCCGATGGACGAGCTTGAAGCAGGCGAGGTAGCGCTTGAACTAGACGACAAGGAACCGCAGGAGGTCTTGGCGTGGGCGCTCAGTCGGTTTGGGCGTCGAGTCGGCATCTGCTCGAGCTTTCAGGCCGAGGGCTGCGTGCTAATCGACATGGCCTGGCGACTTGACCCTGCAATTCGCGTCTTCACCATCGACACCGGCCGGCTGCCGCAGGAAACCTACGAGCTGATTGAGCGTATCCGCGCACGCTATGGAGTCGAGATAGAAATTTTCCTGCCAGATTCGACCGCGCTCGAGCGCATGATGCGTCGCCACGGGCCAAATTTGTTTTACCGCGATGTCAATTTGCGCCTGCTTTGCTGCCAAATCCGCAAAGTTCTCCCGCTGCGCCGTGCTCTGCGCGGCTACGATGCGTGGATCACCGGATTGCGCCGCGAGCAATGGGCGACGCGATCGAATATTCGCAAGGTCGAGATCGACCACGACCACGGCGGCATCGTCAAGATCTCTCCGCTTGCCGACTGGACGGAAGACGAGGTGTGGGAGTATATCCGGACCTACGACGTTCCCTACAACGCGCTGTACGACAAGGGCTACAAGTCGATCGGTTGCGCGCCTTGCACCCGCGCACTCCTGCCTGGCGAGGACGCGCGCGACGGACGGTGGTGGTGGGAGGTCGGAGCGCCAAAGGAATGCGGGATGCATTGCGCGATCGAAACCGGAGGCTTCGAGCACGAGCTTGCGGCGTTGCTCAGCGGACATAGTGAAAACCGGCTGCTGGCAGCCGATGAGCCGTCGACGGAACACCCATGAGCCGACCGGTCGAAGCCGTCGCCGAGCCGCTGCCGCTCGACGAGCCTACTTACCAGCTCTTGGCGTCGCGCCTAGGTGCGGTTCTTGCGAGCCTTGGCGACCAAGGCGCTCGAGCTGCGTACGAGAAGCTCGCTCGCGCCCTTGAAGACCGATCGGTTCCGCCCGAACTTCAGCACCATTTGGCAAACCTGATCGAGTTTGCGCTCGAAGGCGGACGAATCCGAAAGAAAGCCGGACCGGAGGCCGAACTCAGGCTGATTGACCTGTTCAATAGGACCACCCGCGGCGTTGCGCTAACGAGCCGGCTTGACAACATAAACCACGCTCTCACGAAGATGGTTCAAGACGGGATCGAAAAGATAGGGCTGCAAATGCGGGCGCCGAGTATTTACGTCATGACCATTACCAGCAAAAGCCTTAGGCTTGTCGTGCGCTTCGATTGGGACGGCCCCGAGGTGGAAACGCTGGAAGTGGGCTGAGCGAGAATTAGATTCTTTTTACAGCGCACTTTCTTTACACCGCAATAAAACGCCACTGTCTCGTTGAGGCTGGCCAGTTCTTAAGCGCAACAAACCCAACTGCTTCACCTGCTCCTGTGTTTCGTCAGCTCGCCTTTTGTGCGCCGAAGTGGGGCTGCCCTCCTCCTTTTCTGCGGAGAAGCGCAAACGGAAGAACGCTCCGCCGAGTTATTGACCGTCACACACGCGCATGGGGCGATAAAGTTTTTCTCTCGACCGCCCCAACAAAACTTGCGCGCAACCGTCCCCGTTCGGAAGGTTCAATCTTAGCGTGGTAGATACACGCGCTTGCCAACCACATGAACGAGCCGAACCTGTGCACTGACCAATTCGCCAATCTGATAAAAATATGACGTGAAATGAACCTGCGTCGATTCGCCTGTGTGATAAAAAAGATGACATGGAACTGACCAGCGAAGACAAACCTACAAGAAAAACCCAGCGTAGAGAGCCAAAACCGAGGGATTCGGTCCTTCGCCTAATCGGAAACACACCTGTGGTGCAGCTAAAACGGCTACCGGACAGGGGTTGCGCGCAAGTATGGGCCAAGCTGGAGAGCTGTAATCCAGGCGGAAGCGTCAAGGACCGAATATGCCTGGCGATGGTGGAACAAGCCGAGCGCGATGGTCGGCTTAAGCCCGGAGGGACGATCGTCGAGCCGACCTCTGGAAATACCGGAATTGGACTTGCACTGATCGCCGCGGTCAAAGGGTATCGGCTTATTTTGACGATGCCCGACACGATGAGCCAGGAACGGCGAAAACTTTTGGCCGCGTATGGAGCCGAGTTGATACTGACGCCCGACAGCCAAGGGATGCATGCAGCGATCGCGAAGGCCGAAGCTCTGGTGCGGGAAAACCCAGATTACTTTATGCCCCAGCAGTTCAGTAACCCGGCCAATCCACTCGCGCATTACCGCACCACCGGGCCCGAGCTGGCAAAACAACTCGGCAGAATCGACGCCTTCGTGACCGGAGTCGGCACCGGGGGCACAATCACTGGCGTGGGACGCTACTTGCGCGAAAAGTTCGGCGCAAAGGTCCGAATCGTCGCCGTGGAGCCGAAGAGCTCCGCGGTTCTCTCCGGCGGACGGCCGGGCTTCCATCGGATTCAAGGAATCGGCGCAGGGTTCGTGCCCAAGAATCTTGACACAACTATCTACGACGAAGTCATCACTGTGAGCGACGAAGAGGCCGCCTACTGGACGCAACGCCTGGCGCGCGAGGAAGGACTCTTAGTCGGCATATCTTCCGGCGCAAATCTCTGTGCAGCGCTCGAAGTTGCTCGCCGCCTTGGGCGCGGCAAAACGGTTGCGACGATCTTCTGCGACACTGGCGAGCGCTACCTGACGACCAATCTGTTCCAGGCCGAGGACGAAAGGCAGAGAGTTGGGCTCAGGACGGTTCGACCGGCGCTAGCGCGCTAAAGACCTTTCGCATGAAGCATTTTCTTAAAGTTCGGCGGCGACATTATCGTTGCAACACAACACGACAAGACCTGCAACCCTACCGGGTCGCTATCGCTATTTTTTATCAAAGCGAGCTTATTGTTGTCTTATGTGAGCTAGCGCGGTACGATCGTGCAAACTCGTTAAGCTCGATGAGCAATGGACTCACAGGGCGTTGCGCTGGTCCAAGAGCTCGCCCTTGCAGCGCTGCTGCATGACGTTGGCAAGTTTGCGCAGCGTGCCGAAGCCGATCCCGAGCGCTACGCCGCTATACCGAACCTCGGACTTTTCTGCGTAAGTGACCAAAGCGGCGCTGTCCGTTACCACCACGCCGCCTATACCTGGCAATTCATCGAGGACAACTTACCTTGGCTCATCAATCGCGCCCAAGGCGGCGAGCAGAACCTCGCCGGATGGGCCGCGCGCCATCATAAGCCTTCGAGCACATTCGACTGGATCGTGGCCGAAGCCGACCGGCTTTCGGCTGGCATGGATCGAGGCCATCCCGACGAGTCGCTTGCCGGCTGGACGAAGGTGCAATCCGCGAGGCTTGAACCGCTCGCGGTGCGCATCAGAAGCGCCGGCCGAAGTGAGGTATGTGCCGAGCTCGGCGAACGGTACGAGTTTGCATTGAGGGAACTGGAATTCGCCGATGCGATCTTCGCAAAGGCCTCCTCTCAGCGCTCTCAACCTAAAGCGGCCCAGGAATACCGCGCGCTTTTCGAGAGATTCGCTCAGCGGGTAAGACAGCTTCCGTCAGGCGATATCGCTCGCTTCTTCGTTGAATTTCTTTCCGTTTACGAGCAATTCACCTGGTGCGTGCCGGCAGCAACCGCCACCGAGCCGCGCGACGTCTCGCTGTTCGAGCACAGCCGCGCCGCAAGTGCGATCGCAGCTGCGCTCGCTTACGAGCTGATTGCCACCAACTCCTTCGATGAGTCAAGCGCGCGCAACCGCGCAGTTAAGCGATATGCGCTGATGGTCGGCGATTTGAGCGGTATCCAGAACTTTATCTACACCGTCGCTTCGACCAAAGCTGCACGCGCACTTCGCGGTCGCTCGCTTGCGCTCCAGCTTCTGACCGACGCAATCGCCCAGACTTATCTCGCTTCGCTCGAGCTTCCGCCCTCAAGTCTGCTTTACAACGGCGGCGGGCGGATCTGGATGTTGCTGCCGCTTTGCCTGCGCGGTGAAGCCGAGAGGCTTTGCAACGAGATCGACCTAAGCTTAATAGAGGCACGCGGCGGCCAACTCGGCTTCAACGTCGGCTTTGCCGACATGAGCGGTGAAGACTTCGTGCAGAAGCAAATCTCCGACCGTTGGGACGAAGCCGTGCGACATCTGGCGCGCCGGCGTCTTGGCCGCCTGCGCAAGGTCGTCACCAAGCATTACACGCAGCTTTTCGCCCCGCGCGGCGACCCAGCGCGCGAAAGGCCGTGCGGCGTTTGCGGCTCGTTGAGCCCGAAGTTAATTCAGCTTGCTGAGGATGACGAAGGTGTAGAGGCATGCGACGAGTGCGACCGCTTTATAAAGCTTGGCGGTGCCATACCTCGCGCACGAACGATCGTGAGGCTTAGCGGCGAGACCGCTAAGGACCGAGCTTTGCGATTCGCCAACTCATGCAAGGATCCTACCGCCGCTTTTCTGCCAGAACCGCAGTTGCTTAGCTGCGCCTACCTCGTATCCGCCGCTGACGCTGCTTATTGGCAGCGTCTTGCCGCAAGCGACGACACCGTCTTTACGATAAACGCCCCTCCCAACTCGTTCGAAGGTAACGCCAAAGTCTCATTCTGGCTGCTTGGTATCAACAAAAACCCGTCAACCTTCGAAGAGCTGGCTCAAAAGTCGACCGGGATCGCTCGGCTCGGCGTCCTGCGGATGGACGTCGATTCGCTGGGCGACATTTTTTGGCGAGGCTTTTCGCAGCACGAGCGTACTTTTTCGCGCCTGACGAACCTTTCCAAGACCCTGAGTTACTTCTTCGCCGGCTATCTGACCCATCTCGCTACGAGTGAGCGATGGAGCCAGTACGTTCAGATCATTTACTCCGGCGGCGACGACCTTTTTGTGGTCGGCCCCTGGTCAGAGATCGCCGAGTTCGCGCGCGAGGTGCGAAGCAAGTTCGACGACTTTGTATGCCACAATTCGCACTGGGGCCTTTCCGGCGCAATCGCTATCGTGCAACCCAAGTATCCAGTGGCAGCCGCTGCGGAGCAGGCGGGTGAACTCGAACGCAAGGCCAAACAATACAGGCGCGGGGACAAGTTCAAGGACGCGCTAGCGTTTCTGGACGACGCCCTAGGATGGGACGAGCTCGAGGTCGCCCGCGAGCTTGCGCATTATCTCAAGGACCTTTTGCAAGCGAGCGGGGAAGAGCAGATGCCGCGCGCGGTCTTGCACAAGCTCGCCGACATCGCCCGCATGTACCGCGAATCGCTTGCTACGCTGCCCACCCATGGCAGCGTCTCGATACAGGAGCTCACCGGATGTGCGATGCGCGGGCGATGGGCGTGGACTGCTGCTTACACGCTCTCCCGCGCCGCGCGCACGGAAGGGCTTCGTTGCAAACTCGACCTCCTCGCCGACGCCTTGCACGGCGCAGAGTTTCAAAAAAAGCGCAGCGCGCGCGAGGTTATCTACCTTTTGAAGCCTGCGGTCGCATGGGCCGACTACCTAACGCGCAAAAAAGAGCGGAGGTGACTTGCCGATGAACCGTGAACAGACGCGGCGCGGCGAACGGCGCCGCAACGACGGCCGCACGCAAGCGGGACCGACGCTTACCGAGGAAGAGGTACAAAAAATCCTGCGAGGTGACCCGGTCACGATCGACGAGGTAGCCGAGCAGTTCGCTCAAAGCCTAAGGGATTTAAACCGAAGCCAGATGCGCAACTTCTACAACCCGTTTACCCGGATTCGCGCGATGCGTAGCCAAGAAGAGCGCAAAAAGGCCCTTATTCAACATCGCGCCCGTATCGCCTACCTGGTTGCGCGACAGGGTGAAGGCTCCGCCAACCGGGCCAAACCGATCTGGGACCTTTTCGGAGACCTCATAAAAAAGGCCACCGACGACTCCCAGATCGACGCTCTGTGCGACCTGGCCGAAGCCCTGATCGCTTACCACCGCCGCGAATCCAGCGACAGAGGCATGCAAGACAGGCAGCGAGAGGAGGAGTAAGACGATGGCAACGCAGCTCAAAGCTCCACGGCTTACGCACAAAGTTTTGATGCGCGGCGCGATCGAGGCGGTAACCGCGCTCCATATCGGTGGCAGCGATATCGGCCTTACGATCGGCGGCGCCGACAAACTGGTCGTGCGAAACCCGCTCGACAACACGCCTTACATACCGGGCAGTTCGCTCAAAGGCAGGATGCGAAGTTTGCTGGAGAAGGTAGGATGTGCCGATTCGTGCCCGGGCTTCCAGATCCAGGTCGCCGAGCGCGGCGGCGAGCCACGACTTGGCCCGTGCAGTTGCGAAGGCGACAAAGCGTGCGATGTCTGTCTGGTTTTTGGCGTCGCGGCCGCGACAAGCCGCCAATTCAAGGAAGGCCAACCCTACGCCGGAGCAGCACGGCTGCTCGTACGCGACGCTTTCCTAAGTAATCGCCAAACCTTCGAAAATCCTCGCCTGCGTCTCGACATGCCTTTTACGGAACTTAAGACCGAAGTCTCGATCGACAGGCTTACGAGCGCCGCAAATCCACGACAATTCGAGCGCGTCCCGGCCGGCGCCGAATTCACCTTCGAGCTTGTGCTTAACGTTTTTAGCGACGATCCGAAAGAAACCTTCGTAACGCTGGTCAAGCAGGGATTAGCGCTTGTAGCCGAAGACGCATTAGGCGGTCAAAGCTCGCGCGGCTACGGAAAGGTGCTGATCAAGCTCACCGAGCTAGTCGAAATTCCAGTCGAAAGCTACGCAAACCCAGAACAGCTAGCCCAGGCGCGCAAGGAGAACCAGCTTAAAGGGGGTCCTATCGAGTACGGCTCGCGCCTGGTTGAACCGATGGCGGCCTGAATGTCGCTCAAGCTTTACTTATTCGAGCCATTGAGCCCGCTCCACCTCGGCGGCGGGCGTATCGGCGACCCCACCGAGGCGCAAGCCCTTGCGCGCTCGGACACGATAGCCGCAGCGATTTTATCGCTATGGGGACATATCGCGAACGTCGGCGACGAAGAAATCACGCAGCTTTCAGAGAAGCCGCCGTTTGCCGTATCCTCCACGATTCCCGCAATCCAGCGCAACCGCCGCTGGGAACCGCTTTTGCCCGTGCCGACGGGCCTGTTCGACCGAATCGTTGACCCGAGCGAGCGCAAAACCTACAAAGCGGTTCGCTTTGCACCGGCCGACGCACTATGTGAGCTGCTCGAGGGCCGAATGCCCCATGGACACCAGGCACGCGGCGAGGTTCTGCTGCCAGAAGACTTCCGTGTAAGCCGCCTTTGGCAGTCAAACTCGCGCACTCGCCTCGCCGTCAACCGGCTCGGCGACGGACCTCTCGAGGGCCAGCTCTTCGACTTCGGCTCCGTCGCCTTCGATTCGGCGGTTAGGCTTGCCCTTATCGTCGACTTCTTCGATCCCAACGCGCAACCCCATTTCGAGGCGGCCCTTCGCCTATTGGCTGATGAGGGATTAGGCGCCGATCGCTCGGTGGGATACGGTCGGCTCAAGCTCGTGGAGGAAGAAATCGGAGATTACGCAGAGCCAAAGCTCGGCCATGGTATGCGTCTTTGCCTTTCGCTGCTCCATCCGACCGAACAGGAAGTTCGAGATGGCCTCCTCGACATACCCGCGGTCTACAGCATCGTTACGCGCGGCGGATGGATAAGCGCGCCCGGCGCAAGCCATCTGCGTCGCAAAACAGTGAGCATGCTTGCCGAAGGCTCGCTCGTGAAAGACCTGGGCCAAAGACGCTATGGCGATAGCCCTAAGGTACTCGAGCCGCTTCCCGAACTAGGCCTTCGCCATCCGGTGTTCCGTCCCGGATACGCCGTGACGATTTCCGCTCGCGCGCCTGAGGGTATGTTTCATGAGTGAACAGAATCTTTTCGTCCTTGAATGTCTAAGTCCGGTGCACATCGGCTCGGGCCATGCACTTGCGCGCGACCTCGATTACTGCGCCGACGGAAACACTACTGCGATCCTCGACTGGGAGCGGCTATTTTCGCAAACGCGCGCTCAGTCGCTACCCGATTGGATCGCCGACAGCTTCCGTCGCCGCGACAACTCGGGCAGGCCGCGTATCATCGAGTTTCTCCAACAATGTGGTATCAGGCCCGAGTCGGTCGCCTCACGCAGGGTCAAGGGCGTAATCGAAGCAAGTCAGCTTCGTCTTGCGCTACGCACCTTCGACGACCGCCCGCTCATTCCAGGAAGCTCCGTCAAGGGCGCGCTTCGCACGCTTTTTATAGTTGGCTTTGCGGCCCACCCGCAAGATCCTCATTCGCAGCCCAACACCCTTGCCCAAGACGCCCTCACCGAAGCGCTGACGCAAAGCAAGGTATCGCCGCGGTTTCGCGCTCGAGCTCTCGAGAGCAGGCTTTTGCGCGAAGCTCTAAGCAACGGGCTCGTGCAAACCAGCTCCAAGCTTCGCGGCGACCCCAAGGGCGACCTGTTGCGGATGGTGAAAGTGTCGGATGCGTTTTTCCCGGCTGAAGCCATTGAGGTGCTATCGACCAAGGCGCTCGGGACAAATCGCGAAACTTTGACCGCGGTCGAGGCGCTCAAAGCAGGCTCGCGCGCCTTGCTAAGCGTTGAGCTTTGCGACCCGTTCCTGTCCGCCAAGCTTTTTGCGCCCCCCACATGGCCCACGCTGCAAAAACTCGCGCAATGGTCGCAAGCTCACGCGCTTCATCTTGTCGACGCCGATAGGCACTTCTTCGAGCGTTTGCGGCAGCCGGACAATTCTTCTGCGCTGGACGCCCTAATAACGCGATGCGACGAGCTCAAGCGGAAAATTCAGGAGCTTGGCGCGAGCAAAACACCGGCGCTCGTGTTGCGCCTTGGATGGGGCACCGGATGGCGCACGATGACAGGAGATTTGCTCACTCCAGAGGAGCGCGAGCAGCTCTTCCAGGAAGGGGGCAGAATTTCGCGCTACGTCGGGAGAGGCAAAACTTGCAAGGTCGTTCTCGAAGGCCATCGACGGGAAAGCGCAGGAAGCGACCTTCTCGGATGGGTTTGCATACGGCATACCCACGATAGCGACGAAGTAGTCCGCTTGCAAAAAGCCTCGCGCCCGCAAATCCCGCCGTCTGCCCCATCGCGCCAACCAACACCGCCAAGCCGTTCCCCATCTCCCCTTCCGCCACCCGTCGACTCGCTTATTCGGCAAATCGAATCGCTGCGCGAGCGCGATTGGGGCCGCGTCGGCGCCATCGTCAACAGGATAAATCAGTCTGACCCGCTCAAGAAGCCGATGTACATCGACAAGCTCGAAGCGCATCTAAATAAAGTGTTCGGGAAAAGCAGAAAGCGCGATATCCAGCAAATGATCTCAAAGCTTCGCCAAAGCCCGCCATGAGAAAGACACGCCTCGAGCACTCAAAGGGAGGACACAGTTATGGCCAACGCCCTTATTGTTTCAGTAGGTGGAAGCCCCCAGCCTTTGGCAAAATCGATCGTTTACCATAAACCGAAATTCGTATGCTTTTTGGCTTCCCAGGATACGATAAGCCAAATTTCCAAAGTCGAAGAGATTGTCCGAAAAGAGTGGCCCGACGCGAACTACGAAACATATATGGTACTCCTAGATGACCCGGAAAACATCGAGGAGTGCTACCCCAAGGCGCAGCAGTGCTTCGAGGAGGCAGCAAGCCGAGGCTTCGGCTCCGACGACTGTGTGGCCGAGATCACGGGCGGCACCAGGGTGATGAGCGCCGCGCTTGCTCTGGTTTCGGTAGAGCGAGATGGCCGGGTGTCATACGTGGGCGGAACCCAACGCGACAAAGAGGGTCTCGGCATCGTAAAGTCAGGTTACGAGAGGATACGTCAATTCGCAAACCCCTGGCGTGTCTATGCCACCGAACGAAAAAAACTAGCTCAAGCGCTTTTTAAAAAGCATCGGTACGAGGGCGCTGCGCAGATTCTAAGAAATCTGCCTACCGAAACAGAAGAGCGCGAGCGCGAGCTTCTAGGCGCAGTAGCGGAGGTTGCCGAAGCTTATGCGCTTTGGGATCGCTTCCGGCATAAAGAGGCGGTCGAGAAGCTCAAGCGAGCAAGCGATCGGCTATCGCAGTCATCGAAGCTCCTTGGCGCCGAGGAGCCCTGGCTCAAAGATTTTGCCGCGCAGGTAGAGCGCAGCCTCGAGCAGCTTCAATTCATCCAGCAGCGCACGCGCAACTTCGAACCTGGACGTCGTGATCCTGCGCTTGCAGCCGACCTTGCCGCTTGCGCCGAGCGCCGAATCGAGAGCGATGCCTTCGACGACGCGGTCGCGCGCCTGTACCGGGCGATCGAAATGCTCGGACAGTGCGAATTTGAAAGGGTCTTCAACACGGACCCCTCCAGGGCCGATCCGGAGCGATTGCCCGAATCGCTGCGTGAGGAGTATCGCCGAAAATACAGAGACGACCAAGACGACGGACGCCTGAAACTGCCGCTTTTCGCCGTGTTCAACGCTCTTGCCAAGCACGGCAAAACCCAACTCAGCCAAAAGTTTCAAGAAAGCTTAGACGAGCTCAAAAAGCTTCTCCATGCGCGAAACGAGTCGGTGCTCGGGCACGGTACAACGCCCGTAAAAGAGGCCACGGCCAGTAAAATGCTTGAGTTTGTTCGTTCCTGGCTTCCCGATAATTGTCCGCTGCCGAAGTTCGCGCGCCTTGAGCTTGGGTAGCGCCGATGATCGACGTAAGCGCACTTGCACGCCTGCTCGTGCTCAGAGTCGAGTTGCGCGCCCTCGAGCCGCAGCTAGTTGCGGGCTTTGTCGGCTCGGCGCTGCATGGGGCGCTCGGGCGCGCCTTGTACCGTACGGCCTGCTCGTTTCGCTCGCGGGCGAGCTGTCGCGGATGTACCCTGTTCGACCGTTGCGCTTATCCGGCGCTGTTCGCCACCGCAGCGCCCTCCGAAACGACGCTTGCCTGGGCCGGCGTCAACGAGCAGGCGCCTCGGTTGCTTGCGCTTGCGCCCGAGCCCGACTGGCATCGGCCGAACGAGCGGTCGGTGTCGCTCGCCGCGGGCGACATCATTCCCTTCCGCTTGACGCTTGTCGGCAGCGCGGCGCGCCATCTGCCGGTCTTGACCGTCGCGTTGAACCAGCTTGCGGCGCGTGGTCTTGGCCGCCGCAGTGGGCCCGGCGGCGAGCCCGTCCCCGACACCAGGCGCGGCGCGCTTGCCCTTGTGCGCATCACGCTGGAGGGCACCTCGCGCGCGCTCTACCAGGACGGCCGCTTCGTGCTTGCGCCGTACGAGAGCATGCTGCGTGCGGTCGAAGAGCCGGAATACCGGCCACGCAGCGTGCGTATCGAGCTAATAACTCCGCTCAGGCTCAAGCGCAACGGCCGGATCGTGGGCCATCCGTCGCCCGAGGACTTCTTCGTCGCGCTTGCCCGGCGCGCTAATTTGCTTGCCGCGCTCGACCAGGGTGCAACCGGGCGCAAACCGGTCGACTTCCAGGCGGTAAAAAGCGCGGCATCGACGCTTCAAGTGGTCGAGTCGGCAACCGAGCTTGTCCACGTGTGGCGTTTCTCGGCTCGTCAGCAACAAAGGATGGCATTGCCGGGTATAGTGGGGCAGCTTCGATGGGCCGGCGAGGCGTTGGGCGAGCTTTGGCCGCTGCTAAAATGGGGCGAATTGGCTCAGGTCGGCAAGGCCACCGCGTTGGGCTTTGGCCGCTACCAGGCAAGCGCGCAGTAAAGGCTGGGTCCGGAAGGTCTTGCACGAGAGCTTACGACAATATATTGAGGTGTTAACAACAGTAAGGTACCATAGCAAGGGTTGATTCCCCGCACGAGGGGATTGAAGCTCACAAGTGGTTTTGTGTCAAGTCCCAATCTGGTTGATTCCCCGCACGAGGGGATTGAAGGCGGCATTATCACCGAGCCGCTCATCTTCCAATGTTGATTCCCCGCACGAGGGGATTGAAGGTCTAGGATTCACCGTATACTACGCTGACACTGGTTGATTCCCCGCACGAGGGGATTGAAGT
>JAJPIL010000008.1 GCA_021324755.1 Pseudomonadota bacterium
CCGAGCGCCGCTACGCAATAAAAACTTCCTTTCCAACCATGGTTCATGGTCAGCCCCCTCTTCGTTTGACACCGTTCACCCCAGACCAATTGCGCTTCCACAGCACCGAGCGGTTTTTAAGTGAACTATACTTTAACTAATCTAACGTTGCAAGGATCAGAGTGAGATTATGGCGGCCGAAGAACGTCAAAGTTTGAGCGACTCAGTTTCGATGCCGGGGACGGAAGCCAGCGGGGAGTCGAGAATAAACGGCACGTTGTACAGAGCAAGACTTTTGCGTCGGCCGCGATTTTCCACCGAAGTTCGGCCCTTCATAGTAATTTGGGAGATGACCCGAGCGTGCGATCTCGCGTGCGTGCATTGTCGCGCCGAAGCCGTTGTTTATCGCCATCCGGCGGAGCTTACGACCGACGAAGCGATGAGGCTCGTCGAGCAAGTAGCCGATATCGGCAATCCGGCGCCGTTGTTCGTGCTTACGGGCGGCGACCCGATGAAGAGGCCTGATCTGAAAGAGCTCGTAGCGTACGCGGCTGAGAAAGACCTTCCAGTTGCGCTTTCGCCTTCGGCCACAAGGCTTCTTACGGCGAGTGCCTTGCAAGAGATGCACGCTTTGGGGCTTAAAGTAGTCTCGCTCAGCATCGACGGAGATACCCCGCGTGTTCACGACAAATTTCGCGGTGTGGATGGCGTGTTCGAGCGGACCATCGAGCTGTGGGACGTAGCAGTGTCTTGCGGACTTAAGGTCCAAATCAACACTACCGTGGTTCGCCAGAACGTGTTGTCTTTGCCGGGAATCGCTCGCATGGCGCGGGAGCGCAACGCGATGACCTGGAGCGTATTCTTTATGGTACCGACGGGTCGAGCCATATCTCTTGAGCCGCTAACTGCCGACGAGTGCGAGGACGTGATGAATTTTCTCTACGACGTCTCCAAAGCGGTCAGGGTCAAAACCACTGAAGGACCTCACTTCCGCAGGGTGGTGATTCAGCGCAGCGCGCTCGAGAGGGTTGGCCTAGAGCCCGAAAAAGTTATGAAATTGGGCCCGCTGTATCAGCGTCTTAAGTCGCCACTAAGCGGATGGCCGCAGGTCTTCGGCGCTCATGTAAGGCGAAGTCCGATGGAGGTCAATGCGGCGCGCGGGTTCGTCTTCATCTCCCACATCGGTGAAGTTTATCCGAGCGGGTTTTTGCCGATCGTGGCGGGCAACGTGCGAACAAAACATCTTTTGGAGATATATCGCGAAAGCTCCATTTTTCAGCAGCTGAGAGACGAAGCAAAACTGGAAGGCAGATGCGGTCAGTGTGAGTTTAAGTCGGTATGTGGCGGGTCACGCTCCCGAGCATACGGTGCCTTTGGAAACCCGATGGCCGAAGATCCGCTTTGTGCGTATCTGCCGAGAAGCTTCCCGTATCATTCCATAGTTGTCGAGATGATGGGTGAGGATCAAAAAAGCGTCGACATCTCGGTTTAAAAAGAGGCCTTTTCGCGAATTCAACGTATCGTCATCGTGAGAAAAGCTTTCAGGGTGAGCTTCAAGGAGTTTTTGGCCGCGCGTGTGGCGACGAATTCAACTTTCTGTGTTCCTCGGCCATCCCCATGGGTTGCTTGGTCTTTGGCGGCGGGATGGAGTCCTTGAGCGAAGCCAGTAGAAGGCTCGTCCGCTTGCGAGGAATCGAAGATCGCTGGTTAGCCTGGGAACCAAGCAATGAGCAAAGGGCGGGGGTGTGGTTGTTCGTCCAGCGTTCTGCCGCGCAGGCGGTATGCGGTTGACGTGCGGATTTTTACCGGGTAGGAGTGTTTATCGCCCGCGCAAGCGGTCGAGGATGGCGGCCGCTGCCGCTCGCACTGAAAGGTGATTGTATTCCCCAGGTCCCTTCAGGGCGGGTAGCGTAAGTTCGCACCTTTCAGCTACCGCTGGGGCAAGGCCGAATGCGGTACCGAAGAGAAGCATCAACGGGCGACCGTGCTTCTCCGCGATTTGCGCTCTCAGTTCCGAGTAGGAAATGTTGCCTTTGGCGCGAGCCGAGGTCATCACCAACATCGGCGAATCTCCCGTGCGCGTCATGACGCTTTCGATCGCTTCGTCCAAATCGGCTACGACCTCGACGAGCTTGAGCGCCTGTTGGCGGCGTTCGTCGAGTACCCTGCCCTGCCCGGCTATCCAATGGTCGATCACCGTGCGCGCAAAATTGCGCTGATCGACGGCGGGATGGACTATGTAGACGGCTGTTACGCCGTAAGTTGCGGCCGAGCGCGCAAGGTCGTGTATATCGAGGCTAGTGATCGCGCTGGTGACCACCCTGCCGTGGCGATCCAGGACCGGATAGTGGAGCAGCGATGCGAAAAGCTGAGCCATTGGAAAAGTGGCGCTGGCTGAAGCGCGTAACTACGATTCGGTTTTGTTCGAAATTAGGTCCGGACGCCGTTCAAGCGTTCGTTTAATAGCCTGCTCGAGCCGCCATCGGCGGATTTTCTCATGATCCCCGCTCAGTAGAACGTCGGGCACGCGCTGGCCGCGGAATTCGCGGGGCCGTGTGTATTGTGGATACTCCAAAAGGCCGTTGCTGAACGATTCCTCGCGCAATGATTCGGGGTTACCGACGACTCCGGGGACTAGGCGCGCGACCGCTTCGATCACCACGAGTGTTGCTATCTCGCCCCCGGCAAGTACGTAGTCGCCGATTGACAGTTCCTCGTCGGCCAAACTGCGGACGCGCTCGTCGAAGCCTTCATAGCGCCCGGCCAGCAAGAGCAAACCGGGTCTTCGCTCGGCGAGGGTGCGTACGATTTGTTGGTTCAGTAGCCGGCCCTGCGGCGTCAAAATTATGCGCCATAGTCCCGGGTGGCGCGAAAGAATGTCGTCAAAGGCCGCGGCGATCGGCTCCGGCCTGATTACCATTCCATGGCCGCCACCGTACGGAGCATCGTCCACTTGGCGATACCGCCCCAGGCCATATTTCCTCAGTGGGTGGACCGTTACCGAGATGTGTCCGGCCTTGATCGCGCGTCCGATTAGCCCGCACGAAAGCGGCGAATCAAAGAATTCCGGGAAAAGCGTTAGAACGTGAAATTCCACTGCGTCTGTGCAAACGCGGATTCTCTAATAGTTGCCGCGGCGGTTATTGGTCGAGCAAGCCAGGGATCGGCTCGACAGTTACCTGACGGCGCTCAAGGTCAATCGATTTAACGATTTCTTCTATCACGGGCAGAAGCAATTCGCTGGTTTCGTTTTTTACTACCCAGACGTCGTGCGCCCCATTGAAAAATGTTGTCACGATGTAGCCCAGGCTCAAGCCGCCGACGGTCCTGACCTCGCATCCTTCGGCTTGGAAGTAGTAAAACTCGTTTGGAGGGAGGATGGGAAGGTCCGAAGCAGCCGCGGAAACGATCGCTCCTTTGAGCGCTAAAGCGGACGCGAAGTCACAGACCTCGAGTAGACGAAGCTTGAAAAATCCTCGGCCAAGCTTGCTTGAACTGGCTAAGCAGTACTCGTTGGTGTTACCCCCGCAGGTCAAAAAAACCCGCTTCAGGCTTTGCAAACATGAAAGTTCGCGGTTATCGGCCTTGATCTTGATCTCGCCCTTAAGGCCGTGCGGTTTTATAACTACGCCAAGTCGAACAAGCGTGAGTCCGTCGCTCTGCACGCGGCGGCAATCGATCACGCGTTGATGAAGCGGCCAACTTCCTGCCTATTTTTCCTCGATAATTTCCAACACGACCTTGCGATTGGTGCGCGAGGCGACCGCGTTTAGGATCGTTCGGATCGACTTCGCGGTGCGTCCCTGCTTGCCAATTACGCGGCCAAGGTCTTCTTTCGCAACGCGCAGTTCTAGCACGGAAGCGGTGTCCCCTTGCGTCTCGGTCACTTGAACGGCATCAGGATTGTTGACCAGCTGCTTCGCCAGGAACGTTACTAGTTCCTTCATCTTCGGCTCCAGTTAAGTGGGATTTAAGCTCAGACGCGGAGCTAGCCCGCGCCTGTTCTTTTTTTATCAGTTTGGCGACGGTTTCACTCGGCTTGGCGCCAGAGCTAAGCCAGTAATTGAGGGCTTCGGTTTTCAAGTTAATCGCCGGCGGATCGGTCTTCGGATCGTAAGTTCCGACCACTTCCACAAACCGTCCGTCGCGAGGCGAACGGCAGTCTGCAACGACGATCCGATAGAACGGTCGTTTGCGCGATCCCTGCCGACGCAAGCGGATTACAAGCGCCATCGAACAGCTTCTCCTTTACACCTTTTAACCGCCAAGTCCTAAGCCCCGTATAAAACCGCGGCTGCTACCCCCCATCTTGGCAATCTTTTTCATCATTTTGCGAGTTTGCTCGAACTGTTTTAAAAACCGGTTCACGTCGCTGACGGACACTCCCGCTCCCGCAGCGATTCTAGCGCGTCGCGAACCATTGATTATGAGATGATTACGCCGTTCCTGCACGGTCATCGAGTCGATGATGGCCTTGATACGGACGAGTTCGCGTTGCGCCTGTGGCGAGTCAGCGTGCTCGGCCAATTTGCGCAGGCCCGGAATCATGCCCAAAAGCTCTCCTAGCGAGCCCATCTTATTGATTGCTTCGAGCTGGGCCGCAAAGTCTTCGATCGTGAATTCGTTTTTGCGCAACTTGCGTTCGAGTTGTTTCGCCTGCGCAAGGTCGTAATCGCGCTGCACGCGCTCGATCAGAGTAAGCACGTCGCCCATCCCGAGAATCCGCGAAGCTATGCGGTCGGGATGGAACACCTCAAAAGCTTCAAGCTTCTCACCGATTGCCGCGAACAGGATCGGCGCACCTGTGACGTACCGGATAGAGAGCGCCGCACCGCCCCGCGCGTCGCTATCCAGTTTGGTCAGGACCACACCGGAGAGGTTTAGACGTTCATGGAAACCTTTGGCTACATTGGCGGCTTTCTGACCGGTCATCGCGTCGACCACCAAGAGGACATGATGCGGCTGAACCAGTGCCTTGAGTTTGGCCAGCTCCTCCATCATCTCCTCGTCAATCTGAAGGCGCCCGGCCGTATCGAGAATCAGAACGTCATGGCCGCCCTTTTCTGCCTGAGCCAACGCTCGCGACGCAATCTCGAGCGGGTCCTCCTGCTCATTGGCATCCAGTACAGGCACGCCAATCTGCGCGCCTAGCACGCGTAACTGCTCGATAGCAGCTGGCCGGTAAACGTCGGTCGAAGCGAGGATTGGATGGCGCCCCATCTCAAGCTTAAGCCAGCGAGCCAGCTTTGCTGCGCTCGTGGTCTTGCCCGAGCCCTGGAGGCCTGCCAGCAAAAGCTTGACCGGGGGTTTAAACTTTAAATCTAACGGGTGCGCCTGGCCCCCCATCGCTTGGCGCAGCTCGTCGTAAACGAATTTGATGAAGTGCTGCTCTGGTGTGAGCGAGTCGAGCACCTTCTGGCCCAGCGCCTTTTGGCGCACATGCTCGACAAAGTCGCGGACCACCTTCAGATTGACGTCCGCCTCGAGCAGCGCAAGCCTCACCTCGCGCAGGGCGTCCTCGATATTGCGCTCTGTGATCCTGCCGTGGCCGGAAAGGCGTTTGAACAACGCCTCGAACCGCTGGCTTAAAGCTTCGAACATGACCTAAGAAACGAAGATATCACTTAGCCAGGCTTTTGGTTTTCTTTCTTTACTCGCCAAATGGAACATATTACCAAACTTACAGCCCGAAGCCACTAGGGTCGATCAAGTGCGAGTAGATTGAGTGCGGATCGCCCATGTCGAACTTGCCGTGACCGCTGTCTCGCCCTCGCTGGTCACGACGTTCGCCTCCAAAAAGGCGAGCGAGCGCGTACGATAGAGCACCTTGGCGTAACCTCGCAATGGTCTAGGGAACAGAGCACGCAAGTAGGAGAGCTTGACTTCTATCGTTACGCCCCACTCCCCTTGCTCGAGAACGGAACCGATAGCGGTAGCAAAAATCTCGTCGACGAAAACCGCTAGGTAGCCCCCTTGGATAACACCGAATTGGTTGAGCACGAGCGCGGGCTGGTCGACCCAAGACCATTCGGCCGTGCCAGAGCCGAAACGTTCGGGACGCATTCCGAGCTCGCGGGTAGCTGACGGGTACTCGTCGACCCGATTTTCCCGAATCAATCGGTTTACTTCATCGAGGGCGCTTAAGGTGCCTTTACCTCGCGGACTGGTCATACGGTAAGCGCTAGCGCGCTTTCGGTAGGACAAAAATAGCGTAAACGACGTCCAAAGGTAAGCCTGCGAAAGTCGGACCAAGGGAGCGCACTCTGGGACGAGCGCCCGCCTGGAAAAAGTCCAGCGCAACCACTCTGCTCTGCGAACTCAAGCA
The DNA here is from genome assembly GCA_021324755.1 of Pseudomonadota bacterium. Lineage (GTDB taxonomy): Bacteria > Desulfobacterota > Binatia > Binatales > Binataceae > JAJPIL01. The sequence goes on from JAJPIL010000008.1 coordinate 6,305, forward strand.
GCCTCGAGCTGCGCGCACGGTCGCAAACGCCTTTCTCTAAGCACCTGCGCAGGCGCTCGAACGATTCCTTCTATGGAGACCGCGGGCCGTATGCTGGCCAATCTATCGAGCAATTCGTGGATCGCGCCGTGCGCTTCGTCAGCTAGGGCTACTGCTGGCGCTATCCCTCCGACCCTCGACCGCTCGTGCCGTGAGCTCTGACTTGCTTAGTTCGCAGCCGGGTCGTAAAGGTCAAGAGGCGCTCAAGTCTGTGGCACGTTTGGGAAACGCACCTGGAAGCGCTTGACCAAGTCGGGGACGCTCTCGAGCTTCATACCGAGGCCATAGCGCGCGCACAGCTCGGCCAGCGCCTGCGGATCGATTTGGCCCTGGCTGGCTTCGCCGAGCTCGGACAGCTCCTTGAAGAAACGCTCAAAGCCTGCTGGCGAGATAATCTCGATGATCGAGGCAGGTTCGTCACCCGCGTTCCAGAACGTATGCCATTGATTGCGCGGCTTGAAGATCAGATCTCCAGCACTCGCATACACCACTTCGTCTCCCAGCAAAGCACCCACACGTCCGTGCAAAACGTAGCTGTATTCGTCTTCGTGTTCGTGCCGATGCAACGGTGCGGCCAGAGCACGTGGCGACATCGGATGCTCGACCATCGAAAAACGTCCCCCAGTTTCTTCACCGTCGATCATGAAGCGCACTCCGATACTGCCTAGAAACCCCGTTCGGCCGTCGCGCGGACCGAGAATTTTAGCTGCCATAGATATACTGCCCCCCAGCTTCTACTCAACGCAGACGTTGGCTGCGAGGGAAACACATTAATACTAGCAGGCTCAAATAGATAGATCAATACCACAAAGGCATCTATCACCCATCAAAACGGCCATAACGGATGTAAAACCCGGCCACGTCAGAACCGCAGACGCGACGGCGCGTCGGTCGGATTGAGCCGAAGCGTGCCCGGATGGGCTACCGCCTTTGACGACAACGAAATAAAGGAGCTGGTCGCATTTATCAGAGGATTTTGCAAATGATGTCTCGCGTCTGAAGACCCTGGGACGATCGCATTGTTGGACAAGCAGCGTGACTCAAGATTGGAGGGCGAAAAATATGCGAGAGGGGTATCATACGTTCAAGACGATGTTCTACTTTAGGTTTTGCTCAAAATAGGCAGTTTTTAACCGTTTTTGGCGTTTACAGCTTAAGACAGACAATAGTTTTGTGAGTTGCCGCGTGAGGTCAGCTTCTAGTTGAACTGTGAAAGGCGCGGGCTAATTGCAGCGAGAATCCCTCCGCTTGCGCAATCCTTGCTCATATCTGTGAGCGGTCTAACGAGCGGTATTGGATCGCCTCACTAACGTGATGGGCCTCGATGGAATCAGCTCCTTCGAGGTCGGCGATGGTTCGCGCAACCTTGAGAATTCGGGCGTAGGCGCGGGCGCTCAACCCCAGGCGATTTATTGCAAGTTCCAGCAAGCGTTCGCCGGCACTGTCGATACGGCAGAATTCGCGCACTTCACGCGCACGCATCTGCGCGTTGCAAAAAATGCCACGACCCGCGAAACGGCGTAGTTGAATTTTGCGCGCGGCGTTGACCCGCTCCCGAATCGCGGCTGAGCTTTCGCCTTCTCGCTTATCGACGAGCTCCTTGTATTTGACGGCAGGAACCTCGATGTGGATATCTATTCGGTCGAGCAGCGGGCCCGAGATTCGCGAGCGGTAGCGCTGAATCATGGTGGGCGTGCAAGTGCATTCGTGTTGCGGGTCGGTATAAAAGCCGCAAGGACACGGATTCATCGCCGCCACCATTATCACGTTGGCGGGGAAAGTCACGGTACCCATCACACGCGAAATTGTAATTCGATTCTCCTCGAGCGGCTGACGCAAGACCTCTAGCACGTTTTTGCGGAACTCTGGCAGCTCGTCGAGGAACAGAACGCCGTGATGGGCAAGGCTAACCTCGCCGGGTCGAGGCGTGGGACCGCCGCCGATTAGTCCGGCGTCGGAGATCGTGTGATGGGGCGCGCGGAATGGGCGCGTAGCGATTAGCGCCCGCCCATCCATAAGGCCGGCCACACTGTGCACCTTGGTGGTCTCGATCGCCTCCTCGAAGCTCATCGCGGGCAGTACCGTGGGTATACGCTTGGCCAGCATCGTTTTTCCCGCTCCCGGCGGACCGATCATTAGGACGTTATGGCCGCCGGCGGCCGCAACTTCGATCGCGCGCTTGGCCTGTTCCTGGCCCTTCACCTCGCTGAAATCGACATCGTACTGCCCGCAGCGCGCGAACAGCTGGTCGAGCTCCACTTGCGTCGGCTCCAGTTCGCGAAGTTCGTCGAAGAACTCCACTGCCTCGCTCAAAGTCGCGACAGGCAGTACTTTGACGGGTGCACCCACGACCGCAGCTTCTTCAGCGTTTTCCTGTGGCAGCACCACGCCGGCATAGCTTTGCGAACGCGCAAGCAGGGCCGTGGGCAGCGCTCCGCGAATCCCCTTTACGCGACCGTCTAGGGCGAGTTCGCCAACCACGATAAACTGGCGTAGTCGCTCGGCCTTGATTGAGCCCGCGGCCGCAAGTATGCCAAGCGCTATCGGAAGGTCGAAGCCGGAACCTTCCTTCCTTGTATCCGCCGGGGCGAGATTAATCGTGATTTTGCGGTTAGGAAACTCAAAGCCTGAATTCTTGATTGCTGACTTTACCCGTTCTTGCGCTTCGCGTACCGCCCCTTCAGCAAGTCCCACAGTTTTAAGGGCGGGCAGTCCGTTACTGATGTCGACCTCGACCTCGACTGGATACGCGTCTACGCCGAATATGGCGCTGGACAGAGCACTCGCGAGCAAAGTTCTAATGCCTCCGCTGCACAGAGCTCGTCGTACTTACCAGCAATGTGCGGTGTGCCATAGTGGTGCGTAAAGTAGCCGGCTTTAAGATTGCCTTTGGTCGCCCTTCAAAGCCACGTTACCTGATCGACTGCCTGCTGAAATCTTAATCTTTGCAAGGCTACTCCCATATTGCGCCAGCTTTGACCAGAGCTTCGCGTTCGGCGCGCGTAAGACGGAGTAGCTCGCCTAGTACGTAGTCGTTGTCGTCGCCCGGTTCGGGAGCGCAAAACGCTTTGGCGCTGGGGGAGTTGGACATTTTGAACGGAATACCTGTCACACGGTACGGCGTCCCGTCGGGCAGCCGCACGGTCAGCCAAAAATTTCGCGCCGATAGCTGGCGATTTCGTTCGCACAGGTCGGCGCCGTTTGCGACCACCCCGGCAGCAACCCTATGGCGTTGGAGCAACTCCATCGCATCGTAAGCGTCGTGTTGAATTGTCCAGCTCTCGACCAGGGTGTCGAGCTCGGCGCGGTTCTGTATCCGCAAAAACATGGTGGAAAACCTTGCTTCGCGCGCCCAAGCGGGGGAGCCGATCGCAGCTACGAAACGTTCCCACTCGGCGTGTGAGCGGACCGATATGGCAAGCCAGCGGTCGTTGTCCTGGCCCGAAGCCCGACATCGGTAGACGCCATGCGGGGCGGCTGGCCCTTCTTGCGAGCGATAGCCGAAAGGGTTTTGTTTGCGCTGGTTGACCTCAATATCGAGCAAGCTTGGCCCGATGAGAAATACGAGGTTTTCGAACTGCGCAAGGTCGATGAATTGGCCTTCACCCGTGCGGTTACGGTGCCATAGCGCGAACAACGCCGCCAGCGCGCCCGCGTAGCCTCCAGCCATATCGGCGTAAGAATATCCATAGCCGGCAGGAGCGCCGTCCTTGTTCGCCATCATAAGAGTAAAGCCAGCAAGCGCCTGGAGCGTAGGCCCGTAGCTTACGTAGTTGCATTTCGGCCCAGTATGGCCAAAGCCGGACATCGAGATGCAGATGATGTCGGGTTTGATTTCGCGAAGGCTATCGTAGTCCATCCCCCACTGGCGCATCACCCTGGCCGAGAAGTTATCGATCACGATGTCGCTTTTGACGACAAGTCGGCGCGCGAGCTGGATGCCTTCTTTGGAAGCCATGTTGATCGCAACCGAGCGCTTGGAGCGGTTGATGTCGCCCTGAAGACCAGTGCGTCGCGGGCCCAAAGTCTCCATTCCGGTTATCTTGCGTTCAACTTTAATCACCTCGGCACCCATGTCGGCTAAAATCCGAGTGGCCACGGGCCCGGCGACGACCCACGTAAAATCCAAAACTCGAACGCCCTCGAGCGGCGGTCTTGCTGTCATCAGATCGCACCCTCAGCTGCTAGCACCTCGATCTCCTGGGTGGAGAGGCCAAGTTCTATGGTCAAGATTTCTGCCGTATGCTCGCCAAGCAAAGGCGGTCGTCGATAGACGTGGCTTGGCGTGCCATGAAAAAGATACGGCGCTTTGGGATAACGAAATGTGCGGCCGAGTTCGGGATGGTAAACTTCGACGAAAAAGCCACGGGCGACAAGCTGCTCGTCGTCGAACAGCGCCTCGGGCGGTCTCACGCTTGCGTAAGGAATCCGAAGCGCCTGAGCGCGGGTGAGCAGCTCGTCGGCTTCGTAGTCTTTCGCCCATTCGTCAAGAATGTCAAACAGGCGCTCGGCGTGTTCCTTTCGGTATCCGGGGTCTTCCCATTCCGGTTCGCTAAGCTCCTGAGCTTTGCCGTCAGCTTTTACCCACTCGATCAAGGAGGTCCAGTCGCCGAGCGTGCAATGCATCACGTAGCCGTCTCGACATCTGGCGACTCGAAAGTACCGGCTCCAGTGAAGTGTTCCTCGTCGAGGTTCAACCGAACCCGTTGCAAAATAACTAGGGGCGACGTGCTCGACGGCGCAAGCGGTTGCCTCCATCAAACTCACATCAATCCACTGCCCTAGCTGGTCGCGCTCGCGTGCGAACAGGGCGCACATGATGGCGATAGCGGCATAGAAGGCGCCCGAATGATAGGCCTGCAAACCGAAAGGACGAACCGGAGCTTCGTTCGGATAGCCGTTGACGTAAGTCATTCCGCCGAGCGCGGTCAGCACTGTGTCGTCTGCCTCGAAATCGCGCCAAGGACCGCTCTGACCGAACGGCGTTACTGAGCAAAGCACCAAGGCGGGGTTCAGCCGATGAAGAGTCGACCATCCAAGTCCTAACCGGTCGAGGTAACCGGGTGGAAAACTTTCGATCAAAACGTCGCTCGAACAGACGAGTCGTTTTAGGAGCTCATTGGCTGTGGGATGGGCAAGGTCTAGGGTGACGCAGCGCTTGTTGAGATTGTAGTACCAGTAGAAAAGACTGCGGTCGGGATGCGGCTTGTCGTCGACGAAAGGGCCGATTCGACGTGAGAATTCGCCCTGTGGCGGCTCGACCTTGATTACATCGGCACCCATGTCGGCTAAAAGTCTGCCGCATAGCGCCGCTCGCTGGTTGGCAAGATCCAAGACCCGTAACCCGCTCAGTGCTCCCATTGCGTTTCGAGTTCGGTTGCTGACTGCTTTTTAAGCCGTTCGTCCGATAGCCTCTTTTTGACAGCCTCGGGCTCGTAAGCGGCATAAAAGGCGCTTAGCTCGAGCGTGGGCTTTATGACCTCCAGTTCCTCACCGTGAGGACCTGTTCGCTTGCCTCCACGCACGCGGATCGTTTCGAAAGTATCAGGGTTCACCCAGCGCACGCCCATTACGCACGGCTTAGCCTGCCCTTCCTCGTCGACCGGCTCGAGTGCTGGACCGCTGTGATCGAAAAAAGTGACTTTTCTTAGCGCCATCGTAGATAAATATCATCCCGAATTCGCTGTATTATGCAACTTAGGCGCCGCAGCGATATGAGGGAAAGCTAAACCTTGGGTGCGAGCGGCGCCGGGTATGCTGCCGAACTTTTGTTACCTTTTCGCACCCCAGGCTCGTGCTTATCGAGCGCACACGCAAAAAGCTCGTCGCCTTGTGACACCAACGGAGCTTTGCGGCTCGCTGTTACAATTGAGCAAGTGTGTGCTGGGCCGGCAAACGGAGGTCGTGGCAACGGACAAAGCCCGAAGCATTGCATTAAGGTAGGCGATGGCTTTCTGCTACATTAAACGTCATCTACGATGCGACGTTCATTGGGGCGCTGGCGAGTGAAACGGGCCCTGAGGCGCGGTCTTTCAAAATAGTAAGGTGATTTAAACCGAAACGGGTTCATATTTTTAAACGATTTCCGGAGGCTTCAGATTACGTCTGTGGCAGAGCGCGATTACAAGGATACGCTTAATCTCCCAAAAACAAGCTTTCCGATGAAGGCTGATTTGCCTAAGAGGGAGCCGGAGATTCTCGAGCGATGGGATAGGATGCGGCTTTATGAGCGGCTGATGGAGCTGCGCAAGGATGCGCCCTTGTTTGTGCTTCACGATGGGCCGCCATATGCGAACGGGCCGGTACATATCGGAACGGCCCTGAACAAAATCCTCAAGGATTTTATCGTGCGTTCGCGTGCGATGTTCGGCTACCGAACGCCGTTCGTTCCTGGATGGGATTGCAACGGGATGCCGATCGAGCATCAGGTACTGCGCGAGCTAGGCGAAAAAGCTCGCACAACGCCCAAGCTCGAGCTGCGCGCTCGCTGCCGCGAGTATGCGAACAAGTTTATCGACAGACAAAGACGTGAGTTTCGACGCCTAGGCGTACTGGGCGACTGGGACCACCCTTATCTCACGTTCGACCCCGCCTATAGCGCCGTCGAGCTAGCCGTGCTGCGCCAGCTTGTCGAAGCCGGGTACGTCTACCGTGGCCTTCGGCCAGTGCATTGGTGTTGGTCGTGTCGCACTGCGCTAGCCGAGGCAGAGGTCGAGTACAGGGAAAGGGTGTCGCCGTCGATTTACGTGGCGTTTAAGTTTAACGAGGAGCTGACCGATCCGGCCGCCCTTGCGCTCGATCGCTCCGAGGGCGAGCTTCTCGCCGATGCCCACGCTCGAGGGAAGCTGTTCGCACTGATTTGGACTACCACGCCTTGGACGATTCCGGCAAACCTTGGGATTTGTCTCAATGAGGGCTTCGAGTACGTGGCTTTAGAGGCTTCGAGTGGGTATTACGTGGTGGCTGCCAGACTGGCGCGCGCCGTCGAAGAGGCGTGTGAACTTAAAGTTAGCCGCCAGATTCGCCTGGACGGGGCCCGACTGAAAGCCTTGGCCGGAAAAGACGTCTTTTGCCACCCGCTCGAAACTCGCAAAGGCCGGTTAATGTTCAGCGACCACGTAACCCTCGACACCGGCACTGGGCTTGTTCACACTGCGCCAGGCCACGGGTACGAAGACTTCGTCGTGGGTTCGCAGTATGGGCTTAAGCCGTTTACGCCGGTGGATGAAGATGGCGTGTTTACGAACCAGGTACCAGCATACGCTGGCCAGCAGGTTTTCGAAGCCAACGACTCGATTGTAGGCGATCTCAGGGCTGCAGGAGCGCTTGTTCACGCGCAATCAGTAAGCCACAGTTATCCGCATTGTTGGCGTTGCAAGAATCCGGTCATCTTCCGCGCCACCGAGCAATGGTTTTTGCAAATTGACCACGAAGGGTTGCGCGAGCGGGCGCTTCGAGCGATCGACCAGGTGCAATGGATTCCGCGCTGGTCACGTGAACGTATCGCCAATATGGTCGAACGGCGTCCCGACTGGTGCTTGTCTCGACAACGCGCCTGGGGAGTACCGATCCCAGCGTTGCGATGCGTGCAATGTGGCGAGGTGACGTTGCGATTGGACGTACTGAAGCGGTGCGAGGAAATTTTCGCGCGCGAAGGTTCGGATGCCTGGTATGTGCGTCCGGTCAGCGACTTTGCCGATGAAACCGTACGATGCGACAAGTGCGGTGGGAATCGTTTCGACAAAAGCGAGGACATTCTCGACGTATGGTTCGATTCAGGATGCTCTCAGGAGGCCGTGCTGAGACGCCGTCAAGAACTGACATGGCCAGCGGACCTTTACGTTGAGGCGGTCGACCAGCATCGAGGATGGTTTCAAGTGTCCCTCATACCCGCGGTTGCGCTGCACAACTCGGCGCCTTATCGCGCGGTGCTGACCCACGGGCTTACGCTCGATGAGCTTGGGCGCAAGATGTCAAAATCGCTTGGCAACGCCGAGGATGCGATCGACGTGATCGAGCGCTTAGGTGCCGACGTCTTGAGACTGGTCTTCGCCTCGGTCGAGTTCACCGCGGATATGAACGTCGGTGCAACTGTATTCAAGGCAGCAGCCGAGGCTTATCGTAAAATTCGTAACTCTTGTCGATATCTACTTGGCAACCTCTACGACTTCAAGCCAGAAATTCATAGTGTTCCCTGGGACAAGCAATTTGACTTTGATCGGTTTATTTTGGCCCGGCTCGAGGCACTTAAAGCCAGGGTGCGCTCCGCTTATCAATCTTACGATTTTCAAGCGGCCTATCACGCAATACTGAACTTTACGGTTGTGGATCTAAGCGCGCTTTATATTGATGTGGTACGAGATAGACTATACTGCTCTTACCCTGACTCGTTGGCGCGTCGCTCGTGCCAAACCTCGCTTTACTTAATTTTGGATACCCTCGTTCGTCTTTTGGCACCGTTGATACCGTACACTGCCGAGGAGGTTTACGGTCATTTCGCAAACAGCAGCGAGCTGGGGAGCGTGCATTTGCTCGAGTTTCCCAAACCTGAACCGAAGTGGAACGACTCGGAGCTGGTGAAACGATGGAATACGTTTCTTGAACTGAGGTCAGCGGTGCTTAAGGCATTGGAAGCTATGCGTCAGTCAGAGCTAATCGGCTCTTCTCTCGAAGCGCAAGTGGGAATCGGCGTGGATGGGGAAAGTCGCGATGCAGATGCGCTCAATCTGATGCTCGAGCAGAATCGCGAGTCGTTGAGGGAACTATTTATCGTTTCGGCTCTGACTCTGCTAAGTTCCGAGCAAGCGGCACAAATTAGAAGACAAATACAGGATGGTGGTAAGGCGAGTTCAGGGGAGACATTGCTTCTGAACGGAAAAGTTGCTCGATTAAGTACCAATCCTCCCGTAATTATCGTGGCAGAGCGTGCCGCGGGTAAAAAGTGCCCCAGATGCTGGACGTATTTTAACGACACTTGCGAAGACTCGGTATGTCTACGGTGCCGCACCGTGCTGGCGCAGTTGAACTGAGCCTAGTCAATCAGAGAGACGTCTAATCGAGCCACAATTTACGATGAGCACTTGGCAGCGCACGTGGGTCCCTCTTTTAGCTGGCACCTTGCCAATTGTGCTTTTGGACCAGGCCACGAAGTTTTGGGTTCGCACCACGTTTACTCTTTACCAAAGTGTGCCCATCGTCCCACATTGGCTGAATTTGACCTATACTGCTAATCCCGGTGCGGCTTTTAGCATGTTTTCAAGCCTGCCCGATTGGATCCGAACAACGGCTCTTTCATCAATTTCCGTGCTTGCAGCTACGGCGATAGTTGTAGTTTTGATGAGAAGACCGCACTCAGACTTGGCCGCCTGGGCGCTTGCTTTGATCCTTGCTGGAGCTCTCGGCAATCTTGTCGACCGTCTGCGCTATGGTGTCGTCTTGGACTTTATCGACGTCCATTACTACGGCTACCACTATCCGGTGTTCAATCTAGCCGACTGCGCTATAACCACAGGAGTGGGGTTGTTCTTGCTAGACGTTGCTCTACGGAAAGAACGTCGCCGCACCTCGCAGGAGGGTGTCTCCCAGGCTTGAAAGCCCTCGCCAGCTTTCTTTGTCGGATTACTCGTTTCGCGCGTAGATAAACTTAAGCGACCGACACTTTGCATAACGGTGTCGCCTGAACGTCCCCTTCAGCCGTCTTTACAAAAGGCGTGCACTTGAGCGTTACAGCGAAGACAGAGGTTTTAGTGTCTTCATCGCATTGTACCGGCACTATTCGGCGTTCGGTTGTTCAAAAGCCGGATTTTGATTAGCCGGTGCACGTTTTGGAAGACTTAACCAAGCGCAAGCCATCGCACGGCGCTTTAGACTAGTCGAATTGTCTGTCAAGCAGATCGTCACTAGGGTAAGAGAGCCTTTAGGAGAGCCAAATCTTTCACACTTTTTAGTTGTTACTGAGAAATGACGGCGCACGCAGGCACTTGGGTAACTTCGGTTAAGCAATTGGGGCTGAACCTTTCTGGAGGATGCTTGGGACTCCCAAGGTTGTTGTCTGAGCATCATGTCTTGACGCTTGTTCCGGGATACAGGTCTGCGCGAACCAGCGCGAACAATTGCAAAGACGCGTAAATCGCCGCAGGCACGGGCGTTGCAGTAGCACTATTCCAAGCCGTTGAAAAGAGGCTACTGGTTAGCTAGGTATTAGCAGACAGAAGCTCTAATAACGTGTTCTGACATAAGATGCAGCTGCAAGCCATTTGAAAGTTACTTATTGGTCAGCGTCAATAGTTAATGACAGTATTGAACTAAGTAAGGTTATATGTTCTAGTAGAAAGGGTGGCGTACGAATCTTTTGCAGATACCGACAAGGAGGTGAGAGTCGTATGCAAGATTTTACTGGACAGGGTTCCGCTCGAGTTTTGACTGTGAGGGAGCTCTCTGAGTATTTGCGGGTTCATCCTTCGACGATCTATCGTTTGCTAAAAAATGGCCAATTGCCTGGCTTTAAGGTAGGCAGCGACTGGCGGTTCGATGTGGCGACGATTGACCGCTGGCGAGCCTCGCAAAGTTCGATGGCTGCGCTGGAGACGCAAACTAGAGAGTCCTCAGAATCCTCTACGTATAAAGAGGATTAAACGCGAGTAGACTGGTTTGTGTGGCTCTAGGCCACATCGATGGGTTGTCGATTAACTACGCAAAAATTACAAATTACACGGTGCTTGACCTTATCCGATCAAGCACGGCTCGCTTTGCCTCTGACAGACTATAGCGGAACCATGAACGGCGCAGCTGGTCTTTGTGGGCTCCAGGGTTTTTCGGCTTCTGTTCGCAAGGGGCCGGGTAATTTGCAGCGATAGTGTCTGTCATGGGCTCAAAGACCCCACGGGAAACACCCAGTTGACCTCTGGTAGCTCGCCGCTAACTTTGAGGCTCTCAAGCTTTTCTCAATAGGGGAGCTACGCGGCGAGAAAGCCAAAAGAGGCTTTGCTCGGTTATCGCAAAGAGTGAACTTCTAAGGGTTTTTCTTCACCCCGTGGCAGACTCACGCTGCAAGGAAAAAGCGACCATAACCTCACTTTAACTAAATGACCGTTGGGTTGCGCGTCACCTAACGGTCAAGAGGCAACGCATATACACTCTGAAAAGCTCATTCAATCTCTCGGCTGCGCCGTTCCGGCTATACGGTTAAGCTCGATTAGGAATTGTTCGATCGGTACATACTTCGTTACTGCTTGACCCAACTGCCTCAAAAGTACAAGGTTTAGTTCCCCTCCTTTACGCCGCTTTTTGTCCAGGGTAAGCGCGTCAATAAACGGTTCGTCGCACTGCTCGAATGGCAGTCGAGTGCTTAGACCTACTGAATTAAGCCATCGAATTAGCCGTTCTGCGTCATAAGCTGGAAGCCCAGCGTAAGTTTGTGAAATTTTTGCTTCGACAGCCATCCCGATTGCAACAGCCTCTCCATGCAAAAGACCACCAAACTCGGCCCGAGCCTCGAGCGCGTGTCCTACCGTATGGCCAAAGTTAAGGATTGCTCTAAGCCCTCCCTCGCGCTCGTCTGCCTCAACGATTTGCGCCTTATGCCGTAGCGACATCGTGACGAAATGCTCAAGCAGCGCCGGGTTTCGCGAAACGATACCTTTACTTGCATGCTCGAGCTCGTCGAACATAGGCGCATCTCGGATAGCGGCGTACTTTACCATCTCAGCAAGACCTTCGCGAAAGACGCGTTCTGGTAGGGATTCCAGCGTGGTTACATCCGCCACGATTAGGCGCGGTTGGTAGAATGCCCCGATCAGATTTTTCGCCTTGGGATGGTTGATTCCGGTCTTGCCACCCAGCGCGGAGTCAACTTGTGCGAGTAAGGTTGTCGGCACCTGAATAAGGGCAACGCCTCGAAGGAAGGTTGCGGCTGCAAAGCCTGCCAAGTCCCCCACCACGCCCCCTCCTAGAGCCACAATCACGCAGTCGCGTTCAAGCTTGGCCTCGACCAGCCGATCGTAGACTCGCGCCAGGGTCCCGAGCGATTTGGATTGTTCTCCGGGCTCTAACTCGATCGTGGTCGGATACGGGTCCAAAAGCTCAACGGCTTTACGTACTCGCGCGAGGTAGAGGCGCGCGACGTTGCTATCGGTAATTATCGCAACGCGGCCGGCGAGCCCAGCCTGCCGCGCAAACTCGCCCACCTGGTCGAGTAAGCCCTGGCCGACGAGAACCTGATGGGAGTCGCGGCCGAGATTTACGCGGAAGCTTTGCACGTTGTGAACCCGTGTGACGATGCGCCGGCGATCACGCGCGCAGCTACCTCGTGAATAGTTATGTCCGAGGTATCGACCCTAAAGTGGGCGCGCGCGTACGCGGGCCGCCGCTCTTCCATTAGCTCAATTATCCGTTCCATCAGGGGTTTTCCGCTCTCGAGCAGTTTGGGTCGCAGCTCGGCGGACCTGCCCACCCGTTCGGCAACGACCTCGGCTCGGGCGTCGAGCCATACCACAACGGCCACTGCGGCAATTTTGACAAAGTTGCGCGGATCGACCAGCGTACCGCCGCCAGTTGCAATCACTGCTGGCCTTCGGTCGGCAGCTAGCTCAGCTATCAGCACGCGCTCGAGGTAACGAAGCCGCTCCTCGCCGTCTTCAAGAATAATTGCAGCAGGGCTTTTGCCCCACCGCGACCCAATTTCAGCGTCGGTGTCGATCAACGGAAGCCCTAGTCGACTAGCTACAGCCGCCCCCACTTGTGATTTGCCTGTAGCCATGAAACCGGTCAAGACTAACTTGTTTACCTTCGCGCGATCCGCCACCGCTTAAAAGTTTCTTAGCTGTTCGAGAAAGCCTTCGTAGTTGCGCTTGATTTCCTCGAAGGAATCGCCGCCGAATTTTTCGAGAAAGGCTTTGGCTAACTCGAAACACACCACGGTTTCAGCGATAACTGCTGCTGCGGGTACAGCACAGACGTCCGAACGTTCGATCGTCGCTAGCGTTTCTTCCTTAGTTCGTATGTCGACCGACCTCAGCGGTTGCATCAGGGTCGAAAGCGGCTTGAACGCCACTCGAACCCGCAGCACTTCGCCTGTGCTGATTCCGCCTTCGGTTCCCCCTGAATTGTTCGAGCGCCGAATAAAGCGCCGATTGTGGGCGTCATAGCCGATTTCGTCGTGAAGCGCCGAACCCCGCATCGAAGCGGCCTCAAAGCCGCGGCCAATTTCGACTCCCTTTGCGGCTTGCAGGCTCAACAAGGCATGCGCAAGGCGCCCGTCCAGCTTTCTGTCCCATTGAACGTGGCTACCCAGACCTACCGGAAGGCCATGAGCGACCACTTCGACAACACCCCCGAGAGTGTCGCCAGAGCGTTTGCAGTCGTCAATCTCGGCGATTATCGCCTGCTGAGCGCCATGGTCCAAAACTCTTACGGGCGATTCCTCGGCTAGTCTGCGAAGCTCGCTCAACGAAAGCTCGGACGGAACATTGGCGGTGGTTGCGCCAATCCGGACCACGTAGCCCAACACGTCGATTCCGAAAGGAGTCAGAAATTGCCGCGCGAGCGAGCCGACAGCGACTCGCGCCGCCGTTTCCCGGGCCGACGCCCGTTCGAGGACGTCGCGAATATCGGTCAAATTGTATTTCAGCGCTCCCGCAAGGTCGGCGTGTCCAGGTCTGGGGCGCGTAACCGGCACGGCACTCTCGCGGTCGTTCGGATCGAGCGACATTCGCTTTTGCCAGTTCTTGAAATCACGGTTCTCAACGATCAGGGTAACAGGCGCTCCAGTGGTATAGCCGAAGCGCACGCCCGAAGTTACCCTAACTTCATCTCGTTCTATAGCCATGCGACCGCCTCGGCCGTAGCCCTTTTGGCGGCGTGCTAAATCGTGATTTATAGCTTCGATGTTGATTTGGAATCCCGCGGGCACTCCTTCCACGATCGCGGTGAGCATCGGTCCGTGGGACTCTCCGGCCGTGAGAAAACGCAGCGTCACTTTTGCACCGTATCAGAAGTTAAGGCACTTTAATCGTCTTTTGCCAGTCCAAGGACGACACTTTGCTAAGGCAATAACTTGATTCAAGCAGACTAGGCGAATCATTAAAAGACGCATTTTGCAAGCCTTGGTGGCATGATTTTATCAGGCTCGGCCCACGCTCCGAAGCCGCTACTTTGCAGGCAGCGCTAAAGACCACAATTACGCGGAATCGACGCGAGGCGGGCGCTCTATGGCGTTGCTATCCAAGCCGAGATGCGCGTCTGTTGCGGCCGTTTTATCGAGCACCTAGCATCGAAATTCTCGCATCGCGTGCTTACCGACAGTTCGGGTGCTTGACGCAATAGTAAGTGACGTAATCTAAGGGTATTTCAAGTGAGCTCTGCCGACGCAACTGCGCTTGAGCCCGACTGCGCAAAGGTCGCAATAGCCAGTAGGTCGCGTTCGCTCGACGTACTGACTTATGCCGTGCCGCCTAATCTAAAACCGATCGTCGCGCCCGGGCAGCGGGTCCTCGTGCCGCTTCGGTCACGCAAGGTGACCGGCCTTGTGCTCGAGGTAGGTCGTTTCGAAGACGAAGGGATCGAGCTCAAGCCCGTTATTGACGTGCTAGACCCGTCGCCGATCCTCGATCCGGCGCACGTCGAGCTCATGCGCTTTGCCGCAAGCTACTACCTTGTGACGCTCGGCGAAATATGTCGATTAATCGTGCCCTCGTTGCTGCGGCTAGAGACAAAAACGTTTTACAAGTTGGTTAGAGAGCCGAACGAAAGCGAGCAAACTAGCCTAAGTGCTCTTGAGGCGGAAGTCCTCAAAGCTCTCTCCAAGCGGCCGCTTACTTACTCTCAGCTAAGACGCGCCGTTCCCGCTCTAAAAAGCGTAAGCGTTCTGGCTAAGCTTCAGTCGGCGGGTTTTGTGTCGGCGGGAAGCGTGCTGAGTGGAGCCCGGACCAAACGCCGAAGCTTGGCGCTAGCGAGGCTTGCGCCCGAAGCCAAAGCGGAAGAAGTGCGAGGCAAGCTTCGGCGGCGGATCCTCCAGCTTCTGGCGGCCGCGCCGGAAAGGCAAGTTCCGGTGAGCCAACTCGAAATGATTTCACCCGCGGCCAAGCGTGCGCTATCGGCCCTGGTTGCCCAGGGCTACGTGCAGGTCGATTGTGCGGGCGAGGCGACGAACGACATGACGTCGGCGAGCTCGCCAGAGGTCTCCGTAAAACTAACTCACGAGCAGGAAAATGCCATCCGAACGATCGGGCCCGCAATCGACGAAAGACGCAACGAAACCTTCCTGTTGTGGGGCGTTACGGGGAGCGGCAAGACGCAGGTATACCTGCATCTTGCCGACCGGTGTCTCAGGATGGGTCGCACGGTGTTGGTTTTGATACCGGAGATCGGGCTGACCGAACATTTGATCGGCGCCTTCCGCGATCGCTTTGGCGATCGGGTCGCGGTTTCGCACAGCGCGCAGATTCCTTCGGAGCGATGGGCGGGATGGAATTCGATTCGCGAGGGCAAAGCGCGGGTTGTGATAGGCCCGCGTTCATCCATTTTCGCACCGTTACGCGAGCTCGGATTGATCATCGTGGACGAAGAGCATGACGCCTCTTACAAACAGGAAGAAGGCGTCAGGTACAACGCCCGCGATCTCGCTGTGGCTCTGGGCCGTTTTTCATCTTGCCCTGTAATTCTTGGTTCAGCCACGCCCTCGGCAGAATCTTACTTCAACGCCAGACGCGGTCGTTACAAGATGGTGAGGCTTGAACGACGGGTCTGGGACCGACCCATGCCGACGGTTGAGGTAATAGACCTGCGTCAGAAGGCAGGCGGATTTGTCTCCAAGGCTGACAATGAACTCCAAAGTACGGAGCAGAGCGTTCCGCTTTCGCAAGAGCTGCTCGAGGCGCTCAGGCAAAATTTAGCTGCGCGCCAGCAGAGTATCGTGTTTATCAACCGGCGCGGTTACCATACGGCTCTTCAGTGTCGGTCTTGCGGCGTTGTGATCTGTTGTCCCAATTGCAGCGTAAGTCTGCACTTTCATTTACGCGACCGGTCGCTTCAGTGTCACTACTGCGGCCAGCGCAGGCCAGCACCGCGCGACTGCCCGGAATGTGGAGCGTATGTGCTGGAAGGGCGCGGTTTCGGCACCGAACGCGTCGCCGCGACGCTAGCGGATCTATTTCCTGAGGCGCGAATCGAGCGCATGGACAGCGACGTTGCGCGCCGGCGAAAGGCACGCACACGCGTCTTCGCCGCGTTGGCAGCGGGCGAAATCGATATCCTTGTGGGAACCCAGATGGTGGCAAAAGGGTTCGATTTTCCCGGGGTGACGCTCGTTGGGGTAATATTGGCGGACCAAACACTGAACTTGCCCGACTTCAGGTCATCCGAGCGAACCTTTCAGCTCCTGACTCAAGTCGCAGGACGGGCTGGACGAGGCGAGCAACCTGGAAGGGTTATTATTCAAACCTATGCGCCGCATCATTACAGTATCCGAGCCGCTCAGGCGGGCGATTACGCGCGTTTCATGCGTCGAGAGCTCGAACTGAGGAGCGAACTGGGTTATCCGCCGTTCGTCAGGCTGGCTTTGGTGCGGTTGCAAGGCAGCGATCCGGCAAAGGTTGCGGAGACGGCGAATGCCTGGGCCAAAGCGCTCGGGGAGCATTGCCAGGAAGCGGGATTTCGCGTGCTCGGTCCGTCGCCGGCGCCAATCGAGAGGCTTCGTGGGCGTTATCGTTGGCAGTTGCTGGTAAAATCCTCAAGTGCTAGGACGCTTCACTTCGCTATTCTGTCCGCTCGTAGCAAGCTAGACGAACTCGCTCGCCTTGCAAACGTTCGCGTGCTCGTGGACATCGACCCGGTCAACATGCTTTAAGTTAGCCGAGACTGACTCACCTAGAGTTGGTCTTCGGGGTCTGTTCAGGCTGGGTTTACCGGTTTTGCAAAAGCGGAAATTTTTACGAGCAACTTTCTCTCGTAGCTTACTGTTTGGTAGGCTACAGAAGGGGATGGTTGGCTGATGGCCCTGTTACGAATTCGAAAATATCCCGACCCGGTGCTCAAGATTCCGGCTCAGCCGGTCACGCAGATCGACGGCTCGGTGGCGAGCTTGATCGAGAGCATGGTGCAGACAATGTTTGCCGCACCAGGTATCGGACTGGCGGCTCCCCAGGTTGGGGATTCGCGACGAATAATTGTGATTGACGCCGACCACGATAATCCTGGGCGTCGCGTGCTCAAGCTGATTAACCCGGAGATCGTAGAGATCGAAGGAAAAGTAACCTGGGAAGAAGCGTGTCTGTCGGTGGTAGATTACAGCGCCGAGGTCCAGCGCGCATCGCGCATCGTAGTAAGAGCCCTCACGCTCGAGGAACGCGAAGTTGAGATCGAGGCTCAGCAGTTTCTAGCAGTGGTCTTCCAACACGAGCTCGACCATTTGGACGGTAAGCTGTTCATCGACCGGATAAGTCGGCTCAAGCGCGAGCTCTATCGGCGAAAGCTGCAGAAATTAATTCGCGAAGGAAAAGTGCCGAGCTACGATTCATTCGCTGCCGAGACTTGAGCGGTACTACAGACGGCGTTAGGGAGCCATAAGGACGATCGCAACGCTCCGTATCGTTTTCATGGGGACACCCCAATTCGCGGCGAAGCCGCTTAAGCGGCTGATTATCAAAGGGGGCTCCCAGTGGCAAGTGGTTGGTGTCGTGACCGGGCCGGACCGCCCCAGGGGTCGAGGCCTCGAAGTTACGCCTACGCCGGTAGCAGAAGTTGGTGCAGCTTCAGGGGTGCCTGTTTTGAAGCCTACCAGCATGCGCGATCAGGAGTTCGTTGGACAGTTGCGCGCGCTTGCCCCTGACCTCTTAGTTGTCGTGGCCTACGGGAAAATCCTGCCCAAAGAAGTGCTCGAAATACCCCGCATTATGCCGCTCAATGTGCACGCGTCGCTGCTGCCCCGACATCGCGGAGCAAGTCCGGTCGAGGCTGCCATTCTCGCCGGCGACACGCAGACGGGCATCACGCTCATCCGAATGACGGAACAGATGGACGCCGGGCCGGTCTTGATGCAAGTTGCGATTCCTATCCTGCCTGGTGATACCCAAGGCTCGCTCAAGGAGCGACTCTCTGAGCTTGCGGCTGATACGCTCGAACAAGCCCTGCCGGCTATTGCCAAGGGAGAACTTGCGGAAGCTCCACAAGACGAGACTCAGGCGACCTATTGCAAGCCGATAAAGAAGCAAGACGCATGGATAGACTGGAGCAAAGACTGCGTTTACATCGAACGTATGACGCGAGCCTACGACCCATGGCCGGTTGCGCGTTCGAGGCTTTCTGGCAAAGAGCTTTTGATTTTTAGAGCGGAAGCTTTGCCCGATCAACATCAGGCGGCTTGGCCAGGTACGGTGGTCGAGGTTCAACCAGAGCCGGTTGTAGCGTGCGGACAGGGTGCGCTTAAGCTGCTTGAAGTTCAGTTGGCTGGGAAACGAAGAGTTAGTGGTGGCGATCTTGTGCGCGGCAGACACCTTCAAAAGGGACAGCGGTTGGGTAGCTAGCGTTTGTGAATTCGGATGTGTTCACGCCTGAGCTTGCAGGCAATTCGCCGTCACCTAAGGCGGCCTGCGGGAGTCTTACGCCTGGATTGGCGCCCCGCCTGGCGGCTTTCGAGATCTTGCTTCGTGTTGAGCAGGGTGCTTTCGCGGACGCGTTGTTAGGCCATCGTCTGCCCGCATTCGGACTTCGCGACCGGCGCTTGATCACCAGTCTTGTGCTTGGCACGACGGCTTGGCGCGCCAGGCTTGACTACGAAATCGATCGTTTGCTCGCCGTGCCTGGCGGGAACTTGACGATGCCGGTGCGGGTCGTTCTGCGGATGGGCATCTATCAGCTTCGGTTTCTGACTCGGATTGCTCACTATGCAGTTGTGAATAGCAGTGTTGCGCTGGCCAAACATTATCCCCATACGCGACCGGCAGCAGGGCTGGTCAATGCGGTATTGCGGCGCGCGAGCCGAGAGACCGTTGCTTTGCCCGATCCAAAAGAAGACGAGGTGGGCTACTTGTCGATCGCGTATTCGCATCCCCGATGGCTCGTCGAGCGGCTGATCGAATGGTTTGGCATAGCTAAGGCGTCAGAGATAATGGCGGCCGATAACGCGCCTGCGCCGAACTTTATTCGACTCAATCTGGCTAAGGGCACTCCTGGCGAGAACCTCGCGAAGCTCGAGTCGGAAGGCCTTGTCGTAGATAGCTGTGGTCCATTCCCTGAAATGGCTGTTGTAAGGCGGGGCAATTCGATCGACAGTCGAGCTCACGCCGAGGGGCTATTCATTCATCAGAACCTAGCTTCACAAATGGTGGCTCGACTTTTAGCGCCAGCCCCCGGGGCGATAGTACTTGATTGTGCCGCCGCTCCGGGTGGCAAAGCGACCCATCTTGCGGAACTCGTCGGACCGTCGGGAAGGGTTGTTGCGCTCGACAAAAGCGCCTCTGGGTTAAGAAAAGCTCGGCAACTCGCTCTAAAGCTGGGGCATCGCAATATTTTGTTTCTTCAGGCCGACGTTACGCGAGGAGTTCCGTTTGCGCCGCGCTCTTTCCCGTTCGTACTTCTCGACGCACCCTGCACCGGGCTTGGGACCCTACGCTCGCATCCCGAAATCCGCTGGCGTCTGCGCCCGCAGGACATAACTCGTATGGCGGAGCTACAGACTGCTATGCTGCTGGCAGTGAGCGAATTAGTGGCTCCAGGTGGCATTTTGGTTTACGCGGTGTGTAGTTTTGCGCCGGAAGAAGGATTTGGCGTAGTCAGACGCTTTTTGTCTTGCAAACCAGAGTTTTCGGTTGATCCCATGCCGTTCGGCGGCCTTCCACTTGCAACAAGTCCCGACGGGTACCTATGCTTGTCATTGCTGCCCGCTGCTGAGGGCGCGGACGGATTTTTTGCGGTTCGTTTGAAGCGCAGTAGGTGACGGATGCTGTGAAGCGACATTGCAAAATAGCACCCTCGATTTTATCGGCTGACTTTACTCGCCTGGGCGAGGAGGTGAAAGCCGTCGAGGCGGCCGGGGCGGATATGATTCATTTCGACGTCATGGATGGCCATTTTGTACCGAATATCTCGATCGGCATTCCCGTCCTTGAGTCGCTGCGAAAAGTAACCAGGCTGCCGCTCGATGTTCACTTGATGATAGAACACCCGGAACGCTTTATCGAGGCTTTCGCCAAGGCTGGCGCCGACCTGATTTCGGTGCACGTGGAAGCCTGCTCTGATATTGAAGCAACGCTGCGGCTTATTCGACGATGCGGTGTTCGAGCTTCGGCTGCGGTGAACCCTGAGACCGACGCCCGACGCGCGCTTCAAGTTGCCGATCAGCTGGACATGATACTGGTGATGAGCGTCCATCCAGGTTTCGGCGGCCAAGCGTTTATCCCTGAGTCGTTGGACAAGCTGCGCTTGGTGCGTAACGAACTCGATCAGCGGGGGCTGCATCACGTAGACCTGGAAGTTGACGGCGGCATAAAGGTTGACAACGTGGCGGCTGCGGCAGCGGCGGGTGCTAACATATTGGTTTCTGGCTCCGGGATCTTCGCCGCGCAGAGCTACGCTGAGGTAATTGCCCAAATGCGTCAGCGCCTTGCCGCAGTTGAACTTTTAACAAATTAAGTTTTCGAGAAGCCAACTATTCGCGCGCAAAGAAGCTGCTAAGACGTGCGCCTTTACGCTCGGGTGCTCTGATAGCATCGAAGCTCGAGCCCGCCGCTAACGCCTGTGCCGTGGAAATTCTGCACGACTTTCTGAAACGGACTGGCGGACAGGTATCGCGAAAGTCAAAAACCGGTGTTATATAAGGGAGGTGCGAAGCATCGCACGGCTTCGCTGACCTAAGGACCGGGGTGTAGCTCAGCCTGGCTAGAGCACTGCGTTCGGGACGCAGGAGTCGGAGGTTCAAATCCTCTCACCCCGATTTTTTTACTAAACGTTTTTGGTGAACAATTGCGAAGTTTATTTGAGCTAGGGCTTGCTTTATTGGGTTACCTGGCAGGGTCGCTTCCAGTAGGCGTGCTGGTTGGACGCCTGTACGGCTTCGATCCCCAGAAAGCAGGCTCAGGCAACATCGGAACCACTAACGTTGCGCGCATCGGTGGGCCGATCCCGGCGGCTTTGACCTTTTTAGGGGACTTCCTCAAAGGCCTTTTGCCAGTGTTGTTTGCCCGCTACTTGGTCGAAGACCAGTTCAGCACACTCGTAGTTGGGATCTTTGCGTTTCTCGGCTCGATATGTTCCGTGTTTTTGGGTTTCAAGGGCGGCAAAGGTGTGGCGACAGGCTTTGGCGTATGGCTCGGGCTGACACCACTGGCCGCGCTAACTGCGTTCGTTTTATTTGTCATGGTTCTTTTGGGGTTTCGGATCGTGTCCGTGGCCTCGCTTTCGGCTGCTACCGTTCTCCCCGTGGCTGTAGCTGCTTTAGGTTACCCGCGTGATTATTTTGGTGCTGCGGTTTTGATCTCTGCGTTGGTATTTTATCGCCACCGAGGCAATATCGAGCGACTTATCGCGGGCTCGGAGCCGAAATTGGGCCGAAGTAAGCCGGAGCCACTAGCCGGCAGTCAAAATTAGGATATCGACCGCCTGTACCCTCATTAAGGCGGCAATAGGCTGTAAACTTTTAACGGCACACTTTTAAGTGGCATCTAATTTGCTTTGAAGAGGCCCAAAGTCGTCGAATAGAATGGCGCTTGTGCTAGGGAGTGAATCGGCTGCGTGGTATTTCTGGCTATGAAGGCTAGCTAGATGGTTTCGGGCCGATGACGCCACGGGACGGCAGTTTGTGGAATGCAAGGAGGTTTTATGAAAAAAGTGGAGGCCATAATCAAGCCTTTTAAGCTTGATGAGGTTAAAGAGGCGTTGTCAGGAATCGGTATCCAGGGCTTGACTGTTACGGAGGTAAAGGGCTTCGGAAGGCAGAAGGGGCACACCGAGCTTTACCGAGGAGCCGAATACGTCGTCGATTTTTTGCCGAAGGTAAAGCTCGAGGTGATTGTTCCCGACGAGCTGGTTGCTCAAGTCGTGAGCACAGTTGAGGCGAGTGCGCGGACTGGGCGGATTGGCGACGGCAAAATATTCGTTTTACCGGTCGAAGAGGTGGTGCGTATCAGAACGGGCGAACGAGGGCCAAACGCTATTTAGCGTTCGAGAAGCTTTCTTGGCATTATGTCCCGGCACATAGTTGAACAACCTCATTGGACCCGTTCGGCCGCGATGCTTCGGGGGTCAGTTCGTCGGTGAGTCGTAAAGTTCAGGCATAGGCCGCAGCCACTGCGCGGCGCGGGTGTGACCTTTGGATTCTTGAGGATAATAGGCAATCGATTGAGTTTTGCCTAATTAATTGGCACGGTTGCAACGTAAGAATCAGAATGGTCGGAGAAAAGGCGGCCTTTCAGCAGCAGGCTTTTGGCGCGTTGCGTCTTGAGTTTGTAATTCAGACAGTTTGCGAGTCCATACTGCCTAGGAAAGGATCGTTGCTCGTTGTTCGGTCTCATTGAAGCTTTAGCGAACGAGGGAAAGTAGTTGCTGTGGCATCATCACGCGAAGAGCAAGTCGTCGCGACTGAAAGTAGCACGCAGGTAACGATGGAAAAGCTTGTCGCGTTGTGCAAACGGCGCGGCATAGTGTTTCCATCCAGCGAGATTTACGGTGGGCTGGGATCGACTTGGGACTACGGGCCGCTCGGTGTCGAGCTCAAGCGCAACATCAAGGAAGCTTGGTGGCGCGAGATGGTGCAGCGGCGGAGCGATATCGTTGGTCTGGACGCTGCCATTTTGATGCATCCGCGAACCTGGGAAGCCTCGGGTCATCTCCAGAACTTTACCGACCCACTGGTAGACTGCAAATCGTGCAAGCATCGGTTCCGCCCCGACCAGCTTGACGGCAAGCGCTGTCCCGAATGCGGCGGAGAGCTGACTGAGCCGCGCAGGTTTAACTTGATGTTCAAGACTTTTATCGGCCCGGTCGAGGACAGTAGCCACACCATCTACCTTCGGCCTGAGACAGCGCAAGGTATCTTTGTGAACTTTTCCAACTTGCTCGATACGCAGCGACTGAAGCTTCCGTTTGGCGTGGCTCAGATAGGCAAGTCCTTTCGCAATGAGATAACGCCGGGCAATTTCATCTTTCGCACTCGCGAGTTCGAGCAAATGGAAATGGAGTTTTTTATTCCTCCCGACCCGGCTCAGGAGGCTAGGTGGTTCGACTACTGGGTGGATAATCGCCTCAATTGGTACATCAAGTTCGGCATCCGGCCAGAGAACCTTCGCTTACGTCCCCACGCTGCGGAAGAGCTGGCGCATTATTCGCGCGGGACCACAGACATCGAATATCGCTTCCCGTTCGGCTGGGGAGAGCTCGAAGGGATTGCCAAGCGCGGAAGTTATGACCTCGATCGCCATTCAGAGTTCAGCGGTAAAGACCTCAGTTACTTCGACGAGGAGACCAGAACCCGCTACCGACCGTGGGTCGTAGAGCCTGCGGCAGGTGTCGACCGGGTGTTGTTGGCTTTCTTGTTAGACGCTTACAGCGAAGACGTGGTTGATGGCGAGCCACGGGTCGTATTGCGGCTCGATCCCCGTCTGGCACCGATCAAAGTTGCGGTTTTGCCGCTGCTTCGCAAAAGCGAGCAGGTGGAAAAGGCGCTCGCCGTGCGCAATATGTTACAGCCCTACTTCGTAACCGCTTACGACCAAGCGGGTTCGATTGGTCGGCGCTATCGCCGTCAAGACGAGATAGGTACGCCCTTTTGCGTAACCATTGATCATCAAACCATGGAAGACGATACCGTGACCTTGCGCGACCGCGATTCGACTGAGCAAGTGCGGCTTCCGATCGCGGCGCTGGTTACTGAGCTGACGGAACGCATCGGCTGGCATCGCTAGTCTCGTAGCCGCCACTTGACGGGGGCTTGTCGAACGTTACGGGAGCGGCTTGGGTTCAGCTAGATGGGTTCGCGGTCATCGAGTTCCATTTCTTCATACCCTCGTGTTATTCGAATCAAGTAGCTTTGGGCTCGATGAAACGGCGGGGCTTCAGTCTCGTATCTCGCCTCTTTTATCGCTCGACCACTAGCGTGTAAAAATCGATCAGCGATAGCCACGTATTCCATGTTCCAAAAATAATTTCCAAGCAGGAAGCGGAAGGACGAAATGGCACGAGTTCATCCGGATATTTACTTTTTCGGTGGTGGGATTGCTGAAGGGCGCGCCAACATGCGCGAGCTTTTGGGTGGCAAAGGCGCGAACTTAGCCGAGATGGCTTCGCTCAAGCTGCCGGTGCCGCCAGGCTTCACCATATCGACCCGGGTCTGCACTTACTACTACCAGCATTCGGGAAAAGACCCCTACCCGCGCGGTCTTAGAGAGGGTGTGGCGAAAAGTTTAAAGCGCATCGAGAAAATCGTCGGCCGACGCTTTGGTGATCCGGACAATCCGCTGCTGGTGTCAGTACGTTCGGGGGCGAGAGTTTCGATGCCGGGTATGATGGACACCGTGTTGAACCTCGGCCTCAATGACTCAACCGTGGAGGGGCTTGCTCGCATCACGAACAACCCTCGCTTCGCCTACGACTCGTACCGGCGCTTCTGCCAGATGTACGGTAGCGTCGTACTGCAGCTCAAACCCACAAACCCGCACGAACCTGACCCTTTTGAGGAAATCATCGACCGTAAAAAGGCCGCCCGCGGGGTTACTCAGGACGTCGAGCTTACGACCGAGGATTTGAAGGAACTGGTAAACGAGTTCCGCCAGCTCATCCGTGAGCGCACGGGTCACGACTTGCCGCAGGATCCGCACGAGCAGCTTTGGGCTGCGATCGGCGCCGTTTTCCGGTCATGGCGAAACGAGCGAGCGATCGTATATCGCAAAATACACGGTATCCCTGAAGACTGGGGCACGGCCGTAACCGTTCAATCGATGGTCTTCGGCAATCTCGGCGACGATTGTGCTACCGGAGTTGCGTTCACTCGCGACCCTGCGACGGGCGAAAAAGGAATTTACGGCGAGTATCTTGTCAATGCCCAGGGCGAGGACGTAGTCGCCGGAGTGCGTACGCCCAACCAGATCAGTCTTAAGGCGGGTCGCCGGTGGGCAGAGCGTAACGGGATAAGCGAAGAAGAGCGGCGCGCTCGCTACCGGACGTTGGAAGAAGCGTTTCCCGACCTATACCGCGAACTTGTCCGGATCGGCCAGACTCTTGAAAAGCATTTCCGTGACATGCAGGACATCGAATTCACGATCGAGCGCAAAAAGCTCTACATCCTGCAAACGCGAAATGGTAAGCGAAGCGCCGAAGCCGCGATTCGTATCGCAGTGGATATGGTTGGTGAGCGGTTGATTGACCGCCGCACGGCGCTTATGCGAGTCGAGCCAGACCAGCTCGATCAGCTGCTTCATCCGCGACTCGATCCGCAAGCGAAAAAGGAGGTGCTGGCGCGCGGCTTGCCAGCCTCGCCTGGCGCCGCGACCGGAGAAATAGTTTTCTCGGCCGAAGAGGCACTTGCTGCGGCCAAGGAGTCGCGCCCGGTAATTTTGGTGCGGGTCGAAACGTCCCCAGAAGATATTCATGGGATGCAAGTTGCGCAGGGCGTTTTGACCGCTCGTGGCGGAATGACAAGCCATGCCGCGGTGGTCGCCCGCGGGATGGGGAAATGTTGCGTTGTCGGCTGCGGCGAGCTCGTCATCGATGCGGCAGAGGGGCTGCTGTCGGTGAACGGTAGAACATTTCATCGCGGCGATTACCTTACGCTTGACGGCTCGACTGGGGAGGTGATAGCTGGCAAAGTGCCTACCATCGAGCCTACCATGTCGCCAGCCTTCAAGAAATTCATGGGGTGGGCAGACCAGGAGCGACGACTAAAAGTTCGCGCCAACGCCGATACGCCGCACGACGCCAAAATCGCTCGTGATTTCGGCGCCGAGGGAATCGGACTTTGCCGCACCGAGCACATGTTCTTTGGCGAAGGCCGAATCGACGCTTTGCGCGAAACAATAATCTCCGAGACGCCCGAGCAACGCGCCGAGGCGCTCAAGAAAATAAAACCGTTTCAGCGCCAGGACTTCATAGAGATCTTGCGCGCGATGAATGGGCTGCCGGTCACCGTGCGTCTACTCGATCCTCCGCTGCACGAATTTTTGCCTAAGACCGAGGGTGAGTTGCGCGACCTTGCCAGCAAAATGGGCGTTTCTTATGAGCGTTTAAAGCAAGTCTGCGACAGTCTGTACGAGTTTAACCCGATGCTGGGTCTGCGGGGCTCGCGTCTGGGAATAACTGACCCGGATATTTACAAGACGCAAGTGGAGGCGTTGTTCGAGGCTGCGATTGAGCTGCGCAAAAGCGGCGTGAAGAGCCAGGTAGAAATAATGTTGCCTTTGATCGGCGACCGCAAAGAGCTTGAGATTTTGGCCGCGCAAATCCACGACATCGCCCGCGAGGTGCTCAACAGTAATGGCGCGAAGATCAATTATACGATTGGCACCATGGTCGAAGTGCCGCGCGCTTGCGTTTTGGCCGACGAGATCGCGCAAGTGGCGGAGTTCTTCTCGTTCGGGACTAATGACCTTACTCAGATGACCTACGGTATCTCACGCGATGATGCGGGTAAGTTTCTCAAAGCTTATCTTGATCGAGGAATATACCCGCACGACCCGTTCGCCCATCTCGATCCGAAAGGAGTGGGCGGCTTGATGGCGATGGCGATCGAGCGGGGCCGCAAGGCAAACAAGAAGCTTAAGTTAGGCATTTGTGGTGAGCACGGGGGCGACCCGGCAAGCGTCAAGCTATGCCATCGTCTGGGTCTTGATTACGTGTCTTGCTCGCCCTACCGCGTACCTGCGGCCCGCTTGGCGGCGGCGCAGGCAGCGATCGAAGAACGGCAAAAGGGTGCCGCGTTCAAGGACGTTTGAACAGCGGCTCGTTTGAGGATGGCGCTCCTTACGCGTGCAGTCGGGGGTTTGACGCCTGTCTGTCGAGCTTTTGTGTTGTTCGGGCGCACAAGCTGCAGCTTGTGCGAGCAATCTCGCGAAGATTAATTCGTTTGCGAGCGTGAGTAAGGCGATGGGCAGGTGCTCAACGGCGCCTAGCCAAAGTAGTCTTCGATTCGGATGCCCTTGAGCTTGAGCGTCTCGACTTTGTTGTCGCGAAACACCTTGAAGCTCACGGGCTCGCCCGGCTGATGCGCTCTGAGGGCCTGATATAGGGCGCGCCGGTCATTGACCTCCTGGTCGTCGATCGCGAGAATGACGTCTCCTTGTTTAAGGCCGGCTTTGTCGGCAGGGCCACCCGGCAGCAGCCCAGCTACTACTATGTGCTCGCGCAAAACGTAGGAAAGAAGACCGAACCAGGCCCATGGCCGTACGCTGACGCGCCGGCCATGAGCCAACAACTCGTCGCGCGCCTCAATAAACAGCTCGGTCGGTATTGCTAGCAATGAACGACCAACTTCGGTCATGCTGAGATACGCGACGCCGATTACTTCGCCTTTGGCGTTAAAAAGCGGAGCCCCGCCGAAACCGAAGTTCATCGCTGAGCTGATGATGCATCGGTCGAGCATGAACTCCCACAGCGCGTCGAACGGGCCAATGTAGCTTATGATGCCCGAATCGGCCCGACGCGATTCATCGCCTGTGCTCGT
The DNA here is from genome assembly GCA_021324755.1 of Pseudomonadota bacterium. Lineage (GTDB taxonomy): Bacteria > Desulfobacterota > Binatia > Binatales > Binataceae > JAJPIL01. The sequence goes on from JAJPIL010000008.1 coordinate 33,984, forward strand.
CACAGTGAAAACGTCCTGACCCGCCACACATTCCTTGGAAGAAGCCACCTGAGCGGCGGGGAGACCGCTGGCTTCGACTTTTACCAGTGCAAGATTGGACAGAAAATCTTGCGCGACGATCCGCCCGTCGTACTGTCTGCTGTCACTTAAGGTAACGATTAACGAGCGCGCCCCCATCACCACGTAGTTAACCGTAAGAATCAAGCCGTCTTCGCTGATCAAAGTGCCGGTGCCTCTCCGGTCGCTACCTAGACCGACCGCAACCGAAGGATGGTCCTGCGGAACGCTTGCGTGAATCCCTACGACCGAGGCGGTAGCTCGTTCAAGCAAGCGGACAGCAGCGTTCACTTCCCCATGCCTCCCAGAATGGTTTGCCTAAAGACTACGGTGTACAGGCGCGTATGCGCTACCTCAAACCTGCGTCCAATCCGGCTGTTAAATGCCGCGCAAGCTTCTCAGCGTACTTTCCATGAGACCCCATGCAATACCTTCCGGTAGCCGGGCCGCATGACTGACGTCAACGCATTCCTGTGTTCGAAGGCGGTGCCTACTTGTCGGCGGAATTTCGCTTGTCGACCCCGCGCGATTGATTTTGAGCGGCACCGACTCGTATTTTCACCAGTTGAAGCGCCGAGCCCAGATCCAGGTCGCTGTATTTGCGGTCTGAGTAAAACTGGTCGAGTTGTGCCACCAAGTCCTCAGGACGCACGTCCCCGATACTCAGTTCGCGCGAGACTTGGCGGATGATCTTCTCAGCGCTCTTCCAGCGAAAAAGTTGCGCCGCGATTTCCAGATTTTCAAGCTTGGTTACGCTTATTTTCATGGCGTCCGCATATCCCGTAACGTAACCTCGCTTGGCCGAAGAATCGAGCGCCGACCAAAACGTGCCGTTATGAGAAAGGTCTTCAGTCGCGTAACTAAGTCCACAACTCAACACAAAGCCCAACAAAACCCCGGCAGCGAATCTTTTCATCTCTTAAAATGACCTACCAATGGTCTTCCATCTCGTTCAGCTAGCACAAGTAAGGTTCTCTGGTAAAGCTTAAGCGGCGAACAAAGGCACAAGGCTTCGGGCGACTGTGCGCTACTAACTGAGAAGACGCGTGAGTAATTTCGCTTGCTAGGCTAAAGTATTTTTTGTGCGGGAGTTGAGACGTTTATTCGCCCGGAGATTTTCGCCGTGAAGCTTTACCAGCGGGTGCTCGAGTTCCTAAAGAGTCCGCAAGCTGATAAGTTCGAACCGCTTGCGCTCGAAGTCTTTAGCCATCAGTTCTCTTCGCTTGCGCCTTATCGCGAGTTTTGTACAAGCTTAGGCTTAACCCCTGAAAATGTACATACAATACATGAAATTCCTGCTGTTAGCACTGCGGCTTTCAAGTACCTCGAGTTGCGCGTTGGCCCCCCCGAGCGCGTTTTTGTGACCAGTGGGACGAGTCGCGGCAAAGAGCGAAGAGGTCGCCATTTCATGCCCTGTCTCGAGCTATATAAAACGTCAGCCTTGATGAATCTGCGCCGGATGCTTTTCCCTGACGGCCTAAGACTCCGAATGCTTGCTTTGCATCCCACTGCCGAGCTCATGCCTGAATCGTCGCTCAGCCAGATGATTTCCTGGTGCATCGAGAAGTTCGGCCAGGCTCCCAGTATCTGCGCAGCCACGCGCACGGAGATAGACCTCGACCGAGCGCGCGCATTTCTCGAAGATTGCGTTGCAAGCCAGCAACCGGTGTGTCTGCTGGGCACGACGGCAGCGCTACGTTTGCTCGTCGAAAGTCTTCGCGATACGAGCTCGCCCTTAAGCTTGCCGCAAGGTTCGAGAATTATGGACACTGGCGGTGCCAAGGGGCAAGCGAATCCGATTGACAGCCGGGATTTCATCGAATTATGTCGCCGCTGGCTAGGAGTCGACCCCGACAGGGTTATCAATGAGTACGGGATGACGGAAATGTCGTCGCAGCTTTATGATGCGACAGCGTTCAACGTCGCCGGATTGGAGGCCGGTACGCGTCGTCGCTTGAAGCTGCCGCCTCCGTGGCTGCACGTTTCTGCTGTCGACCCAGTAACCCTAAAACCCATGCCCGAGGGTGAACCCGGTCTTCTCAAGTTTTTTGACCTAGCGAATGCTGCTTCGGTGAGCGCGCTTTTGACAGAGGACATAGGCTTTGTCGAATGCGGCTACGTTCAAATTCTTGGTCGCGCGACCCTAAGCGAGCCCCGCGGATGTGCTTTGAGCGTCGCAAGCCTAGCTGCGAACACGTAGGATAAAGAGATTAAGCAGGTGTCCCGAACGGTTCGAAACCTACCCCGGACAAGGTTCAAATATTCGGACGCAAGTGGCTGCTAAGCGGACAGAAGTCCACACTTGCGAAGACCTTATTAGATGTCTGACCGTCCTGCAGATTTAGCTAAGAGCTTCGTTCCCTCGGTTTTGAGCCCATCCCTAGGCGCTTCGCGCTCTGTTAACCAGGCCATTAGCGCCTCAATGCTATTGCAGTTGCTCGAGGCTCTAAGAAGCACTTCGTCTTGCCCGGTAGAACCGAATTCAGTTGCTGCAGCCATAGCTGAGGCTTGCAGATTGTGGTCTGACACGCAGTATGATCGGCGCCGTCGCGTTATCGAAGCGGTCTGCGAAAAATGGGGGGTAAGCGTTCAAGTTCTTGATGAGTCGTTAGGCGCTTTACTTAAACCTTTCGAGCCTGCTGCGCTCCGGTCGTTAGCAGCAAAAGCTCCAAAGGCGCGGCTTTTGCTTGGAATTATTGCGCCGGGCAATGTCGTAGGAGCGGGACTTCACGAGATTGTTCAGGGGCTGGTTGCGGGCGCTTCGCTTGCGGTGAAAACCTCCTCTTCTGAACCGTTCTTTTTTCCCCAGTTCGTTCGCACTGTGGTTGAACTCGAACCGTCGCTCGGCAAAAAGATCGCGGTGCTTAATTGGGGGCGTGAGCAACGGGGATTGACCGAAACGTTGCTCCGTACGTGCAATACGGTTGCGGCTTTTGGCGAAGACACAACTATCGAAGCTTTGGTCAGCGCTCCGGATCTTCTGCCCTTTGGGACTCGGTTCAGTGGGGCCCTGATAGCGTTAGGCGATAGTTATGAGCTCCGAGCGCACCGGTTAGAGGCGCTCGCGCGAGCACTTGCGCGCGACGTTGTCTTGTTCGAACAACGTGGCTGTCTGTCGCCCCATCATGTGTTCGTCCAGAGTCGAAATGAACAGGAGGCCAGGGACTTTGCGTCACTGCTGGCTCGGATGCTCGACGAGCTTCAGCAAAGTTTGCCGGCACCAAAAAGGTTCGATCTCGACGGTGCTGCCGCCGTGCGCGCTATCCGTGAGGAGACTAGATGGCGCAAACTAGGTGGGGAGCCGGTCGAGTTGTGGGAAGGAGCTAGCTTCGCCTACACAGTTGTCTTTGACCGCGACTCGGCTTTTCGCATCTCGCCGCAGCATCGCACGGTGTACGTATCGTTTTTGCCAGAAATTTCACAACTAGACGTACGCCTAGCGCACGTAGCTGGCAGACTCGAGGCTTTCGCCTTGTGGGTACCCGAGTCGCTGAGCGAGAAGGTGAAATCGAAGCTCAGGGCCCACGGAGTGTCGTATTTTTGCGAGCCAGGTCAGATGCAGTCGCCTCCGGTCGAGTGGCCGCATGGAGGTGGCCAGCTTCTAAAGCGGCTTGGTTATTCCCCATGAGCGGGTTCAAAGAAGAATTTTTTCGCCATATCGCGCAAACCTCCGACTCGCCGATCGGGCTCGAGGTAATCGAGGCTACGGGGTCGTGGCTTATCACACGCGATGGTAAGAAGTATCTCGATTTCATCTCGGGTATCGGCGTGTCCAATCTCGGCCATGGCCATCCCGCGGTCCTCCAGGCTATTCGAGAACAATCCCAGCGATACCTTCACGTGATGGTTTATGGTGAGTACGTGCTCGACGTCCAGGTCAAACTTGCCTCGCGCTTGGCGTCCGTTCTGCCTGCTCCTATAGATAGGATTTATTTTACGAATTCGGGCGCGGAAGCGATCGAGGGCGCGCTTAAGACGGCTCGTAAGTACACGGGCCGAAGCGCGTGGGCAGCCTTTGACGGTGCCTATCACGGCGACACGATGGCTGCCTTGGCGTTGATGGGCAATCCCGCCTTTCGAGCGCCTTTCGAGCCGCTGCCGGGTCCAGTTGTGCGCCTTGTTTATAACGACGAAACTTCGTTGCGCGCGATTGACGAGCGGGTAGCCGCAGTGGTGATCGAGCCCGTCCAAGCCGAAGGGGGCGTCCGAATTCCCACGCCCACCTTTATGCAGGAACTCAGGCGTGTGTGCGACGAACGCGGAGTGTTGCTCATATTCGACGAGGTGCTGACAGGTTTTGGCCGAACAGGTCGCCTTTTCGCGCTCGAGCACTTTGGCGTCATCCCGGATATGGTCGTCTTAGCCAAGGCTTTGGGAGGGGGGCTTCCTTTGGGAGCCTTTTGCGCGCCCACCAAAATTCTCGAGGTTATTTCGCGCGATCCCCCATTAGGACACATCACCACATTCGGCGGTCATCCGCTCTCGTGTGCAGCGGGTCTCGCTGCTTTAGAATTTATCTTGGCAAACCGCTTGTGGGCGCGCGCGGAGAAGGTCGGACAAGCACTTAAGTTTAAGCTCAGTAGCTTTGTCGACGGCCGGCGGGTCGCCGCGGTCCGGGGGATCGGGTTGCTCGTAGGGATAGAGTTTACCAAGCCTGAATTTGCTCGAACCTTCACGGAAAGGACTATAATGGAAAGTGTGGTCGTGAACTGGACGCTAAACGCTGATAACGTGGTTCGTCTGGCACCGCCGTTGACCGTGGGCGAAGACGAAATCGAGTTCGCTGCAGCGGCAATGGCTAGGGCTCTTTCCTGCCTGCGTTAGTGTCGCCCGGCAAAACGCCGCCCTCGGACGAATATTTGGATGCTCGGGATATTAGCAGCTCCGCTTTCGAGCCTGCATCAGACTTACGCAATTGTGAGCTACATTCGAACCAACATTATGTCTCATCGAGCCTTCGCGGCGTCGTGATTGGCGTCGGCTCACCGAAAGAAACTTGTGCGTTCAGAGTGCCGTAGATCGAACGGCTTCACGTTAACAAGACCGACAAAATCTCGCAAGGCGAAGGCGCTACGGGGAGGCGGCGGAATCCGGCAGCTCGGTCGATATGCGTAAAATGCTGTGAGACTACGGTTAAAATTGCGTCAAGCTGCCTCTTTACCACGCCTCAAAGCCAGTATATTGCAAAAATTGCAAGCTTTGCCTGACCGAGCAGCCATCCATAATGAACGCATCTGGGGATGAGTTTGCCTTAATAAGGCGGCTTTGTGCTGGCCTGCGTCACAGCCGGCGTGTGCTAGTAGGCCCCGGTGATGATTGTGCGCTTGTCGACGTAGCTGGTGCAAAGCAACTTGTGACCATCGATTCGTTGGTAGAAGGGGTACACTTTGAGCTCGAGTGGTTTACTCCAGCCGAGCTGGGCGCGCGTGCTCTTGCCGTCAATCTCAGCGATATAGCCGCCATGGGCGGCCAGCCGACTGCTTGCGTCATAGCGTTGGCGTTGCGTGAAAATTTACCTCCGCGGTTCGCTGAAGAACTCTACGTGGGCATTAGACGCGCAGCGAAGCGCGCGCAGATCGATATCGTCGGTGGCAACATCACCTCAGCAAGCGAGCTTTCGGTGACGGTAGCGATGTTCGGTCTGGCGCCGAACGGCGTTTTGCTCCGTAGCGCAGGTCGGCAAGGTTATGACATTTTCGTAACGGGCACGCTAGGGGATGCGGCTCTGGGTTGGAGAATACTGGCTGGTCAGGTCTTGGCAGAAGGCTCTGCGCGGGACTTTCTCGTAAACCGCTATCTTAGCCCGAGCCCTCGAATCGAAGCTGGACGAAAGCTGAGCAAGCTCGAGCCGTCGGCCGCAGCTATCGATCTTAGCGACGGATTGGCAGGAGACTTAAAGCACATTCTGCGTGCAAGCCGCGTGGGCGCCGAGATAGACGCGGCACTGATTCCCTTATCTCCAGCTTATAGAGCGGTTGCTGGCTCAGACTTGAAGTATGCGTTGACTGGGGGCGATGACTACGAGCTCTTGTTTTGTCTGCCGCCCCATTACTCAGCGGCGTCACTCAGTAGACGCCTTGGTGTAGCGGTGACGCGCATCGGTAGGTTGATAGGAAAAAGCTCAAAACTTGTGATCAAGAACTTGCCATCCGGTCTCTCAGCTGAGGCTCTTCGAGGTTGGGACCATCTACGTCGCGAGAGCTAGCTTTCGTTATGTGGGCGATACCTTTTGTCGTAGCGGCACTGGTGGTTGTTAGCGGATCGCTCGCAGCAAGTGAAACTGCATTGTTTTCTCTGCTTCGGATGAGGAGCGTGCGAGCACGCCTTAGCGCTGGGACCGCTTATGCGGTCGATCAACTCTTAAATCGACCTTTTGAATTTTTGATGGTTATCGGGTCGCTTAGCGAGTGCGCCAATGTTTTCGCCGAGAGCCTAGCTGCCGCGTGGATGTTGGCGGTATTCGGCCGACGTGGGGCTTATCTCACTGTTCCAATCATGTTCACGATTATGTTGGTGTTCGCTGAGATAACGCCCAAAACTTTCGCCCTTGCGCATCCGAGCGCTATCATTCGGCTCACTGCCCGACCGCTGTGGCTAGCCGTAGCGCTAATTTCGCCCTTGGTACGTAGGTTTATGGCACATTTTCGGGTTTCGGCTGAACCGATCTCGAAAACGGAATTTCAAGTTTTGCTGAGACTGGGCGAAGACCAGGGGCAGGTAAAGGCTGCTGAGCGCGAGGTGATAAGGCGAGTTTTCGAATTTTCAAGCCGGCGCGTTGCAGATATTATGACGCCGCGAGAACGAGTTTTTTCGCTCAGCATCGACACTCCTCCCGAAAAGCTCATCGCCGAGTGTGCACGCGGTCACTTTTCGCGCGTCCCAGTCTATCGAGGCGATCCTGATAATATTGTCGGAGTCCTCCACGTAAAGGACCTAGTGGTTCGCCGTTTAGAGACCACTCCGACGCGCCTTGAGCGCCTTCTTCGTCGTCCACGCTTTGTCCCGCCGAACAAGCGCGTGGGCGAGTTGTTCGAGGAGATGCGGCGCGAGCGGGTTCAGCTCGTCTTAGTCGTGGACGAATACGGAAAACTTTTGGGTTTAGCAACGTTTGAAGATCTACTAGAGGAACTTTTCGGCGAAATACGCGATGAGTTCGACGTGCAAATCCCCGAGATGGTTGCGTTTCCGAACGGCGAGATGCTCGTCAGCGGGTCGATTGAGCTTTCTCGGTTGAACCAGGTGCTCCAGAAGCGCGGACGTAAACCACTTGCAAACGGCGAACCGACGCTTGGACGTCTTATCGTTCAGCGTCTGGGCCGTATTCCTCGCCGTGGCGAACGTCTGTCGCTCGGAAACCTCGCCGTAGTTGTCGAGAAAGTTCGTGGCGCTTCGGTCGAGTTGGTGCGGGTAAAGTGAACGATGGTTTGGGGAAATTTGCGCGTAATAAAACTTGTCGTGCTTCTGAGTCTGTGCCTGGCCTCCGAGGCCTTATTTGCTGCTAGCGAAATGGCGTTGGTGGCTAGCGATGAGCTCAAGCTCAAGGCCCAGAGCGAAGCGGGCGATCGGCGGGCACGCCGTCTTTTGGAGTTGCTTGCCCGTCGAGACCAGTTGCTTGCGCTGACTCTTACGGGAGCAAATCTCTCCACCATCCTTAGCGCGACCCTGCTGACTTTTTATCTTCACCGTCTTGGCGCGGGTAAAGCTCTGTATGCCCCAGTGCTGCTCACCCCCCTTGTTTTGGTGTTCGGTGAAGCGTTGCCTAAACTTCTGAGTTTGCGCTACCCGGTCGAATTTGGCAAAGCGATGGCTCGGCCGCTGCACCTTTTAGCGACCGTCGCGATGCCTTTGCTTTGGTTGGAAACGTGGTTCAGTAAAAGCTTGCGGCGCTTAGCTGGTGTAGCCCAAGAAGCGCGCAGCGTGTTTCTTACTCGCGAGGATTTGGCGTTTTTGGTGGGACGAGAGTCGGCGGAGAGCGGGGTCGATGTGGATGCGATTCAACCGGCGGAACGTCAGATCATTCGGCGGTTTTTGCGCTTTGGCCGCCTTGAGGCTCGCAACGCGATGGTGCCGCTGGTCCGAGTGGAGGCGGTTTCTAAGGACGCTACCGTCAGGGAGGCGATCGAGATCGTAAGACGAGAAGGCTTCAGCCGGCTTCCTGTGTACGACGGTCACATCGTAGATATCGTCGGCGTAATCCATGTTTTCGATCTGCTCGAGGTGCCAAGCCTCGACGTTGTTATCGGGGAAGTGATGCGTCCGGTGAGCTACGTATCGGAATCGACTCCCTTGAGCGAAGTTTGGGCGCTGTTGCAGCGCACCGGCGAGAACCTTGCGGTAGTGGTTGACGAGCACGGCGGCGCCACAGGCATCGTAACGATGGAGGACCTATTGGAAGAAATTGTCGGCGAGATCGAGGATGAGTACGATGTGCGCGAAGAGCACATCAGAATCGTGAACTCCAGGCAGATCGCGGTGTCTGGACAAACCCAGATCAGTGAACTCAACGAGCGGTTCGGCCTTCGGCTGCCGGAAAGCAGCGATTATATTACACTTGCTGGCTTAGTGATCCAGCGTTTGGGTCATATTCCGAGGGTTGGAGAACGGATCAGGGTCGACGGCATCGTGATCGACGTGGTGCTCAGTGACGCACGCTCGGTTCAGGAACTGATGCTCACTCTACCCTATCCGATTCGTCCAGAGACTGGCGGGCGGCGATGACCGAACGGGTAGTGCGAGAAATTCTCGAGCAGGTGGCCGATGGAAAGCTTCAGGTTAGCGCTGCGATGCAGCGTCTAAAACACTTGCCCTTCGAGGAGCTTGACTTCGCGCGGATCGACCATCATCGCTGGTTGCGGCGTGGACTGCCCGAGGTCGTACTGGGGGAGCATAAGAGCGCTGAACAGATTGCCGGTATCGGGCGGCGAATCGTGGCAGCCGGATCGAACTTGATAGTGACGCGATTGAGCAGGGACAAGGCGAGCGTAGTGAAACGTAAGCTCAAGCGTTTCGTCTATTACGATGTAGCCGAGTTGGGAGCGATTATAACTCAGCCGATAGAGCCCCGGGGCCACGGAGCGGTGATGGTGATCAGCGCTGGAACCTCGGACATCAAAGTGGCTGAGGAAGCGGCCCTTTGCGCCGAGTTTTTTGGGAACCGCGTCGAGCGCCTCTACGACGTTGGGGTGGCCGGGCTCCATCGTTTGACGTCGAGCCTTGAGCTCATCGAGCGCGCTTCGGTGCTGATCGTCGTCGCCGGTATGGAAGGAGCGTTGCCGTCGGTAGTGGCAGGTTTGCTGGATAAGCCGCTGATCGCGGTGCCTACCAGCGCCGGCTATGGAACGTCGTTCGGCGGTCTGACGGCGCTGCTCGGCATGTTAAACAGCTGTGCCGGTGGGGTCACGGTGGTGAACATCGACAACGGTTTTGGCGCGGCCTTTGCCGCGACTCTGATCAACCGCGTAGGCCTCGACCGACAAACCACGGCATAATGGCGTCGCGCAAAACGCTTACAACGGGAAGAGCTCGAAGAGCTATTACAATCGGTGGCCTCGCCTCTCAGGTTGGTTCGAGCTACCTTTGGGCTTCCGTACGTCAGCTTTTACAAGGCAAGGAGGAAGGAAACAAGCTTTTAATCGAAACCCATATCAGAAACGCGCAGCGAATCGTTGAACGGTCAAAGCAACTGCGCGGCGCGTTTATGAAGTTGGTCCAGATGCTTTCGATGCGGACCGACATGTTACCTGCGCAAGCGGTTGACATTCTTAAGCTGACCCAATCCAACGTCCCGCCGATGGACTACGACATGATAAGCGAGCAAATAAGGCGCGAGCTTGGCGCCCCACCGGAGCGTTTGTTCGCGAGCTTTGAGCCGACGGCTTTTGCTGCGGCCTCGCTCGGCCAAGTCCATCGTGCGCGCCTAAAAAACGGGACCGAGGTTGCGGTAAAAGTTCAATATCCTGGCGTGGACAAAACCGTCGAAGAGGACCTGCGAAACTTAAAGCTTCTCCTGCAAACTTTCTCGGCATTGGCGCGAGACATGATGCGCCAGAAGATCGAAGTACGAAAGATTTATCTCGAGCTCGAGGAGCGCCTGAAGGAGGAGCTCGATTACCAGCTGGAAGCTCGCAACATGACCTACTTCGGCAAGTTGCTCGCCGATGACGACGAGGTCGTAATCCCCAGGGTAATCGAGAATCTAAGCTCCCGCAAAGTCCTTACGATGACATACCTGGATGGCTATCCATTGGCCGACGTATTGGCACCTGGCGTAGACCAACAGCTCAAAGAATGGCTTGCCAGGAAATATTTTTCGTTGGTGTGGCGACAGATTCTCGAGCTTGGCGTTCTGCACACCGATCCTCATCCGGGAAACTATCTCGTAAGCTACGAACCGAAGCTTGCGATTTTGGACTTCGGCTCGATTCGGCGCTTCCCCGAAACCATTCAGCGGGCCCAACTCAAGTTTGCGGTTGCTGTGTTGGAGAACGACAAGAAAGCGATGGGACAAGCGATGGTCGCGCTGGGACATTTAAGTCCCAAGCAGGATCCCGAGCCGATGATCGAGATGGTGCGCATCCTATTCGAACCCATCCTGGTAGACAGACCGTACGACCCAAACGAGTACGACTCGGTTGCCAAAGCGCGAGCGGCAAGCGAAATCGCTTTTGCTCACAAGCTTTACAACTCCCCTCCGCACAGCGTCTTCGTACTGCGGGTGCTGATCGGTCTGGATGGTCTTATGAAGCAGCTCGGAGTAGTGACCAATTACCGGGAAATCTTTCGGCAGTGCGTTATGCGAGCGATAAAGGTTCGAGGGCTTGAAAAAGGTGCTTAGTCGGCTCGTTTTTTCCCTTGTTTGTCGGTTATCGTTAACCAAAACTGAGCTTGTGCTACGTAATCGTCGCTTGCCTGAGGGTTGCCTCTTCGCCATCAGTTCGACAAAATTGCGCTAAATTATATCTTTCGTGGAAAATCATCCTTATGCTTACAAAACGTCAAAAACAAATTATCGATTTTGTCAGTAAATACATTGGCGAGCACGGTTATGCCCCGACATTGCAGGAGATCGGGAACTTCTTCGGTCTGTCCTCACTAGCCACCGTACACAAGCATCTAAAAAACCTCGAGCATAAGGGCTACATTCGTCGTCAATGGAACCATAGTCGCGCCCTCGAAATTATCCGCGGACATGCACCTGGTACAACTTCTCACTCGGTGCCACTGCTGGGGGAGGTGGCAGCGGGTACGCCTATCGAGGCGGTCGAAAATCCAGAGACGATCAGCGTCCCAGAGGATTTCGTATCTCGCCAGCCGACCTTCTGCCTTCGTGTTCGAGGCGAATCGATGATCGACGAAGGCATTCGCAGCGGCGACTATATAATCGTAGAAAGCCGAGAAACGGCCAACGACGGAGAAACTGTAGTCGCGTTGGTCAATGGTGAGGCCACGGTAAAGAAGTTCTTTCGAACCCCGGAAGGACAAATTCGTCTTGAGCCGGCGAATGCGAATATGGCACCGATCATTGCTAAGCCCGAAGAAGTGAAGGTGCAGGGAGTGGTCGTAGGTCTTATGCGGCGCTATCGCTAAGGCTTAACGTTGTGAACGCTGACCGATAACACCAAACTGTTACGCGACAAAATAAGTCTGCACCAATCCGGCGGCACACTTTTTGGCTGTGTTCACCGCGCTAGGAAACTTTAGAAAGTTGATTTCCGCCTCGGGAACGAGTTTTAGTTCATCGCAAATTCTATAAGGTGCGGCTTCCTAGCTTAGAGCATACCGAAATTGCGAGCACCAGCTCGCTCGTCACGTGAGCGAAGTTTGTGCCAGGCGGCGCACGGCGTACGCTTAAGGAAAGCTTTTTGCCACGCAGTGCTTTAGCTAAACGGCGATCCCAGCGATGCTGCAAGGCAGCTATTCCTTAAAGCCTTTCGGTGATATAACGAAGCGGCTTGGTGCGTTGTTTGTCGGCGGTTTGCGAGTAAACTCTGCGTTAGCGTATGGGGCTAGCGTGCTTCACAGTGATATGTGGGCGGTAGGTGTTGCCTGGTAGGCAAGCTTTCGCCGGGCGGATTGCTTCGATGATACAGGTAGGCGAGTATCGCTACCAAATAACCTTCCACGGCGAGATTGTAGCCTACGAATTAGCTTGGGTAAGTTCTGGGCGCGTGCTTTCGAGGCGCGAGGCGGTCGGAACAAAAGACTTTTACCAGGTGGAAGCCCAGCTTGATCCTCAGGGAAACATCATAGAAGCTCAGGCGTCGTCTTTGAGCGGACTTTTTACCCGCAGCGCCCGCTACAGAGTTGTAAACGACGTAGTGGAAGGCTCGGTGCGTGGCGTTTCAGCGATTACGCCGCTAGAAATTGGCCTCGGGCGTTTTCGCGAAATTGATTTCGACATGGCCGTGTTCAAAGCGCTCGTAATATCTCACCTCGAGCAGCGCGGGGCTGAACAATGGACTGGGCGAGTGGCCACGGTCGACCCGGTTACGCTCGTCATGCGTTTAGTTAAGCACTCTTATAGCCGTATAGGCCGAGCCGAACGAATCTGGCGTTTTGAGCCCGCGATCGGTGAGATCGAGCTGATAGAGCTGGATAGCGAGGGTCGGTTGGTGCGCCGAGAGGATGAGAAGGGTTTTAAGCTCAAACTTCTCGAAGCACGAAGCGGCGCTACACATAGTTAGTGGATATAACCCGCCCCACCACGTAGGTCGCTGCCGCTGCTATGCTCCCGATTATAGCTGCTTCTAGGGCGCTGCGGATTACCGGTCGCCGCGTAAGTATAGCCTTGCCAGCTCCCACCGCGAGCAAAGCGATTAGCGCAACAAGCGCCGACCAAATTACGCCGGGCCGGGGCGGCAAAATAAAATAGGGAAGCACCGGGGTAAGAGCTCCGACAAGGTACGAGACGCCAACCCTAAACCCAGCCAGCGCTGGAGAAACGAACGTCTCCGGCGCAAAGCCGAGCTCTTCGCGCATCATGACGTTTTTCCACCGCTCACGATCCGCCGTGATATGATTGACCACCTGTTCGAGCAACGCTCCCTCGAAGCCTTTCTCTCGGTAGATTTGCCGTCTTTCTTCGCGCTCCTCCTCAGGCCAGCGCCGAATTTCCTCTTCCTCACGCTCCATTTCACTTCGGTAGAACTCTTGCTCGGCCTTTGCGGAAGCGAAGGCAGCAAGCCCCATCGACAGCGCTCCGCCGACGCTTTCAGCCAGTCCGGCTACGATTACGACGACACTTGTCGTGGCCGCCGCGCTGACGCCTGACGTCACCGCGAACGAAGCCACCATCCCGTCGTTCAGGCCAAGGACCAGGTCCCTGAGAAATTTCCCCCTTTGCGAATGAACTCGTTCTGTATGATAAGCATAGCTTTTATCCTGAAAACGGCGTTCCATTGTTCGCGTTAGCTGCTTAATCAGCACCGATCCGAAAAGCGTTGTTGCCTAAAGCCTCTGCGAAAAAAATTTCCCGCGACCTCTTCTCCTGTCGAGCCGCCTTTCTCTCTTTGCGCGCGCGCTCGGCAATGAGCTTACGTGCTATGCCTTTTAGCTGTGCTCTTTTCGCCTGGTCGCCCAGATAAGACCTAAGAAAACGTAACCTTTCGGCGCGGCTCATGAAGCGTCCGACACTGCGGTCGAGTTGAACAAGATTGCGTCGGCGCGCCCGCCAAGATCTCGGCGAAGCACGCCAAAATCCGTCAAGGTCAACGAAGTAGATTTCAAGTGATCCGGCTCTTTCCCTGAGTAAAATATTTGTTTCTTGTAGATCCCACGTAAAAAGCCCTTTATCGTGAAGCTTGCGCACTTCTTGCGCTACACGGTGCAGCACTTGCGCTCGCCTGGCATAACTGATTCCGCCGGGGCCGGAAGTTCGGTCTATGAACTGGCTCAGCGTGTATGAACCATCTATAGCTTCGCTCAAAAGGTAGCTACAAAGTACTAAGCCGGCTTTTCGCACCTCCATTACCGCAAGAGGAGCGGGCACGGAAAAGCCATTTGCGCGAAGTAAGTATGCGCCTGCCAACGAGCGCTTGGCACGAGAACCACGCAGCAAACGGTCTGCCAGCGCGCTGCTCCATGAGCTAGGAACAAAGCGCTTCAAAAAGTATACCCGCCCTTGCCCTTCGTATATAAAACCTGCTTTGGTCTTGGGTTCGTCTTTAACTAAGCGGACCTGGCCGCTAACGAAAAGTTTCTCTGCACGCTGAATTAAGGCGCTAAATTCGGAAGAGGCGGCAAAAAGAACGACTTTGTGCATTCGTGGTGATGAGCCTTTAATTGGGTCTTTATTGCCTGTTCAAGTTCCTAAGATGCGGACCACAACCGGGGCCTTAGGCGATGGAATATCGCTGCCCGAAAGATACCCGCGCCAGTTTTCCGATCAAATTCTTTGCTTTGACTCCGGCAAGTTGAAAAGAAAAGGTTGAAACGCGGAATTAAGTATTGAACTGCGCGCAAAGCTTTCGCCAGCGTTCGTCTTGTTGCCCCGGTCGAAAAGGCATATAAAGCGAAACTCTATCGAGAAGTCCCTTGTAGCGTTCCTTGAGTTTTGCGCCGATTTCCTCGAAGCTGCCCGTTACCGCAAAAACTTCGAGCATCTCGTCTGTTATCTCGCGTGCCATTCCTTGCCAGTCACCGACCGCAGCCTTGGCGTGCAGCCTGTCCGTTACTTCGCCCCAGCCGTGCGTTTCCATTACGATCCGATACGTTCGAGTCGAGGCATAAAAGGCTATTTGTTGGCGTACGCGCTCCCTAGCCTGCTTGATTTCTTCAGGCGAGTCGCCAGTTATGACGAAAGCTCCGCTAGCGATTGCGAAATCCTCCCGTTTGCGGCCTGCCTGTTTGAGTCCTGCCTCGATTTCGGGAAGCACGATTTCGCGAAGATATGCCGGCGAGTGAAAAGGATGTGCGTGAAAGCCGTCGCACAATTCGCCCGCCATTCGGCAGATCGCCCGGTTCACGCCTGCCACATATATGGGGATGTTTCCATACTGGTGCGGTTTAGGCGCAAAAAAAGGAGTCATGAGCGAGAAGCTATAAAACTTCCCCTGATACGAAAGCTTGTTGTTGCCCTCGCTCCAGCATCGGAAAATAGCGCGCAAAGATTCGATATACTCGCGCATCCGCGCCACAGGCGACTCCCACTTGACACCGTATCGGCGCTCGATGTGGCCCTTGACTTGCGTGCCGAGTCCTAAAATGAACCTGCCATGGGACAGCCTGGCCAAATCCCAAGCGCCGTAGGCGGTTACCATGGGGCTTCGCGGAAATGCTATCAAAACCTGAGTGCCTAGCCTGACTCGGTTTGTATGCTCGGCTATAAGCGCCATCGCAAGTAGCGGGTCGTTCCCCGTTTCCGGCCCCCATACGGCGTCGAACCCAATACTCTCGGCGGCCTTGGCAGCATTAGCCACCTCTGCCAGATCGCGCGTTTCGAGCAACGCATCTAACTTCATCTGATGTTTTCCTCCCAAGCGTCACATTCGGCTATCGCCTTGTTCTGGCATCCTAGCAAGTTCGACAGAAGCCAAAAAGCAAGAGCCTCGCAAAGAGGCTGCTTTAACGGCCAGCTGAGCTACGCTTTAAGCGCGGCGAGTGCGCGGTCGGGATAGTCGGTAATGATACCCTCCACGCCTAGACCGAGCAGACGGCGAATTTCGTATGGATCGTTAACCGTCCAGACGTGCACCTCGAGCCCCAGCGAATGGGCCGCCTCAATGCTTTCCTTTGTAACTAGCTGGAGCGACTCGTAGACTGGTGGGATTTGCAATGCCTCGCCTGGCGGTCGGTAGTCGCCAAACCCACTCGCTAGACGGGTAAAAAAGCTTGCGGTTTCGAGAGCGGAGAGATTTGTGGGCACGCTTGGCAACAAAGCGCGCACTTCGTCGAGCGCCTGCTGATGCTCTGATGCGATAAGGACGCGGCGTTCCATTCCGGCTTTTCGAACCGCTTCTTTGAGCGCACCGGTCAAGCTTGGGTTCACTTGCTTGATCTCCACTACGAAGTAAAGATGCGGCAGGCGCGAAAAGACGGTGCTCAGTCGGGGAACGAAAAGACCTCGATTGCGAAACGGGTAACTCCCGTCGGCTTTGCGGAAATTATAGCCAGCGTCGGCCTTAAGTATGGTCGCGTAGTCAAGCTCCGAGATCCGACCGCTAACATTGGTAGTTCGGTCCAGTTCGGGGTCGTGGCACACGACAATCTCGCCGTCCCTGCTCATGTGGACGTCGAGTTCGATATACTGGACGCCCAGACTCGCAGCCGCCTCGAAAGCCTCCAAAGTGTTTTCGGGATAAGCGCCGCTAAAGCCACGGTGCGCCATGATTCGCGGCTTTGGCGGATTGAAAAAGTCCGTGTCGATCCGCCTTTGAATTGTCATAGAGATTAATCGTGACAGGAATATGCGCAGAATTTAAGGCGGCGGAGACGCTGGCTACTTTAGCGCGTCCTTCTTTCGGTCGGCGGCGAGCAGACGCAATACGCAGGATAGTTTAGCGTTGCTACAGCCAGCGGCCTGAATTTTCCCAGATAAGTGTCAGCTGGCAGGTTCAACCGATACTAATAATTCGGACGAATCGAGCTCGCTCTGGCCCCGGGCAGTCGGAACTTGTCTTGTTGTTTTTCCGCCGGTTGAAACTCGTGAACTAGTGCCAGTAACCTTCGTGCCCAAAACGTGAGGCAGCGCGTGCGGGCTACGCTTTTCGAAGAAGGCATCGTTGAAAGTCACCTGCTGATAGGGTTTATCCACTCGCTCGAGTTCCTTTAGGTACCTGAGCGCCATCTGCCGAAACTCGGACCATCGTTCCACAGGTACCTGTGCCCGTTCTCCCAGATGAGCGGCCATAGGATCGACGTAGCGGCCGTTTTTGATCAGGGAGAAGTGGAGATGGGGCCCGGTGGATAGGCCGCTCGAGCCCACTTTCCCGATTACCTGGCCGACGCGAACTTTTGCCCCAGGCTTGACGCCAGCGCTAATCGAGGCCAGATGGCCGTATACTGTCTCGAGGCCGTTCTCATGCCGTATTCTAACGCAACGCCCAAGCTCGCTGTCCCACTGGGCAGACTCAACTTCACCATCTCCTATAGCCATTACCGGCGTGCCATAGCGCGCTACGAAGTCGACGCCGAGATGAGGCCGATAGCGATGAAGAATCGGGTGATAGCGTCCGTAGGAGAACCCCGAAGAAATAAACTTGAAGTGCAACGGATAGCGAAGAAAAATCGGACCGACATCCTTGCCGTTTTGATCGAAAAAGCGCAAACGACCCGACGGCTCTTTAAACCCCAGGATTAGGCACTGTTTGTCCTCTGCCATTAACTGGGCGGCACGAAACTCTTCTTCTGTGCGATAGAAGCCGTCAGTGCTTACCTGATACGTGTACAGAACTTTTAAAATAGCGTTTTGGTGACTCTCCTCAATTGGATACTCGTGCTTGAACGCCTCTCTAACAGTGTTAATAAGTGTCGGTGATAATCCTTGCTTGACTGCCGCAGTCGAAAAGCCCCGACCAACTTTCAAAGCTATCGCTTTGCTATGGGTGACGTACTCGATCGGGCGCAACGTCGCCACCACGACCTCTTCGCCCAGCGCTCTCTCCATGACTGTTGCATGAGGATCGAGATCGTAGCGTAGTCCACGGATCTGTCCCTCGTCCGGGTCTCGATAAATAATGAATCGATGCCCCGGCGCGAAGCTAGTCACGTGGGCTATCTCTTCCAGGCGCCGCGTCCATTTTCGCGCCTGTTCTGGTGCCAGACCCGCTTGCTCCAGAGCGATTCCAGCTTGGGTGACGCTGTGCAATTCGACGGGCTGCGCCTGGGCTGGTTCTGCTACTTCGACCGACGCTTCGAGCTGTTCGTCCCGGATGGAGGGAACCGTTACGCTTCCAGCCGGAAGCGCTGCGCGCTGATGTCCATTTTCGGCTGACGATATACGAGCTCGCAATCCAACCCAAAGCGCCGAGTACAGCGGCCAGCTACCGGCAACCATGACCAGTGTCATGACTGCCAGTACCGGTCCCCACGCCGGCTCCATGCGGCTTTGCGTCGCAGACATGGCCATCGCTGGCTAACCTTACAGAGTTGGCGCAAGTGAATCAAGAGAGCGAAAGATTGCCTTGCCTTGGGTTTTGCTGGCTTGCGCGAGAAATATTATGATCGGTCCGAAAAGTAAGCGCATGAAATAACACCTGGGGTTCAATGAGTCGGACTTGCCGCTATCGAGGCTTATTGTGCGTGTGCTGAGGCTCGATAAGCATTAATTTTGGGAAGGCTTATATGTCAGGGCTTCACTGGAAATCGGCTGTCGAACTTGCGGCAATGATTCAGCGCCGCGAGCTTAAGCCGAGCGAATTGATGGAGGCAACGGCTGCCCGAATCGAGGCGCTAAATCCAAAACTCAACGCGTTCTGTGCGCTGTGCTTAGAGCGCGCGTTGGAGGAGTCCAAAGCGATGGATGAGCGTCTGGCTCGAGGGGAAAGTTTGGGACCTCTTGCCGGACTGCCCCTTGGCGTCAAGGACCTCGAAGATGCGGCGGGGTTGCCAACCACGTACGGTTCGGTTCCGTTCAAGGACAACATTGCTTTGCAAGACTCTGTTCAGGTAAGACGTCTAAAGGCTGCGGGTGCTATCGTCGTCGGTAAGACGAACACGCCCGAGTTCGGCCATGCGGGCTTCACCAAAAATCTTCTTTTCGGCGTAACGCGAAATCCGTGGAATCTGGAACGGTCCCCAGGAGGCTCTTCGGGTGGGAGCTCGGCTGCGGTCGCCTCTGGGATGGTCCCATTGGTCACGGCCTCTGACGGTGGAGGATCGATCCGCATACCGGCCTGTTTTACCGGGAGTTTTGGTTTCAAGCCCTCCCAGGGTAGAATTCCAATCGCTCCGTGGCAGGGCGTGCGCGACTGGACCGACATCGTTGTGGTAGGTCCGATCACGCGGACAGTCAAAGATGCCGCGCTCTACCTGGACGTCACCTGCGGCTATCATCCGGCCGATCCTAGCTCGGTGCCGCGTCCCGGCGTGTCTTACTTGGAGACCCTTGAGCGCCTACCAAAAAAACTACGTATCGCATTTCATCCAGACTTCGGGCGCGCAAAACTACAGCCCGACGTTGCCCGGGAAGTACGAAAGGCGGCTGAGGTTTTTTCCTCTCTCGGCCATGACGTAGACGAGCTGAAAGATACGGTGATCGAAACCGGACCGCAGTGGTCTCGTCTATTTTTTGTCCGTTATCACGTGCTGTTGCGCGATTGGATAGAGAAGGATCGTGCCAAGTTCAATCGCACATTTCTCGCTTCGATCGAGAGGGCTGCTCGCCTTACTTGGGAGGACGTTGTCGAGTGCGAAAAAGTGCGCTCTAAATTTAACCAATGGCTTGAAGACCTTTTCGCGCGCTACGACCTTTTGCTCACTCCCACGCTTCCGATCGAGCCTTATCCTGCTGACGGCCCGTCTATTTCGGTAGAGGGCCGCTCAATTGACGAGGTTATGGCGCAGGCGCTCTCGCTTATCGTTTTTACCTACCCGTTTAACTTCAGTGGTCATCCGGCAAGTTCGGTGCGTGCGGGATTTACTGATTCCGGGATGCCGTGTGGCTTGCAAATAATCGCCGAGCGGTATCGCGACGACCTCGTTCTTCAGGCCTCATACGCCTACGAGTGTGCGCGCCCATGGAACGACCGTTGGCCCGAGATGCTGCCCGACAAGGGGCGATAGACTGTGTTCGCCTGGCGCGCTTTAAGCACGAGTACTTAGCATGGGGGACCGCATCTGGGCAGTGGCAGACTCTGAGCCGCCGAGCGAGAAAGCGGGCTTGCAGCGAGAGGCTATATTGTGCGTAGACCTCGACGGGACTTTGATCGGTACCGATACGAGCTGGGAGGCGATGCTGTGTGGGCTACGAAGTTCGCCTCTTGCTGCATTACGGGTCGCGCTAGGGTTTTTCGGGCGGCGAGCGCGTTTTAAGCAGCGGCTTGCTAGTCTGGCATCCATCGACGTCGAACGACTGCCTTACAATGAAGAAGTTTTAGAACTCCTCAAACAGGAGCGAGCAAGCGGACGCGAAATCGTTTTGGTCACCGGCAGCGACCAGGCCTTTGCTAGGCAGATTGCTGCTCATGTGGGACTGTTCAGTGAGGTGCTTGCGAGCGACGGCGAAGTTAATCTTACAGGGCGAGAGAAAGTCAGAAAGATTCGCGAGCGTTTCGGCGACAGGCCCTTCGATTACATAGGCGATAGCTTTCGCGACCGACACGTGTGGCGTCACGCGACCCGGGCTTTTGTGGTCGCGCCCTCGCCGATCCTAACGCTAATGCTTGGGAGGATCGCGCCCGATGCGCAAATAATCGGTCCCACTCGAGGTTGGCGGCTTCGGGATCTGGTCGAGGCGATGCGTCCCCATCAATGGCTCAAAAACGTGCTGGTGTTTGCGCCTATGTTGCTTGCGCACGAGGTAACCCGCTTGGACGTTTGGCTAAAAGGGATGCTTGCCTTCGTGTGTTTCACTTTGAGCGCCAGTGCCGGATATTTGGTCAATGACCTGGTTGACGTCAGTGTCGATCGGCAACATCCGTGGAAAAAATATCGGCCGCTTGCCGCAGGTCGGCTACCACTGCCCAGCGCAGCACTCGCCGCCTGTTTACTCGCCTTTTTGGCGATCGTGACGGCCGCTCTTGGTATCTCGCTGCGCTTCGCTCGCTTGGTGGGAACGTATCTGGCTGGCAGTTTCGCTTACTCAGCTTTTCTCAAGCAATTTGTTTTGATCGACGTTTTTGGCCTCGCTGCGCTCTACACGCTGCGGATTTTGGCTGGAGCTGCGGCCGTAAGTGTGCCAGTTTCCCGATGGCTTATCGCCTTCTCGATGTTTTTCTTCTTGAGCTTGGCTTTCGCCAAGCGTCTTTCCGAACTGAAAACTTTTGGCGCGGATGCTACAGCGGCTTGCGAAGGGCGGGCGTACAAGGGTGAGGATATCTTTTTTCTTCAAAGTGTTGGAGCCGCAAGCGGTTATCTGGCCGCATTGGTGATGGCGCTTTACGTCGACAGCCCTGAGGTCAAGCGGCTTTACGCTCATCCTCACTGGCTTTGGCTTGTATGCCCTATTCTGCTTTACTGGATAAGTAGGTTATGGCTCATCGCCCAACGAGGCGCAATCACCGTCGACCCAGTTGTATTCGCATTAGAGGATAAAGCAAGCTATCTTGTTGCCGTATGTATCCTGTGCGTGATATGGCTCGCCCTGTAGGCGTTGTCTGTCCGACAGGGTTAATAGGTCAGCTATGATTGTGGACCAACGGCGCTCGTACCGTACGGCTTATGCTTACAGAATCCGGATTGGAAGTTCTACGAATTCCGCGTTTGATGTAAAATGAAGGTTGCCCTTGCTTCTTCGTTATCTATCAGGTCATAGTCGAGAATCGCGATCGAACGCCTTTGGTATGCCGAGGTGGCGAAATGGCAGACGCAGAGGACTCAAAATCCTCCGGGCGCAAGCCCGTGCGGGTTCAAATCCCGCCCTCGGCATTCCCAATAACCCCACGTAAAATAACGTCTTCTCCGTGATACCCGAGACCTGCCTGCGCTACATGCCGCGTTTATCTTGCGCGCTTGTCCCCATTTCGCTCCACTGACCGGCGTGACGACGATAAGGAAGCGAAGCAAGAGCTGGCAGGTGATAGTCACCGGCGGTGATTCGAGCCGGTCTTTGTCAGCTTCGACACCAACACCCCGGCTGAGCGGTGGGCTGCCAAGCTTGCGCGCGAGCTTGGCAGGCGCCGGGTGCGGAAGAAGGCGGTGGCGCGCTGGCTTACGCAGCAGACCTCCGAGGCGCTCAAGGAGCTGTGCGCGCAGAAGACGCGACGCGATAGTGACGGCTCGGGCAACCCTTGAGGGTAAGCTCGGCGCGCGGGCAGCCTAGGCGCAGTGGGGCGACAAGCCGATTCCTTTTCGTAGCAGGCAGGGTGCGGTTTGGAACTCGCGGCCGAGCTACGCGACGTCGCACACCGCACGAAGCGATGTGTAGCAGGTAATGTGATGCCCCTCTCCGGCATACACAGCTTCCTCGCTTCGCTGTTGCTAAAAGAAAGCCTCGGGGAAGAGCGACCCTTCGACAGAGTTGAGGACGGCTGCTTAGATTGGGTGCGCGATTTTGCGGGTAAGCAAGGTCGAGATGACCGCGCCGCACGAGCCAGCGGCGGTTGCCGGCCATATTGCCCGTACCTGTGAGACGCCCAACGCCGATCCCGCTGGAGAAGTGCGCGTGCTAATCGGGCTTGACCCCGACGCGGACGCGATGGCGCTTATGCCCTAGGAGCGGCGGCCGGATGTCACCGTGGCGGTTGAGTTCCTGCTCAGCGCATCCCCTGTGTACTTCCGCTCGAGTGACCATAGCGCCGCCGGCACCTGAAGGAAGAAGCGGCTCGACGAATGGGTGGAGCTCAACCTTGAGTGACTTCAGGCGAGATACCGGGCACGCCTGGCTTACGCAAACCTGCATCTGGACGAGTCGGCGCCGCGTATTCCTGCGCTGGTGGTGCCGCTGGATGATAGAGGGCATCTTAACGCCCGCGACCTTTTGGTGCCAAACCAGCTTGGCGCGCTTCAGACCGAGTATGCGCAAGCGATGGCGCCGCTTGGCTTGATACGCGGAGTTGCGGGGTCAAAGGCGCGCCATCTGCGCGGCGATACCGGCTATCTGTGCCAGCGCCGTGCGCTCATACCTGCGATTTCACCCCGGGTCTTGCAACCAGGCTTGCTCTACCCGCGGCGCACGCGTTCGGAAAAGATCACGCTGCGGCCACCGCTCGCCTTGCGGTTCGATAACCGTTCCCCATCGGGCAACGATGTGCATCTGCCTTTCGGCAAGGGGTACCGACGGTCCCCGCCCCTTGCCTTGCGTTCGCGGGATCAGAAGCGCACATCTCCGGAGATAGACTTGCCATGACGCTTGGGGGGCTATCTTGTAGCTAAGTGGGAGTGCGCCCGTGCCGGGTGAGCTGGCCCGTCGCCAAGCCAGGATGCTCGACTTGAGCACGTCCTTTCAATAGGAGGGCTTCGGATGGTTAGCGGGCTGCAGCAGGCTCAGTCGCGACTAGCGGCACGATGTTGTGACTGGGATGGCGTGACCGCTGAATTGCCGTCAGAACCTTCGTCGGTGCTTTGTCATGCTGGTGCTGGGGCGTGTAGAACCAGAAATTGATTGGCTCGGACGGGTCAGGCGTCCGCAACCCCTTTTTGTCGTCTAAAATCACTTTGAGCTTTTTCCGTCGGCACTGGTCGTGAAATTCCTTGAGAACCTTGAAACGAGCCTTTTCTTTATGGGAAAAGCTCTGACTTTTAGTGCTACCCGCGAATAGCTGGCGCTGATCCGAGTTGACGTCGAGCCATTCCCGGTACTTGGCGAAGTTGTGATGCGAGAATACGGCCAACCCAGCAAAAAGGTCTGCCAACTGTATCAGCGGATATTTTCGCGAATCCACCGGCCTGAGTCTTTTGACCCAAAACTTTCCCAATTTCAATCTTTGCCCAAATGATATCCGGTTTCCAAGCGAAGGCTGAGGTTCCCCCCTCGGTTTTTGCGAACCCACCCTCCGGAGGCATTTTCTAATCGTTTTCCAATCGAATAGCGAGTTTTCATCCAGATAGAGGCTCCAAACCGCGTTGTCAGGCCAGCGGTATCCTAAAACGTTGTGGAAAAGGTGGTAATACATGCGCCCAAGGTTGGCTCTGTCATCCCGCCCTCGTATGTCGTGGCGAGAATCCTTGATATTCCAAACAAGCACGTCGATGCGCAGTGTCCCATTGCTCGCCTCTTCAATGGCGAGCTGGCAGAGTTCACGCGCTACGCCGCTTTGCCTCTCCCCTCGCAGTTCGCTCCACTTGAACTCTGACTCAGTTAGCAGCTTTCGAATCTTCTCATCTAGGCGCTTTCTATTCCCAGCCGGCGTGGTAACCAAGCAGACGCTACGGAAATGTCCGACATTCCAGTTCGCCTCGTCTGCAAAGCCCACGTGGGTGGCGCTCGCGCGCCGCGAAGTCCGTTTGCCTGAAAGCTCCATTGTCGCTTTCCTATTGTATATCACGTAAACTATACACTATACCTACCCCATAGAGAAGCTCGACTGATATGCTTGAAAACACCATATTACATTTTACGTAGAGCATACATTATTACATAAATTCGCCGGAGTGGCTTTGGAGAACTCAAGTTCTCTAACCGCTGTGCGGTTTATCCAGGTCTTCGAGTTGAGTAAGGGTCATCTTTGCCAAAGCGGGATCGAGCGTTGTATTGTACAGCGATCGCGAGCGATTCTGGGGGCTGTTTGGTCAACCACGTGAACTCTGGCGGTCAGGCGCGAGCACAGGCATCATACACCAGAAATCTCGACCTCCGGGTGTCTGTCGGGCGCGACGAGGTGCATGCTATTGGGCGGAGCGCGAGCCGCTTCACCGATAATCTAGAGGTGCGGAACAAACCAGTTCAGCGGCAGCTCGTCCTGTTCGAACGCGGCCCGGCCCCGATTGGCCTAGCGCTCGGTCACGGCGATGGCTTCCAGAATTGCCTTGCACGCGCTCTGCCGGGTCTTTCATACGGGTACGGCTTTTTGCGGCAGGCGGTCACCGAGGTGCCGCCTGAGCGTGCGCTCCGTGACAATATAGGTGCGGCAGCGGAGCAGGCGTTTGAGTTCGTGTTGAGGTCCCCCGAGATCGAGCGCAGAACGTCCGGGCTCCATTCTTCACCAGGAAGTTTAGAATCACTGGCCTAGTGCGATTCACCTTTTACAACTGAACCGAAAGACCCGCACGTTGCAGTCGCCGAGCCGGGCGGACACACGCAAGATCTCCTCGCGCTTTTCTTTCAGGAGTTGATCAAATCCCAAAGCCGAGCCTCGTTAAAAATTTTCCGGATGGGCTCCTTAAGCTTCCGCGCGTGGTTCAGCTGTTCGGCAAGCCTCCTCACCGATCGCTGAATCCTTTGGTCGAACGGCTTACCGTAATTCTCGACCTCCTCGGCGCTAACGTAGCGCTCCGGTGTCGGCGCGTAGCGTTGCGCGGTGACCTCCTTGTCGTCGCGCTTTTGCAAAGGCTTGGAACGTCCTCATTCTCACCCGCGTTGTTGCAGCTGTGGAGGCATCGTCGGTTGCCACGATGCGCTATTCGTCTTTCTGCGTTCGGGTATCGGGTGAATCGAAAAAATTCCGGGGTCGAGGAAATGGGCGCTAGCTGGTAACTTCGCCGACTTTTGCACGTCCGACATGCATGGCAAAACGTCGGCTCTTCGTATCACCTATTGCGATGCCTCGGGTGTCTACTTACGCTGCGCTTGCCATCACAGAGGGCCGCGCCAAGCATACGCTTTTCGGTAGAGCCTGCCGACCCACCGAGAAAAACGTTTGCTGCAACGCTTCTCGGCTGTTCGCATACTCGCACGGATGCACGCAAAGAGGCCACACGAGCACGCGGTAGGTGCCTCGGGATATCACCCTTTGAATTCGAGGAAAACCTGTCCGTGCGCAACCAACTTAAGCTCGCCGCTTCGCCGACCTCCGGGTGCCAAGGACCACATGCGCCGACCAGGTATTTTTGGCTTGCGCCGCCACGTCTTGGTCAGAGCCTTGCCCTGTTTCCACGAGCGGTGCCTGCCCCCCCAACCATCGGATGGTGGTGAGAAGGGTTCGCTCTCGAGGGAATTAGTCAGGCTTTTGTCGCCAATCGTCTAAAGTTTCCCTTCCTTTCACTTTCACCTTGGTGAGCTTCCCCGATCCTCTTCGGCGAGCTTCTTCCACGCTTCTGCGGCGTTACGGCCTTAGCCGTCCCGCGGGCAGTTTCCAGTACGGCACAGGATGTCTCGGGTGCGGCAAGATGCCGGGCTTAAACCGGCTCCGAATTGGGTTGCCAGCGTCTTTCGAGCCCTGGAGGGGCGTATAGCTACGGCTGGTTGACGCCGCGTTCGGCGCCTGGCTGCGCCTCTGGCTGACTTTGCAGTCGAGAGTGTCAACTTATCTGAGCCGAGCGCAGTTCATTACATCGCGTCGATCGCCTCGCCACCGTCAAGCTCGTCTCCAGACAACGAGCGTCCCGTCATCCGTGCGACCCTCCGTTGTAAGATATAATCGCTTCGCCTAACGTAGCGCGCATTCACACCATGCTTTTTGGCGCGCGCATCGTCGTGTCCTGTTTTCAGCTTTCAGCTGACCGCACTCCCTTACCGCTCAAGCTTGGTATGCCTCATCCCTTTCTTGCGTCACATAGTCCCCAGCACTGGTCCTTCCACGCAAGTGCTAGCGCTCTTATTGTCACAAGTGACATTCACCCAGCGATTGCCTAAAGAATTAATAGCGCTTTCGAAGTCTTTTATTGGGGGGCAACTTTTGAAGAGACACGTTGCTTCAAGTTCGGGCGCTATTTCGGATAAGTCAACGGAACCCAACCGAAGTCATTTTCGTAGTCGCTTGCGGAGGTGCCACAAGAAGGCGGCCAGACGAAGCATCGAGCTCCTACCGGTGTTAACCTACTTTCTCGCCGACCCTATAGCCGCGTCGGCATCAGGTTCCTACAGGTTGTTGGCGCGCCCATCCGAGCAGTTTTCCCGGCATTCACGGAGCTTGCATCTGGACGCGGCAGTGGATCATCTTGCATGTCTAGAACTTTCTGGCGTGTCTTAGGCAGCTCTCGGGAGTGAGGGCCGCTGATACGTCCACTCCTACACACACAAAAGATTCGCCTCCGGCTGGAGACGATCGCCGTTCTGAAGGTCCGCCGAAAGCTAGACGCGATTTATTTGAACTGAGCGCACACAGGGCTTAAACCAAGCCTGACGAAAGGTCGCTAAGCGCGACCCGCGTTCAGCAAGAACCAAGTATCTTATCGACACTAGGTCGTACTTTCGCCGTAAGGCGTAGCAGCCTTCAACAACTTCTCGACTTTGCCGCTTCGATCGCTTGCTCAATGCAATTCCTAACCGGGGCACGAGCGCTGTCGGGTGCGCTTCGGCTTGTGGTGCGCGAAGACGTGGCACAAGAAACCTATCGAGCGTACCAGGAGCGCGTTCTGACAGGGAGCAGTTTCGGAAAGCTGGGGAAGCAGCACAAGCATGTTCCCGTCAAAATCAAAGCGTGAGCAAGCGTAGCGGTGAACGGAGTGATCATCACCTCCAACGGGTGTCATAACGTTCGGTTACGAAGTACTTATCGCCTGAAAAACGAGCTTAAGAGTGGCCGAGCGACGCGATCCTTTTGGTTGCAGAGCTGAGCGTCGCACTGGACAGGAATCACGCCATCGACCGAACCGGCTAGAATTGCGAATGAGCGACACCGGCGCTGGGCATTCGCGACCATGAGCTCTTCTGAGCCTAAACATGCCGGCGAGCTCGTTCAAAGCTGGTTTGAACCCGGCGTCATACCGTGCCTAAGACCCTTTACTTCATGTTGGGCTAGAAAATGCACGTAAAAGCCGAGCAATCGCGGGACGCTGGGGAATGCCTATCGAAAAGGCGTGGAATAAGCCGCCAAAATGAGAGGGATCCGCTCTAAACCGGCGCTGCTCTGCCTCAAGAACTGGGCCCATTCCCACAAAGCACCGCTTTCTTTGCGCAGTGGCTATGCCAAGGCAGACACACGCCAGCCAACTGTGAGCCAGGAAGTATATGAGTGAGCCGCGACGAGGTTGGAGCGAGCAGCCTATTGCCTGCACAAATCGACGATACGTACCATCACGCACGCAGCGACGCCGAAGAACTGCTGCATCAAAGTGCCCTTTGGAACGAGAGCTTATGCACACCGCGCTTTGTCGTTTTGCGCGGTTGATGAGCGGTATACAAACAGAAGGCACTCAGGCGGGATAACAAAGCTGATTAGCTACGGTGTGACAAATGCCTACTCAACCCGGATTGAAGTGGGGACTGGTGTAGGACATTAGAGATTGACCTTCGCGGGCTTTGAGGAGAAACAAAATGGAAAAGCCTAGCGCCTGCCAGACATAGTCTCGGGCAGCTAGCGAACGTCGTCAACATAAAGCTTAGCTGGCCTAGGCTTCGGACGTTACGCCGCTTCTCCAAGAACGCGTTCCACAGCAAAGCAGATCGACGGAACAATAGGAGGATTCTCCTGCAGGAATCGAAAGTTCCAACAGCCGCACCGAGGGTAGGCAGGCGTCGGACCGAAAAATCGCCTCAACCATTATGTGATTCAAGCTAAGAAAAAGCCTATGTGTGTCCCCGCCTGCACGGGATTTGTTCGGCTTCCGCAGCTTGTCTCCCTTTGTCCAGCCGTCAAGAATGCCGCTTAGGTGTCGATAAGTGGTATGCGCTCAGTGCGAGGCGATGGGATAATCGCCAGGCGAGACACGCACCTGCAGAGTGGAATCTACGTGGCCACGAACCAGCCTCTAACGACTTGACCTCCATCTAAGCTTGCAGCTAGCCTCTGAACCCTTCCGTCCTTGTGCTGGAAAGAAGATGTCGGCAATTAGCTGAACCAAATTCGCAAGACCGTAAAGAGAACTGCGGTCGTTGCTTCGCTACTACTGCATGACGCAGGTCGCACCACCGCTGGGTTACACGCACCAAGTTGAATAAGAGGCGACACCTGCCGTGCCGGCGCCCTTAAATATCATGAGCTTTCTCGTGCCGCCTCGTAGATTGAGTCAAACATTTCTTTATAATAGTGAAAGCCTAGCTTTGCGGCGCGCATGATCTTCGCTTTGGCCGTTTCATCCGTGGCATGTTTGGCTATGCGCCAAAAGTGCAAATCAACGTGTTCTTGGTCAGCTTTCGCGTGAACTCGGAAAAAAGCCACTTGGTCTTCGTTAAAGTGGTAATGTGAGGCGAGTCCAGCAGCGATACGCTCGCATTGGTGAGCGAACATGCCTTCTGGCAATCCTGCTCCCGCAGCAACCTCTCCCGGGCTTGCCATAAAGCTTAGTCGGTAAAAATAGTTCGTAAAGTTCAACACCCCAGGTCTGGGCTCAGTTTGCTCGAGATCTGCTTCCTCAATACCTAACGCATGAGTGAACTGCAGCCACAATTTCATGTGGCCAGCCTCTTCGATGGCATGAGCCAGGTTGCGCTTTACTGACTCCAGGTCAGGGCTGCGTACGACACTTACAGCCGAGAAGCGGTACTCCGCTTCAACCAGGAAGTGGTGAAATTGCTCGGCAAAGACGATTAGCTGCTGCTTAGTAAGACTTCCTCGCGCTATCTCATCAATAAGCGGATGATATACCAAAAGATTATACTGAGAGTTGAAATAGTCGCTGATTTTTTTAAGAAAGCTGTCGTTCTCCATCGCTCGGTCCGCTTTCAATAGAGTGTCATCTTTTTCGGCTTTATAACCGAAGACTCTCCGGCGCGTTCTTTAATCCAGTAGGTAATACAGTCCGTTTGCGTCCATCATGGCAAGAAGGCCATTGAAAAACCAGCGCCGCCTGAGCCTCTGCGAGGTAATCTTGGGATCGTCATACTCCACCATAAGATGAGAGGCTTTTATTTCCACCCCGGCATACTCGAGCAGCTCCCATGGTACCTCTATTGGTTCCCGGCTCTTGGGGTCGACGGGTCGCAATTCGACATTGGTGATGGGGATGCCTGCCGATTCTGTAACATACCAACTGGGATGCGTTGCTATGGCTGGGCCTGTTTCCGGCATTCCAAATAATGTGATGATAGGCCGCCGAAAAAGGTTCCGCAAAGATTCCCGCACGCGGGCTGAAAAAGCGCTTTCGATCGCCATCACGACCCATTTTGCCTTTTCCCTCAACTCCCTGCGCTGGCGCGGGCCTACCTCGCTTATCAGCTCGCCTGCCTGTTCGGGGGTTACAAACAGGGCCTCGCCGTCGAAGTTCAACATATTTTGCACGAGGCTTTGCGCACTACTCGTAGCATTTACAATCGCCGTACCCCCTTGGTACATGGCAAGCAAGGCGCTATAAAGTCCGTGCCAAGTCGTGGGATGATTAGCTACAACGACCCGAAGCTGTTGCGGAATCTCCAGGAAGGTCACGAGCGCTAGTATACCGGCGGCAAGGCTATAGTGGGAGTGGAATACGAGAAAACCATCTATACTGGGCATCGCGACCGACCGGTGCCTCAGCTCGCATCTGCCTTCGATCGGCTGGTCAGCAGACTCGGTAAAGATAGCCTCTGGCTGCGTTATCGCCACATTATCATGCGGCTTGTGCGCACTGGAGATAACTACGTTGGGCGCAAAACGGGAAGCTAACGAAATCTGCTCAGGATGCAACAGGCACACGAAGCATCGCGCCTTCCAGGCGCTCAGCAGAAGAAGCAAGGATGTCGCAGGCGACTCCTCGACGATAAGGACTCTGTTACCATTCGAGCGACACAGCTCGTCAATGTTTCTAGCACCACGATTTACTACTTCGCGCAATCGCTGGTACGTGTACTCTTCGCTTTGGGTGATAAAGGCAACCTTTTGCGGAGTTTCATCCGCCCACCTCTCGACCAGGAGTTCATCTAAAAAAAGGGGAGGAATTCCAATAGAGCGCGCTACGCCCTCCGGCCAAAACCAATTCGGTAAAGTTGCGACTTTCTTGGACATGTCGCTAAGCGTCAGCGACCCTTACTCACCAGGGTATCCCTCGCCTATAGCAACTTGCCGTTCGTCAACAAGGCGACCTTTCCACCGCGCAGGCATCGAGCGAATACCCCGAAACTCGGCATCAAGCCCAAATCTTTTTAGTAGTGCCGCTCTCGCTTCTGAACTCACATTATGGAGCGTGTCGTCCGGATCATACACGTCGATTCTGAACCCGCCGTTACGCTGCTTTACTACAAAGAAGGACCTGCCACAAAGCTGGTCAATTTCGTCGAGACAAGCGCGGATGTCATATACGGTGATCTCTCGCCCATTTACTTGAATTTGGTTGTCAAGACGGTCGAAAATCTCTACCCGTGGATGGGTCCTACCACATTCACACACGTCAGTGGCGATACTCCCCAAGTCCTCGCAGTTAAAGCGGATATAAAGCGATTTGCCAAGAACCAAATTTGTCACCACAATAGTGCCTCTCTCGCCTGGACCAAGTCGCTGGTTAGTAACGGGATCAACGATCTCGACATAAAAGAGATCAGCAAAAACGTGATGGCCGTTATGACGCGAGCACTCGCCGCCACCCCACAAACCGTCGCTAGAGCCTCCGCGTTCGAAGAAATCATCAAGGCCCAGTTGGTCGCGCAGCTTTTGCCTAAGTCTTGGTGTAACCGCCTCTCCAACGGCAGAGACATATCGCACGCTGGCGAAAGCCTCGCGCGGCTCGATTCCCCGCCGCTCGCAAACCGAGAGCATCGCGTACAGCACCGGCGGAATGGTCAAGACGTACTCAGGACGTAAGTTCACCACCGCATCAAGGAACCGCTCAGCGAAGCGAGGAGTATGAGTTCCGAATGGGGAAACGCACCTGGCCCCGATCGCTGTCAACGCTCTACTGTCCAGCAAGCTCAAGAAATGCCAGGCTGGACTAAGTGTCATGACACTCATCCCCGGCCGTATCTTCTGCATCCAGAACTCGCGCAACACGGCCCTCATCGCGCCGCGCGTCAGCTCTGCTCGTCCGACCGCTGCAAACGTGTGAAAGCCATGAGTGCCAGACGTCATCACGACATTAAAAGGAGGGCGCTTATTGAAAGCTTCTATGCCGATCGAGAAACTCTGCCGAGATTTCGTTTCCGCAATCAAGTCCAACTTGCTCAGAAGCGGAATGCGAGAGAAGTCGTCCAAGTTCTTGACATCAGCGGGGTGCAAGCCAATCGAGTCGAAACGCTCACGATAGAAGCTCAGGTTATCGTAGGCGTAATGGAGTACTCGCTTTATCCGTCGCCACTGGAGTCGCAAAAGATACTCAGGGTCTGCAACCTCTATCGGATCGATCCATTCAGCTTCTCTCACACAACGATTTTTGAGTTGAGACCACATACTTTTAAAACAACAGTCTGGGTTGTTTACTACCGCATCGGCAGCAATCCCATTCGATCGAGCCTATCAAATTTGACATATAGCGAAGCACTGGTTGAGCCAAAATAAAAATAGGCGTTACCACTATTGCTCCTTCTTCTCCCGACGGGAGCGGCTTCAATGTAGTAGGATCTACCGTCTCGACAAAATGTAGATCTGGGGAAAAGTGGAAGGAACGGCTATCTAGGGGACATTGCAAGGCAAAAAATCTCGCAACGTCGATCCGTAACAATCTGCGCTCAGTTAGTTGGAGTTTCCCGAACTCGGCTGGCAAATTGTTGGAGTTTTTAAGGAAAATCGTCTCGTCGGCCGATACTACGACGCATTCGAACGATTCTTCCAAATCTGGTAGGACCCCTTCGCTCGCTAAGCGCCCTAAGAAAGGGTTTTCAACCTCTTCGCGGACAAACGCGAACCGCGGTTTGACGAAGCGTACGACGTGTATCGCTCTATCGACCAGTTCAGGCAGGCCATCGTTGCAAATCGCCACTGCCCCAAGGCGTTCGGCCGCGCCTCGGTTTAGATGTGGTGTAAACGCAAAAGAAGCCAAGTAGACGAGAGGACTCGTTCCATAATCGTAAAGTAGGATTCTGTCACCGCGCTTTATGCCAATTGCTGCCCAGTATTTTGCAAGCTCTGCCGCGTATATTGAAATCTCACGCTCGGTAAAGCCTAGGTAAATTGGTGGTGAGTGTTCGGTTTGAACGGTAAATTTAACTATTTGCTGGGAATTTTTAGGGTTTTCGTCAAATAACGCGAGCGTTTGCAGAGCTTCAGGTCGGGTCACTGGCACTTTGCTGCGAAAGCTATCTAAATCACTAGGCAAATTGTCTGGGGACAGGCTCCAGTTGTTTAGGTGAGCATGTAACTGAGAGACCCTGCGAAGAAGCCTTCTGAGTTTAGCCCACATTTCGGGTGCGCAGGAATGCCCTCTCGGTCGCCTACTTGCCGCTAGAATAAGCCGCCATACCTTATCGATGCGCCGACGACCAGGGCAACTGCCGAGACGGCGGTATTCACCCGTACCAGTTTTTCGAGCTGGCGCGACGCTTGGGTAAGCTCTTCCAACTTCCGCACGCCATCTTCTGGCTTCACAGGTAGGGGCAATTTACCTTCAAGTTTCGGCCTTAACCAAAACGTCATGATGGCGCCGTTCACTACAAGGAATACCCACGCGATCACCATGACAAGCGTCCACAAGCCGACTCTCGTCTGAAAAAATTCCGCCTTAAGCATATCGAAGGCATAGAGCTGTACCACCCCCGTAAGGCCAAGGATGAGTAGAGCAACCCACGCTAAAATTGCGAATCGCCGGCCGACTCTTTGTCCTATCACGCTTGCCTGAGCCGGCGGGATAAACTCCTGAGCGGGTGTGAAGACCAGCTCCAAAAACAGGCTTCCGCCGACATATATGCTTGCCGCCAGCACATGGAGCACCGTCGCTAAGCGTAGTATCATCTTAGTTCTGTTTCCTAGGCTAAGTTTCGGGATATGGTCTCACCACAACGCGGGCACCGTTATGAATGAAAAAGCTTCTAATCACGTTCTGCCAGTCATGCGCCGCCTTGGAATTGCTGGAAACCTGTTTAGACATGCGCCTTACCTGGCGCATAAAGTCAACCTTTTGTGTCTTGTCTTCCAACGCCTCTGCGATAATCTCATCCGGATTTTTGCCAACTTCTTCGCAAAATTCCGCTAATATCTTAAGCCGTTGCTCCCACTCCTCGTCACTCAAGTGATACATGCGATCCACATTAGCTATCCACTTCTGGACACTTTGATAGGAACGTATTTCGTTGCTCAACACGAGTTACCTCCCAACCGACCGAGTAATGTACACAAGTATTTGCGGGCACACCAATAGGCGGAAGAGACGTTACCAACAGGCAGACCACAAAGTCCAAATACTTGACGGGTGATCTTTGGCGTATGGCAGGCAGCTGGCAGAGCTCTCAGCCGATCGGCTCGGGCTCTGCCAGCGTCTTGTTCTTGCTTACACCGGGAAGCCGAACATCTGTGCCAGGTACCTAAGCTCCTGGAAGCGTTCAGGCTTAGGCGCGGGTGTTCTTATCAAACCTTCACGTTTGAGTTCTTGAACGACGTTTTCGTCTCGGGCAAACGGGCGTCCGTACTGACCCTCGAAAAAGAGCTGCTCGAACGGATACCGCGGTCGTTGCCCCCCAGCCTCTGGATCCTCTGCTGGATAGCCGACTAATTGCAGCCACACAGGTTCCCAACTGTCCGGGACTTTCAAGAACTTTTTCAATTCGGGAACCTTGTCGGCATTTGCCGCCATGTGCAAACATGTGCCTAATCCTTCATTGACCGCGGCTAAGCATGCCACCGCGCACGCGCCGACCGTCTCGCTGCGGGCGAAAATGAGCGACATCTCCTGTGGCATGTTGTGTAACATACTGATCTGCGGCATACCCTCGGGCGCCTGTTCACCCTTTTCTATCGCCGCATCGATCGCTTCGTGGGTCCACCCGTGGCAGCTTGCAAGGGCGCCTACGTCCATGAGCTCGTGAACTCGCTTTTGGAACGCCTGCGGGCGCCCATCTTCGACATTAGCGAACCAATAAATCCAAATCGGTGCCGTTCGATGAGCGCCTTGGTAGTTATCCCAGGAGAGGAGTAAGTCGCGGTCTTTTGGGTCAAGCTTCGTCGCGTCTACGACTATGGCGCGCCACGGTTGCAGGTTCCCAGGACATGTGGTGGCGAGACGAACCACCTCCAGGATTCTTTGAATTTTTTCCCGCTCCACGGGCTGCCAGGTTTTATAGAACCGAATGCTCCGTCGCAGACCACAAACTTGCATGAATTCCATCGGTTTAATCCCCCTGTCACTCTGTTGTTAGACCTAGTTGCATACTGCTTTCCACAAGTCTTTCTAATTAAACCTCCGTTATTTCAACCGCGTATCCTTTGCTCGACAGCTTTTCCAGGTTCTGCTGCACCTCCTTATCGTCGATTTCCAGTATCGCCTCTAGCGTTAACCGTCCGTTGAACAAGCACGAGTTCCCGCCGAGCTCCAGATCCAGAGCTTTCATTATTCTGTCGGCGAGCGAGACGGCAGCTCCATGCGTCGGCACAAGATGCTCGTTCAGCGCTACAAGCTTCTCGGTAAAGCTGACCGTCTCGATCACCGGATTCTCGCAGCTAAGCGAAGCCACCTGGTCGAGCATGTCTAGCAGGGTCCACCTGTGCTGTTTGCAACAGACATGGCTGCTGAGCTTCAGGCGCCGCCTAGCTAGCATACGGATCGGGCTCCCCTTTGTGATACGTCTTGAAGTGATTGAGGATTTGGGGCGTGATCATGAACGGCAGATCGCTACCGTCTCTGCTGGTGTAGAACCTCTTGTAATAGTCGATATCAACGTGGTGAATTTGTGCCGTAAATTGCGCATGCATTGGGTTAGTAAAAGCAGGCGCGCAACCCCATTTATCGACGATATACTCGACGGTCGCCTCGGCTGCTTCTCTCACCCAGTCGGCAATCCGGATTCTCGGATGCTCGACAATCTGTTTCATCACCTCTGGCTTATACGGCCCCTTGTTGCGGATCGCCCAGTTGTCCTCACGAGCAAAGATGCTGCCTCGACGGTATCTTATCTCGCAAACGTAGTCGCACAGGTCTTTCGGTGTGGGGAACTGGGGAGACGGCGTAACACAAGCCTCTTTGATGCCTGGCAGCCCAATCGAGGTTAACACCTTGTTGGGGTTCTTCGCTGGGTCGCGCTCCATATATTTGAAGCCTAGACCCTTGGCCAAGTCGGGAATACCACCCAAAATAAGGTCGCTAGTGACGCCGCAAAATACCCACGCTCCAAGTCCAAGCGCCTCCGCTGCCAACCGCATGTTGTCCACGCAGCATCCTACCTGGTGAGCGCTGACTTGCACCAGAAGTTCGTCGTATACGGGCACAGGCATGCCCATCTCCAGCATTCCAGGCTTAACCCACTCCTTGCACCCAGCCGGCTCTCCGGTATCCGGGTCCACCAAGTAGACGTGCCACCACTCGTACATTGTGAACAGAACGTTTGTCCACTCGAAGCCTAGCTCGCCGACCGGGATAAACCACGTCGAACCAGGCCGGTTCAGATTGTACTGCCACGGACCCGCGAGGTTCACTTTGGTACCTTCGGGACCAGCCATCCAACCTATATCGATACGTTTATCCGAAAGCTTGATACAGCCCTCACGGTACCAGTTGAGAATTTTCCAGTAATCTTCTTCAGAAGCGATCTCTAGCGGGCTTGTGCGTTCCATCGAGGGTCGGTAAAGAAACGTGCCTTTGTCATTAACGATAAAAAGGTCGACCGCTACGTCATTGCACGGAGCCGGAATTGTGCGTCCAGCCCAACATAGCCAGGTGCTGAGGTTGCCGTGTACAGGAGCGTCTGCAAGAACCACCCCATTAGGACCGCAGGCCGCCCAAGCAATCAGCGCCTCCTCCACCTCGGAGAGTGGATAAGGTTCGTGGCGAGATTTATGCGCAAGCGGTCCTTTTTCCTGTACCACCGTCTTTCCGTGCGACCACGTCATCGTCTCCGGCTCGCCGGTTTCGTACCTGTAACCAATGCCGAAGCGGCGGCTACGAAGCGTGCTGAGCAGCTGGAAAAGGGCTGGCGTTTTGAATGCCTGAGAAAGTACCGCTTTCTCTTTCTCGTTGAGTTCGATTGGCTTGGCTTTGACCTTCTGTTGGAACTGCGGATCGATGATCACGTGTTCAAAGGTTCTTAGTTCGTCCATTGTGTTGTCCCCCTTTTGGTCTCGAGTTTTCTTCCGACCAAATAACCGTATTGCTATAACCGTATAACTTTTTAGCCGCCCATGTTAGGCACCAGTTACCATTGTCGAGGGCGGCTCGCGCTCGTGCCGAGCTAATCTTAAAGGAAATTCTTCGCCCGCTGGTTCCATTACGTACTCCCTGGTTAAAATCCCACTATCAGATGAAGCCGGGCCCAGCACCCTTTTGCGGCTCCCGTTTAACCATCTTCCACTGGTTGTCCTCCCAGACAACCCAGTCCGGCGCAGCGTCGGTAAACTGGCCTCGTACGTCCATCTCTGTCCGCAAAATGGTGAGTTCTCTTTCAGTAGGCGGGTCTAACACCTGAATCTCATCAGGCGCCGGGACTATTGGCCTAAACCCCATTTCGCCCAGCACCTGCTCGACCGTCACAAACGGTGCAATTGCCCGCAAGCGCAAACGCCTGCTCTCGGCCTCGAAGTCGAATACCGCCCAGTTGGTAATCACGGCGTAAGGTCCAGTATCCTCGGGCAGACCCGCAAGTTCTCGCGCTCGAGGGCTGCCGTCCAAATATCCCGGCGACGAAATAAAATCCACGCGCTCTACAAACTTGCGTCGCTGGTGATCGGTCATGAGCACCAAGCGTCGACACACAGACGCAATCGTGTCGGCTCCGCCTGGGCCGTTCATACGCCTGCCTTCGCTGGGATAACTGCCAAGCCAAGTAGAATTCACATTGCCATACGGATCGACCTGCAACGTGTTCAATACGCCGTAGTCGAGGTATCCCACTCCGGATTGATCCCCTATTCCGCTCATGGTTGTCCACATTAGTGCGCGATACGCAGGTCGGGCAGCCGCTAGCGTCATCACGGGATCAAACGGCAAAAGAGGCTCCGCGCCCACCAACCCGTCTTCCGTGACGTACACCACGTCCGGGGCATACAGCCGCTTTGCCATCAACACCGAGTACATCGGCCCCCCACCACCGGCCACCCAATACGTGGATCCGTCTTCCACCATGCGCGCCGCAATACATACCTGGAACTCTCGCTCCGCAAACGCTGAAGCTCGCTCTTCGCCGCGCCAGGGACCTTCACCGATTCCATGCAACTTAGGCAAGCTCATGGCCGATATCCCTCCGTCGCTACTATCGTCGCCCGCCGTCTGAGCTCGTTTAGTTTGCCGACTCCGACCAGCTTGCTAAACATGTCTTCTTCGTTGCTGACACTGTAAACCCACTTATCCAAATATTCCTTAATTCGATCGCGATAAATGGCAGCGAATACCTCGCCAACGTGCTCGGTATCCGAAGCATAGTATCCGGCGCATTCGCCCGGGTAGCTTCCGAAAGGCTGATGCACCACGGCATCCACCGCGAAGTAGGGTATTTTGGTAAGCCCAGGGTTATGCCGAATCTCTTCAGTGCTGACTATTTCCTCGGCGGTAATTATCACCTTACGCGACGCCAACGCTGATTCGACATCGCTTATGCTTGCGCCAAAGATTCTCGCGTTTCCGAACTCGTCGGCCTGGTGAACGTGAATGAGCGCAACGTCAGGATTCAGTGCCGGCACCACCACGACCGGCTTTCCAGTGAACGGATCTTCAATCAGCTTAGCGCCGGAGTATTTGAAGCCGTCGGTGCCCCCGAACGAGCGGACTGGCAGGAAGCTTACCCCCATCGCTCCGGCCCGTAACCGAGCCGTCATCACCAAATTGCTGTACTCATAGAACTTGACTCGCCCTTCGAGCGCCAGACGCGTCAGCGCTGGACCGCTGACGAAAAAACCTACATCAACCCGATCACAGCAGCCGGCCTCCGCCAATAACGCCACGGCGACCCACGTGAACTTCCCTCCCAACCATAAATTTCGCTTTCGCTGCCGTATAATCTCGCGAATCGCAGCTGCGGGTCCGCGCTGTAAGTAATTGATCTCCCATACAAGGTAGTCACCATCCGCTACGTAGCGCTCAATCGCCTCGCGAAGCCCCATCAGCTTCTTTCGCATGCCGCGAGGTTTCTGTTTGATCGATCGCCGATGCTCATCGGGATCCACAAGCTTGTAATCGCCCTTCCCTTCAGCAAGTACTTTGAGGACTTTCTCGCTACTTTCCACTTGAACCCCCGTCAGAGCGTGTGTGAGTAGGTGTATGTACCTGGCCCCCGTATATAGTTTCGCTGCCCAAAATCAGGGCTCTAAAAAGCCTCCCAAGCGTACCACACCCTAGCTCATATAGCCTTCCCGATCAAGAGAGTGCCACGTCTCAACGGTTAGATGACCTAAAGTGCATGCATTCCGAGGTCCAATTGGCTAATTATCGGAACGACTACTTAATTCTTGTTTTTGACCGTCATCGGTCTCTTTAGGAGATCCTGCCTTGCGCAATGTTTTCCCGCGCTTGGGCACCGGCATTGCTCCAGAAAACCCTTTAATTTCTCTTGATTCGGTCGGCGTAAAGATCAAAGCTTACGCAAAACGCCTAAATCCAGGGGAGTAAGCAAGATGTCGTATGCCAAAGTTCTCGAACGAGCGTGCACGGGCGAACGATTATCTTCATCCGAAATTGTGCGCCTTTACGATGCGCCGCTTAACGAGCTGCAGTCCGCAGCCCACCAGGCTCGTCTGCGAAGGGCAGACCCGCAAGCTGTCTATTACCTAGTTGGCGGAGTGATAGACTACACCAACGTATGTACCGTGGCGTGTGGCTTCTGCTACTTTTACCGCCCCAAAAACCATCCAGAAGCCAAGACGTTGAGTTTCGATGAAATACGTCAGCAAATGGAGGAGATAAGAGCGTACGGCGGGACCTATGTGCTCATTCAAGGGGGCGTAAACCCTAACCTTCCATTTTCTTGGTACACTGACCTGCTCAGGCTGCTCAAACGAGAATTTCCGGAAATCCATGTGGCGATGCTTAGTCCCGAGGAAATCTACGGCCTGGAGCAGCTTACGGGTCGTTCGGCAGAAGCGCTTCTGGCTGAGCTTCGCAATTCGGGACTAGACAGCCTGCCTGGAGCTTCGGCCGAAATTCTGTCAACCCGCGTTCGCAAGTTGGTTTCGCCCAATAGAGTCAGCGTGACAGATTGGGTGAGGATAGTCGAGACCTCTCTTAAACTTGGTATCCCCAGCAGCTGGGTGAGCATGGTGTTTGGCCTTGGCGAGACTCGCGAAGAGAAAGTACAGCATCTTCTAATCCTACGAGAAATTCAAGACCGTGCGCTAGAAAAAGGCTATCCAGCAAAGCTTTCTGCTTTCAAAGTCTGGCCTATGCGCCTCGCTACGACCCGCACCGCTCCTAGGGTGGCGACTGTTGGAGGGGCGGTTTATCCGATCAACCTAGACCAGGCGCGCGAAGTGGCCGAGCCCGTTAAAAACGCTCTCATCCAACCGGAAGAGGTACGGTTGCACTATTTGCGGGAGGTAGCTATTGCCAGACTTGCGCTGGACAATATTCCGAACCATGGCGCGCTGTGGTTGACCATGGGCTTTGAAACTGCCGCAAAAGCGCTTCGTGGGGGCGCCAACGACATGCAGGAAACCGGCGCAATAAATGCCGTGAACGCCGCGGTACTTGCAGCCAAAGGCGAACTGCCAAAGGTGGACGAAAATTTGCTTGCGCAAATTAACCAATGCATCCGAAACGCCGGCTTTAGCCCGGTCAGACGAGATGGTCTTTACAATCAGAGGTCCGCTTGACCGGAAGTTTTAACCGACTGGGAACAACCGATGGGAGCAAACGTTTTGCTATTCAAGTGCCCACCCACACTTAGTGTGTATCCACTGTTTCCCGGAAGCAGGGTATAATTAGAGGCAGAGTTTGCTCGTTCGCTGAGAATCAAAGCTAAAAAGGGGGCAGAACGATGAGAGAAGTAGCGGTCATAGGCGCTGGGATGACCCGCTTTGGCAAATATCTGGACAAGAGCATGAAAGCGCTCGTCCGAGAGGCTGTCGACAAAGCTCTCACAGGCGCTGGTGTTGCTCGCCAGCGGATCGAAGCCGCCGTGGTAGGAAATGCTATGGCCGGGCTGATTACGGGCCAGGAGTGCGTCAGAGGCCAGGTGGTGCTTCGTGAAATGGGCTTTGGCGGCATACCGATAATCAACACCGAGAATGCCTGCGCAAGTTCCGCAACAGCTTTTCACGTTGGGTGGCTCTATGTGGCCTCTGGGATGTATGACGTTGTGCTCGCGGTAGGGATGGAAAAACTCTACCATCAGGACAAAAAGCGCTCCTTTGCCGCTATCGGGTCGGCCATAGATGTGGAGCTAATGCAGCAGATCGTGGCCAAGGCAAACGCCGACGCAGCGTCGAAAAAGGCCTCTAGCGAGAACGAAAAGCCGTCCGGTGCTGGCGAGTCGCGCTCTTTGTTCATG
Organism: Pseudomonadota bacterium; assembly: GCA_021324755.1. Taxonomy (GTDB): domain Bacteria; phylum Desulfobacterota; class Binatia; order Binatales; family Binataceae; genus JAJPIL01. Next base: position 75,136 of record JAJPIL010000008.1, read on the forward strand.
GATTTCTATGCTCAATTTGCCCGCGATCACATGAAAAAGTATGGAACGACCCGCGAACAATTCGCGCGAATCGCAGTGAAAAACCACCGCAACGGCAGCTTGAACCCATACGCTCAGTATCAAGAAGTGTACACGCTAGAGGACATACTAAATTCCCCACTGGTAGCTGACCCGCTAACCCGGCTTATGTGCTCGCCGATTGGTGACGGCGCGGCTGCAGTCATTCTCTGCGCTGGATCGATCGCAAACCAATTCACCCAAAAGCCAGTATGGGTGCGCACCTCTCTCTTAGCCTCAGGCCGCGATGAGGGTCACACCACCGAGCTAGTAGCTAAACAGGCTTACGATAAAGCTGGGATTGGACCCGAGGACCTGGACGTTATCGAGCTACACGATGCTTCCGCGCCAGCCGAACTGCTCCTCTATGAGGAGCTGGGGTTGTGCAAGCCGGGAGAAGGCGGGAAGCTAATCGACGAGGGGGTAACCGAGCTGACCGGTCGCCATCCAGTGAACCCATCTGGCGGGCTAATCGCCCGTGGCCATCCGGTTGGCGCCACTGGTGTGGCTCAAATATGCGAGATTTTCTGGCAACTTCGTGGTGAGGCCGGGAAGCGACAGGTGGCAAACGCGAAAGTTGGCTTGACCGAAAACGCGGGGGGCATGGTGCGAGGCGAGTTTGGCGCACTCGCAATTCATATCTTCTCTGTCTGAAAACTACGGCCCGACGCCGCTTTGCATCGAATAACTGTCAAGGGCCGCCCGATACGGCCAAACGAGACTTAGTGTGCGATTTTTCTCACTCTCGAGTAGCGGCACATGGCCTCGTAACCCTGTGGGTTCGCGTGCCGTAGCAAGGGAGACTCGGGCAATTAAAGCTCTACGGACCCGCCGGCTGGCACCTGACGGATCGAACTTTAGGGGGCGCGAAAGGCTAATTTTCGCATAGCTATAATTGCGACCACGCGCCAGGAAAGTGTATTAGTTTTTCCCGATATTGGTTCGTGGCCGCAATTGTGGTACCAGGTGTCGACGGTCCTTATACTCGGTCACTGGAGCTCCGCCAGAGTCCGAGCTATATCTCCTCCAAGGCAAAGCCGAGACCGTTTTGCAAACACGCCATAGGCGTGGACGCGCATCCAGGAAATAAAACGTTTTTGAGGCGACTCACTGAAGAGAAATGTCGCAACTCGGGAAGTTAACCAATGTGGGACGCCAGGCGAAACGCATAGTCGCGGTTACCAATTGACTATCTCTTGCTGCTGGCCAGCCAAGCCAACGAAGTTACCATTTGGGCGTATAGACACATACTCAGAACGAACTACTAGCAAGTACGGCCTTTACCTTGCGAATGTCCTCCGCAATATGTTTGGACAGTTCTTCTGCGGAGGCAAACTTCTTCTCGTCTCTAATCCGAGCAATTAGTTCTATTTTTATCCGTTTTCCGTAAAGGTCACCTTGGAAGTCCAGAAGATGAGCCTCGATCGACCTCTCACCTCCGTCGAAGGTTGGCCGCACGCCTATATTCCCAATAGCTGGATAAACTCTGTCATCGACTATTACTCGTTCGGCATAGACTCCATTTGGCGGAACACACCCGGTTTCGCACTCAAGGTTCACCGTAGGAAACCCAATTTTGCGACCTCGTCCAAAGCCACGAACCACTTTCCCAACAAGAAAATGCGGCCGCCCCAGCATCTTTGCAGCTTGACCCACGTTGCCCGCTTGAATGAGCTCACGAATTTTCGTTGAGTTTACCTCTACGCCATCGATTGCAGGCAATGGGACCACATGCACCTTGAATCCATACTTTTTGCCGAGTGCCACAATACTATCGGCTTTGACGGAATGCTCCTCACTTACGTCTACCATAGTTCCGACTACAATTTCGCTAACTCTCCCACATCTCATCAAAACCTCTCGGATAAACGCCTCAGGGTCAAACCGGTAGCTGTCATCCAGGGAGTCTACCACGACAACTCCATCTACTCCCAATCTGTAAAGTAGCGTAACTCTGTCATCCCGAGTGGTCAGCGCTTGTGAAGGCTTTTTGGATGGTTCTTTCGGCGGCTGGGGATCCAACACTAATGCGAAGGCAGAGCCATTGATCGCTTTGGTCCGCGCTATTGCCACTTTAATAGCTTCCTGATGTCCTAAATGAACGCCATCGAAGCAATCCAAAGCGACAACCGGGCGGCTGACCGCTTGTAAATTCCCAATATCTGCCGAAATCCTCATGTATGGCTATCCTCTATTATTTTGCGCTAACTCGATAACTTCTACGCGACAACAATGTGGATGGGGAGAATATGCGCACGAAAGCCGTCAGGTTCGACGTCTCTTACCAACTATCAGAGCGAACTGAAGTGGGCGACCATCTACTTGAGCTGTTCGCCGGTGTGCTAGCGTCTTAGTACCACGAGCTCAGATATCAGTGAGCCGCAGCCGGACGTACTTGAGCGCGACAAGTCGAAACCCCCCTTTTGGAAGCGCTAGGTTCGGTTCCTTGCGATCTCAAGCCTCAGCTGCGGCAAACTGGCTCAAGGAGCAATAAGCAGACTTGCCGTCTAGGGAACAAATCCCCAGGTGGCCTGCTTACCATCGGTCACATCGTACACGTCGCATGCGTTTGGTTTCTGCAGCTGCGATTGAAACCCTCGTATGCGGGCTAGTCCGCGCAGGAACCTAGCCGCACCCACTCCACCCGCAAGCGTGGCGATCCGCGCTCGTCCCGTTCGGTCGCGCCCCATTGGGAGCCTTCTTTCCGTAA
>JAJPIL010000006.1 GCA_021324755.1 Pseudomonadota bacterium
AAATGGCGCGTCCACAACACATAGCCCATCGCCGCCGCCCCCATCGGCATCCCAGGATGCCCCGAACCCGCCCGCTCGACCATCTCCGCCGCCAATACCCGTATCGCTACCACACACCGCTCGTCCAGCTCGCCCAATTCCCACAACCCCGCCTGCACCAACTCCGAATCGGAAAGCTGCGTCTTTGCCGTGTCTTCGGGTGCAATTTCTTTTCTAAAGTACGCTGATGAGCTCACCTTTACCTCCTGAAAATTAATGACCCCAGCCAAAGAGTACCACGCACCGTTAAAGAAACGGCCTTAAACACGAGTGCGCCGAGCCGAAAGACGACGAAATTTTTTTGAGGGCCCCAAAAAATTTATTTAATTAACTTACAGTTGCGCCCGCCGAACAGAGGCGCGCGCCGACGGTGCAAAAGTTGAGCCCCTCTTGGCTCGAAAAGCGCAAATCGAAGCGGGTCAACTCAACTAGTAGACCGAGCAAGTCAGCTAGCCTGCTGGAGCATCCCGTCGTTGTCGTCACGCATTACGCGGCTAGCCAAAATTTCCTCCGGCTCGATCGTCATCAGGTCGTCTTTGGTAAGAGGACGCTTTCCCGAAGCGAGCAGGCGGGAAGCGTGGCGCAGGCGTGCTCGCTCGAGCGCGTTTCGTATGCTGCGAGCATTGGCGAAATTAGGCTGCGCCATCCGCCGTTCGATGTACAAGCGCAACGCCTGCTCGGCCGCGGGACTCAGCCGGTAGTGCTGGTTGGCCAGCATCAGCTTGGCGATCTCCATGAGCTCGTCGACGGTGTAGTCCGGGAAGTCGATGTGATGGGTAATACGCGACTTCATACCGGGATTTCCCTGAAAGAACCGCTCCATGCGATCCTTGTAGCCGGCGAGAATAACCACCAGATCGTCGCGATTGTTCTCCATCACTTGGAGCAGGATCTCGATCGCCTCTTGCCCGTAGTCGCGCTCGTTTTCGGGGCGATACAAATAGTAGGCCTCGTCGATAAAAAGAACGCCGCCCATCGCTCGCTTGAGCACTTCCTTGGTTTTCGGGGCGGTATGACCCACGTACTGCCCCACAAGGTCGTCGCGCGTAGCTGTCACCAGGTGTCCTTTGCGACTGTATCCGAGCCGATGAAGAATTTCAGCCATTCGCAGCGCGACAGTAGTCTTTCCGGTTCCCGGATTGCCGGTAAAACACATATGAAGGGAGGGGCTTTCGGCCACCAGCCCATGCTCGCGCCGCAGGCGATCGATCACTAAGAGCGAGGCGATTTCACGGATTCTGGTCTTGACTGGCTTTAGCCCGACCAGCTCCTTGTCAAGGCGGGCGAGCATTTCCTGGGCTATGGCGTCGAGCCCCTCCGTATGCTTAGTTTCCGTATCGAGCATCGAAACGTTGTCAGCCATCGTCCCGATAACGCATCCCTATTGGTCGATTCGCCGCGTATGACCGAACTGTGTACCTGATTTGACGGTCGGCGAAATCTGTTCGCTCCAGGTGGAAACCTGGTTCATGGGCAGGTCTGTTTACGATAAAGCTCAGGGCCGTAGTTTGCCGACCTTTGCTGCGGTCATAAGCGCTTATCCTGATGTACAAGTTGGGGTTAGCCTTACGGCACTGTTCGAGTTCCATCATTACTGCCGCGGCGTCCGTTACGTCGAACATCGGCAAGCCCCACAGGCTCCAATACACGTTTCGCGGATGGGGATCGTCTGTGTATTCGATCGCCACCGACCATCCACGGTCGAGCGCGTATTGGACCTGGGCGCGTATTTCTTCGTCGGTAAGAGGCGGTAAATAAGAGAAAGTTCCCTGCGTCAAATGCATCGTTGCTCTAACCTCCTTAGAAAACTGGCGTCGCGACGACGTCCGGGGTATCGGTAGGCTGGAAGTCGAACGTGACGTCGCGCCATAGGTCGAGGGCTTGGCGCAAGGGTTTGCACCACCGGGCAGCACGCTCGAGTATTTCTGGTCCTTCGTGAAAGATGTCGCGTCCTTCGTTGCGCGCCTGAACCATCGCCTCGACCGCCACGCGGTTGGCTGTGGCACCTGCCGCGATACCCATCGGATGGCCTATGGTGCCGCCGCCGAACTGAAGGACTGTGTCTTCTCCCAAGTAATGGAGCAACAGATGGGTCTGCGCCGCGTGGATTCCGCCCGAGGCAACGGGCATCACGCCAGGCATCGAAACCCAATCCTGTTCGAAGTAAAGACCTCGACTCGGGTCTGGTTCAACGCGGTCGAGTCGCAGCGTGTCGTAGTAGCCCGAGACATTGTTCGGGTCGCCCTCCAACTTGCCGACGATCGTTCCGGCGTGCAGATGGTCGACTCCCATCAAACGGCACCACTTGGCAAGGACGCGAAAGCTCACGCCGTGGTTCTTCTGCCGCGTGAACGTACTGTGGCCAGCGCGATGGAGATGAAGCAGGACGCCGTTTCGCCTGGCCCAGCGGGCCATCGACTGGATCGCCGAAAATCCGGCCGTGAGATCGATCATGATAATTACGCTCCCCAGCTCCTTTGCGAACTCGGCGCGCTCGTAAATTTCTTCCATCGTGGCCGCAGTAACGTTGAGATAGTGGCCCTTGATCTCGCCAGTTTCGGCGATCGCTTTATTGACTGCTTCCATACAAAACAGGTATCGGTCGCGCCAGCGCATGAAAGGCTGGCTGTTGGTGTTTTCGTCGTCTTTGACGAAATCGAGACCGCCGCGCAAAGCTTCGTAGACAACACGGCCATAGTTGCGAGCCGAAAGCCCCAGCTTGGGCTTTACCGTGGCGCCCAAAAGTGGCCGGCCGAATTTGTTCAGCATCTCGCGCTCCATCACGATACCGTGGGCCGGTCCCTGGAAAGTCTTGACGTAGGGTGCGGGGATTCGCATGTCTTCGAGCCTCAACGCCTTGAGAGCCTTAAAGCCGAAGACATTGCCTATGATCGAAGAGGCGAGGTTAGGAATCGAACCCTCTTCGAAGAGGTCGAGATCGTACGCGATGTAGGCGATATACTGTCCCGGCGTGCCAGGCACTGGGTCGACGCGGAAAGCTTTGCCCTGGTAGTTTTCGTAAGTGGTGAGTCGGTCGGTCCAGACCACGGTCCAGGTGGCGGTAGACGATTCGCCGGCCACCGCGGCAGCCGCTTCCTCGGGTTCAACCCCTTCTTGAGGTGTGACGCGAAACGCGCATATTACATCGGTCTGTTTGGGCTCGTAGTCCGGCCGCCAATACCCCATATCCTTGTACGGGATGACGCCTGAAGCCCATCGTGAGCGCTGGTCCTTTTTTGTTCCGTTAGTAACTAGCATAACGAGACTACCTCCTTAATCCCGATACTTGGGCTTCGTTCGCACTTGCCGTCGTCTGCGCGTTCTGGTGGTGACGAAGAGATGCTTGGCGAATCGGTATGGCGGTAGCACCTAAATGCGACGCTTCAGCCCAAGGCTTTAACCGTTCGCTAAGCTTGCTCAAAAAACGTACTCATGTTCGGCGAAATCCTCTTCGTGATCCTTGGCGACGACGCGCACCAGCACCGATTGACGGGCGCTCAAGATGCGATGGCTGAGCAGGAGCTGAGCAAGTGCGAGCGGGTCGCTGTGCCTGCGTCGGCGCGCCTTTTCTTCGTAGGTCCCCAGCCTTTCGGGTGGTACGTAGTGGAGTTCGCCGTGCTTGCCGTCGATGTGCGCCCAGATGTTAGCCTCGATAAGGCGCGCCTCTTCGGGAGTGACCGCACCGTCAATTTCGATGACGTCGGCCCGCATTCCATCTTCGTCGACTACATCAAGATACAGACGGATCCACTTCGAGTCGTTGATTTCGCGGTCGAAGTTTAGGCGTGGCAAACTGTGGCGCTGGGTGATTCGGACGCTTAGATGGCGCATGTCGGTCAAAGAGGGGTCGCTGCGAAAAAACCGCACCACCATGTCGGCGTATTTTCGTTGCGGCTTGATATAGGCTTCGACATCGGGACGCCGAGCCTCGAGTTCGGCGAGCACCTGCTGCCTGGAGTATCCGCGTTTTACGACGTCGCGCTGAATTTTCCACTCAACGCGCAGCTCTTCTTCCGGGTCGAGCCAGACCTTGAGGTCGAAAGCGTGGCGAATTGCCGGAACCAGAAAAGGATGCAAGCCTTGCACAAGAACGACGTCACGTGGGTGGACGATTTCGGGCCCTTTGATTGTGCCGTCGCGATGGTCGTAGATCGGCTTTCTGATCGGCTCTCCGCGCTTAAGCGCGAGAATTTGCTCCTCCATCAGAGCAAAGTTGTTCGCCCGTGGATTAAGTGCGGTAAGCCCCACCAGGCTGCGCTGATGTCGGTCGAGAGAATGGTAGTCGTCCAGGCAAATGCAGGTGATGCGCTCGGGTCCGAACATCTCGTAGAAGGCCGAAGTAAGCGTGCTTTTGCCGCTGCCGCTGTCGCCGCCGATACCGACAAAGATGGGACGCTGCGGTCTTTTCGGTTTGGGCTTTGCCTCTTTTCGCGCAATCGGCTTTGCGCGTTTGACCTTTTCGCCGACCTCGCGCAGGAGCTTTTCAAAGGCTTGGACGAAGAGTTGCACGCCTTGGGCTTCGAGCTCGCGCGCTACCTGTTCGAGGTCGATGCCGGCAGAGGCCAGAGCCGTAAGTTCGCGCTGAGACTCGCTCAAGCCCTCGATAAGGGTTGCGCCGCGAATCACACCATGGTCGATCAGTGCGCGGATCGTAGTCAGCGGCATGGTGGCGACGGTGTTAGGGCCAACGAGTTCTTCGACATAAGTTGTGTCGCGATAGGCTGGGTTTTTGACGCTGGTTGAGGCCCACAGCAGCCGCTGCGGCTTGGCGCCGCGCTGAATCGTTCGTTTGGCCGCTTTGCTCGTCATAAACTCTCGCCACAGGGCGTAAGCGGCACGAGCGCTGGCAACAGCCGCCTTGCCCTTTAGCGCGGCGAGCACAGGTTTGTCGGCCTCGGGCGCCGAGTTAATTTTTTCTTCGATAAGCGCGTCCACGACGGTATCGATACGGCTTACGAAAAAGCTTGCAACTGAAGCGATTCGGTCAAGTTTGAGCCCGCGCTCGTAGGCTGAGGACATGCCTTTGACCCATGCTTCGAGCACTTGTGCATACCGGGAGAGCCCAAAAATTAGGGTTACGTTGACGTTGATGCCTTCGGCCAACAGCGAGGCGATCGCCTCAAGCCCGGCATCTGTGGCCGGAACCTTGATCATCAAGTTGTCCCGCGCAACTGCGGCGTAAAGTCTTCGCGCCTCGGTGACTGTGGCCGTGGGGTCATGAGCGAGCTCGGGCGAAACTTCAAGACTTACGAACCCATCGGCGCCGCGGGTCTGAACGTAGATCGGTTCGAGGATGTCGGCGACAGCTTGAATATCGGCGATAGCCAGTGCTTCGTATACCGACTTGGGTGACGCCGCAGTCGGCGCGATTCGCGCTATCTGATCGTCGTAAGTTGTGGAAGAAAGCGCCTTTTGAAAAATGGCGGGATTTGACGTTACGCCGGTTACGCCGCTCCCCTTTACCAGCGCGGCCAGCTCGCCGCTGCGAATCAAATCACGGCTAAGCTCATCACACCAAGGGCTTTGACCCAGCTGGCGCATACGCTTTAAAGGGTTTGCAGCGTTCGACATCGATCAATCTCCTTTCATTGAAACGTTGTTGTCTTTAACAAAAATGGACTTCGGCGAGCCTTCGTTAGGCGATGAACGGGCAAGCACTGAGCTCGCCCCACTCTGGGAGGGCGACTCGATCCGCCGGGCGATTTTGACAGAGGGAAAGTTATGTTCACAGTTTAACATTTCTGGTACGCCACAGATTATGGCAGATTGATCATGCAGTCAAATACAATTATTAAATGAGTTACATTCATAGCTTTTATGCTTGAGTCGAGGCTCGAACGGCAGATAACGCTGCACCAGCTGCGCATCTTCAAAAGCGTCGTTGACCATCGCAGCTTTACGCGCGCGGCAGAGGCTTTATTTCTCACGCAGCCGGCCGTAACCCATCAGATGAAGACCTTAGCCGCGGCGATCGGCCATCCGTTATTCCAGCCTTCGCGCAGGCGCTTTGCGCTCACGGCCGTAGGCGAGGCTCTCTACGAGCGAGCGGGCCGGATACTGGCCTTGGTGCGCGAGACCGGCGAAGCGATCGACGCGCTGCTCGGTAGCCGCGGCGGCTCTCTGTTAGTAGCAGCCGACACAACAGTGGGAATTTACGTGATTCCCGACGCTTTAGCGGACTTCCATCGCCGATATCCGGGAATCAAACTTCGCCTAGACGTCGTGAACCGGGCGCGGGTGCGAGAGTTACTTATCAACGGAGATGCGGATCTCGGTGTTTTGGGGCGCCTGTGGAAGGACAGCGCTTTGGCGGCGGAGCCATTCATGGAGAATACCGTGATGTGGTTCTGCGCTCCGAACCATCCTTTAATTAAGCGCGAGCCGCTTCATCCGAAGATGCTCTTGGAGGGGCCGTTGCTTTTGCGCGAACCGGGCTCGGGAACGCGCGAGACTGCTGAAAGCGTGCTCAAGAGGTACGGCGTCGAGGCGAAGCCGGCGATGGAGATAGCGAGCAACGGCGCGCTTAAACGGGCGGTGGCTGGTGGTTTGGGCGTCGCTGCGTTTTCGACCTGGGCGGTGCGGCTGGAGCTGGCTTCCGGTTTGTTGCATCCGCTTCGCGTGCGCGGTTTTCCCGTCAAAAGGATGTGGCACATCGTTTGGCTCAAGGAGCGGCTATTGAGCCCAGCGGCGCAAGCCTTTCTTGCCCACCTTCGAAGTGCTCAATGGCGCAAGCGTTTGCCCGTTGCCCTTGGCAGCGAATAGCCCTTGGGCGCATCATGTGCTAAAAGCGCATATCGGCTTTGAGCTTGTAGAGCTTGTTGCTGACGAGGCCGAGACGAAGATCGCACCGGGCTGACTTTTCGGCCTTGGGCGGCGAAGTATCGAAGCTGCGGGCGAAGTTTATGAGATCAGAAGCGATCGGCGTCATACCAGCACGCTACGGGTCGACGCGCTTGCCAGGCAAGGCGCTAGCGATGATCGGCGGCGTTCCCATGGTTGTGCGGGTATGGCAGAGAGCGCGGCTTGCAAAGTTGCTCTCGCGGGTGATCGTCGCCACTGACGATGAACGAATTGCTGGCGTGGTGCAAAAGGCCGGAGGCGAAGTTTTGATGACCTCGCCCGCCCATCCAAGCGGCACTGATCGCGTAGCCGAGGTGGCGCAACGAGTTGAGGCGGAGATCTATCTTAACGTGCAGGGCGATCTCCCATTCGTCGAGCCGGCGGATCTTGACGCGCTCGTGCGGGCGATGATCGATGACGAGACGCTTGCGATGGCAACGCTTGCCACTCCAATCACGACAGAGGAGCAATGGCGCGACCCGAATGCGGTCAAGGTGGTATGCGACGGGCGCGGGCGCGCGCTCTATTTTTCGCGTAGCCCGATTCCTTTTGCGCGAGAAGGTGGCTTGCCCGAACTTGCGCTAAAGCATATAGGAGTTTACGGATATCGTCGCGAGTTTCTTCTTCGTTTTGCCGCGCTTAAGCCATCTCGACTTGAGCAGGTCGAGAAACTCGAGCAACTTCGTGCGCTGGAAAATGGCTATCCGGTTGCGGTGGTAAAGACTGCTCGGCCTTCGCTTGAGGTAGACTGCGAGGCGGACTTAAGGCGGGCCGAGGGATGGGCCGCGGCGGCCGGTACATACGGAGAGCAATGACGTCGACCCAACCAATCAAGACTAAATTTATCTTTGTTACGGGTGGTGTTGTTTCTTCGCTTGGCAAGGGCTTGGCAGCGGCCTCTTTAGGTGCGCTTTTGGAAGCGCGGGGACTTAAGGTTTCGATGCTTAAGATGGACCCGTACATCAACATCGACCCCGGCACGATGAGTCCGCTGCAACACGGCGAGGTGTTCGTTACCGACGATGGCGCCGAGACCGATCTCGACTTGGGCCACTATGAGCGCTTCCTGCAGACCCGGATGAGCCGGCGCAACAACTGCACCACGGGCCAGATTTACCATACGGTAATCGAAAAGGAACGCCGCGGCGATTATCTCGGCGCAACCGTCCAGGTGATCCCCCATATAACCGACGAGATCAAGCGACGGATCTTAGAAGCCGCCGCCGGCGCTGATGTATTGATAGGCGAGGTGGGCGGCACCGTCGGCGACATCGAAAGCTTGCCGTTTTTGGAGGCGATTCGACAATTTCGGCTTGACCGCGGTCGCGAAAACGTCGTTTACGTCCATCTCACGCTGGTACCATTTATTCCTGCGGCCGGGGAGCTGAAGACCAAGCCGACCCAGCATAGCGTCAAAGAATTGACTGGTTTGGGGATTCAGCCCGACATTCTGCTGTGCCGGTGTGATAGGGCGCTCGACAAATCGGTCAAGAGCAAGATCGCGCACTTCTGTAACGTCGAGGAAAGCTGCGTTATTGCGGCGCGCGACGTGGAGTCGATCTACGAGCTGCCGCTGGTCTTCCATGACGAGGGCTTTGACCAGCGTGTCGTGGAGCGCTTGAACATCTGGACCGGAGCGCCGAACCTCAGCAAGTGGCGCCGAATCGTAAAGGCCATTCAAAACCCCAGGTTTTCGGTCAATATCGCGGTTGTTGGAAAGTACGTGCGCGTAGCCGATTCGTACAAAAGCCTTCACGAAGCGATTACGCACGGAGCGATTGCGCACGGCGTGCGGGCGATAATTGACTACGTCGATGCCGAGGAGCTGGAACGTAAAGAGCCTGCCGAGCGACTCAAAAATGCGCACGCGATCGTGGTCCCGGGCGGATTCGGCGACCGGGGAATTGTGGGCAAACTGAACGCGGTGCGCTATGCGCGCGAAAACCGAGTTCCGATCCTGGGCATATGCCTGGGCTTGCAGCTTATGGTCGTCGAGTTCGCTCGCAATGTTCTCGGCCTGAAGGCGGCTAACTCCTCGGAATTCGACCAAAACACGCCTGACCCGGTTATCGACCTGATGTCGACGCAACGGGGTATAACCAACAAAGGCGGCACGATGAGGCTTGGCGCGTATCCATGTGTTTTGGCGCCCAACTCGTTGCTCCGTTCGCTTTATCGGCGCCAGCGCATAAGCGAACGCCATCGCCATCGCTACGAGGTCAATAACGCCTATCGCGAAGCGTTAGAAAAGGCCGGGCTTAGAGCCTCGGGGCTGTCGCCCGACGGGCGGCTTACCGAGGCGATCGAGCTTACCGACGGCCACCCCTGGTTCGTTGGATGTCAGTTCCATCCGGAACTTAAGTCCAGGCCGTATGATTGCCATCCGTTGTTCCGCGGTCTTATCGGCGCTGCGATCGAACGGCGGGCCCAAGTCGGCGTAGAGCATGGCAAGGTTCGCGAGCTTCGGCTTGCGCGCCAACCCGCTCATTAGTGAATTGGCAAGAGAGGTCTCACGCTGTGGTCGAGCATTCTCAAAGCGCGCCCGTCCCAGTTATGGTTGGGTCCGTAGTCTTCGGTGGGCCAAGTCTCGTCCTGATCGCGGGTCCGTGCGTTATTGAGAGCCGAGACTCGTGTTTGCGCCACGCAAGCAAGCTTGGTGCGATTGCCCAGCGAGCGGGTGTGCCGCTTGTATTCAAGTCATCCTTCGACAAGGCGAATCGCACAAGTCACGAGTCTTTTAGGGGCGTGGGCTTGGATGAGGGGCTTAAGATTTTAGCCGAAGTAAAGAAGGACTTAGGCCTGCCTGTGTTGAGCGACGTGCACGAGGTCTGGCAGGTAGACCCGTGCGCGGAGGTGCTCGACGTGCTGCAGATACCGGCGCTGCTGTCGCGCCAAACAGACCTAGTGATAGCCGCTGCTCGCAGCGGGCGCGCGGTGAACCTTAAAAAGGGGCAGTTTCTTTCGCCGTGGGACATGCAAGCGGTCGTACGAAAGGCCGAAAGCGCTGGCAATCGACGACTGCTGGTGACCGAGCGTGGCTTCTGCTTCGGCTACAATAACTTGGTGAGCGACATGCGCTCGCTGGTTGTAATGCGTCGTTTTGGCTATCCGGTCGTGTTCGACGCAACTCATTCGGTTCAGCTGCCTGGTGCGGGCGGGCGGCATTCGCTGGGACAGCGAGAGTTTATAGCGCCGCTTGCCAGGGCGGCCGCGGCCGTGGGAATCGACGCTTTGTTCGTCGAGGTGCACGAACAACCCGAGCGGGCGCTAAGCGACGGGCCTAACGCCTATCCGCTGGATGAACTTCCATCTTTGCTGGAGACGCTCAAGCGAATCACTGACGCTCTGCGTAATCATGCTCAAGGCTGAGCGCAGGGCTTTTAGAGCATTCGCCTGGTATTTCGCCCTACCAAGCTAAGACATCATCGGAGGCCCAGCTCCGAATTCGTGCACTTTTGTGCTCTATTAAGCTTTTAGCTTGCACTTCAAGTGAACCCTACGCCGAGCGAGCGAGGTAATTAAAATAACGGGAATTGAGCAACTTAAGCGAAAAACGGTTGCTTGACTTAAAGTGGGGTTAGGGATTGGTTTAGGATATGCGGCTTAGACATGTTGCCAGGTTGATCGCTACGCTTGGCGCGGTTGCGCTAATCACGGTCGCTTTCGTTGCCGGGCGGCTCATGCGCAGTCGGGCGCCGGACCGGGCCCTCGATAGCATGCTCGCTTCTATCCCTGCCTCGATGGTTCACGCCAATGATTTTCGTTGGACCCAAATGAAAAATGGCCAGAAGCAGTGGGAATTGACGGCCCGCGAAGGTACCTATTCGGAGGATCGCACCCGCGTAATACTTGACCTTGCTACGTTGCGCGCTTGGGCGCAAGACGGCCATCAAATGGTGCTGCATGCGGCCGAGGGAGTGTTGGACTTGGCCGGCAATCAAATCGAACGAGCCGATTTGCGTGGAGGCGTGACGATCGATTACGCCGGCTTTGTTTTGGATACGCCCGAAGCGGTCTTCTTTCCTCAGCAGGACCGTCTAGAGGCTTCGGGGGTAGTTCATGTGCGGAGCGAGGGTATGACGGTCGAGGGTGTCGGCATGGAGGCGCACCTGCGCAGCCGATTGTTCACGCTAAAGCACAACGTGACTACCGTACTGACTGCGGTCAAAGGTTCGAGAGCCTCGTAGGCAAAGACCTTTTGGCAAAAGCAATATGAAGATGAAGCATTAAGTGTTGTCCTAGAAAAGTGCTGGTTGCCAGTCGATGCGGCAGATTTGGATTGGAGTCGGCTTCTCCGTTGCGATTTCTCTACTTATAGCCTCGGGTGGCTTTGCACAAAGCCAGGGTACTTCAAAAGAAGCAAAAGGAGTTCGGCCCAGGTTAAGTCAAGGCGTTCTGGAGGTAGGCAGAGAAAAACGTTCGGCTCCAAGTTCTCAGCCGAGTGCGTCCTCTGCTGGGACTGCGGCTGACGCGATGAAGATCTCGCCGGAGCGTGGCCCGATCAGGATTCGAGCTGACACTCTCGAGCTTGATTACAAAACCAAGCAGGTTTTCTATCGCGGGCATGTACATGCTACCCAGGCTGATGCGACTCTTGACAGCGACACATTGCAGGTAATTTACGGAGCAAACTTCAACGACATCAAGCAGGTAATTGCCATAGGCAACGTGCGGATGACCCGAGGGACCGATGTCGTTACCGGACAACGCGCTGTGCTCGACGAAGACAAGCAGACCGTTGTCGTGACCGGGGACCCAGTTGTTCAGAACGGCAAAGACCGGGTAGCTGGAGACCGCATATTGGTATATCTTGAGAGCCAGAGAAGCGTAGTTGAGAATGCGCACGCGGTGCTTTATCCGCGCCAAGCACAAGGCGCGGGCGACAGGCAAGGCGGCGCTTTCGAAAAAGATCACGGAACACGTTAGCGCGTAAGTTAACCGATGGTGTTCGAAACCAAGCTCGGTCAGGAACTTCGGCTTCGCCAGCAGTTGGTGATGACGCCGCAGTTGCAGCAGGCGATCAAGATTCTGCAGCTGCCGGTGGTCGAACTGGAGGCGATGATCCAGAGCGAGTTGGAACAGAACCCGTTGCTTGAAATTGCCGAGCGACCGGCTCAGGAGTCGACTCTCAACGGGGATAGCCTCGCGCTGGACGCTGCGGAGATCTCCTCCGAGCAAAGCTCAGCGCCCGGCGACGAATTGAATACTGCTCTTGACGGTGAAGACGCAACACCTGAATTATCGGCTGGCGCTTCAACCGAGCTCAGGGATCTCGATCGGATTGAGCGTATCGACTGGGCTGAATATTTCCAGACCTACTCCAATAACTGGCAGGATACCGGCTATGACTACGACGAGGACGAGGAAGAGGAGCGCCGCCTTAGGCTCGAGAACACCTTGGCTCAAAAGACCTCGCTCGAGGAACATCTGATATGGCAGCTTCGCCTGTCTAATCTTAGCGAGCCGGAGCGCCGGATTGGCGAAGCGATAATCTACAACCTCAACGAGGATGGTTATCTCGAGGCGAGCGTAGAGGAAATAGCTGCGCAGCTTGGGTGCGAGCCGACGCAAGTAGAAAAAGTTCTTCTCAAGGTACAAAAGTTCGACCCCCCTGGCGTGGCCAGCCGAAGTCTGCAGGAATGTTTGATCAATCAGCTGCGAGTGTATGGGATGGAAGATTCGCTGGCGGCCCGGATGATACGTAACCACTTGCATCTGTTGGAGAAGCATCGCTATGCCGAGGTTGCCAGACTCGAGAATGTAAGTCTTGAGACGGTCAATCAGGCGCTCAAAGTAATATCGTTACTGGAGCCGAAACCGGGGCGGGACTATGGCGATAGCAAGCCGGCCTATATCATTCCCGACGTATTCATCCGGAAGCAAAATGACGACTACGTAGTCTTGCTAAACGAAGACGCAATCCCGCGCCTTCGAATATCGCCTTACTATCAACGCGTGCTGAATGACGACCAAATAAGTGAAGAGACCCGTCGTTATCTGCATGAACGACTGCGGTCGGCGCGTTGGCTGGTCAGGTCGATCTATCAACGTCAGCAGACCATCTACCGCGTTGCCACATCGATAGTTAAGTTTCAGCGCGAGTTTTTTGAACGGGGCATCGCGTACCTCAAACCTCTCGTGTTGCGCGACATCGCCAACGATATCAACATGCACGAGTCCACGATAAGCCGCGCGACTGCCAACAAGTATGCGGACACGCCGCAGGGGATTTTTGAACTCAAATTCTTCTTCACGTCCAGCGTCAAAGCGTCTTCCGGGCAAGAGGTAAGTGCTCAAACAATTAAAGAGCGCATTCGCCAGCTTGTTGCGAATGAGTCTCCGAGCGAGCCCTTATCCGACCAAGCCATCGTGGAGATTCTGCGCCGCGAGAACATCAACATCGCCCGCCGGACTGTTGCCAAATATCGACAAGCTCTGGCTATTCTGCCCTCGTCGCGGCGAAGGAGGTTGGAGCAGCCGTCTTAATTGGTAGCCCCTTGAGAGGCGGGAGGTCGGGTTTTATGGCGAAAAGGAAGGTTGAGCATGAGCAAATCGAACGGCCAGTCCAGGTTGCGAATGGCGATGTGGCGCCGGAGGAGCCGGCTGCACCTAAGGCTAAACGGAAGACTCACACCGCGAAGGTGAGTGCCACGTTTCGCCATCTGGATCCTTCACCGGCTATTCAGAGCTATGCGCAGCGCAAATTTGGCCAGATTGCACGCTTCCTTAGGAGAGATGCTTCAATACACCTGATTTTGTCGGTAGACAAGTACAGGCATTGTGGGGAAGCAACGGTTAAAGCGGGAAGGCTTAGCCTTAAGACCGCTTACGAAGAGGGACGTGACATCTATGCTGTAATTGACGCCCTCGTTGCTAAGGTCAAACGACAGATAACTGAGCAAACACGCAAAATTCGGGAACGGAGAACGCGGGCGGTCTCTGCAAACCAACTTCTGGGGGCTCGCTCGCTTATTGCCCCGGCGTTGAAAAACACCTAGCCATAATTTAGTCTCGTGCAAGGAGTTTTAATTTTTTGTGCGCAAGCCAGAGCAAGACATTTGTTCATTGCGCCCTCGGCTTCGCATTTTCCTTTTCGCCTGAACGAAGTAGAGGTTGGGGATTAGGGAGCTTTGGGCGGTTGTAGTCTGCCGGGGTAAGCTTGCCACCTAAGATGTGGTGCTGCTGATGAACATCACAGAAATTCTGGCACCTGACATGATTTTGCCTGATATCCGCGCGAACTCCAAAAACGGGGTGCTGGAAGAGCTCGCCGCTCCAATCTGTGCTAAGTACCGGCAGATTAAGCTAAACGAACTGGTCGAGGTGCTGGTTCAACGAGAACGCCTGGGTTCAACTGCGATCGGTGACGGTATAGCGATTCCCCACGGCAAGATTGGCGGTATTCCAAGGATTGTTGGTGTCTTCGGTCGCAGTCTTAAGGGGGTTGACTTTGAGTCGCTCGACGGTAAACCCACCCATCTTTTTTTCCTACTGGTAGCTCCGGAGGAGTCGACAAGCTTGCATCTAAAGGCATTGGCGCGGGTATCGCGCCTGCTGAAAAGCGCCACATTTCGCGAGCAGCTTATGAAAGCTACTGATAGCGCCGAGCTCTATCGTCTGCTCAAGGAAGAGGACGCCAGGTACTGAAGAATTTCTTTCCGGGCAGTTTTTGAAGAACCCGCAGCGCCCGCTTGATCGCCATATCGGCCCTATTTTTTGGTTTCGGGATACGTCCTTCCAGATGACCTCGCAGGGTTCAAAAACGCCGAACGAGAAGCTTCGATTGATTGTCGTCACAGGAGTGTCCGGGTCGGGCCGAGCGAGCACGATGCGCATCCTCGAGGATCTCGGCTTCTACTGCATAGATAACTTGCCAGTGGCTTTGGCTCCGACGATGCTCGAGCTCGTAACCGAGCGCGATCCGACACTTTCGAAGGTGGCGCTCGGAATCGACGCTCGGGAGCGCTTGTTTTTCCCTGAATGGCCGCGTGTTTTTGCTCAGCTAGAAGCTTCAGGGTTTCGTCCGGAAATAATTTTTCTCGATGCCGCTGATGCGGTGTTGGCTCGTCGCTATTCCGAGACTCGGCGCCCCCATCCCTTGGCTCACGCCGGCACGACTGTGGCAGAAAGTATTCGTCGCGAACGGCTAGCGTTGGCGGAGATGCGCGAGCGAGCCAACCGCATTATCGATACCAGCGCGCTTACCGTCCATGAGTTGCGTGAGATAATCACCGCAATCGTGGCATCTCCGGGTGACCAAGCTGAAATGGCGATTACGCTGGTGTCCTTCGGCTTCAAGTATGGAACGCCAGTCGGTCTCGACCTTATGTTCGATGTCAGGTTCATACCGAACCCGTTCTTCGTCGACGAGCTTCGCGGCTTGGATGGCCACGATCCCAAAGTGAGGGCGTTTGTCATGAATCAACCCACTGCGGTTGCCTTCCTTGACCAGGTCGAAAGCTTGATGAAGTTCTTGATTCCGCTTTATAAAAAAGAAGGCAAACGTCATCTCGCAATCGGACTGGGTTGCACCGGGGGCCGACATCGGTCGCCCGTGCTCGTTCAGGAGCTGGCCAAACGGTTAAGCGCTTTCGGTTTACCCATCCAGACACGCGACCAAGACATCCATCGCCAAGAAACTTAGCGTTTAAGGCCATTTTATTTTATGCGTCTTGCGCAAGCCTTTGGCTAAGATTGCCGCTCAACTGCGTGTAGTTGCTCGGAATTTTGTGCGCTTCCCCGGGGTCGAAAATTGCCTACAAGAGAGTGCTAGAGGCTCAGATGTTGTTCGAGATCGGTTCACTCGATACACTAAACGGCTTGATTAGCATACTGGCAGTGTCGTAAGACAGCTCAGGCCGGGCAAGCGTGAGGGTTTAGTACGCTTGTGCTTGCTTGAGAGTTGGGAAATCAGCATCGGGGTAGAATTGTCCAAAAGGTGATGGAGCGTCGGTTCTTCCGAAGCGTAAGGCCGGGCGTATTCTCCGCGCTCAAACTCGGGGTACTATTTGGGCTTGGCCTGGCGATGGTTTACTTGTTCGTTGCTCATCCTCAATGGTTTTCCGATCCTGCAGAGCTTCGCAGTGAACTTTTATCCTGGGGGATATGGGCACCGGCGATTTACCTTATTCTTTACATGATCGGTCCGTCTTTATTGCTGCCCGGAGCTGTGATGACTCTTGCAGCGGGGCTTGCCTTTGGCGCAGTGCGAGGAGCGCTTTACGCATTGATCGGCGCCAATATCGGTGCTGTGACGGCGTTTGCCACCGGTCGGTTTTTAGGGCAAGACTTTGTGCGTCGCACCATTGGTAGCCGCTTCGATCCGCTCTTTGATCGACTTGCCCGGCATGGTTTTCAGATAATTTTCTATCTTCGCGTATTTCCCATCATTCCCTACAATGCGCTTAACCTGATCGCTGGAGTAAGCCCGATTCGCTTCCGTGATTACTGGTGGGCAACGGTGCTGGGTTTGGTGCCAGGAACAATACTGTTTGCTTGTCTCGGCAATGAACTGTGGCATCCGACCTCCGCGCGTTTCGCCGCCACCCTTGCTCTGCTGGCGATCTGCTTTGCTTCGGCTGAGTATTATCGCCGGCGCGCGGGGGCGCGTCTCTACGTTTCCTATGAAGAGACAGGGCGCGACTCTAGTAAGCCGTCCTAAGTTTCCGTTTGGCTTCGGCACAGACTGGCTCCTATCGAAAAAGCCCAGCGGAGGTACGTGGCATACCGCGCTAAGCAAACTTCGCTGTGGTGCAGTTAGCGATATTATGAAGGCGGCCAGAGCGAAGTCTTACGATTCTAGCCTTGTTGAGTCGTTCCCTGTCGGCGCGACTTTCCGAACAGCTGCGGCGAACCTTTGACAAAATTTGGGATCCCCTTCTGATAGCGCCGTGTTACGATAAGGTTAGGAACGCCAGAGGCGGGCTTTTCAACGTTCTGTGCGCATTGCAAGCCACCAGCGTTGGCTACGAGGAGAACCAGCCGTGGCGAAGCAGAGACTCGAGACGAGGACGGATTGCGAGGTCACTGAACCCGCTTGTCCAAGACGCGAACGAAGCATCAGCCGCCGCGAGCTAATAAACGGTCTTGCCGCGGCTGCATTCCTTTTCTTTCCTTTTTCCATGACAGCTTGGGCGACCGAGACCGCGTTGAATCGACCCCGGAAGCTATCCTTTTACAATTTGCATACGGGCGAGAAGCTCAGCGTGGTTTATTGGGAGCAGGGCCATTACGACGTTTTGGCGCTGAGCCAGATCGACTACATTATGCGTGACTTTCGAGCCGGTGTGGTCAAACCAATCGACGTGCGTCTGCTCGATTTGCTTTATCTTTTGCGTCTCGACCTCGGTAGCGAGCGACCTTTTGAACTCATTTCTGGCTATCGAACTCCTGCCACCAACGCGATGTTGAGAGCCCGCACCCAGGGCGTTTCGCCAGTCAGTATGCATATGCAAGCAAGAGCTGCGGACGTGCGGTTGCCGGATCGCTCGGCTGAAGATCTGTGGCTTGCAGCCTGCAGGCGATGCGCGGGTGGGGCCGGATATTATCCGGAGTCGGGCTTCGTCCATATCGATGTAGGCAGGGTGCGCCGATGGGTTTTCCCGCCCAGTGCGTCAAGGGCCGTTGCCTTCGCCCTTCCAATTGTTGGCTGCTCAGATGCTGGGCAGAAGATTTAAGCGACGTTTGCTGCGCGCGACGAGGTATGTCGAGCTGTCCTCACGACGTCTATAGCCCTGATCTGCGTCGCCCCAGTGCAAGCGGTTATTCTAAATGCCCGCTTCTAAATAGCGGCGAGCCCGGAGGCTCAGCCTCAGCCGAACTAGGCAAGATGTTTGGTGGTGAGAGGCGGTATGGCGCAGTGGCTTGCGCGTTGATGGTTCGAAGCGTCGATAGCACCGAGTGGTTTTAGCCGACGAATGATCTGATCGACCTGTCGATTAATTCCTTAGCGGTTTCAGGACCGGCCCAGCGCGTAATTTTGACCCATTTCCCCTCCTCCAGGTCTTTGTAGTGCCGGAAGAAATGGGCGATCTGTTCGCGCAAAATAAGCGGCAAGTCTTCGATGCTTTGAACTCCCGTATAATACGGGTTAAGTTCGTCAACCGGCACAGCGATAATTTTTTCGTCGGGTCCGTTTTCGTCCTCCATCAGAAGGGCGCCAATCGGACGGCATCGCACAAGCGCTCCAGAAATCACGGGCACCTGGGTTACCACGAGTACGTCGCACGGATCTCCGTCTTCGCAAAGCGTATTGGGAATGAATCCGTAGTTGGCAGGGTAAGACATCGATGTGTGGAGAAAACGGTCGACTACGAGAACGCCCGACGCCTTATCCAGTTCGTATTTTACAGGGACCCCGCCTTGGGGAATTTCAATGATGACGTTGATATCGTGCGGCGGATTTACGCCGGGAGATATCTTGCTTATGTCCATTTTTAAGTAATTCCTTTGGAGCTTTGGACTAAGCTTAAATTTCGGCTCGGATCATTCTGGAGGAGGAGGCTTATTCGCCGGCCGAGCAACTGGGGATGTGAAATACGAAATTGGCGCACTGGGCGATAAAAGGGTTTCGTTCTATCGACTACGCAACTAAATTTGCGCACCCCGCTCGTCCTTGAACGGTTCTGGCAGCAGGCCGCGTATCACCTCCGTTTCGCGCCGAAGTTTCACAGGTCGAGCGCACTGGCTGAGCCGACAATAGTTTTAGTGCCGTCGCTTTTCTCGCTCCAAACCTCCAGCATAACGCGCGTGTGTTTGCCCTCGGGGATGCGTTCGATGACCCGTCCTTGTGTCAGGACGGTATCGTTGCACCAAACCACGTTGACCAAACGCAAGTCTAAGCGCCCCCCATAGTAAAAGCCCAAGCCGAATCGTTCGGTCATCATAGCGCTCACCAAACAGACCGACAGCATTCCCTGAACGACGATATCGGGAAATCCCAGTTCGCGGGCTTTTTCGCGGTCGGTGTGGTAGTTGCGCTGCGGCCCTGAGAAAGCCATGCACATCGCTTCCGTAATCGTCCGCGGTGCGGTTTTTATCCGCTCGCCGGGTCCTTCTCCCACTTTGAAAGTACGTTCGGGAGCTTTTTCGCGGCTCTTGTCCACAGCAAAGCCTTGCGGCGTCGCCCCATCGATAAGAAAACTCTGATGGGTTCGGCCGCGCCACAGGACTCGCTGGTCGCGGCTGAAGGCTAAAAGCTCTGCTACTACATATTCGCGGTCTCGTTTGCGGTACCGGTCGACAATGAAGCGATGGGTCGTTACCTTTTCGCCCACGGGCACCGGCGCGAACGACTCCCATTCCTGACGAGCGTGCAGGTTGCCGTAAATGTTCGGCAAATACCAGTCGAGGTTCACATACACCGCCGAATGGAGTACTAAGGCTGGGGCGATCGCGTAGCCCAGCGGAGAGGCGCCGCGATACCAGGGATTGTCATCGCCGGTGCCAGCTACGTACTTCTCCACCAACTCTCGGCTAATCTCGAACTCATATCTTCCGAAATCACGGCCAACGTAAATCTCGTCCTTGCCAAACAGTTCCTCAGCCATCTCTCTGTCCCGTGTTAACGTTTGATCTTGGAGGCAAGCCGTTCGCTGAATTTGCTCGATTGAATAACGGCACGCTGATGGGTACCAACTCCAATCGATTCGACTTCGTCAAACGCGCTAACCTTGAAC
Source organism: Pseudomonadota bacterium (assembly GCA_021324755.1). Lineage (GTDB taxonomy): Bacteria > Desulfobacterota > Binatia > Binatales > Binataceae > JAJPIL01. The sequence goes on from JAJPIL010000006.1 coordinate 19,557, forward strand.
TCGAGCTTGCGCCCTTCAACCTTCACAAGTTCCGCTTCGGCCTTGACTACGTGACCGATCGGAGTGGCTGCCAGATGTTGGACGTTGATCCCGACTCCGACCGACGCCTCACCCGGCTCAAGGTAATCACGCATAGCGTCCATCGCCGCCTGCTCCATCATCACAATCATCCAGCCCGTGGCTAGCACGGGAGGTAGCGTAGGATTGATCGTGCTTGCCAGGTGCTCCTCTTTAACGGTCATGGTAAAAGTCCCTTTTACTCCCACCGGAATATCGCGCATCGAGCCCTCCATCAAAACCTATGGCTGCACAGGCAGGTCCTTGACCACCCCGTCATTGAACCTTATATCGCCAATCAATTCGCACAAGTTCTACGAAAGCCGCCCGCGAATCGTCAGAGCCGCGATTCACCGTCGAGCGTCCGACCAATAAATAACCTTCGCATAAGAGCGAGACTCTCAAGCTTTCTCCGCCCTTATCTCGTTAACACTTACATCAACTCGAATAACGCTCGCAATCGCCAGCTTCATTCGACTTTGCTAGACCTCGTAGAAGCGCTGACCGCGTCGATTACGCTTAGTTCCGTTCAGGGTCTGCTCGACCACGCGTTGGATACGACTCTTCCATAAAGAGGGCGAGAAGGGATGTCGTCTGTATGGTGATGGCCCCGACTGGGCTGAGCCAACGGATGGGGAAAGCAAGTGGTGATGGCCAACCTTTAGCGCTCGTGAGTCGATTGTACCGGCGGGCAACTTTCACTCAACGGCCAAGCTGTTTTGCTCTGTCGTTTTTGGCACTGGCGGATGGTGTAATTTAAGCAAGCGGTGGTCACGGGCTCGGCGAGAACTCCGAGAATTGCCCCGAGCCCGCGCAAAGACCTTGGTGTCTGGGCGGCAGTCTAATTGTTTACTTTTTGAAGCGCTGCTTTAGCGCGTCGAAACCGCTTTGGAAGACCCCGGTGATCGTCTCTACCATTTCCTTGGGTTGAGGTGTCTCGAACTCGGCTGACCATTCGCCGAACGTGCGGTCGCCGTCGGTGATCCTGCGAAGCCGCAAGGTCGCGACATAATTTTCAAGCGGCAACGGAGCGGACAGGATCGTATACGTGCAGTAGTGCTCCGCGTCCGACAAGGCGAGCTGACGCTCGCGGATGTTGCCGCCCTGCTTGAGGTTGAAGTTACGAACGCATCCAACAGCATCAGGCGACAGACCGCCTTCGATATGGCTGTCGGCAAACGCGGGATGCCAGTCAGGCAAGCCGTTGAAGTTCCGCACGACTGACCAAACCTTTTCAATAGGCGCATCGATAACCGCGCTCACGTACACTTTAGGCATTTTCATTGATCCCCCTTCTAGTAGTTTTGCGTCCCCCGAGATACGTGGTGTTTGGTTTCGTAAGAGCGTGGTCCGTGGTCGGCGAACGCTATCCTGTAAGAATAGCGCCGACACTGTCATTGGGCCAATTGTCGACCCGATCAGAAGTCTTAGAAATTTTTAAGCGCGCCTGGCACCACAGGCTTCTATTTGTCATTGGCGGTAGTGCCTTGACACAAATTTTGGTTCGCAGGCTTTGTGCTTAAGGTGGGCTGGGATAACGTTCTTCGTGTGCGAGGCAATCAGCGATACGCCCTGCTCGATGTTGGCGACTTTGGGCGGCCCCTTTTTGCGCGTAAATCGCTTAATCAGTATAGGTGGCGCCCGCCGTCGACTCGGATACACTCCCCGGTTACGAAGTCGGTTTCTATGAGGAAGATCACCGCTTTTGCAATTTCTTCAGCGCCACCCCAACGGCGAAGCGGCGTGGCTTCGATCACGCGCGCGTTTTCCTCGGGCGACAAATCCGGCGGAGGCATAATCGGACCTGGCGCAATAGCGTTCACTAGGATTTCAGGCGCTAATTCGAGAGCGAGGCTTTCCGTCAAAGCATTGAGCGCGCCTTTCGAGGCGTAGTAAGCAAGATAACCCTTGTACCGTGGGCGCCCGCTTGCGGCAAGCCAATCGCTTACGTTGATTATGCGACCCGCTCCGGCTCGCTTCATCGCTGGCGCCGCCTTTATCGCGAACAGAAACGCGCTTGTGGCGTTCACCTCCATCGCCCGCGACCAATCTTGGCGACTCGGGTTCGGCGTTTTTTGGTAAACCGACGCCATGTTGATGAGGATGTCCAGACGGCCAAGCGAGCCGACTACTTCGTCGACAACCTCTGCCACCCTAGCTTCGTCGGTTGCGTCAACTTGTAGCGCGATGGTGCGAACTCCATATCGAGCTGCCTCGGCTATGGTCGCCTCAGCGATCTTTTGGGACGTGCGATAAGTAAGCGCGAGGTTGCATCCGCGCGCTGCTAGCGTCGTGGCAACCGTACGCCCGATACGAGCCCCTCCAGTTATAAGCGCAACTTTGCCCTCGAGCTCCATTGGGCTTCCCTAACCTTTGAATTGAAAAGTCGATAGTCTTGCGAACATTCCGCTTGTCGCGTCTTAGTTTGCTCACAGCAGTAAACTTGATTCAGCTTAGCCTAGTTTTGTAGCTGTCCAGCTCGAAGCGAGTCGCAACGACGCTCTTATAGCCAGCGAATTCACCTATTCACGCGTCTCGACTTGCAAAGGCCGTTTGCCTCGTTCACGGTTCGCGCAAGAGCGCAGCTTAACAAGCTTTTTGTGCATGGCGCAAAGAGGTCGACCGTCGGTCGCAACTGACTTTTTAGTTTGGAACTCGGTCACATCGTGCGAAGCAACGCACTCGCTTTCGACAAGTTCCCGAAGCCGCACAAACCACTTGAGTTTGTCAGCGTAGCTGGGGAAGTTTGCGTTGCGACCACTAGGGTTAGGCAGGACAAAAACGCTTGCACCAAAAAGCTTTTGAGGTTTGAGTCCAGCGCCTTTTGAACCCACCTTGCCAAAGAGCTCGCGATAAATACTGAGACCCACCAGGGCTACCACTCGCGGTTGCAATCGAGCGATCTTTCTTAGCAAAAGCTTGCTGCCGCGTTTTAATTCGTCCGGGCGAAGCTCGGTCGATGACCGAGTGGGTCGGGCGCACAAGTTGGTCAAAGCGATTCCATAGTGGGGCAATTTTTTGTCGTCGCGGTAGGTTATAGGATCCGGAACAAGGCGCGCATCGTACAAGAGTCGCCAAAACGGATTACCTTTTCCGGCAAAATGATGCCCGAGCTCGGCAGAGCGAAGACCCGGGTTTATCCCCACGAACAGAATTCGCGGGCGCATCCGCAGGATGTCTTTGAGCGCAGCCACCGTGCTAACAATAACCTTGTGTTGAAAGCCTAGAGGTCGCAGAAAGCAAAACAGTAAGTTGTATTTTACGGTCAATCGACGAACATGGAAAACCGCAAGGGCCGCTCATTGGAAATCGTTCCCTGGTGGCCGGCCTCACAAGGCAGGCGTGCGAATGGCTAGGGACACTAAAAAGACCTCGAGTGATGTGCGATTGCGAATCTCGAAAGTCACTACCTAGCTGCTCGTCGCCTTGTAGGGTTACTCAGTTGAGCGAGCCAAAAGAGACGCTTTAGTAAAAGGGCAATGAGGTCGGTTGATCCAAAGCGAGGTCGACATGTAATGGTGTTGTACGCGTGCGGCCTAAGTCGCCGATCGTTGAGTTCCGTTGACACCGCGAAGCGGCGCTTATTTACCCTTTAGTTGAGCGTGCCAAAGCTGAGGCCGTACAGAGGTCGTATCGACTCCAGCGCGGTCTTGGATGCGCTAAGGCGAGCGGAAGCCATCTAACGGTATTACGAGTTTCCAATTAGACGTTCCGTGCTTTCATTGATATTGACGTAGGTTGAATCGAGATGGACACGTCGGGTATTTGGCGATTCGTGGAAGAGGTTTGGGAGCGGTCCGTACTGCCCGCGTTGGCCGAGTACATCCGCATCCCCAATAAGTCGCCCGCTTTCGACCCACAATGGCGCGAGCGCGGCCACATGGAGAGAGCGGTTGCCCTTTTTGAGGATTGGGCGCGGCATAACGCGGTCGAAGGAACGACGGTCGAGGTCGTGCGGCTTGATGGGCGCACGCCCTTGTTGTTCGTCGAGGTGCCTGGGCAGTCGCGTGACACTGTGCTGTTGTACGGTCATCTCGACAAACAGCCGGAGATGAGCGGATGGGCCTCGGGTTTGGGGCCCTGGGAGCCGGTGCGCAAAGAGGATAGGCTGTACGGTCGCGGCGCGGCGGACGACGGCTACGCGATGTTCGCCGCTTTGGTTGCAATCAGCGCTTTACGCGCGCAAAGCGTACCGCACGCGCGCTGCGCGATCGTCATCGAAGCGTGCGAGGAGAGCGGTAGTTATGACCTGCCGCATTACCTTGACTATCTTGCTCCGCGAATTGGCGAAGTAAGTCTCGTGATTGCGCTTGATTCGGGCTGCGCAAATTATGAACAGCTCTGGTGCACGACCTCTTTGCGCGGCTTGGTCGGCGGTGTTCTGAGGGTCGAGGTGCTTACCGAGGGTGTGCATTCAGGCGACGCTGGCGGAGTTGTGCCGGAAAGCTTTCGGATCGCGCGTAAGCTGTTGAGCAGGCTTGAAAATGAGAACAACGGCGAGATTTTGCCCGTCGAATTCCAGGTGCCGATTCCGCCGAAGCGGCGCCAAGAAGCTGCTTCGGCCGGAGCCGAGCTCGGCGATACGCTTTATAAACGCTTTCCGCTGGCCCCAGGCGTCGTGCCACTTAGCCTCGATCCTACCGAATTAATATTGAACCGTACATGGCGGCCAGCCTTGGCTGTCGTTGGGGCGGAAGGCCTGCCGCCGCTTGCCAGTGCGGGCAACGTTTTGCGCCCCATGACCGCTTTGAAGCTTTCTTTGCGGCTTCCGCCCACGTGTGACGCGCAAGTCGCCGCGAAAAAGCTTAAGAGCCTGCTAGAGCAGGATCCACCAAGTGGCGCAAAGGTAACCTTCGAGGCCGATTGGGCAGCAAGCGGCTGGCATACGGGCGATCTAAAGCCGTGGCTTGCAAACTCGCTCGATACGGCGTCCAAGACTTATTTCGGCAAACCCGTCAGGTTCATGGGTGAAGGTGGCACTATACCGTTCGTTCCAATGTTGGCTGGGAAATTTCCAGACGCCCAGTTCCTGGTTACCGGCGTGCTGGGTCCCCATGCGAACGCTCACGGTCCCAACGAGTTTTTGCACATTACCACCGCTAAGCGGTTGACATGTTGTGTGGCTCAGGTAATTGCAGATCACTACAAGGCAAGCTAGGCCACTTGGCTTATCCCGTTGCCTAACTGGGGGGATAAAAATACCCACCTACTAGGCAGTATACGAGTTTGTGCCAGTTAACCAAGGCTTTGGGCGCAACGTCCCACCCTGCATCGTATGTACGCGGCCTAACGTCCTCCCATTTGTTCCAGGCCCGTGACGCAGCGTGCTCTGAGAGGCCGGCTCAGAATTTCTTCCTGTAGATTTGTCTCCGCACTCGAAGGCAAGGAAAATCTCCCGATCATTCGCCTCGGGGACCGCCTCCATTCCAGTAGAAAGTGACCGTGGCCATCGGTGTGATGACCCGAGGATAGTCCCATCGCATGATAGGTAATGCGATGCCGAAGCCCCATGTGGCGACAAAGGTGTTCGTGTTCGGCCAGTTAAATTCGATTGCCGGATCGATCCAAAAGAACGACCAAGGAGGCGCATTAGCGCGTCCGAAGAAGAGATTTTGTCGGCTCTGCCAAGCTCCGTAAAACTCCAATACGTAGCCCAATCCCCAGTCGGTAAGCACATGCTCGAAGGCGCCTGAGTAAGTCAACAAGTTACCGTCGACCATGCGAAGCGACTGACCTGGAGGAACCACTGTAAGGCCGTTGTTGAAAGTGTAACCGCCGTAGACGTGGGTTGGGTCCTCGATTAAGTCGGTAATTTGAAAATAGTATTCGAAAGGTTTGAAACGTTTACGAACAAGCAAAGACACACCTTCGTTGTAGGTGCCGTTGCCGAGCTGATCGGCCCCGTAAAGATTAGGGTTGAGATTGGTGTACTTGCCGGTTGGAAAGTATAGTTCGAGGTTTGTCGCAACGCTCGGCAAAGCCCAGAACGAGTACGTGTCTTGGTCTTTAAGCCATTGATACTTGAGCTGCGTGTGCATGTTGCCGATGCCGAAGTAGCTAACCGAAACGCCGCGTGGCGTACTCGGCGGACCCAAAACGTTGCCATCGATCGTAAGCCAGTTGTCGAGCTCAAGATTGTGCCCAAGGCCGATCGCGAGACGCTGCGGCATGTAGTATTCGGAACTCCCCTGCGACGGTGTACGAAAATTGTAAAGCCAGGGCTCGTAATACCATGAACCCCACGGCTCGACGTCTGCGGTTCCAGTGAACATAGGGCCGCTCGTGTTGATCACCCACGGGGCGCGCTTCCTGCCACGTGCTTCTCCGGGTTCGGGCGTCAAATTGATTATTAGCAAATGCCGCTCGTTTTCAGGTTCTGCTTGGGCGACTTTTGTTGTGAGCGTATAGTTGACCTTCTCGGCTACGATAAGGTAGTCACCTTCAGCTAAATGCCGAAAAATAAAATGGCCGTCGCTTGTGGTGAAAGTTTTTTTAAGGATTTCTCCATTTCGTTCCTCGAGTGTGACAAGAGCGCCAGGGAGAGGCACGTTCGCGTTATCCAAAACCACGCCCTCGATTACGTATGAGCCGTCCTTTGGGCTTGAATATCCGATAGATGAAAGCCCACAAAGGCTTGCTAAGACGCTCAGCGCCACCAGACCTAGTCGCCGTGTCCGGAGCATGGGACGTATTCCTTTCTGGAAAGCGACTCTATAGAGCCGAAGCCAACGAAGTAAGTTGCACGTCTCTCCCATTTACGATGGGGAAATAAGGACCACTGGTTCAGCGCCGGCGCGAAATCCTACCCGCGCTTATCCCAACAGCCCGTCTATACAGAGGGAGCACGCCCGCACAGCGCGGAAAGGGCGGAACTAGCTAGGGTTCATGCGAGGAAGCGACAAGCTTTTGTGCAGGGTAAACGCTTACCTCGTAAGCCTAGGTGCCCGAAGCTGTGACAGCTAGCGCTAGAAATCGACTGCGCAGCTGTGATGCCGCCCTACGCGTACCAGCGGGTGCGTCTAGAGCCAGTTTGGCTTTTTGGAAAAAACCGTTTTGGGAGGGGCGCGAGACTCGAAGATTATTTTGTCGCCCGCAAGGTTCTGAGCTCGGCTTCGTGTCACTCCGACACGGCACGAGCAAGGCGCTACAAAGCGAAAATTGTTTGTTCTCGCCCAGACCGGTCGCTGGTTTCGGGCAAAATATAGACCAAGCGCTGGGCGGTCAGCTTTGAAAGCGTTAATCGCTTGGCCCTGAGAGTCGAAGTGGGTAAAGGCCAGCGGCTTGAGCGGCAAAGCCTTGACTTGCCTAAGTGCAAGTTCACCATTGGTCGGCAGCGCCAAAAGCGCTAACGAGAGGATCGCCGTGCCCAGCGACCGAACAGGCGCTGCAAGAAACGGTCGCACGGCCAGCAACCACCGGTGTTTTAATTGCCGGAGTGGGATCGCGCCGCCGCCGAGCACAGTTGTTCTCCGAAAAAGCCGAAGGGCGTGGTAATTCTTTGCCTGGCAGAACGTTAGCACGAACCGTCAGCCACGCGCAAGAAATTGCACACAAACCCTCTACCATCTTTAGATATGCCTGGCCGCACAGGTTACAAGGACGCTCTATGTCAAAAGCGCGCGATCGAGCCTCGCACGTGGTCGTGTGAAATTTTCAAACCTTGAAAACTGCATTGTCGTATTTTTGTGTTGCCTTTTTATGTGCCGCCGGGCTCTTCGAACGAGATGCGGCATTCGGTTTTTTGGCAAGCTCGGCTGTTCCTTGCCGTTAAGCCATTACTCCGGTGCCTAGTTTTTGCCCCGACTGGCAGTTAAACGGCGGCGGAAGCGGGACGGAATTTTGAACCGCTGCGCTGGGTGGGCTATGTGTGCCGTTGATCGCGCGGATGGATGCTGGTGGAGGTAATGCGGCCTAGGTGAGCGTTCGATTGACTCTCTAATCCGAGGGTGCATAAGGCTTGATCTCGGCTTCGCCGATTATGTGGGTGTCCTGATAGTGATCGAGCGCTTCGAGTGGTGTGAGAAGAAGCATATTCACTAGTGAAGCCCAATCTCGCTCTGAATAGCCGTACTTTCTGAGAGTTTGGAGGCGTTGCTCGATTATTTTGTTCTTTAGTAGTTCGTTTCGAAGGTATGCTCTTTCGTTTTCCAGCTTCAGCTTTTGCTGTTCGGCAGCGTCTCGATATTTGCGATCTTTCTTGCGCTGAGACCGATCGTTAAGGTACTTTCGGATGACCTCCAGTACGCTTAAGATGCCGAGAAATTCCCAAGAACCCGGCGATCCCAATCGTACAGCGTGAAGGATCAACCGTTCATGTCTCGGTACCAACGTTGCTATCTGGGCAGGCTCTGGCGGCCAGGATAAGTAGGCTACCGTGAGAGGACCGCGACGAGGACCGAATGGGTAGAACCAAAAACGAAAGATGGGGTCCTTCTCCGCCTCTTCCAGTATCGACAGGAGCGTCCAAACGGAATTGTACGCGTGCTCAATGGCACTCAATACATCGAGCGCGTCGCTTACGGAAATCCCGCCTGTCCCACTAAGACTAAGCACTGCTAGTTCGTCTGACATGGAAGCTTCACTCACTCGAAGGCGAACGTTCCGATATGTTTACCTGACGTCAACATTGATTTGAGCGGTCAATCCCAAATTCGCCAACTCCTGCTGAATCTCGCGGACAAGATTTTCTGCCTGCGCTGAATCGAGCTCTAAGACAAAGTTAATCCTCAACGTCAGTTGCGCGTTCGATCGCATCTTCGGAATCAGTCGTAAGCCGACCTTGTTCCACAGCTCTGGCGGAATTGTCCCGGTCACCGTCAGGATACGAGTTCCATGACTGGTGGCAGGCTCGGCGTAATCCGTGCCGGCCGTTGATGGTGTGTCGGTATCGCCTCGGCCGCCTGCAGTCGCCGATGCGTCAGTGCTCTCGGAGTCAAGCGTAAACGATTTGACAGAGCCTGCCCGCAGTGCTTCGGCTTGCTCTCTTCGCAGCAGGTAAACGTCGGCATCGAACGACACCTCGTCCGAGGATATTTGCTCGCAGAACCAAACGCGTTGGTACCCGCCATCGGCTCGCGCTCCGGAGGCCAGCCCAAAATCTCCTCGGGCAACAAACTCCGGGATCTTGCGCTTGAGATATTCGTCCGGATCGATTAGCCGTTCCAACGAACCGTCCAGAAAGGCTTGGCGCAGACTCTTAATCGGCCAAGCGCCGCTGGCCTTGAACGCTTCAGGCCACCGTCGCTCCAGATATCCGGCGCCCGGCGACTCGTTCAGGAGAGAATTGGACCTGAGCGCACCGAGCACTCGATCGCACAGAGACTTCGCGCCGCTCGAGTGGCCCGCGCCGAGATCGATGCATTTAAGGCCGTCGGGAGACTTTCGATCAGCTAGGACGATGTATCGGTAGCTGGCCCAGACCTCTTCGCGGGCTTCATCTTCGGCACCTTTTACCTTGGATGCGACCTCGCGGAGTTCGCTCGTTTCAAATTCCCCGCCCAGCGTACCATCGTTGATTTCCCGGAGGACACGCTGCCACGCGAGCCACTGCTCCACCTTGTCGCGAAGTTCACGGCCGGGTTTGCACAGGCACCAAATGATCGACGCAGGATATAGCCGCGCAGACTTGCCGCGATTCTTTGTCCACTGAATGAGCTTGTCACGAATTTCGGCTTCGTCAGTCCAAGGCTCATCCGGGCTCAAGACGACCAGGTTGAGCTGGGGTATGTCTTCGACGTCGGCGCTGTCTTTGGGGAACGGACGTTGCACACGGAGTGTCGCCCCCGCACGAAACTGGGCTTCAACGAGCTGCTCGCTTGCTTTCTTAACCTCCGCTTCGTCGAGCGACGCCCGCCGATCGTAAACGACCTTTTCCAGTTTCGGCTTGAGGCCGAAGCGGAAACCATCGGTTCCAGCCCTTCGGATGTAAAAAGCGCGTGCTTCGAGCGCGATCGCAGCGTTGTCGATCGAGGTCGTATCGATGTCGGGTTCTCCTAGAGCAAACCGCAACTCGGGCAGGTGAGCTATCTTGTCGCTCTGTCCCCCGGACGACTCGAACAGGATTGCCGTGCCGACGCGGCGGTGGATGTCCTTTAGCGGTCCTTTCCGGATGTCTGCATCGAGAGCCGCCGCCTTGTTCTGCGCTCCGGCGATATCGCTATCCAACGCCGGATCCAGCCGCAACTCGCCAAGCTGACCCAGCACTACTGAGCGGAATTCGCGGACATGGAGCGGCGCCGAACCCAACGTAATGAGAGGCTCGGGACGCGCATGTTTATGGTCTCTACTGAACGCGATCGAGACCCACTGAGCGAACATCGCGAGCGTTCCCCGCGTTTGCTGGAACTGCGTCAGCGACCGCCATTTGCGTTGAAACACCGTGAGCGTTGAGGGATGAAACGGATAGCACTGCTCAAATCGGGCGCGCAGAAAGTCGCGCGCCTTCGCTTCAGTGGCGGCGGTGTCGACCGCCGTCCATTCCGGCGGCAGCTCCGCTCTATGGTCGAAGCACCAATTCGCGTAGCGCAAGGCTACAGTTTTGCGTAAAGACTCCCTGCCGAGATCGTCGAACAAGCGGCGGCGAACGACTTCAGCAATTTCGGCTTCATCGTTTACCAGCAGGTCCTTGGCGACCCGTTTCACAACCTTGGTGATTCGTTCCTGCCACTTCTGGTCCCAATCGGTCATCTCGACCTGGCTTCGTGGCAGGCTTATGACGCAGGCGCTTGCGCGCGTGCCAGTCATCGCCACGGTGAGATTCTGAATAAAGGCATAAAAGCTCTCGGCTTGCGCGCGATAGCGGTTCAAGTAGTTGAGCACTTCGTCGAACAGGATGAGAACCGAGCCGCCGGCTTTTTCGATCATCCGCCTTATCGCTTCGGTACCGGGCGGCGTCGTCCTTGCTTCGCTTCCCAACGCGGCCACGCCTGCGTCGCCGGCGAGCTGACGCGCGATATCGATCCACGGAGTCTCGCGAGTCTCGCTCGGGTCCCATGCGTTCCCTACAAAAACCGCAACCCTGCTGTGTTCGGGTAGCTTTTCGACACCCAGAACCCGGCGGAGCTCTCCACCTATCTCCTTGGCGTAATCATGGTTCTTAACCATATGGTAGAGAGCCGTGAGCGTGTGCGTCTTGCCGCCGCCGAACTGGGTGATCAGCGTGAGCACCGGCGCGGCATTCACCGTTTCACCGACAAGACGCCGCGCGACCATAGCCATGTGCTCGCACAGGGCCTTGGTGAAGCACGTACGGGCGAAGAAGTTCGCCGGGTTCGTGTAATCTTCAGGGGCGGTTCCGGCTACGACCTGCTCGAGCGCGATCGCGAACTCGTCGGGATTGAACGAGCGTCCCTCTCGGACCTCCGCGCGCGGCCGAACGACTTTATACCAAGGTTCCACTGGCCTTCACCCTCGTTTGTTCAAAAATTTGACTTCGTACGCGTAGAGCCGATGTTCCCTGGACCGCTCCAGCTTTGCGACGTTCACTATCATCAGTCAAAACTCCGCCGGGCAAGGCTCGCATGCTTTCGTGAAATGTCTTTGTGAGTTCCCAAAATGCCGATGCCTTCAATTCGAAGCTTCCTTCAAGCCCTTGATCGAACAGATCCGACAGTTGGCTCGGCTGGTTGCGGAAATAGGACGCTATGATCGGATCGGCGACGTACCCGAGAAGCCGAGCACATGGTTCCGCAACTCGACCCAGGCAGATCGAGTCCGCTAAGGCATTCCCGTCCACCATGGATCTTGGCGTGGCCCCAATGTTCGACTCAGGCCCCCAATCTTCGGTGAATCCTTTGCCACATTTCGGCCACCTCTACAACGGCGTATTATCATCCACGCTCCTATTTTGGGGCTGCAAGGAGCATAGCGTCGAGCAGGCGTTTTTCCTCGCTGTCACGGGGGTAGAGGGCGGACAAGGCGTTGGCGAGGCGAAAGAAGTCCGGGCCGCGCTCGGCCTCGGCCTTGAGCATCGTGCGCAGCGCATTCGACTTGCCGCTCGCCTGAAGCAGCATCGCGATGTGCACGCGGTCCAGCGTCGTGGTTCCGGGCGCTAAGGTTGGGGCTTCATCGGGCGCCGACTTCGCACTCTTTGTCCCGCCGCGGCGGCCAGTCTTTCGGGGCCTGTCGTCCTCGAGCAACGAGAGCTGGATGGGCTCGCCGCGGCTGCGTTCGATCATATCGGCGACACCCGATGCGCCGTCTTTACCGAGCAGCTGCTCCGCGCGTTCTTTCACCGGCAGTAGCCGCACGATTCCCTTTTTCGTCTCGATTATTCGGCCGTTCCACGTATCGAGATGGATCCCGAGCGGCTGGCAAAACCGACGGACCACATCGTAAATCAGCGTAAGGCCCCTCTTGGTCGCTCCGCTTGATGCTTCGTCGTCGTCTTCATCTGCCGATTCGGACACGTCCTCTTCGGAGGATTCAGCGCCCGCGGCGTTGGGCGCGCCATTTAAAGAAGTAGATTGATGGGTCCAGAGAAAGAGCGCGGTCAGGCGCGCGTCCTCCTCGAGTGCGCCGGCAGCACCGTTTCTCGCGCGTGCTTCGGCGGTGCCGAGCACTTGTTCCAACGCAGTGCGGCTCACGATCTCCCATACGTAGGCGAGGAAGCCGCGCTTGTACGGCTCGGTCGCTTCGGGGTTGCCGCCGAGCGGGATTTCGCGGCCTTCGGCGTCCTCGACGCGCGAGTAGCGGCTGTAGATTTCCATCGCGGGGCCGATACAGGCGAAGACGAGATCGGCGCCGCGGACGCCTTCGGAAGAGAGCCGCTCCATCCAGTCACCGATCCGGTCCGGAAGCTCGCGGAAGACATCGGCCCAATCGCCAATGGGCGCATCTTCGGGTCGCGGTCGGCATACGAGATGAACGCTGGAGCCCAAAGCCGCGGAATCTTGGGCTCGCATACGCTGGGGCTTCTCCGTCGTTACAGGCCAGGAACCTGAGACCGTCCAGCCGCCCTTGATCATGCCCGAGAGCAGCGCTTCCCAACCTTCTGTGGTTTTGTGGGCGAAGACAACCGAACCGATACCGTCATCTCTCAGCACGCGCCGGCCTTCGGCGAATGCAAGCGCCATCCGTTCCTCGAAGAACGCGCGATCTTTCGGGCGGCTGTCGAAGCGTTTGGTTTCGTCTTGAACGATCTCGCATTCTTTTGGTGTGAGCGGCTCGCGCGTCAAAGGATCTTCAGGCAAGGCCCGCTTGAGCCAGACGTAGAAGAAGTCTGAGAGGTCGGCATATGGAACTGCATCGTAGTAAGGAGGATCAGTAAATAAGGCCGCTGCCGCGTCGTCGGGTAGAGGCAGCTTGCAGGCGTCCGCCTCCTGCACTTGCACCGGCGTTCCCGCGAAGCCTGACAATTTCCTAACGGTGCTGCAGATCCAATCGATAGCCACTCCCAGGGCCCCTGTTGCTCCTCCTAGAGGGGTGGCCTCGCACCAATCCCAAAGTATGGGCAGCGCCTGTCTCCCGAAAGTTGCGACGCTCTTTTCCATATGGTTCGCCCACCGAGCGAGGCTTGAGTTGAAATCAGCTTGCTTGCTAAGGGCGAATGCGAGGGGTGCCCTGACGGCTTCCAACTCCACCCTCCCTATAATGCCAGCGAGGGTCGTTAGCGCAAGTTTCTGGCGGGCGGTGAAGAGGTCGCCGAATTGCATCATCCCGTAGTTTTGCACCGAGAATGCGCGGCCGGCGCCGGAACCTCCGCCTGCGGGTGTAGGTTCGTCGGGAATTACGCTCAGGCCGTTCGGCAGCTTCTCTTTCGCGAGCTTCGCAACTGCCTTCTGCGCCTTCCATACCGCCTCGTAATCGCGGTCAGTCGCGACGCGATACTGGCGACCAGCCTTGTCGTCTTTGAGCGTCACGACCGCGAGCAGGCGCGCTCCACCGATGCGATTACCGTCTGCGTCGAAGATAGTATCCGCGCCGCCACGCTGCTTGCGCAATTGCACCCGCACCCGCTCGACCGGAAGCACCCTTTCGCATGCTGGGCAGGTCGCGTTGCCGCGCGCGACGGTTCCGCGCGGAACCTCCTTTTCGCTATTAGGCGTGAAGACCTCGAATTCGATATGGGGAGTCTTGCCTTTGGGACGCCTAATTTCGTAGCGCAGCGCCCGCATCCGGCTCGCCTCCTTGCAGAGCCAGAACGAGCGAACCAGTGGGATTTCTGCGCCGCAATTGGGCGATTCGCATTGCACAGTGCGCGCCCAGAGATACGCGATGGGAACGGCTCCATCAGGATCGGGCGGGTAATACTGCGCCAGTTCCTTTTCAGCCTGCCTCTTTATCTCCGCACCCACACGCCGAAGCTCGTCGGCAAGCTCGGGGCCGTAGCGCGGGATATCTTCGAGCATCACTTTTAGAATCAGGCATGCGACCGGGTTGAGGTCGCTCGCGAAGGCGTCGCATCCAAGGCGCAAAGCTTCGAGCGGAATCGATCCGCCGCCGGCGAAGGGATCGACGACCAGCGGCGGCTCCTCGCCATGCGCCGCTTTGACCAGTCCGCGTCCGACTTCGAGATACCGTTGATTTGCCGCCAGATCCCAGTTCGAGAAATCTCCGATGAATTTCAGCAGCGCCTTGCGCAGATCGAGGTCGTTCGGACCGGGCCTGCCCTGGACTTCCTCCAGGAGGTGGCGCGCTTTGTCCTTGAAATCCGAAGGACAATTCTCATCGCAGGGGTCGGGCAGCAGAAGCGCAAGCAGCATCGCCCTGCAGGCGGCGAGCGGGCGGCGCGCCCACCACAGATGAAGCGTGCTCGGATGGCCGTGCCGGATAGACTTTTCGCGCGCCGAATGCGCGCTCACCACCGCAATCGGAAAATCTACCTCCGCCAGTCGCTTACACTCCTTGGGTATCATGGTCTTGGGATGCCGATCTGCCTCAGGAGATAAACGGCATAGGCTCGGCCTAAAGGAGTGAGCTTCACGTTATTGCGATTGCGGTCGATGGTCACGCAGCCCGCCGCGCCCAGTGCGCTCAGGGTGGGGCGGACCGCGGCGCCGATCTCTCGAGCGCGAACTATTAGTTCCCCGAGGGTCACTTGGCCCTTCTCGAAGAGCCAAAGAAGTAGAACCTTCGTTTGTAATACGAAGAACCGGTCCAGAGAAGAAAAAATATCGCCTGTCAGCGGAACCCTAGGAGCAATAGGAGCAAACAGCTGTAGCGGTCCAATCCTTATGCTTTCGACACCCAATAGCAGGAGTAACCTAGAGATATGCCGCCACAATAAAAGCGGTGCCGGAAGGAGTGCGATGACCAAGTCCGGCACCGAGAGGCTGAACCTTGGCCACAACTTGAACAGATCGACCATCAAGATCACGAGTAGCGCAACCGAGTAAATGATGGGCAGCCAAAGGAAGAAACAAGCTATCAGGCGTTCTCCACACCACCGAGCGTTTGCGCGGATCGTGCTCCACAAGCTATCGCACCGATCGGCGTAAACGTTCAACGTTCCACTCGCGATGTCGGTGTCCCAGGTGCCGTATGCCCTCGTTAGTCCGTGGTCAAATGTGACATCGGCCTTGCCAGTAAAGGAAGCGCTGAGCGAATTGACTCGAAAATGTCGCATTTGAAGTTTAGCGTTGTTTCCCTGGAGCGAGCCTTCTATGCGGAACGTGGTCACGCCGAACAAATCGTCGTGAAATATGGCGTCGCCCCGATATGTTCCGCCCTCGCGCTCGAGCCGGATTATGATCGTTCCGCGGTTCGAGCCGGTGACATGTCCTTTCCAGAACTTGGGCAAGGAGGGTGCGGAGCCCGCCTGATTCGTTGTAGAGTTTTCAACAGACGCTGGGCTTTTAGGTTCTGCCATTTGTCAGTGCCTCCACGCGCAAGGCGTAGTGGTCGATCTTACGGACCTCGCTCCATTCAAGTTGCGCCGGGTCCTTGATGGTCAGCAGTTTCGGACCGTCCGGGTGTTTGCATCGCGTTACTACGTAAAGCCAGTAGCAATCGCGGCGGTCCTCGGCGGTGCGCTTTTCGTTCGGCGTCAGCGCGACGACGCCGTCGTCGCCCGCAAGCCCCTTGACCTCGATAAGCCGAAGTTCGCCCGAGTTGGGGTCGAGGCTCGTGATGTCGTAACCGAGATCCTTTTCGTGGACGTCGGTGGCCGAACGGCCTTGTGATCGCTCGTACTCCATCGCCGTGCGCATCGCTATCGCTTCGGTCTCGGGATCGGGCCGAAGGTTGCGAACCTCGGGTGTCTCCCTCTCGGGATGCGGAAGGACCAGAACCGAAGTCATACGCTCGACTCCCTGGAGCGTCAGCGAGCGCTGCCGTTCGAGTTCTTCGCGGCGCCGGTTGCGCCGCTCTATCAATTCTGCATGCCTCATCTCGGCCTGGCGCAAATTGCCCGCGGCTCCTTCGACCCCGCGCTCGACATCCTCCTGAAGCCGACCGATTCGCTGGTCTTCGCGGAAGATCAACTCGGCCAAGGACGTTTCCACGTGCTTACTGATTCGCTCGACTTCGGCGAGGCGCTCCGCACGGACCTCTTCAAGAAACGGGACGAGCGCGTTGTCATTGAGCCATGCACGCGGCTCCGGAAGCGTCGCGACGCTGGGAAGCTTGTCGGGAGGTGGCGCAGGGCCGAAATTTCCGAGCACTGCTGGGTCGCGAAGTGTGGCCGAGCCGTCAGAAGAAACCTCCACGGCGAATATCCGCTCATGGATTACGTCCCCGAGCCCATCGACGACTTTCGCCCGATAGAAATCGATTCGCACCGGCTCGCTAATGTCGAGCGAGTAGAAGCAGGCGCCCTGCACCATCGACTCGCGCGATCGGTCGACAATGTATCGGCGGATCGCCTCGAACAATGGATGACCCGGGGTTACCCATTCCAGATTGTTCTTCTCGGCGACTTTCCTGTCGGTCGAGAAGCGCGGATAGCGGTTGGAGAGCTGATCGAGTCGCCAGTCAGAGCTACTCTCGTAACGCTTTAGGGCGAGCGGCGTCGTGGCCGGATCGAAAGTATGCGGCAGGCCAGCCACCGGCTTGAGCGTGAACGGCACGTGCGGCGCGGCCTGTGCGATGAAGCGGGCTATTGTCTCGGGTACGACCCGGCGTTCCTGAGCGCGGGCGCGCCTCTCGACGAGCATCGCGAGGTTGAGCTGCTTGCTCGCGAGACCTTCGAGCGCGTTCTGGCAGATCGCCCGGAATCGCTCTTCGCTGACCGGGCTCAGCAAGCGCTCTTCCAGGTCTTCGTCGCCGAGGTTTCCCGCATAGTAGTCCCGCAACACCTTCTCGATGTGAGCGGCGGGCAAGACTTCGCCGACCACGTTGAAGACCGCATCGTCGTCGAGCGCGTTGCGGATCTCCTGCAAGCGCTGGTGCAGCTTGTCGAGAATCCGGCCTTCGACGGTGTTGGTCGCGACGAAGTTGAAGATCAGGCAATCGTGAAGCTGGCCGTAGCGATGGATGCGGCCCATCCGCTGTTCGAGCCGGTTCGGGTTCCATGGAATGTCGTAATTGAACATGACGTGGCAGCACTGGAGGTTGATGCCTTCGCCGGCCGCTTCCGTCGCTACCAGAATTTGGATCGCCCCTTCGCGGAATTGCTGCTCCACGTAAAGCCGGGAGCCCTTTTCGTCGCGCGAGCCGATCGACATCCCGCCGTGGATGGCCCCCACGCGGAAGCCCCAGTTGCTGAGCTTATTGACCAGATAATCCAGCGTGTCTTTGAATTCAGTGAAAATCAGAAGGCGCTCGCCGGCTCGGTCGAAGAAGCCCTGCTCGCGGAGCACCGCGCGAAGCTTTGCGAGTTTCGCTTCTCCCTCGGCCTCTTCCAGTTTTTTCGCCTGAGCGGCAAGCGCTTGAAGCTTCGCGACTTCCTCGCGGACCTGAGCAGCATTCTGGGCGACCGTTATTGCCGCCAGAACGCCTTCCAGTCGTTCGCGCTCCGCTTCTTCCATTTCCTCGAGCTCTTCCTCGGTGGGAAGCTCGGGGGCAGCTGTGAGCGCAATCTCCTGGGCGCGGTTTAGGTTTTCCATTAGGCGGCGGGCGCGGTTCTCTAGAGAATGGCGCACGGCGTATGCGCTCGACGCAAGCCGCCGCTGATAGAGCGCCATCAGGAAGCTCACGGCGCGGGCGCGCGGGTCGTCGCCCTTTTCGGCCGCCTTGCGCGACTGCTCCTTTACGAACGCCGTAAGGTCACGGTATAGACGCAACTCTTCGTTGTCGATCGTAAAATCTGCCGTCCGCGTGTCGCGCTTGGTGAAGAGCTTGCGTGCCTTCCATGAGCCGTCTGGCTGCCGTTCCGGAAAATAGACCATCGCTTCCTTGGTCCGGCGCAGATAGAAAGGCGCGGAGCGCTGCTCGATCGCTTGCCGGATCGACTTCACGTCGGCGTAGGCGTCCTGATCGAGAAGCTGAAGGAAGCGGCGGAAGTGTTCCTGGTCGCCCTTGTGCGGCGTGGCGGTCAGCAGAAGGATGTGGTCGGAATGGTCGCGAAGGTGCTCGCCGAGAGCATAGCGGGCGGTCTTTCGGGCCGGCGGCGACCATGACATCCGGTGCGCCTCATCGACGATCACCAGGTCCCAATGAACCTGTTTAAGGCCAGGCAGGATGGTGTCGCGCTTCGCCAAGTCCAGCGATGTGATGACTTGCCGGTTCTGCAGCCACTGGTTTATGCCGTATTGCTCGCGGATCGCATCGCCCTTCAGCACGATGAACTGCTCATCGAATTTCTCACGCAGTTCACGTTGCCATTGGAACGTCAGGTTGGCGGGACACACGATCAAGGTCCGTTGAACCAGACCGCGCAGTTTCAACTCGCGCAGCAGAAGGCCAGCCATAATCGTTTTACCCGCCCCAGCATCGTCAGCGAGCAGAAACCGGACACGGGCAAGCTTCAGAAGGTAGTCATAGACCGCCTCGAGCTGATGCGGTAGAGGATCGACGCGGGAGAGCGAGAGGCCGAAGTAAGGATCGAACTCGTAGGCGATACCGAGCGCGTAGGCTTGTAGCCCGAGGCGCAGCAGTTCGCAATCGCCGCTGTAGGAAACTGCGCCACGCTCAACCTTAAGGCTCTCGATCTCAACTCGGCTTAACCGAACGCTCCTGAAAATGTTGGTGTGGATTCCGACCAGCCCGAGCTCCCAGGTGTCTGAATTGACCGGAGCAACGGTAACGACGCGCATCGGCTCGTTGAACTGCGCGCCTGACAGAATCTCGCCTCCGGCTATCGGTTGATTATCGTTCGACAAGGTCCCTTTCCCCCGCTCAGCACAGCGAATTTAGCACAACTGCCAATTTGCCTGCCGGGATCTAGCCTTCAAACTTTCGGTGACCAGCTCGCGTCGTTGAAGGAGCGCTTGGAGGCGGGGCAACGGCGACGTGGCACCCGAATCGGCTGGATGAGCACCTCGGCTGGAATCCCGAAACGCTGGTTGAGGCGGCGGATCATCTCGAGCGATAGACGCCGCTTACGATGCATCACCTCGTAAACGCGGCTCCGTCCACCGATCACGCCCACAAGCGCCCGATGGTCCAGTCCCAGCTGCTCGAGCCGGAACTTGATCGCCTCGATCGGGTCCGGCGCGTTTATCAGGAAATGCTTATCCTCGTATGCTTTTACCAGTGTCGTCAGCACCTCGAGGCGATCGCCTTCGGGTGTTCCTTCCTTAGCCCCACGCAGCCGTTCTATCTCGCGCAGCGCGACCTGGTGATCGGCGTGGCTGCGAATCGGTTTAATCTCCATACTGAACCGTCCTTGTGTCAATCCTGTCGTACTCCGCGTGGCTTCAGACCCCATTGATGAACGTGACCTGGCGCACGTAATCGATTGCCATGACTAACGGGTAACCTTTCCCCTTGATGTGGAACACCTCGCGGCCGGCGCTGACGATGCTCGCGGTCGCGTAGCTCTACTTCACCTCCACCGAGTTCTGCCATCCCGCTCGCTGGACTTCGTAAAACCAGGCGTCTGAGGCCCTCTTCACCGCCCTTTGCCCTTTTACGTCCCTTCAGCAAATCCACGAACCGCCTAAGCGTCCTCCGCGCAGTCACCCGCAGCGAACGCAGTGTAGCAAAGTTCCCAACAAGGGAACAGGTGAAATAAGCCTCAAGCCTTCGGACCAGGTGCTCCAAGCCCTACTCAGGCCGTAACGCCTATGCTGAAAGCGGGTAAGCACCACTCAGTTAACAGGCCGCGCCTATCGTCGTGTGGCTGTGCCGAGGCGGCCAAGCGTCTAATCGAGAAGGCTGGCGTTGAGGGCGATACTCGCGTTTGCGCTCGCCTTTGTCGGGTTTTTGCCAGTGCTGTAGCAGACTATCTCACGGGAATCGTCGCTGCGTCCTACAACCCATTTTACGGCGTGACAACTACCTAGCGGTTAGTTTTGAGTGCCGTCGTTCCGATGAGCCGGGCTATTGTCTTACGAAGCCGGCACTCTCCATTCGCGCGGTGTCACGCTGACTCGTCCGCGGTTTAATCCAGCTTCAGATCCTATAGCGTGTTCTTTGAGGTGAAGGTAAGTTGTCACGCTTCCAGCAGTGATCTGCCCGCTGCAACACGATGTCGACGCCCAGTGGGTTAAGTCCCAACGCCAACTGACACTGCTGAAAAACCGATGGGAAGGCGAGGCGGCGTCAATTACGGACTTTTCCCGGCGGTGGTCGAACTTGCCCTACATCAACTCCCGGTGCTTAAGAGATTTCTGCGCCTGTCATGCCTCAGCAATAAGGTCGGCAAATGTTGCTCACAAACAGCCCCGTTAAACCCGTCAAACTAGAAGGTATTAGCCGTGACGATCTTGTACTGGCTTTTGGGGTGCTTGGTTTGCGCAGGGGTATGGTTAGCAGGACAGTGGCGACCTGCGCCTGCCACTGATGGATCGCATTCCTCGGAGTCTCAAGTGCCGCCCGCTATCGGAAGCTTTTCAATGCACCGACGAAGATCTGAGCAATCCCATAGCCGTGGGAAAGCTCCCAGCCTTGGCTCGCCCGTTTTTCCAGGCAAAGTTCAATAGCTTCCCAGATGTTCCGCAAGGGTTCATACCGAGTTTTACGCTGACTGAGACAACTTGGAATCACGAGGCAATCGGGGAGTAAGTAGCCACCCTGTGCGGGTAGCAATGATGATTGGAAGTTGCGTGGGAACGTCTACGGTATCGCGACCGTTCGGGCCTGCGGTAGAACCACGAAGGCAACTCCGGATGGTCGCCCACTTCTCTCGAGGAGTGCGGACAGAATACGAACAGGCCGCCTAGTCAGCGATGTTCGTGAAACGAAAAAGGCTTGCTTTTGTTGGTGGAGCTGAGCGGGATCGAACCGCCGACCTCCTGAATGCCATTCAGGCGCTCTCCCAAACTGAGCTACAGCCCCACCGTCATGCAGTTTATTAATTAGTCCAGCGCGGCTGCGTTGTCAAATCGTGTGCCTGCTGGATATCGGCCGGCTTTAAGGGATGCGGAGCGAGTTTGTCAGAAAAACGCTTGGCCTTGGGCAAACTTATGGTTTCCAACAACCAAAGCATCTATGCAAAAGCCAGCGGTGGCTAGATGTTGCACCTGATCTATGCGCGCGCCCGCTCGAGCAGCTCCTGAGCAGCCCGCACGATTCGCTCCGAACGCTGTCTGCCCCCGATCATCCGCGCTAACTCTTCGACCCGCTCGGCCCCCTTGAGCTCGCTTACCGTGCTAATAGTCGTTCCACGGCGCTCGCGTTTTTCGACGACGAAATGCTTGTCGGCGAACGCAGCGATCTGGGCAAGATGTGTCACGCACAGTATTTGATGGAAACGCGCGAGACTTTTAAGTTTAAGTCCCACGACCTCGGCCACGGCGCCGCCGATTCCGGCATCCACCTCGTCAAAGATAAGGGTTGCGACCGAGCGCCGTCGTGCCTCTAGACACTTTATTGCAAGCATCACGCGCGACAGCTCCCCACCTGAGGCTACTTTCGCCAGCGGCATCGGCGGCTGCCCCAGGTTGAACGCGATATTGAACTCGACGTCGTCGCTGCCCTCGGGCCCGAGCCCCAATCCGTCGCAGCTAAGGCTAGTTGCGTGCGCAGGTAATCGGGACAGGCGCGGCACGAAAACGGGATTGCGAATTCCCAGGGTTTTGAGCTCGCTCTCTACCTTCGCTTTAAGGTCTGTTGCCGCCGCTTGCCGGCGCTGGCTCAGCTCCTTTGCGGCTTGCGCCGTCTTTGCCAGCACGGCTTCATACTCGCTGGCAAGCGAGGCTTCCATATGCTCGCTATCGTCGAGCTCTGCTATCTCGCGTTCGACTTGCGCGAGCGTCTCAAGGGCACTCTCGATACTTCCACCATACTTGCGCTTGATTCTGTTCAGTTGCTCAAGCCGCGTCTCTAGCATTTCGAGTTGGGCAGGATCGGCCTCGGCCCGTTCAGCATAAGTTCGCAGCCAGCGCGCAGCTTCGCTTACGGATGCCTCGGCCGACTCGAGCAGCGCCAGCGGCTCGCGCAGTGCGGGGTCGAGTGCCGCCACCTCTTTGAGTCGCGCCTGGGCTCGGCCGAGCGCGTCGACCACCGCGCTCTCGCCGCTATACAGCAGATGCTCGACGTCGCTTGCGGCTGCGTTAAGACGCGTCGCGTTAGCCAAAAACTCGCGCTTTTGGGCAATTTCTTGGTCTTCATCGGGCGTTAGATTTGCTGCCGAAAGCTCGCTTAGTTGAAAGCGGAGAAGCTCAAGTCGCTTTGACCGTTCCTGCGCAGCTTGTCTGATTTTTTCTAACTGCGCTTTAAGCTTGAGCGCGCGCTCGTACAGTCCACGGTAGTGCTCGAGCTCGTCAGCAAGCTCGGCGTAGCGGTCGAGGATCGCCAGATGGCTTTCGGAACGCAAAAGCTCATGCTGTTCGTGCTGGCCGAAGATTTGGATTAAGTTTGCGCCAAGGCGAGCTAAGGTCTGCATCGTGGCCAGAGCCCCGTTGACTGTAGCGCGCGAGCGGCCACCTTCGGCGATTACGCGCCGGATGAGTAGTTCGCGTGTGTCCTCCAGTTCGAGGCTTTGTGCCAGCTCCGGGGCAAGCCTGACGCCTTCGAGGTCGAACAGCGCTTCGACTACTGCCTCGTGCGAGTCGGGCCGGACCATTTCCGCCGACGCTCTGGCACCCGTGATAAGCGCCAACGCGTTCATCACGAGCGTCTTGCCCGCGCCGGTTTCGCCGGAAATTACGTTGAGTCCGGGGCCGAACTCGATCGTCGCCTCATCGAGTACCGCCAGCCGACGAATCCGAAGCGTAGCGAGCATCGCTTCTAACTATGCCTTATCCCCAGCGTAGCTTGTCGCGCCAACTCTCGAAGTACGAATGGGGCGAGGCGACCAGCGCTACGTGCGCCTCGCCCTTGCGCACGCGCACAACGTCGCCCACTTTAAGTTGAGCGGCTTCGCATCCGTCAAGTGTCAGCGAAGCTTCGTGGTCGCGGCTTATCACACCTATTTCGATCGTGAAGCGGCCAGGCAGGACCACCGGTCTATTGGTCAACGTGTGAGGGCAGATCGGGGCTAATACTATCACATCGAGCGTGGGAAACACGATAGGCCCGCCGGCGCTCAACGCGTACGCGGTCGAACCGGTTGGCGTAGCAACGATAAGCCCGTCGCCCCGGTAGCAACAAAAAGGCATGCCGTCGGCTAACACCTGTAGCTCGAGAATTCTTCCCATTATGCGTTTGTTGACGACGACGTCGTTGAGCGCCGGAAGCCATTGGCCACGCGGCGTTCTACGGCCGTCTTCGACGTGTTCGACGGTCGCCTCGAGCGTCATCCGCAAGTCCACGTCGAAATGCCCTGAAAGCACCTTGTCCACCGACTCGCGCGCCTCTTCGATGCGTGCTTGTGTAAGAAAACCGAGCCCTCCAAGATTTATTCCCAGGATCGGCGTCTCGCGTGTCCCGACCAGTCGAGCCACGCTAAGCAAGGTTCCATCACCGCCTAAAACCACGATTAGTTCGGCTGTGCGGGCTATCTCCGCAGGATTGAGCGGCGTTGCTTGAAGCGAAGAGGCCAAATCCGGCTCGCTAAGAACGGTGAGCCCTCGGGCCCGAATGAAACCGCTAAGTTCGCTGGCTACGTTTAACGCGCGCAGATCGCCGCGTTTAACTATAAGGCCGATCGTTTTGATGCGTTTTCCGTCCATTCGCAACTTAATCGCGTGCCGCGCTAAGTTATAATGCCAGGTGCTTGCGCTTTAGCGTCATTTCCTTCGACCGCGCTCGTTTAAACGAATATCCCGCGGCGCGAACTTCGAAGCAAGCGCTTGCCGTTTTACGGGCTTTTTAAATATTGTGGCGCCTAAGGCGATGGATTGTACTGTCTGGCGCGTGCGACTTTGCCTTTACAGTAAAGGGAGGCTCATCGAAGGTTAAACGCTATGGCGAGAAGGGCAAAAGAGAAGGGAAGACCTTTGCTTGGCGCGCATATGCCGATCACGGGCGGGCTGCATATGGCGCTGGTTCGAGGGCGCGAGGTGGGTTGCGACTGCGTACAAATCTTCACCAAATCGGCACGCCAATGGAACGCCAAGCCGCTTTCGGACGATGAAGTCAAAGAGTTCAAAAAGCAGCAGAAAGAGACCGGAATACAGATGGTGATCGCTCACGATTCGTATCTGCTCAACCTTGGCGCGCCGGACAAGACGTTGCGGCAGAAGTCGATCGCCGCATTTATCGACGAACTGGAACGTTGCGAGAAGTTGGGCGTGCCCTATCTCGTTACGCATCCGGGCGCCCATGTCGGCGCGGGGGAAGACGAAGGGTTAAAAGCGATCGCCGACTCGATCAATCAAGCTCACAAGGCTTGCGCAGGCTATTCAGTCAAGATAGCGCTCGAGAACACCGCAGGTCAGGGTACTACGCTTGGCTATACGTTCCAGCAATTGGCGCGCATATTCGAGCTGGTTACAGAGAACTCGCGCCTAAGGATTTGCTTCGACACCGAGCACGCCTATGCCGCCGGCTACGACATCACGACCCCTGAGGGTTACGAGCGAACGTTTGACGAGCTAGACCGTTATGTCGGCATTAAGTGGCTTGTCGCGTTTCATCTCAACGACTCGAAAAAACCCTTGAATTCCAGGGTAGACCGTCACGAGCATATCGGTAAGGGCGAGCTTGGGCTCGATACATTTGCTCGGCTGCTCAATGACCCACGTTTTTCCGGTTTGCCGATGTGTCTTGAGACGCCCAAGGGTCCGGACTTGAAGGAGGACGTTGAAAATCTCGCGGTTCTAAGGCAGTTATTCAAAGATTCGAACGTATAATTTCTTCGGGATCACGTGCTAGTGGGATGGAGACCAAGCGAATTCTAACTGGCGATAGGCCCACGGGGCCACTTCATTTGGGGCATTATGTCGGCTCGCTTAAAAATCGCGTTCGCCTGCAAGACGAGTACGACACGTACATTCTTATTGCGGACCTTCAAGCTCTGACGGACAACTTCGAGCATCCAGAGCGGCTCGGCCACAATGTGATGGAGGTTGCGCTCGATTATCTTGCCGTTGGGCTTAAGCCCGAGCGGGCGAAGATTGTGGTGCAATCGAAGGTGCCCGAGCTAGCCGAACTGACTTTCTACTTCATGAACTTGGTCACCGTTGCGACTCTCGAGCGCAATCCCACGGTAAAAGAAGAGATTAGGCAGCGTCAGTTCGGGCGGCGAGTTCCGGTCGGTTTTTGGGCCTATCCCATCTCGCAGGCAGCCGACATCGCCATTTTCAAGGCCGATCTAGTGCCGGTGGGTGAAGATCAGCTTCCAATGATCGAGCAGACACGGGAAATCGTGCGTCGTTTCAACTCGCTCTACGGTCGGGTGTTGGTTGAGCCCGAGGCGTTGCTCGGCGAAGTGGCGCGCCTTCCGGGGACCGACGGCTCGCCCAAAATGTCGAAGTCGCTCAATAACTGTATTTATCTGAGCGATCCGCCCGAAGTTTTGCGCAAGCGTGTGATGGGGATGTTCACGGACCCGACTAGGATTCACGCCACTGACCCCGGCCACGTCGAGGGAAATCCGGTCTTTACCTACCACGACGTTTTCAACCCGAACAAAGCCGAGGTCGAAGAGCTTAAAGAACGCTATCGCAAGGGCAAAGTCGGCGACGTTGAGGTAAAAGAGCGGCTCTACCAGGCGCTCGAGCGCTTTCTTGCGCCGATTCGCGAGCGCCGCGCTGCCTTCGCCGCAAAGCCAAACGAAGTGCGCGAAATCCTAATCGAAGGTACCCGCAAGGGGCGCTTGGTGGCGCAGGCAACGATGGAGGAAGTGCGCGCGGCGATGAAGCTCAACTATTTTGCAACGTAGGCGCGCGCACCATCTCGCCGGACGACTTCGAAATTCTAACAAGGGTGGTCAGCGAGGAAAGCGCCATCGCCAGCGCAAAGCCGATCGCTGGTCGGAAGCTATTTGTTAGGTCGATAAGCCAGCCGGCAACCGGTGGTCCGATCGCTACGCCTAACGCCGCGCTGGTGTAGAATGCCCCCAGGATACTTCCCAGCCCTTCGATGCCGAAGATTTGCGCCGCGACCGCGGGTGAAAGCGCCACGAAGCCGCCATAACTGGCGCCCATCAGAAGTGCAAACGCGACGAGCTCCCGGTATGTTGTCGCGAACAGCCACAGCCCGTAACTGGCGGCGAAAACAAAAACGCTTGCCTGGTAGAGACGGATTACGCCGAAACGGTTGCCGAAGGCAGCGAAGGCAAAGCGCCCAAAAAAGCTTGCTGCTCCGACTACACCGATAAGCCCTGCGGCGGCCACCGAACTGGCGCCAAGATGGCGCGCGAAATCCGCCAAGTATGGGAACGGAATGAACTGCGCGATCTGGAAAAATAGGCTTCCCAAGTAGAGCCTTCGGAAAATCGGGGCGCGTAGTGCCCACCTAATATCGGTTCGGGAGCGGCGCGTGCGGATCGGAGGTGGGACCGCAAGCGCAGCGCAAAATAGGATTACAGCGCAGCTTGCCACACCCATGATCACATAAGCCGAACGCCACCCGTACCGGTCGATGAGCGACGCCGAGGCGGGAACGATTATTAGCGTGCCGCAGCCGATACCTGCCACGGCTAGACCCAAGGCGCTTTCGCGCCATTTGTCAAACCAGCCGCTGATGAGAGTGAGCGTGGGAACGTAAAGACATGCCACACCCAGACCCACCGCAACACCGTACGTGAGATAGGCTAGCCACAACTGATTTACAAGCGACGTCGTCGCAAGACCGAGCCCCATCGCCAACGCTCCGGCGACGAGCATCACCCGTGTGCCAAACGTGTCGGTGAGGTAGCCGGTGAGCGGGCCGAGGAGAAAAGTGATGCACACCGTTGTCGAAAAAAGAGCAGAGGTGGTCTTGCGGCTGCTCGCAAACGCCTCGGTCATCGGCTTGAGAAAACCGCCGAACGTGTAGAGAACGCCGAAGCCCACCGACAGCAGTACGAAGCCAATCCCAGCTATCACCCACGCGTAGCCTGAGTCCTGGCGCGGGCGAGGTCGCGGCGATTGGTCAAAGCCGGGTAAGTTAGCGGTAGAATCGAATGTCTCGATTCTCCGGCGGTTGCTGGTCAGAGCGTCGTCCATCAAAAAACAATCGGCTTAGCTTCAGACTCTAGCGAATTTTCACTTGTCGCACGCGTTAACGTTGTATCTGATTGTCACCAGCCGCGAGCGGGCAAAGTCCTACGTTTGGCTTTTTTAGCGTTGCCTCCCCAGGTCGACGTTTCAAATGGTTTTCCGGGCGGACGCCTGGATTATTTGCAAAGGTTTGCCTGCGCTCCAAAATCGCAACGAGCTACCGCATCGGACGTTTGCGATTTCTTGGGATGCGGAAGTAAGTCTTATCGAGCCGCAGGGTTGAGTCGTTTGAATAATCGCTGCGAGCATTCTGGATGGCGGCGTTTGCGACCTAGTAGGCTTTGGCAAAGAAAGCCCGTTCTTGTGCCGGTTGGCCGCATACAATACAAGGTCCTTGTGGCACGTCTTGATTAAGCGGTATCGCGCGACAGCTCGCTTTGGTTTCTTCGCGTATTTTTTCTTCGCATGACGGCTGACCG
Organism: Pseudomonadota bacterium; assembly: GCA_021324755.1. GTDB lineage: Bacteria > Desulfobacterota > Binatia > Binatales > Binataceae > JAJPIL01. The sequence continues at coordinate 47,602 of JAJPIL010000006.1, forward strand.
CACCAGTAAACGTTGGCAAATCCTCCGCCGCCTTCGCCTTCCATCTGCGCGCGCAACTCCTCGAAGCTTTGCGGTTCGGTCGTCGCCTGATCCATTGCGGCCTTCGCCTGCCGGTATAGGCTCTGTTGGATATCTTCGAGCAGCTCGGTAACGCTTTGCGCCAGGCGCTCCAACGGGCTTGCGAGCTTGCCCTGAGGACCAGTTTGGTCGCGTCGCACCAAAGTGGCTACTTTCGCGGCGATGTCGCGTGGTCCGATTTCGATTCGCAACGGCACCCCGCGCATCTCCCATTCGTTGAACTTAAAACCCGGGGTTACGCCCTCGCGTTCGTCGACTCGCACGCGCACCCCGACCTGGCAGAGATTCTGGTAAACCTCACGGCAGGCGTCCACCACCGGTTTCCGTTCCTCGGCTTTGCGCCATATCGGGACGATGACTGCTTGAGTCGGCGCGACCGTGGGCGGCAGGCGCAATCCCTGATCGTCTCCGTGCACCATCACGAGCGCGCCGAGCAAGCGAGTCGATACCCCCCAGCTTGTCTGCCAGACGTATTGAAGCTGATTGTTCTGGTCCAAGTAGCGGATTTCGAACGCGCGAGCAAAGTTTTGCCCCAAAAAATGGGACGTACCACATTGAAGCGCTCGGCCGTCGCCCATCAGACCTTCGATACTGTAAGTTTCAACTGCGCCGGCAAATCGTTCTGCCGCGCTTTTGCGTCCCCAGACGAGCGGGATCGCCAGATAGCTTTCGCAAAAGTCGCGATAAAGTTCCAAGATCGCCAGCGTTTCCTGCTCCGCTTCCTCGCGAGTGGCGTGAGCTGTGTGCCCTTCCTGCCATAAAAATTCAGTGGTGCGCAGAAATACTCGCGTGCGCATCTCCCAGCGCACGACGTTACACCACTGATTAACCATAAGCGGCAAGTCGCGATAGGATTTTATCCACTGAGCAAACATGTAATTGATAATGGTTTCGGAAGTTGGGCGTACGACCAAAGGCTCTTCGAGCTGTTTGCCACCGCCGTGAGTTACGACCGCCAGCTCAGGCGAGAAGCCCTCGACATGGGTGGCTTCCTTGCGAATGAAGCTTTCGGGGATGAAGAGCGGAAAATATGCGTTTTGGGCGCCAGTGCGCTTGATTCGTCGATCAAGCTCGGCCTGGATGTTTTCCCAGATAGCGAATCCCTGGGGCCGAAAGACAATACATCCTCGCACTGGCGAGTAATCGGCCAATTCCGCTCGCAACACGACCTCGTTGTACCACGCGGCGAAGTCCTGGCTTCGCGGCGTGATTTTCTTTTCGTCCGCTTTATCTGCCATCGCAGCCTTTTATCTTATCCAATCCTCTTGCGGACTCTCGTGGAGCCCGCTTGCCTTGTTTCGCGCCAAGCGAATTGAGCGCTTAGCCTTGGTTGAACAAAGTCTATCTTCCGCGGTTGACCGCCCCGGCGTTTAGGCGCTCCCATAGGTAGAAGGAAGCTATTACGCAGGCTTGCATGGGGCGCGGAAAAGTTAAGCTAATCGCTGGCCTTTGAGCGCGTCAACCTTGTGCGCGTAGCCCGGCGATCAGTCATCAGACTTTAGCGGGTTGCGAGAATCTCCGCCAGATGGCGGGTTTCGATCGGTACGCGCTGGCGGTGAAGGCCTCCGCCGATGTGCATCAAACATCCTAGGTCGCACGAAGTAAGCACCTGGGCTCCGCTTGCTCTTACGCGAAAAATTTTATCCTGTAGCATCGCCGCAGAGATATGTGGAAATTTAACCGAGAATAGGCCACCGAAGCCGCAGCACTCCTCGCTTTTATCGAAAGTACACAGAGTCAAACCTTTTACCGCCTTGAGCAATGATAAAGGGGCGTCGGTGACGCGCAGTTCTCTGACTAGATGGCATGACGGATGGTAGGCGACGCGACGCTCGAAGCGGGCATCCAGGTCGGCTACATTTAGGTGTTTAACTAAGAATTCAGAAAACTCGTACACGCGGCCACGAAGACGCTCGACCCGCTCGAGCATCTGTGCGTCGTCCGCAAAAAGATCGGAGTAAAAAACGCGCACCATAGCGGTGCAGGAGCCCGAAGGTATTACGATTGGAAGGTCTGAATTTTCGACTACTCGGAGCAGCCGATGGGCGAGTTTGCGCGCTTCGCTTCGAAGACCCTCGTTGAAAGCCATCTGGCCGCAGCAAAAGGCGTCGCGGATGGGACGTACGACTACGCCTAGACGACTGATGACGGCGGTGGCCGCCTCCGCGACGTGCGGGAAGCATCCCTCGGCCAGGCATCCGGCAAATAGCTGTACTTCGGCGCTCATTGCTCTTTGTGGTAAGTCACGGTTCCTGTTGCTATCGTCTGAAAAGCTCTTGCGTTTCCAAGTCCTGCAGCTGTGGACGGTTTGGTTTACGCCAACTCTGCCTGAGGTGTGCGCTTGTCAAAGCGCGGTTTTACCCTAACGAACGGACCATCACAACGTATAATGCCTTTGGTCCATGCGCACCCAGCACAATTCTTTTTTCGATATCGGCAGTACGGCTCGGGCCGGTCACGAAGGCGACCGGGTTGGCACGCATCGCATCGGACCCCAAAACTGAAACGACCGCCGCGAGATCTGGCACTATTCGGTCGGCTTCGAGTAAGACAATGCTCACTGGCGGCACGAGCGAGAGCGAACGCGGGCGCTCCGGCGTGGGGACGAACACGAGTGTACCGCTTGCAGCGACTGCGCAATCGGCCTCGACCAGCCCGGCGCTGCATTCGGCAAGCTTAACTCGCAGCTCTGCGCGCCGCTCCTCAGGTACCCGCGCAACGCTGAAGACGTCGATCCCGTACTCGCGCAGCTTTTGCACTATTTGGGTCAGATCGATCCGCAGGCTTTCGCCGATCGCAACCGATCTGAGCTCGAGGCTGCGGGCAAGCTCTGCTATCGCGAAGGCTGCTTGTTCGGCGTTGGGCACATCGATAACCGAGCCTCGCAGACTTTCAAGCTCCCGAGCAAAGCGAGTCGGCAGATCGGTGTCTGTTGTGTGGGGCGAAAGGGTCGAAGGTGCTTCCTGGAGCGAGCCGTGATCATCTTCGAGCGGTCGAGGGGCTCTGTACAACGCTTGGCGCATCTCAGCCAGCGCTGTCTCGAAATCGCTCATAGTCGCACCTCCGAATCAGCACGGTCTGTGGTTTCCTTTGCTCGGCGCTGAGAAGCGCCGTTCGGCCCGCTCCCGGGCAGCGGAAAGTCGCGGTACTTCGTCCAGGCTGTAAACGGTGGTGGTAGCCAGCGCAAGTAGCCGTCATGCGCAAGCGGACGCAGAAGCATGCCGGCCAGGCGGCTCAGCATCCTGGCAAGCTTGGGCCGCGAAAGAAGCCAGACCGCGCGGCGAGCTGAAGCCCGAATCCGAGCTGGGCCGGCGGGCCATGTAATCGGTAGCCCCTCTTCCGTTGCAAGCCAGCGAAGGTGTAGCAGGATGCGGGGAATGTTGATACTGACCGGGCAGATGTCTTTGCATGCTCCACAGAGTGTGGAAGCGAAGGCTAGGTGGGCCGTCTGGCCGTTATGAACCAAGGCCGGGCTTATAATCGAGCCGATCGGTCCCGGGTAAACCGTCCCGTAGGCGTGCCCGCCGACGCGTCGGTAAATGGGGCAAACGTTAAGACACGCGCCGCATCGCAAACAATAGAGCGCCTCGCGCAACACGGGGTCAGCTAGCATCCGCGTTCGCCCGTTGTCCAAAAGCACCAGGTGAAGTTCGCGCGGCCCGTCAAGCTCGTACTGACGACGGGGGCCGTTTACGAAATTAACGTAGGCGGTAAGCTTCTGACCGGTGGCGGTGCGAGCCAGTACTTCAAGAAAATGGCTTAAGTCGGCAAGGCGCGGAATCACCTTTTCGATCCCGGTGACGGCAACCACTACGTCCGGCAACGTCGTCGACATCCGGCCGTTGCCTTCGTTTTCGACCAGCACGAGCGAGCCAGTTTCGGCGATCAAAAAGTTGACGCCGACGATTCCCATGTCGGCAGCAAAGAACTTGGCGCGCAGGTGCTGGCGGGCCGTGGCGGTCAGCGCCTCAGGGTCTTCGCTGTAGGGGCTTTGTAGCTTTTCATGGAAAAGCCGCCCTATATCTTCTTTCGACAGATGGATCGCCGGCGTAATAATGTGAGAAGGTCGTTCGCCTCGCAGCTGAACGATGTACTCGCCCAGGTCGGTTTCCAATACCTCGACGCCATCTTTGAGCAGAGCATCGTTGAGCTCTATTTCCTCGGTGGCCATCGACTTGCCCTTGACGACCAGTTTTGCTTTTTTTGCGCGGGCCAACTCGACGATGTAATTTCGTGCCTGCGCCGCATCGCGGGCAAAAAATAAACGGCCGCCTTTAGCCTCAAAGTTCCTTTTGAATTCGGCTAAAAGATCGGGCAATCGGTTGATCGCTTCAGCTTTTACGCGCCGCGCCTCGGCTTTCTCTTGGTAATATGGTGGAAAGGCCGCAGCCATCTGCGCGACGTGTTCGAGGTGGCGTCCGGTAGCGGCCTCGAGTTTACGCCGCAAAGCCTCGTCGGCCACCGTTTTTTCGCTGGCTCTGTAGAAAGCTGCCGGATTCGGTTCCATCATTTTTTATCGTTCACCCCCCAGCGACCGCGTGACGTCACACTAACATCTATATCGGGTTTGCCTGACAGCTGCCACTTTCTTCCAGAGCAAGGACTATTTCCTGTCGCACGGTTTTGTCCGGTTCTCGCGCTAGCGCTCGTATCAAAGCTTCTCTGGCTTGCGCGCCGCCGATACGGCCGAGCGCCCATGCGGCGTGGGCACGTATCAAGGCGTCTTTTTCTTGCTCAAGACAACTAGTTAGAGCAGGAATCGCGCGCGGATTTTGAGAGTTGCCCAGCGCGACGGCAACATTGCGCAGCAATCCCCTGCGCTTGGCTCGCTTGAGAGCTGTGCGCGAAAAACGCCTGCTAAACTCGCCTTCATCCAGCCTGAGCAGGTCCGGCAGGAAGGGCATCAGCTCCCAAGCCGTCTCGACAGCTCGTTTTGAAACCTTGTTCCACGGGCATACTTCCTGGCAAACGTCGCAACCGAAAATCCAGTTGCCCAATTTACTTCGTAGTTCTCGGGGGTTCGGTCCGCGCAGTTCAATCGTGAGATAAGAGATGCACAGGCGCGCGTCCATGACGTAGCCGCTTCTCAAAGCGCCGGTGGGGCAAAGGTTTAAGCAGCGCTCGCATCTGCCGCAATAATTGCGGTACGGTGGAAGGTCGTCGCCGAAATCGACGTCGGTGAAAATTTCGCCCAAAAAGAAGTAGGAGCCGTGACTACGATTGAGCAGGTTTGTGTTTTTGCCGATCCAACCAATTCCGGCCCGTAGCGCCCACTCACGCTCCAGCACTGGCCCGGTGTCGACGTACAAGCGGAACACTGCTGATGGTCGCAACCGAAGCAGTGTACCAACGACAGCACGCATTTTTTCGGCGACGTAAAGGTGGTAGTCCGGGCCCAGAGCATATGCGGCGATCCTTCCGCGCAGTTCTTGGCGCCAATCTATCGGCGGAAGGCGCGGAGGCTGGTAAGGGTAAGCAAGGCTTATTACGGAGCGAAGGCGCGGGTCCAGCAACCGAGGGTCAAGTCTGCGTTCCGGGTCGCGTGCAAGATAGGCCATCTCGCCATGGCAGCCTTGCCCAAGCCAACTCTCGTAAAATGCTCGTCGTTCAGCTAGAGCCCTTAGCGACGCGAAGCCGCAGAGTATAAAGCCTTCGGCAAAAGCGCTCGATGCTATTTCCTGCCTAAGGTCAGCCATTGTTGGGGAGGCTTAAATCGCCCACTCATTGCGCGCCAACTATTAGGAGCGCACTTTTCGCGCAACTATAGTTGCGCGGGGTCAATTAGCTGGGTCTCGACCGGCGAGAGAGCCCGCTTCAGTCAACAACATTGCCTTGACCGGTAAGAATAACGCTGACTATTCTGGAGTATAGCCGATTGATCTTTTGGCGGAACATTAGGCGGAGGCCTTAACAACGTATGAATGAGCAAGTTCACGAGTCTCGTCACGCGCCCGAAACAACTTCTGGTTCCGAGAGCCCGGTGGTTAGGCTTACGCCGAAAGCTCTAGAAATGGCTAAGCGGATGCGCGAGAAAGAAGGTCGTAGTCCGCAAACCGCGCTTCGGGTGTCGGTCGTGGGAGGAGGATGTTCAGGCTTTCAGTACTCGCTGAGCTTTGATGAGCAGCGAAATCCGACCGACACGGTCGTTCAGTACGACGGTTTGGACGTTTTGGTAGACGAGGTTTCGCTACCGTATTTGGCTGGCGTCACTCTGGACTTTGTCGAGGGCCTTTACGGTGCGGGTTTCAAATTCGACAATCCGCGGGCCAGCAGGACTTGCGGATGCGGTTCATCTTTTAGTGTATAGGAGTGTGAGCGGGGCGGGGCTTGGCTTATTCTCAGGCAGACTTTGACCTTTTCGATGGTTTGCGACGCCTAGCTTCAAAAAGGGTACCCGAGTAAGCCATGGCCCGCACAATGGCTCTGATTACTGTAAATGGTCAGAGCTGGTACGGAGTAATCGGCCGCACAGCGTGTAGCAAGAAGGGTGTCCAGCTTTTGCTGGGCACGGCACAGGGTAGCGCCCTTTTAACGGACGGGCAATGTGTGTCAATAAGGGCGCTATCTCAGCATAGCCCGTTTACTCATCTAACCTTTAACTTCGCCAAGGCGTGATGCATGTTGACTCGCCACGAAATTCTGCTAACGCCTTTTGGCATTTGAGCGAAACTGTTAGTCTTAAAAGGCCTGTCGTTTGTGGCCGGCGAGGCCTGCTCGCTTTATTGAGGCATGAGGAGCAATAGTTCGAGCGTGAGGCGTTATGAAACTGTTGTTGTAGTCCGCCAAGACCTTTCTGAAGGTCAAGTCAAAGACATTTTCCAGCGCTTGGAGAATGTGCTATCGGCCAACGGTGGACAAATTTTGAGCGTCGAAGATTGGGGTATCAGAGAGCTTGCCTACAAGATTCGGCATGAACAGCGTGGCCATTACTTTCGGCTCGATTACCTTGCTCCCGGCTCGTTGATAGCCGAAATAGAGCGAATGCTCAGGCTCAACGAGGCGGTACTTCGCTATCTGTCGGTTCTGCTCGACGGAAATCCCGACGTTGAAAAGCTCAAGCAGGAGGCTCGGACGAAGGGTACCTCTGAAGTAGTCGACACTGGGGTGTCGCAAGGGGTTGCCTCAGGTGCAGTCCCGCCGACTGAGCAACAGTCGTCAGCGGAGGCTAGTGAACAAGGCGAGTTGGAACAGGGTTGAGCTTTTTGGCTGTGTTGTGCGCAAGACCGAGCGGCGGACGGCACCGGACGGGTCCTCGCTACTTCGGATGTGGGTGAGCTGTGGTGAGGGGAAAGATGTCTTCGAAATGGAAGTCCTCGTACTAGGCGAGAAAGGCCGAGAACTAAGTTACAAAGTCGAGGACAGCGGAAATCGGTTGAACATCATTGGCAGGCTCAGACCAATCCGGCGTGCAAGCCGATTAGGTTTGGCCGAAACAAAACTATGCGTTGTTGCTGATGAAATTTGCCCGACAGGCGATAATGTGGGCGGTCAGAGACATAACGATGTAGCTTCTGGTGATGGTTCCGCGCAGAACCAAGGTTAGGCGTGGCGCGGACTCTTGATTATCTTGACGAGATGAGGATGGCTTGAGATTTTCGGCATATGGTGAACCCAGAAGAAAGTTCGAACGTTGAGGAAAAAGAAACGGTCGACACCGGCAGTGGCCCGGCGCGAGAAAGCGAACGAGCGGGCGTCGAGGCTCGCCCGGGAGAGCGTTTTGGGGTGCGTCGGCGGCCTGGTTTCAGGCGTAAGGTTTGCCGATTTTGCGCAGATAAGTCGCTTCGTGTCGACTACAAGGACGTGCGAACATTGGAGAATTTTATTACCGAAGGAGCTAAGATTGTTCCCAGCCGCACCTCCGGCAATTGCGCAAAGCATCAACGTCAACTTGCTCGGGCTATCAAACGGGCGCGAATTCTTGCGCTCCTGCCCTTCACCAGGCTTGGCATCTAAGCCGAAGTTTTATTGCGAGTTAGGATGCGGGCGCTTTAAGTGAGCTTTTCGATGACCTGAACGGAGGCTCAACAAGTCGCGAGGCAGGGTGGTGCGATGGAAGTGATACTGCGAGAAGATGTGCCCAAGCTTGGGCGTCCTGGCGACGTAGTCAAGGTAAAGGATGGCTACGCGCGTAACTTTTTACTTCCGCGGGGACTTGCGGTAGAGGCAAATCAGCGAAACTTGCGCGCTTTCGAACATGAGCGACGGCTAGCCTTGCGTCGTCGCGAGGCCAAAAAGCAACTGGCACTCAGGTATAAGGAGCAGATCGAATCTTCTCCGCTGGTTATAAAAGCGCGCGCTGGCGAGGAAGGCAAGCTTTTTGGCTCGGTAACGAATATCGACATCGAACGAGCCCTTCGCGAGCGAGGCATCGAAGTTGATCGACGGAAGATAATACTGCCAGAGCCGATTAAACAGCTCGGAGAGGCTGTGGTGCCGGTTAGATTGGATCCCGAAGTTGAGGCTACCCTGAAGCTGGAGGTCGTCCCGGCATGAGGGACCTTTCAAAATGATTAAACTGTACGATTCCGTCAATTGCCCATACGGTCAAAAGGTCAGAATCGCGCTGGCCGAAAAGGGCTTGAGCTATGATCTGATTTTAGTAGACATCGCGGCTGGAGAGACCCGGCGGCCTGAATTCTTACGCCTAAACCCTTACGGACGGGTGCCGGTGTTGATCGACGAAGATGCGGTGATCTACGACTCTACGATTATCAACGAGTACCTTGATGACGAGTATCCGAGTCCGCCACTGTTGCCGAAGGTGGAGCTAAGCGCGAAGCGGGCGGTGGCGCGCATGTTCGAGGACCTCGCCGACACCTCGTTTACGCCTCAAGTAGACCAGTTAATTGCCGAGATGGGAAAGCCCGAAAATGAGCGCGACGCCAACCGAGTGCAACGCCTGCGGCAGGCTGCCGAACGCGTGTTAGATTACCTGAATCGCCAACTGCACGGACGAGATTTTCTAGCGGACGAGTTTTCAGTGGCTGACATCTCCTTTATTCCTCGGCTGTTGGTGCTCGAGTCACTCGACATAGATATCGGCGCAAATCGCCCCAATGTCGAGGCCTGGGCAAAACGAGTGTTCGAGCGGCCCAGCGTACGTGCGCTTCGGGATAACGTAGCTCAGGAGTCGACGCAAGCCCAGAGCAGCTGAATCTTAATTGCAAAAGGACTACTCGACCTGAAGGCGGCTAAGTTAGCTTTCGCGCATCGATGTAAGCGCCGCCGGTGCAGTCGGCTTGCGTCCTGTATAGGCTCGCGAGCCCGGACTTCTAAGAGCTGGGGTAAAAATTTAGCTCATCGTCAGAGGGAGCGAAATCGGTTGCAGGGCCTCTGAAAACAAGCTTGGCGGAAAAATATTTGTCTCGAATTTTGCCCTGTGGCTTTAGCGACCCGCCTCCCCGCCCGCATCGCGGGCACGCTATCGTTTGGCCCAGCACTCGGGAGTTTTCCGGACCAATGTGTAGTTCGAACGTATGGTTGCATCCAGGATTATCGCAGACCACTCGATAAACCACGCCAACTTTGGTGTTAGCTTCATTGGAAGATAGCATGAATTATTGTCCCCTCGTGTCTTTTCATTGTCTTGAATGTTTGACTTCGCTTATCCGCAAATTCTTCAGTCGCGGTGCGCACTGCAAGTGCTGTCAAGTAACGTGATTAGAGCACGGGCAAATTCGGTGCCAACCGGAAGTTAGAAAGCAGAGTTTCACTTCCTTCCTGCCACAGTCGACAAACTCCCGCTTTAAAATAGTGCGCGACCTGATGTCTGTATCTGCGCCGGTAGCACCGTAGGTAACAATCGCCGATCCTTGTGCGACGTTTGGGTGAAGCAAACGCGCAAAAAGCCGGACTTACAAGCCAGAAAAGGGAAAAGTACCGAAAATCGTTGAGGTTAGGCGAGCTTGTGGTGCTTTATAACGCCTTACGGCGAATATTTGGCGATACGATTGAAACCGAACTTAAAAAGGTTTGAACCTGCACCACTTTAAGCCCGGCATAGGAGCTTGCGATTTCAAAAGCTCTTGCGGCCCTTGCGCCGAAGTACCAAACTAAAGCAGCGTTTGGCCTTAAGTTTGATAGAGGCAAGAAAGAGGTATCGTTCTGGGACAATTATTTAGAGCCTGTCTAGAAAGTTCATCAAAAAGTGGCGGAGCTGAACGGCCGTTCTGCGAGTTGACGAGTCTAGTTTAACGCTCGCAGAGTTGCTTCAAGGGGAAGCCCGCTCGGGACGAGGTTGTGTGTGATGGCGGTAGCGGAAAACGCTTCAGCAGAGAAAAACGGTTTTTACTCGGGTCTTGGTTTAAAGGAGTTCGAGCGTGGCCCAGAGGCAGCAGCAAATGCTGGACCAGGGAAAGCCCCGTCCAGGTTTTTTGCCCATTGGCGGCGCGTGGCGCAAGAGCTTGGGTTAGGCGGGCGTGACAAGCTTCTGTTCGCGCTGATGGTAGCAACGCTTCATGCCTTGAGTTTGATCCCGGATGTGATTTTATTCGCCCTGGGTACGATAGGTGGATACGTCGCCTATCTTTTGGATCGCAGACACGTGAGAATTGGGCTTAAAAACTTGTCGATCGCGTTTCCAGAGGCGACGTCCGCCGAACGCAAACGTATCTTGCGTGCCTCTTACGTTAACTTGGGGCGGAGCGCAGCCGAGTATATTCGCCTAGCAGGCTTTTTTCCGCGTCGAATTCTGCGTCGCGTGCGCTATGAGAATCTCGAGTACTGGCAGGAGTTGGCTGCGCGTTATCCCGGGCGAGGCATCGTGGTGTTATCTGCTCATTTCGGCAACTTCGAGCTATTGCCTGCTGCTCACGCGCTGCATGGCTACGAGATAGGGCTGGTCCATCACACCCAGCGTTTTCGCGCCGGCGAGGCTCTTGCTACCTACGTGCGCACGCGCTTGGGCGTGACACTTTATCGCAAATACTCAGCGGCCCGAGCGGTGCTCAAAGCGCTGCGCTGTGGAAAGCTCGTAGGCATCCCGTTCGACCAAAACGCTAAACGGCGCGAGGCGGTCTTCGTGCCCTTCTTCAACGAGCTTGCGGCCACCACCAGCGGCTTGGCCCGAATCGTAGCCTTAACTGGGGCTCCCGTCGTGCCGGTGTTTATCGTAAGGGAACCTAATCCGCGCAACCATCGAATCGTCATCCTGCGCGAAATCCCCATCCAACGAACCGCCGACCCTGAAGCGGACGTCGTGGCCAACACAGCCCGCTTCGTGCGCGCAGTCGAGGAAATCGTACGCCGCTACCCCGAACAGTTCCTGTGGACCCATCGCCGCTACCGCACGCGCCCTCCAGGCGCGCCGAAAATTTACGACGACTGAGCCGCACCACAAGCCGCAGCGTTGTCTTCTGGGCGACGGCTAGATGGCGTGAACCGTTCGACTATCGCAAGCATCGCAGCTATCAGCACCCAGGCGGCAAAACCACTTATCAAGGACGGCCAGCCGTAGCCGAGTAGCCATCTTTGTCGGCAGGTGTCGGAAGTTGGGTAAGCTGCCCGCCAGAACTTCGCTCCGAAAACGACGCCCGCGTGCAACCCAACGGATAGGTGAGCGGAGCCCGTTAGTTGGAAGGCACGGCCTAAAAGCAAACCCAGAAGCATCAACCCGATAAACCCGGGTATTACTTTCAACGTAAGCAAAGAGCGCGCCGCCGAGATCGGCACCAGGAATCCGCTCGACCAAAAGCTCGATGTAGCTGAACCACTTTTGCTTCTCAAAAAATGAACCGCGGCGTATACCGCGCTCGTAAGTAGCAAAGCAGGTATCGCCCCGAGCTCCTCCTGCGCCCCATCCAGAAGAAAAGCCCTAAAGAAAGACTCCTCTATGAAGGCGACGGCAATCGCGCTCGATATCGCTTTCAGAAAAGGCTGAATTAAGATTAGGCTTTTGTTTGCTGCTTCGGCGCTGCCGGTCGCCCCGCCGCATAACGCGAAAGCGAGAATCCAAAGAAGCGCTACTCCTGACAAACCCGCGATAAAGCCACGAAGGATCGTGTCGAGGTTTTCTAACGGCTGCCCCAGATTCCGTTTTATTCGCTGCGCAAACTGGACACGGGAACTTTTCAGAAGAAGCCCTGCCACCGAGGTAAGCATCAAAACTCGGTCGAAAACCCGCGATAAAGGTTGCTCGATCTCCACGACTTCAAGCGCGACGCGCACTAATGGTGAGAATACCGCGCTTAGAAAGATGGCCATGAGCAGAGTCACTGCAACTGTTAAAAGAAAATGCCGCGAACGCGGAGAGCTCACAGCTGACACCAAAGCGCGGCTCATATTGCTCTTCCCGCTAGCGCTGAGAGTTGGTCCTCATTGGGTCGTACTGAGGCTCGAGCCAAATTTCCAGGGGGCAAACCGAAGGCGGGGCACTTTGGATTTGGATTACTGCAGAGGCCACGTCCTCGGCCGACAGCATCCTGGCGCGGTCAAGCGCCTTGTTAGCGGGAACAAAAGAAGTGTCGACTAGGCCCGGCACAACAGCGCCGATTTTAATGCCGCTATGCCGGAGCTCGGCAAAGCATGCCCGCGTGAAAGCCAGAAGTCCCGCCTTAGTTGCGGCGTAGACCGCTTCGCCATGGGGGGTTAGCTTGCCGGCTGTCGAGGCGATGTTTACGATAGTCCCTCCGCTTCGCGCCATCATCTCTTTAGCCGCTAGCTTGGTGAGAACGATCGGCGCCCGCAGATTGAGCGCGACCATCGCATCTATCTCCTCCAGGCTGCAACGAACGATCGGCTTGCGCGGTGGTGCCCAGCCTGCGTTGTTCACCAACAGGTCGAGGCGTCCGAAATGGTCTAGCGTTGCTCGCAGCAACATTTCAGGCCCATCGCTCGTGGTCAAGTCGACCAAAACGATCAGTGAGCGTTGAGGTGGCAGGCCCGAGAGTCTGCGGGTTTCTTCGAGCTGTTCGCGGCTTCTAGCCGCCAGGCAAAGGTTAAAACCCCGCCGCGCAAGCTCGAGCGCGATTGCTCGACCGATTCCTCGGCCAGCTCCCGTGACCAGCGCTACTTGATCCTCCATGGGTAACTCCTTAAGCACACATCATCAGGCTATGCTGTCCTCAAGTTACCAATAAAGGACGGTATAACCATAAGCGGCCTGCCAAAGCGTAATCCACGGCTCATCGCAACTGCCATCAACGCACTGTATTTTTGGTTTCGACAAGCTGTAAATGAGTTTGCTACGAGACGAACGCCATACTATCAAACAAATGGCATCCAAGGCTGCCATTGCGGAAAAGCGATCAAGTGGCAATCTTTGCCGTTTGTGGCTAGGATTAATCAAGCCGGCATACGCTGCGTCCTAAAGTAAGAGAGCAGAGGCGTACCGATGAATCCACAGGTGTTTCGCGAATACGACATTCGAGGCATTGTCGAACGGGACTTCGATGACGCCTTCGTGATCGACCTAGGGCGCGCTTATGCCACCGCTCTGGTAGAGGCCGGAGGCAGACGAATCGTTTTGGGTCGCGATTGTCGTCTCACTTCCGCCCGATTGCGGGAGCTTTTTTTGCAGGGATTGCTCGAAAGCGGCGTGGACGTCATCGATACTGGAGTAGTGCCCACGCCCCTTTTGTACTTTGCGGTGGCGCGCTGGGGAATGGATGGGGGAGTGATGATAACCGGCAGCCACAACCCGCCTGAGTATAACGGCTTTAAGCTGGGAATCGGCCACGCCACTTTGTACGGCGAGCAGATTCAGCAATTGCGCCGTATCATCGAGGAACGGGCTTTCGTCAAGAGCGCGACAGAGGGAAGCCTCACCGAAAAAAGCGTCGTGCCCGAGTACCGAGAGTTCATTTTGCAGAGCTTTAGACTTAAACCCGGCCTAAGGGTGGTCCTTGACGCGGGCAATGGATGTGGAGGAGCGGTGGCTGCTCCTCTGATGCGGGAGATGGGAATTGACCTGGTAGGCTTGTTTCTCGATATGGACGGGCGTTTTCCCAACCATCATCCCGATCCAACGGTAGAAGCGTACATGCAGGACTTGGTGAACGCAGTGATAAGCTCCAGGGCGTGCGTCGGAATCGCTTATGACGGCGACGCTGACCGGCTGGGAGCGGTCGACGAGCGCGGGCGAATCGTATGGGGAGATGAGCTCATCGTGTTGTTTTCTCGGGGGATCCTGAAGGAGCGCCGCGGCGCAACCGTGATCGGCGACGTCAAATGCTCCAAGCGCATGTACGACGATATCGAACGCAACGGAGGTCGGGCCATAATGTGGAAGACCGGCCATTCGTTGATCAAGAGCAAGCTCAAAGAAGAAGGCGCGGCGCTGGCGGGCGAGATGAGCGGCCATATGTTTTTTGCTGATCGCTATTACGGATTCGACGACGCCATATACGCCTCCTTTCGTCTGCTGGAAATAATAAGTCGCGAGGGAAAAGGTATCGCATCGCTGCTTTCCGACCTGCCGACTGCGTGTGTCACGCCCGAAATACGCGTCGATTGCCCCGACGAGCAAAAGTTTCAAGTGGTGCAGGAGGTGGCGGAATTTTTCCGCGCCCGTCATGAGGTGATAGACATCGATGGTGTGCGGGTGAATTTTGACAATGGATGGGGCCTTCTGCGAGCTTCAAATACACAACCTGCCCTGGTGATGCGTTTCGAGGGACGAGATCCTGAAAGCCTCGCTTCTATTCGGGCACAGTTCGAGGACAAACTCAAAGAGCTGGGTGTCATCTAGTCGTGCCTGGCCGCAAAACCAACGCGGGCGCTCCAGTTAGGGCCGCTTTAATAGTCGCTGGCGGCCAAGGAACGAGGTTTTGGCCGCTCAGTCGAGCGCATCGTCCCAAGCCGCTTTTCAGACTGAACGGCACCAATAGCCTGCTTGCTGATACGGTCGAACGACTTGAGCCCATAATTGGGCGAGAGCGGATCTTCGTAATCGCGCCGACGGCTTTCAAAACGCTTTTCGCTCGCGAGCTCAAAGGCCTGATACCCGCGTCGAATTTACTGCTTGAGCCGAGCGCGCGTGGGACGGCGGTGGCCGTGGCATACGGATGTCGTTTGATCGCCGAGAGGTTAGGCGAACATCTGGTGGTCGTGTCGCCGGCTGACCACTACGTCAGTCCGGCGAGCGCATTTCGCCGAACGATAAGCAGAGCGCTTGCGTTGGCGGCGACAAACCCCGCGATTGTATTGATCGGGGTGGTACCGACTCGACCAGAGGTCGGATACGGCTATCTCGAGGTGGGCGACACTGTCGGCGCCGGTTTTGCCGTGCGTCGATTCGTCGAGAAACCGAAGGCTGCCATGGCGCGGCGGATGGTACGGTCGGGCAACTTCCTATGGAACGCAGGTATCTTCGTTATGCATACCGAAACTTTGTGGAGCGCGCTTAGGCAGCATTGCCCGCGATTGTACGGCGCGGTCACGAAAATAGACGCGGTCTCGAAAGATGAAACGGCGCGGCTGTTCGCAAGACTTCGCTTTGCTTCCTTCGACTACGAAATTCTCGAGAAGAGCACAAACTTGCTGGCGGTGCCTGCTCGCTTTCAATGGCACGACATCGGCAGTTGGGACGGATTATGGAAGGCCACCAGCGCAAAAAACGGAAATTCATTGTCTGGCAACGTGTTGAGCCTTGCCAGTAATCGAGTATTGGCGTTTGGGTCGAAACGGCTGATGGTGCTACTCGGGGTCAAAGACCTGGTGGCCGTGGACACGGATGACGCTATCTTAATCGCTTCCCGCTCCCATTCCGAGCAAGTTCGCAAGGTGGTCGAAGAGCTCAGGCGGCGCCGAATGACCGCGTACCTTTAAAAAGCTGCTCCAGAGCCTTCCAAAATTTCCACGACTTAAAGCGGCTTAAACGCCAAAGCGGCTCGGTGCCATTGTTGGCAGTTCGCTTCCATTATTGACCGCGCAAATCCGCCGCGATCCCTCCAGTTTAAACTTGCATTGCCGCAAAAGCTCTCTATTCGCAGGAAACTCTACCGCCTTTATGACTTCTCTTGCTCGTAAATGGGTTACTAAATCTACGTGCTAACAGTTCGGGTGCGCGCTTTGGCGTGACTGAGGTCTCCATCCGGTGGCCAGAGCGCGCGCACTAAAAACGATTCACGTTTATAAAAGCCCTCTGTATGAAAGGAAGCTCCAAGCTTAAGCAGAGAGTAGTCGAGATGATGAACGAATTCGTGGATTAGCGTGCGAAAAAAGGTTTTCGGTTTTACAAAGTCATTGCGTCTGGCTGTCCGCGACCACAGGATTATTCGGCCCTTACCACCTTGCGATGATGAGTAGAACAAACCGTGCAGCTCGCCCCGGCGGTTATGCGGACGAACGCCCCTCACTTCGACGACAATAGACGGTACATTGAACGACCGACATAGCTCGTCGACCAGCGCCTGGCAGGCCCGTGCGGCACGAAAAGTATTTTCGCTTTCGAGCGCTTCTCGCACCGCCCTTGCTTTAATCCGTACCTCGCTGTTCGGAGCGAAGGGTAATTTGGTCACCTGCTCGCTAGCCAGGTATCGCTTCTGATCGCGCGGCGAGAGGCGGTAAAAATATGCCGGCCGAGTTTTCGAGATGGTTTGCTCGGCCGGCCGAGCTTCGGGACCTTTTGTTCGGTCTCTGAAACCGCTCATTGCCAATGATCAAGTTTTCATCATGGCGAAAGGTTTTAGGCGCGCAAACTAACAGGCCGCCTTTTGCTTGTCTTTGGCTTTGTCATATCATCGAGTCGAAAGTAAACCGTACCGGTGTGGGGTCGAGCATGCTTGAGCTTAAATCGGTGAGGATACAAAAGCCTACCGAGGTGAACGTTATTATTGGCCAAAGCCACTTTATAAAGACGGTCGAAGACATCCACGAAGCCTTGGTTCAGGCCGTCCCCGGCATCAAATTTGGCTTAGCTTTCTGTGAGGCTTCCGGTCCGTGCTTGATTCGAAGAAGCGGAACCGACCGCGAACTTGAGAATCTTGCAGTGGATGCCGCCAAGGCGATAGGCGCCGGCCATGTGTTCGTTGTGATGTTGGGCAACGCGTTTCCCGTAAACGTGTTGAACCAGATCAAAGCGGTGCCGGAAGTCTGTACGATATATTGCGCGACGGCTAATCCATTACAAGTAATCGTAGCGGGTGACGGCGAAGGGCGCGGAATTGTGGGCGTTATTGACGGAGCTTCGCCCAAGGGTGTGGAGGGCGAGGACGAACAACAACAAAGAAAGGCTTTGCTGCGCCGTCTGGGTTATAAGTTGTGAGCATTCGCGCCCCAGCGATTGAAATTACTGGATGTGAAAAGGTGCTCAGCGCACCGGCGTTGGTTCGCTCGCGGCTTTGGTGAGCCACAGCCGCGAGTCTCCGGAGATATTAAATCGCCCTGCAAAGCCGGCCGTGTGCTCAGCTTAGCTGTGGTAGATTTATGGCCCTGCACAACCTGATTTTCGACGCGGACGACACGCTATGGGAGTCGAACATCCATTTTCTAGAGGCGGAAGACGAGTTCATTGCGGTGCTGCGCAAGGCAGGCTGCGCGCTCGAGGAGGATAAACTGCGCGGGTTGGTGCGCCAGCGCGAGCTCGATGTGATCAAACGCTACGGATACGGTCGCCGTCCCTACGGACTTGCGCTGCGTGCCACGGTTGAAACTTTGGGCTTCGACCACCGCACCCTCGAGACGCTTTACGCTGAGGTAAAACGGATCGAACAGCGCTTGCTCAACCGTCACTGCGAGGTTCGTCCTGGAGTAAGAGAAACCCTCGCTGAGCTAAGTTCGCGCAATCGCCTAGTGCTTTTCACCAAAGGTCAAGCCGACGAGCAGATGAATAAGCTTAAAGCTAGCGGGCTTGGTGCGTTCTTTTCCCACGTCGAAATAGCATGGGAAAAAGATCCCAACACATATCGCGAATTGCTCGCTCGCCTTGAGCTTCCCGTAGATCGAACGGTTATGATCGGTAATAGCCCGCGATCGGACATCAACCCAGCGCTAAAGGTAGGATTGCGTGCAGTCTATATCCCGCATCCGCAGACCTGGGTGTACGAGCAGGAAGAAATCGAATCGGTTGACGGACGCGTAATAACGATATCCGATTTTGCCGAATTGAGACGTCTTTTTTGACAAGACGAGGCTCGTGACCGTGAGGAGCGAGGGACGAAATCAACTGGTGCGACTCGAAGCGGAAAGGCTACAGAAGACGGAGTTAGCCGAAGTTCGCGTGCCGCTGCTGGTCCGCCCGTTCTACCATCTTTGGCGTCGCGCGCTGGACCAGATAGAGGTTGTCAGGCTCGACCTTCCAGTTCGTCGGCTCCCGGTGGCGTTCGAGGGTGTAAGAGCCTGTCAACTCAGCGACCTGCACATTGACCGAGATGAAGACCTTGAGAGGCTCGAGCGGGCGGTGAGTTTGGTGAACCAGGAGAGACCAGCTTTGGTGTTTCTCACCGGCGATTATTTTTCCGGACCAGCAACGATGCGGCGTTACCTGCCTGAAGTAGCGCGCGTGCTGAGCTGGCTTAATCCGTTCCTGGCGGCCTTTGCTATTCCGGGCAATCATGACAACTGGAGTTGCTTCGCGCTGATTAGCGCCGAGTTGGCAAGAATTGGCATCGTGCCGTTGTGTAATCAGAGTCGCCGGATCTCCTACCGAGGCGAATCGGTAGTAATTGTGGGTATCGACGATCTGACAACCCGACGCGCCGATCCTAACGGGGCATTCAGAGGGGTAAGGGCCGAGGATTGCACGCTTGTGCTTGCCCACAATCCTGACACGGTACTGTATCTGCGCCACCGCCAACCTGGCGTCGTGCTGTGCGGGCACACCCACGGTGGCGCCATTCGGTTGCCGATAATCGGCAGCCCGATAAGGTGGATTCTTAAGCTTGGCGCAAACTATTACGCTGGCCTTAATCGCTACGACACCTTTTACGTATATACCAATCGAGGATTGGGAACGTTCTGCGTACGTCTGCGGTTCAACTGCCGCCCTGAGGTCTCGTCCTTTTCACTTACACGTTTCGATGACTTGCAGAGCGGGGCGCGTTAAAGAATAGGTTTTTGTTTCCCAGCTTTCCACGCGTTCGTTTTTCTGGGCCCAGCTCTAGCGCTTTTTTAGGCTTGGTAGGAGGGCTTGCTCGCCGCCGAGGGCGAGAAATTGTTTATGGCACGTAGGCAACTCACTGTAGCCGTAGTCGGAGGTTCGGGATTTATCGGCCGAGCTATCGCGCGCCGGCTTGCGAAGACCGAGCAACTCAAAGTTCGTGTGCTGAGCCGCTCGCCAGATAGGGCACGTGAGCGTCTACGCGAGATCGAAGCGGAGTTCGTTCACGCCGATGTCACCGAGCCAAGCACGCTTAAGCCGGCGCTTAAGGGAGCAGCTTTTGTGGTCGACGCTGTGCAGTTCGACGGCTACCCCGTAGAGGACCCTCGCCGTGGCTTAACTTTCGAGCGGGTGGACCTTTTTGGATGCCTAGCGCTTTTGGAGGCGGCCCGAAGCGCTGGAGTGGACCAGTTCGTTTACATCAGTGGAGTCAGTGCTGACGAAAAGAGTAAACATCCTGCGTTTCGGGCCAAAGGACAGGCAGAGAAGGCTATTCGCGAATCAGGTCTGGGTTATACGATTTTTCGTCCTTCCTTGGTCTTCGGCCAAGAGGATCGCGTGCTCAACACGATCGTAAAAGCGCTGCGATTTTCTCCTGTTATTGTTGCCCCAGGTTCAGGTCAGCAGAAGTTGCAGCCAGTATGGGTGGAAGACTTGGCTGAATGCGTGGCGCGAGCCCTGACGTCTCAGGAAAAAGCGCTTGGGCGAACTTTCGACGTCGGCGGACCGGAAGTAGTTACGTTCGATCAATTGCTGCAACTCGTGATGGACATTACCGGCTATCGCCGGGCGATCGTTCATGTGCCAGATTCGGTACTTTATTTTGTCGGCTCGATTGCAGAAAAGCTGCCCCGCCCATTGTTTTCGCGCGATGCCGCCACGTTCGTCACGACCGACAGCGTATGCGACGTCAAGCCTTTGGTGAAAGCGCTGGGAATCGAGCTGACGCCGCTCAAAAAAGCCTTAGCTTACCTTGCCGCTAGATAGACAGACGTAGTGGCTCTTCGCGCGCACCAGCACGCAAGGTTAGCTAACTTGGCCTCGCTTTGCCTTGGGCGCTAGATACGCTTATAACCCTTGCCTTCCCACTTCTTCGGCTCAAAGCGCTCAGGGCCGATGATTTCTGCGAGCATCTCCAAAGCGTCGACGATACGCGGTCCTGGTCGGTTGAAGTAATGGTTGCCGTCGGCTACGTAGCAGCGCCCAGCGCGAGCGGCCTTGAGTCTTGACCATAAGGGATGAGAAGTAAGCTTGTCGATTTCCCTAAGCGAGCGATCGATAGAGAAGCCGCAGGGCGCGATTAGAATAACGTCCGGATTCTTCTCCGCGAGCTCATTCCATTCGATACGGCGCGACAAGCTGCCGCTTTCGGCGTAGGGATAATAGCCTCCGGCCAGCTCCACCATCTCCGGAATCCAATTGCCTGCAACCATCAAAGGCTCTAGCCATTCGACACAGCAGACGACGGGCCTGTCGCGCGACGACCGAGCCGCGCTCGCTATCGCGTCGACCCGATTCCAGAGCTCTCCGACTAACTCAAAACCGCGCTCTGAGGAGCTTAGCGCGTCGGCGACGCGTTGAATATCTTCCCAAATGTCAGACAACGTCCGAGGCTCGAGAGCAAGAATCTGCGGACGCGATGGAAGGAGTTCGCAAACCGCGCGCTCGACATCCTCAAGACTTGCAGCGCATACTTCGCATTGCGACTGCGTGATGATCAGATCGGGCTTCAGTTGGCGTAGCCTGGCTTCATCAACCGCATAAACCGAAAGTCCTTGTGTTACGAGTTGTCGGACCCGTCGGTCGATTTCCTGGCTTGAGCCTACGACGTCGAATTTGGGCGCCGTACAAACCACAAGACGTTTTACCGATTCGGGAAAATCGCATTCATGAGACCTTCCAACCAGGAGATGCTCGAAGCCCAATGCGCACACGATCTCCGTAGCGCTAGGCAGAAGCGTTATAACGCGCGGTTTCACCTCGCTCATACTCTTTGGCTTACGCCTTTTGCGCTGTCATTGTAAAGCGCAACGGCAGGCTCACGAGCTAAGGCGCGCTCTTTCCCGGCGCTGAGTGCCCAGACCGCGGCATTATAAACCGCATAGCTCATATTTAAACGTTTCCCCTGGCATCGTAAGGGTGAGGCGAGCGAGATAACCCTATGCGCCTTTTATATCTGGGATAAGTCCGTGAAGTGCTAACTTCAGGCGGCGAGCGTCTTTTACCTTTGTCCCTGAAGCCCGTGAACTAAAATCTCGTTACAATAGCTTTGAGAATGTTTGGTTAGGATCTAGCGCTAAGGATCGAGCGGAGGTTTGCTTCGGCGATGGCAACACTTAGTCAAGATGTAATCGAGAGTAAGCTCAAGGAGCTTCCCGGATGGGAGTACAAAGATAACGCTTTAAAGAAGCTCTTTCGCTTCAAGGAGTTTATGGAAGGGTTAAAATTCGTAAATCGCGTCGGCGAAATTGCCGAGGCGATGGACCACCATCCAGATATTTACATCAATTACACTCGGGTGACCTTTTCCTGTACCACGCATAGCGAGCACGGCGTGACCGAGAAAGACTTTAAGCTGGCCGAGGAAATTGAGAAACTCTACGAAAAGGTAGCTCAATAGCGTGCACGTAGGCTTCATCAGGCAATCTGACACACCTGGAGCCATAAAATAACTCACGCGCCGAGCGGACCTCCACCGAGCTGGTTAGGTCTCAGGGAAGCATCGGTGAGCTTTCGTTGGTGTTTGCCGGTCAAGCCACGTGCGATCGCTGCTCTGCGTTTAAACAGGTGAGTGCGAGAGAGAAAGGAGAAAGGGTTGTCATGTTGCGTACCGAGATCTGCGATCTGTTCGGCATTCGGTATCCGGTGGTTTTAGCCGGAATGGGTGGCGTGTCGATGCATCAGCTCGCCGCTGCGGTGTCCAATGCGGGCGGACTTGGTGTTATCGGCGGTGCGGGTCTTTCGCCGGAGCGATTGCGCCAAGAAATCCGCGCTACTCGTGAACTTACCGACAAGCCCTTTGCGGTTGACTTGCTAGCGCCGATGCCGGAGATGATACGTCCTTATTTGCCGGTATTATTCGAGGAAAAAGTCGGCATTTTCGTTGCCGGCCTTGGAGTGCCGCGGGAGTTTATCTCATTGATGCACGAGCAGGGGATGAAGGTGGTTGTGATGTGCGGCAAGGTCAAGCACGCGATGAAAGCCGAAGCTGCCGGCGCAGACGTAGTGGTCGCCCAAGGCACCGAAGCCGGCGGACATACCGGAGAAATAGGAGCGCTTGCGCTGGTACCGCAAGTCCGTGATGCGGTACGGATTCCCGTTTTGGCGGCCGGCGGTATCGCAGACGGCCGAGGAGTGGCAGCCGCCTTGGCTCTCGGGGCCTCGGGCGTCGTAGTTGGTACGCGCTTTATCGCCACTGTCGAAGCCCAGGCGGCGCGCGCCTACCGCGAAGCGCTGCTCGGCGCCGGCGACGACTCGACCATTCGAACCCGCTGTTACACCGGGAAACCAGCGCGATGCCTTCGCAATCCGTACATCCTTGAGTGGGAAAAGGAGCCGGGCAAAATCCAGCCTTTTCCCGAACAGCTTCAAGTGTCTCATCGTAACGGCGTGCTGGATTACGCGGGTGTGGGCGGCGACGCCGACCCGACGCGTACTTTTATGCCCGCAGGCCAGGGAGTAGGCCTTATCAAGGCCATCAAGCCTGCCGCCGAAGTGATGAAAAGCCTGGTTGAAGAGGCTCAAACGGTCATCAGGCAGTTGCAACGACTCACAGCATAAGCGTCGCCCACCGAGTGACGGCGAGGTTGCCCGCTCGCAGAGCGCCCGCTCTTATCGCGAGTTGCGAGTTTTTGCGAGATAATTAGCGTCGACTTTCATATGCTTTTTGACGGACTGCGCTTGGGCGACCCACTGGACATGACGACGTCGGCAGACGACGATAAATGTTAATAGGCGCGAGGCTTGCGACCCTAAAAGCAGGCTTCGAGGAGATCAGGTGGATGCGGACAAATCGAATAAATGGAGTGAAATCGTTTGCGGTCTTTTTATCTTGTTTAGCTGCGGCAGCGTTGCTTGCAAAGGTAGCGTTGGCCGCAGGCGATGTCCCTACTATCGACCAGGTTTATCAGGCGGCTCGTAGCGGCCATCTTGTCCAGGCTGAGGAAATGATGCACCAGGTGCTGCGGGCGTATCCGAAAAGCGCTCGAGCGCATTACGTGATGGCGGAAATTTTGGCTGCCGAGGGGCGCTTCGTTGAAGCGAGGACTCACCTGGAGGAAGCCGAGCGTCTAAAACCGGGCCTGCCCTTCGCGAGCAGACAGTCCGTGGCAGAGCTTCAACGGAAAATCGCGGCTGGAGCGAATTTGCCGTATAGAAATGTAGCCCACACGACTGCGGTGAGCTTCCATTGGTGGTGGCTACTGCTGGCGGCAGTTCTAGTGTGGGTCATCTTCCGCGCCTTGAGCGCGAGCAGGCAAACGCCGGTCGCTTACAGCTCTGGCTCCGGCTCAACCGGTGGCGGCGCAACGGGCCCTGCTCCGGGAGTACCGCCGGTGGCCTCCGGTGGTGGCGGTGGAGGAGGGCTTTGGAATTCAATTCTTGCTGGCCTTGGCTTTGGCGCGGGAGTGGCTGCAGGAGAATACGCGGTTGACCGCCTCTTGGGCGGCGGCGCGGGCCGCGGTGCCGAAGCGGCTGAACCTCCCGTGCAGCCGCCGGCGACCGACTCCGATGACCTCGGAGGCGAGGATTTCGGAGTGCAAAGTGGCGACGCTTCCACTGGAGGATGGGAAGACCAGGCGGACCAGCAGAGCGCTGGTTGGGATGATGACGAGTTTGCTGGCGATGCCGGCGATGGGAGCGGCGGATGGGACGATTCGTCGGATGACGGCGGCGACATAGACGTTTAAGCGGCTGCTCTGCTGCAGGACTCCGCGCTGAGGCCGCCGACGCTCTAACGGTCTTTGGCTCTCGCGACGGCTTGCCCTTTGCGGAAAATAGGTCTCACGCGCCACGGGGTGCGGACCAAATTTTGGCTAACCGCCGACTGTCTGACATTAAAAGCGCGGGTCCTTACGCTATCGACGGGCGCGGCTTGTTGAGTGTGTTAATTCTGCTCTCTTCTAACTCGCCGTCTTCGGCTCGGTAGACTGGAGCTGCGACAACCGGCGCGCTTATCGCGTCCGCGTCAAGCGGCAGTTTATCCGTAAAACAGATTGGTCGATTTCGCGCCCGAGTAACCGTTAGGTGGAAAATATCAAACCGATTATAGCCGCCTACAACGTCGTGAAACTGCTTCGGTTCTATGCAAGCTTCGAGGTTTATATCAACGTAAAGTATGCCCTCGCTGTCGGCCAATTTGTCACCTATCTGTTTGCCTGTGGGGCTGATTGCCATTGAGACGCCGCGCGGACTTTCGTCCATAATTCGACCTGCTTCGCTGCCGCAAACCAACAAAGCTTGGCGCGTTGCGCTATCGAGGTAGCCAGCCGCAACCAGGGTGTAACATTTGGCCTCGAAGGAGTGAGCGGCAGCCCGAATCCGGATAGCATCGGCCAGATCGTAGTTTCCACCCTGGCCGGGGTCGCGGGTGGGCCAGAGTGGCGGATAAGTAGCGATATGGACCTGTTCGCCCTGAGCCATCAACGTAAATCGCGCAAGAGGGTTGGTGTTCTCGCCGCAAATCAGCATTCCCACGCGCCCGAGCCTAGTTTCGTTAACTCGAAGGCCAGCACCGTCGCCGTTAGCCCACGTCAACTTCTCGTAAAACGTTGGAACGAGCTTGCGATGGTGGTTTAGGATAGTCCCGTCGTCCCCGATAAGCACGTTCGAGTTCCAAATACATCCAACGCTTGCTGCCGTGCCTTCGTTGAACCCGATCGAGACGAACACTCCGGCGGTGCGTGCAACCCGTGAAATACGCTCGAGCTCAGGACCTGGCACCCGGATGGCTTCGTGCGCCAAGCGCACGAAGAAGTCGTGATTGTAGATTGGCGCTTGAAGCGCAGACCATAGAGGGAAGGCAGGAATGTAGGCCTCTGGAAAAACGACAAGCTGGGCGCCATTGCGGGCCGCCTCTTCGATAATTGAGCAGGCCTTGCTCACAGTGGCGGCCGTGTTAAGAAAGACTGGGCTTACATGCGCAATTGCTGCTTTGTACTCGACGTTATGCCCCATCTTTTTCTCCTCTGCCAAAGCACCAAGTTTTTGCGTCGGCTCGCCTACTGGTTACTGACGGCGGCCGTTGGTCGAGCTCGCTGGGCGAAGCCCGATACCGACGAAGCCTAGGCCGGTCGAGTTCAATTCCTACCACGTAAGGTCTTTGTAACGTTCCGATAAAACCTTCTTTTGCACTTTATCCATCGCGTTGCGCGGCAGAGAATCCACGAAGAATACGCGCTTTGGGACCTTATAGTTTGCTAGTTCGGTCTTCAGTCGCGCGATAATTTCTCGCTCGCTGGGAACGCTTGCTTTGTCTCGCGGCACTACGGCAGCCACGACCGCCTCGCCGAAGTCGGGATGCGGCACTCCGAAGACCGCCGATTCTGCCACGCCCTCGATTCGGTCGATAGCCGCCTCGACTTCTTTAGGATACACGTTGTAACCGCCGCTGATGATCATATCTTTTGCGCGCCCCACGATTGAGAGGTAGCCATTTGCCCCGAGCTGCCCCACGTCCCCAGTGTCGAAGAAACCGTCGGCGGTGAAGCCAGCTGCTGTCTTGTCAGGAAGCCTCCAGTAGCCCGGAAATACGTTTTCGCCTTTGACCTGAACATTGCCTGGCGTACCTTGAGCAACCGTGTGCCCTTGTTCGTCGACGACTCGCACGCTGACGCCGGGTAGTGGAAGCCCTACGGTACCGGGTATCCGCGGACCATCGACGGGATTCGAACTGATAATTCCCGTTTCGGTCATGCCGTACCGCTCGAGGATTTCGTGCCCAGCGCGCTCCTTGAATTTTTCAAAAGTATCTACCAGGAGCGGAGCCGAGCCCGAGATAAAAACGCGCATGTTGCGGCAAACCTCCCGCGTAAACTTTGGCTCGGCCAGAAGGCGCGTGTAATAGGTAGGCACACCCATAAAGACCGTCGAGCGGGGCAGAAACCGCACCGCTTTTGCAGCGTCAAAACGAGAGAGGAAAAACATCTTGGCGCCGCTTAGCAGTGCGCAGTGATTGGCCACGAAAAGGCCGTGGACGTGAAAAATAGGCAGCATATGAAGTAGCACGTCGCTTGCGTCAAAGCGCCAGACTTGCACAAGCGCAAGAGCATTGACCGCCAAGTTGCGATGGGTGAGCATCACGCCTTTTGGAACCCCTGACGTGCCAGACGTGTAAAGGATGGCAGCCAGATCTTCCGCTTTGCGCTCAACTGACTCGAAGCGTGGCGGTACATTCTTAAGCGCGTCGCTCAAGGAGCCTTCGCCGCGTTCGTCGAGCGTTTCCACCTTGGCGCCGGGCGCAAGCTCGCGCATCATCGCAAGCACCTGAGGGCGACAGATGATCGCCCGCGGCTGGGCGTCGCCGATAAAATGGGCAAGCTCGCTTCTCTGGTATGCGGTGTTGAGCGGCAGATACACCAGTCCCGCCCGCAGGCATCCGAGATAAACGCACAATGCCATGGGCGACTTCTCAACCGAGCACGCCACACGGTCGCCCGCTTCTAGGCCAAGACCGATTAAATAACGTGCAATACGCGCACTCTCTTTTTCCAGGTCAGCGTAGGTCAGCTGCTGACCGTCTTCCGTTTCCAGCGCCACTCGTTGGGCATTGCGTGAAAAGCGGTCAGCCAGTATCGCGTACAAGTTTTCGCTCATAATTCGTCCTCTTCCACGGAGCGCACCGATCGCCGCAGCCAGCTAAAGCGCGCTCTCTAAGCCACATATCTTTGACAGCTTCCCCGTGCCCGACGAGCCAAGCCCGCCGTTGGCTACCTTATGTTGTTAACCATAGCCGGAAACTGTGAATCAAATAAGCACAGAGGGCGACGCGATCGTGTATGATGGCAGGTATCAAGAGCCGCGGTGAGTTCGTTCGTCCACGGCTACGATGGAGAGATTCGGCTGCCGCTTTAGCGGTCGTTTTAGCACAAACTCTACATATGGTCTTTGGCGGGGCCAAACTTTCTGATTCGGTCGCTTGGTAAAACGGGCTCGATAGGCTTTATCGCGCAAGCCGTTTGATGAGCACAGAGAAAGCCGGGGCGCAGAGAGCGCCAGTTTTTAGAAACGCACTGGATGTCTGCAAGGACGATGGTCTGAAGGCTCGACCTGTCCGCGCACAAGAGCTCTGCTGCGCGCTTTTGTCGGGACGAGGCGAGGCTTCAGGAGAAGCGCTGGCGTGCGAACTTATCAGGGTTTACCAAACGATGAAGCCCGCGCAACGAGTTGCGTTTTTCGAAATGTTGGCGCGAGATTTTGCCCCAGACCCTAGAAGAGTCAGTCAAGCGGCCAAGGATTATTTCGAAAAGCCCTGTCACGAAACCTTCTTTAAGCTTTGGAGCACAGTCGAGCCACCACGCCAGGAGTTGTTCAGGAGAATTAACGTGGCCCCAGGCGGCACGCAGGCGCTGATTGATCTGCGCGCTGATCTGATTAACCTTCTGTCGCAACGACCTCACCTAGCTGAGGTGGACTTCGACCTAAAGCATTTGTTCGCCTCATGGTTCAATCGCGGGTTTCTTCGGCTGGAGCGGATCGACTGGCGGACTCCAGCGGAAATCTTAGAAAAGCTTATCCGTTATGAGGCGGTGCACGAAATTAACGGCTGGACAGACCTAAGACGCCGGCTTGCCGAAGACCGACGATGTTTCGCGTTTTTCCATCCTGCTCTTCCTGGCGAACCGCTCATCTTCGTCGAAGTTGCGCTTACTCGCGGCGTGGCTCGGACCCTGCAGCCGCTGCTCGATCCCGAAGCGCCGATTTTGCCTTCCGAGCAGGCGGACACAGCGATTTTCTACTCCATAAGCAACTGCCTTGCTGGCCTGCGCGGTATTTCGTTCGGCAGTTTTCTGATAAAGCAGGTGATGGCTGAACTTAAGGCTGAACTACGCGGCGTTCGACATTATCTTACACTTTCGCCCCTGCCTGGGTTTGCCGCAGCTTTAAGGGAACGGGCCGATCCGCACGGCTTTACCCATCGACGCCTGCTTCGGCTGCTCAGTGACTACGCTTCGCAGATTAGGCATCGCACCGGGATGCGGAACGTGGTGGAAGGATTCGATCGCTTGCTGGCAGACCCCTTGGCTAACAAACGCGTTTTGGCTGCGCCACTTGCGCGTTTAGCGCTTGCCTATTTGACGCAGGTCAAACGCGATGGGCAGATAGCTGATCCGGTCGCCTCCTTCCATCTGGCCAATGGCGCCCGACTGGAGCGAATTAACCCGTTTGCGAACACAAAGCTTTATGGTTTGCAGAGTTCGTTCGGCTTGATGGTAAACTACCGGTACGTTTCGTCGGAACTGGAGCAAAATCATGAAGCCTTCGTAACCGAAGGCGTTATCGCGCTCTCTCCATGGCTCGAGCGCGAGTACCGTAAAATAGCCATGATGTGGGGCGGCGACGAAAATCTTAGCTCGCTAGCGAGGGTAAAGCTATGAGTACGATGCCGAATGCGGTGGAGCTCACCCGCAGGCTTGTACAGTTCAACACGGTCAATCCCCCGGGCAATGAGCGGGAGTGTGCGCGCTATCTTGGTGGACTGCTCGAATCTGTGGGATTTTCCGTACGGTACTATGAGTTCGCCGAGGCGCGCACCACGCTCGTGGCCACTTGCATGGGCTCGGGAAGCAAAAAACCGCTTTGCTTTACCGGACATCTCGATGTCGTGCCGCTTGGGCAGCGTCCCTGGAGCGTCGACCCGTTTGCGGCGGAGGTCAGCGAGGGCAAGCTTTTCGGGCGAGGCGCAAGCGACACCAAAAGCGGTGTCGCAGCCTTTGTGGCGGCGGCAGCGGAGATGCAACAAATGCTAGCCAAAGGCCCGGGTGTGGTCCTCGTTATTACGGCGGGCGAAGAGACCGGCTCTGCCGGAGCGTTCCAGGTCGCCCGTCTCGGTGCCAATGCTCTAGGTGAGGCTGGCGCGATCGTGGTGGCGGAACCTACTGGTAATTACCCTATGGTAGGACATCGCGGGGCGCTATGGCTCAAGCTCTGGACCAGAGGGGTTACGGCCCACGGATCGATGCCACATAAGGGCGTCAACGCAATCTACAAAATGAGCAGAATCGTCAATAAGCTCGAGCGCTTTAAGTTCGATATCAGCCCTCATCCGGTGATGGGAGCGTGCACGTTGAACGTAGGCACAATAAGCGGAGGGCTAAATATTAATTCCGTTCCCGACCACAGCGAAATCGGGATCGACATTCGCACGGTGCCGGGTGCCGACCATGAGCAACTTAAGAGGTCTTTGCGCGACTATCTAGCACCGGAGCTCGAGGGTATGGAGGCTCTCATCGATTTCAGCAGTGTCTGGACGGATCCAAGCGATCGCTGGGTACAGGAAGTTTTTGAGATTATGGCCTCCATCTTGAAAAAACCCATCGAGCCAGCTGCGGCGCCGTACTTCACCGATGCTGCGGCGCTTACGCCTGCGTACGGTGGGGTGCCGACCATAATTCTCGGGCCAGGGGAAATCGAGATGGCCCATCAGACCGACGAATTTTGCTACGTGACGAAGATCGAGCAAGCGGCCGCGGCGTACAGGGCTATTATCGAGCGATGGCATTCCACGAGCCATTCGGCATAAAACGCTTCATGCCTAGCGAAGTGGGAGGATGGGGGAAAAGTGCGGACGCTCCGTTACGGGCTTTCTACCGGTCGAGCCTTGGCACTATCCGCGAGAGAAGCGATAAGTTTTGTTTGCGTCGCACAAAGAAAAAGGCTCAAGCCTTCCAGGAGCGTCGCCTAGCGCAGGATGCGTTTGCGATTAGTTCGCTATGGTCGGAGGTGCCGCTAACGCTAACGAAGCCACAGAATTAGCGAAGCTTCCAGCGGCACGCGGACGCTCGGATAAAATGGGATCACACGCGGCGTGTAATGTTCGGCAGGTCTCGTTGTTTTTACGCGCGCCTCGTAGACAAGCGGCCCACTATTTGGGCTTTGCTTTGCGGTTTGGGTCATAGTTATTCGTTCAGGTTCTTTGTCTGGAAGCGGTTCAGCGTACAATTCGACGCGTAACCAATCCGGGCTAAGCTTACCGGGGTCGAGATTCACCTTAAAGAGATGGCCGTCGGTCAGTGGTTCGACCCTCAGGTCCCAAAGACGCAAGCTGGGCCAGCCGGAGGCGAGCGCCTTGTACCATTGTTCGATCGCGACAGCATCTTCGATCGTACGTTGGCGATAGGCGCGTAGCGCCTCCGTATAGTACTTCTCCACGTACTCTCGCACCATTCGATTGGCCGAAAAGCGATGGGTGAGCTGAGCCATGCTCGCCCGGATGCGCCGCACCCAATCCTGAGGAATACCTTGGGCGTCGCGTCGATAAAACGTCGGCACCACTTCGCTTTCTAGAAGATCGTACAACGCTTCCGCCTCAATCATGTCCCAGGAGGGATCGTCGCCGTGTTCGCGTCCGTCGCCGATCGCCCAGCCGACGTCCGGCGTGTATGCTTCCGCCCACCATCCATCGAGCTCCGACAAATTCAGCCCGCCGTTCACCAAAAGCTTCATGCCGCTGGTGCCGCAAGCCTCCCACGGACGGCGCGGCGTGTTGATCCACAGGTCCACTCCTTGGACAAGCTCGGCGGCCAACGCCATGTCGTAATCTTCGACGAACACGGCCCGGTCACGTACCTCGGGCCGGCGCATAAATTCGTTCCATTCGCGTATCATCTCCTTGCCCGCGGCATCCTGCGGATGGGCTTTGCCGGCGATAATAAGCTGAACCGGCCAGCGGCGGCTCGTCAGCAGGCGCGACAGACGCTCCGGGTCGTGAAGCAACAGATTGGGGCGTTTGTATTCAGTGAATCGGCGAGCGAAGCCCAAAGTAAGGCTGTCGTAGTCGAGCGGAAGTCTGAAAGCGTCAGGGGCGTCGGCGTTGCGCAGCCGCCGGGTCTTCATCAGCCGGCGGCGAACGGCGTCAACCAATGCTCTCCTAGCTTTATTACGAAACGCCCATATGAGGTCGCTCGGGATACAGGCGATTTTTTCCTCAATGGTTTCGACGTCCCCCAGCCACCGATCCTTGCCGCAACTTTGCGTCCATAGCTCGTCGGCAATCGTGGAATGCCACGACGGTACATGGATCCCGTTCGTTACGTGCCCCACGGGAACCTCGCTGAGCGGCCAGCGTGGAAAAACCGGCGCGAAGATCCGCCGGCTGACGGCTCGATGGAGCGCACTGACGCCATTGACGGCACCGCATCCCCGAAGCGCGAGGTAAGCCATGTTGAAAGGCTCGCTGCGGTCGCCAGGGTTGGCTCGGCCGAGCGCTAGCAGTTCGTCCACGCTGATTCGCAGCATCTCGGCGAGAATCTCAAAGCAGGGCGCGAACATGTGGGGCTCGAAGCGATCGAATCCGGCTGGTACGGGCGTGTGGGTGGTGAAAATGTTTCCCACGCGGGTGCGTCTGAGCGCCACGTGAAACGGCTGGCCGGTTCGCTCCATAAAATCCCGCGCTCGCTCCAGCACGGCGAAAGCCGCGTGTCCCTCGTTGAGATGGCAAATTTCGCATTCGATACCCAAGCTCCGAAGCACGCGCCACCCACCGATTCCAAGCGCTATTTCTTGTTGGAGCCGCATCAACGAACCGCCCCCGTAAAGCTCTGAGGTAATAGCCCGATCGGCTGGCGTATTGAGCGGATCGTTGGCGTCGAGAAGAAAGAGCGTTGTCCGCCCGACTTTAACCTGCCAGCAACGCAGATAAAGAGTACGGCCTGGAAGGGTAATTTCCACGCGCAACCATTCCCCATCCGGGGTTTGCACCGGCAAAATGGGCAGCATCGCTGGGTTGTTGTAAGGAAAGAACTCGAGTTGCTCGCCACGAGAGCCGATGACCTGGCGGAAGTACCCTTGCTGATAGAGAAGACCGATACCGTAAACTGGCAGGCCGAGGTCGCTTGCGACCTTGAGAAAGTCCCCGGCCAAGATGCCCAGACCGCCCGAGTATATCGGTAGAGCTTCGCTGAGCCCGAACTCCATGCAGAAAAAAGCGATGCCGTTGAGCTTAAGCTCGCCATAATTTCGCTCGAACCAGGTAGACTGGCGAAAATATTGATCGCGCATCTGGTGCAAGCGCTTGATTTCCGCGACGAACGCCGTGTCTTGCGCCAGCGCCTGAAGGCGTTTTTGCGAGACATCCCGCAAAAGTAGCCAAGGATTTCCAGTCGCCTCCCAAAGCTCGGGATCGAGCTTTTGCCACAAGACGTCCGCCTCGCGGTTCCAGCTCCATCGCATGTCTAGCGCCATCTCGATGAGAGGTTCGAATTCGGGCGGAAGCTTACGCGGGAGATAGTGATCGTAATTCACTGACGGTGTATCCCCTTTTTGGGTTTAGCAAGTCGCCTCTGATTAATTCTGGTAAACCAATTTCGTGATCTGCAAGAGAGATGTTAGCGTCGAATTATTTTGGACCTTTCTTTGGAAGGGCAGAAGGTCCGCCTTCTAGCCCGAATGGCCGGGCCTTTCGAGCACGACAAGGGAGCGCGGGACGAGTTCGAACACTTGGCCGTTAAATACTGGCTCTCTGCCCGAGTCTGGGGCGTCATAAGGCGCGGGCGCCCCGGTATTAATGACTATTCGCCAGGGTTGCGCACCGGCCGGCGGCGGCACCGTAAATTGAACAGAATGTTCTTCTGCGTTGAACATTAGGTATAAGTCTCCTCTTGCGGATTCCAGGTCTCTTATGAGGCATGCGAGGGCTCGCTCTGGACCGTTCCATTGGGGGTAATTTCCGTTTGCGTCAAACCAAGAAACTTCCGCTTCGGTATAAAATCGTTCCCGGCGCAAAACTCCGTGGTCGTTGCGAAAAGCTATCATTTTGCGCACGAAGCGGAACAGCTCGCGGTTGCGCTCGAGCAGCCTCCAGTCGTACCAGGAGGTCTCGTTGTCCTGGCAGTAAGCGTTATTGTTGCCGCGCTGAGTGCGCCCGAATTCGTCTCCTCCAAGTATCATGGGCACGCCGCGCGACAACAGCAGCGTGGCGATCATGTTTTTCATCTGGCGCAGGCGGACGGCGTTGATCGAGGGGTCGTCGGTTTCGCCTTCGACGCCATAGTTGCAACTGAAGTTGACATCGCTACCGTCTCGGTTGCCCTCGCCGTTTGCCTCATTATGTTTTCGTTCGTAGCTGACGAGGTCGCGCAAAGTAAACCCGTCGTGGCAAGTGATAAAGTTGATGCTGTTCAGCGGCGCTCGGCCAGAGTGTTGATAGATATCGGCGCTGCCGCACAAGCGACTGGCGAACAAACCGAGCATTCCGCGGTCGCCTCGCCAGAAACGGCGTACCTCGTCGCGGTAGCGTCCGTTCCATTCGGACCAATGAAGCCCCGGGAAGCATCCTACCATGTAAGCGCCGCCAGCATCCCATGCCTCCGCGATCAATTTGACGCCGCGCAGGATGGGATCTTCAGCGATGCGCTCGAGAAGTGGCGCGTTAGGCGTGATGTTGCCCGACTCGTCGCGCCCGAGGATCGCGGCAAGGTCGAACCTGAAGCCGTCGACATGCATCTCGGTCACCCAATGGCGTAGACAATCAAGGATAAGTTCCCGTACGACGGGATGATTGCAATTGAGCGTGTTGCCGCAACCAGAGAAGTTTTTGTAGCGACGCTTGTCGTCCTCGAGCAGGTAGTAGACCGGATTCTCGATGCCACGGAAGCTGAGCGTGGGCCCGGTTTCGTCGCCTTCCGCAGTGTGATTGAACACGACGTCGAGAATCACTTCGATGTCCGCGGCGTGAAGTGCGCGCACCATTTCTTTGAACTCGGCGACTTGTTGGCCGCGCCCTCGGCTTGCGTAGGTTTCCTTCGGGGCGAAAAAGCCGAGCGGGTTGTAGCCCCAGTAATTGCGCAGCCGCGAGCCATCCAATGGGTTTACCCGCTTGATTTCGTTCTCGTTGAACTCATGGACCGGTAATAGCTCGATTGCTGTAATACCGAGCTCCTTGAAGTAGGGAATTTTCTCGATAAGTCCTCGGTACGTGCCCGGATACCGGACGCCGGATGAAGGATGGATCGTCAACCCCCGAACGTGGGTTTCGTAGATTATAGTTCGCGACCAGGGATGGGCTGGTAAACGGTCGTCCTGCCAGTCGAAATCGCGAACTGCCACGATCCCTTTTGCGACATAAGGCGCATTGTCTTCGGTCGAAAAGGAAAGATCTTTTAGCGGCGAGTCGGGATCGTAGCCGCGGGCGCGATCGAAGTCGTATTCGCTTACGCCGGTCAGGGCGGTTGCGTAAGGATCGACAAGCACTTTAAAGCGATTGAAGCGAAGACCATCGCGCGGGCGGTAGGGTCCATCGACTCGATAAGCGTAGCACGAACCTGGACCGATCCCCATCACGCGTACGTGCCAAATTTCCCCTGTCCGATTGAAAACAGGATCGAGCTTTATTGTTAGGGAAGGATACGGATCGTCTGGGGAATCGTACAAAAGCAGCTCGACCGAGGTCGCGTGGCGGCTAAAAAGCGCAAAGTTAACGCCGCCTGGAACGACCCATGCTCCGAGCGGCAGGGGACTTCCGCTCTTGATTGTGAGGCTTTTCTGAGAGACAGCGCTGGTAGGTGAAGATTCGGTGTCGGGATGGCTTTCGCTCACGGGGGTTGAACCGATTTCGTCAGCGAGCTACCAGACGCGCTGCAGCTTGCGCCATATATAGCTCTTCGTCCAAGGTAACAACGTAAGCTTTTATCGGTGAATCTGGTCGGCTAATCATCGCCTCGCGGCCGTTGGCAGAGCGATTTGCCTGTGCGTCAAGAATTAAACCAAGTGTCTCAAGGCCACTGCAAATTTTTGCCCGTACCTCGTCGGCGTGCTCGCCGATTCCCCCGCCGAAGACGACGGCATCGACACGCCCCAGTACGGCCATCTAGGCACCAAGGTACTTGCGAGCACGATAAGCGAACGCCTCGATCGCCTGCGCCGCGGCTCCCAACGGGTCGCGGCTCGCCGCCGCAAGAACCTCGCGTATGTCGTCTGAAACGTTCGACAGTCCCAGAAGGCCCGACTCGTGATTCAACATTCGGTCAATCTCTTGCACTGTCATTCCCTCGCTGGCCAGATACAGGAGAAGACCGGGATCGACGTCACCTGCCCGGGTTCCCATCATCAGCCCTTCGAGCGGCGTAAGTCCCATCGAGGTGTCCACCGAGCGGCCTGCCGCTATCGCCGTGACCGAGCATCCACCACCGAGCTGCATCGTGATAAGGTTAAGCTCCTCCTTAGGCTTTTTCATCAGCGTGGCGGTTCGTTCGAGCATGTAAGCGTGGCCGATACCGTGAAAGCCGAAGCGGCGGATCCCATACTTCTCGGACACTCGGCGCGGGATGGCATAAAGACGCGCATGGATGGGAATCGTATGATGAAATGCTGTATCTGGCACCACTACTGGAATTGCGTTTGG
The DNA here is from genome assembly GCA_021324755.1 of Pseudomonadota bacterium. Taxonomy (GTDB): domain Bacteria; phylum Desulfobacterota; class Binatia; order Binatales; family Binataceae; genus JAJPIL01. Next base: position 83,271 of record JAJPIL010000006.1, read on the forward strand.
AAGCTCTTGTCGAACCGCCTCCAACGTTGCAAGCGCGGCCGGATTGTGCAGAGGCGCAAACTTGCTCGCCTCTCGCAGGGCGCGGATCGTGTCGTCGTCTGCTAAAGTAGCGTCTTTAATTTTCTCGCCGCCGTGAACAACCCGATGTGCTACGACATCGACGTCAACCCTTCTCAGAACCGAGCGGAGCCATTGTAGCGCGTCCAACGCCGCGCCTTGATGGTCGGTTATAGAAAGCTTTTGTCTCAGTTCTTGGCCGCCTGCTGTTTTCAAAACGCGCTGACACTGGGGGTGGCCGAGGTCTTCGTAATGTCCCAGCGCGATAGTTGTTCGCTCAAAGTCGACCTGACGACTCAGCTCCAGAAGCTCAAACTTTAACGAAGAGCTGCCGCAGTTAAAGACAAGGGTTTTTAGCGGGCGCATCGTTCTGCTTACAAGTCTAGGGGGACTTCCAGCAGTGGCGGCTTGAGTCGCATTCTTCCGTCGATAACTATCGCTCCTTTTCCGGAGGGCAACACCTTGACTGGGTTTAAATCCATCTCGGTCATCTCCGGGACAACGTCTATCAAAGCCGAGACGCGCTGAATAACAGCAACCAGGGCTTGCCTGTCGGCCGCGGGAGTTCCTCGGTAACCGTCGAGCAGTGGTGCGCTGCGCAAATGGGTTATCATCTCGGCGGCGTCGATGTCGCTTACCGGGTGAAGCCGGAATGAGACATCTTTCAGCAGTTCGACGAACACGCCGCCCAGGCCACATACTACCAGGGGGCCAAAGGTCGGATCTGTCGTTACGCCTACCAGCGCCTCGATTCCCTGGTCGATCTGTCGTTGTAGAAGCACGCCAGTCAGCGGTTTGCCAATCGCAGCCATGCGCTCTTGCAGTGTTTTGACCGCTTGTGCAACGTCTTGCTCGCAGACAAGACCCATTATGACGCCACCGACGTCGCTTTTATGCACCAACCCGGGTGCGATCGCCTTGGCCACCAGAGGATACCCCAAGCGTCTGGCAACTTCAGGCGCTTCCTCGGGCAAAGTTTGCTCCGCTTCGACGCATGCGATACCGGCGGCACGCAAAATGGTAGCAAGGTCTCGCGCTTCAACCCAAACCGGCTCGCTTGCGTCTTTCAAGACTCGTTCGACTACAGCGCGCACAACCTCGCGCGCAAAGCGCGAAAGGCTCATGATTTGACCCCTGGGGCGCTTACGCCAGCAAGCGTACCGCCATGCGCTAGCCAGCGCCAAGGCGGCGCCTTCGGGAAAGTTGTAAACTGGCAGACGTCCCCGAGGACCGCTGCTCAGTGCTTCGGGTGCTCCTGCGGTGGAAAGGAATACCGTGATCACCGGTTTCTCAGAGGGTACCTTGCCGGCACCGGCAGCTATTCCGACCGCGATCTGCTCCGGATTGGTTACCATCGGGGGTACGTACAGCACTACCAGGGCATCGACCTCCGGGTCGTTACCAACTAACGCGATGGCTCGCTCGTAGTCCTCGGCGGAGGCCGAGGCTGTCATGTCGATCGGATTGGCAAGTCCAGAGCGGGGCGGCAAAAAGGCGCGCAAAGCCTCAAGCGTCGGCTCGGATAGCGTGGGAAGCACAAGCCCGTGGGCTTCACAAGCGTCGGCAAGCAAAATCCCTGGACCACCCGCGTTAGTAACGACTCCGATTTTTGGCCCCGGCGGTATCGGCTGCGAGGAAAGCATCGAAACCGCGTCGAAGAGCCCCTCGAGCGTGTCGGTGCGAATCACTCCGGCCTGCTCGAACAACGCGTCCACTGCGACGTCGAGGTTGGCCAGTGCGGCCGAATGGCTTGATGCGGCTCGACTGCCAGCAGCCGACCGTCCCGACTTCACCGCGACCACAGGCTTTCGACGCGCAACTTCGGGCGCAAGCCGCGCAAATTTGCGGGGGTTACCTACGCTTTCCAGGTAAAGCGCGACCACCGACGTTTGCGGATCATCCATCCAATACGCCAGCAAATCGTTGTTGGATAAGTCGGCGCGATTGCCAGCCGAGATGAAAGTCGAAAAGCCGAGCTGATGGGCCCGCGCATAGTCCAAAATAGCTATGCCCAGCGCTCCGCTCTGGGTGAACATCCCGATATTTCCTGGTAATGGTTGCACGGGGGCAAAGGTCGCGTTGAGGCGAATTTCTTGATCGGTGTTGATGATGCCCATGCAATTGGGACCCACCAGGCGCATGCCGCTTGCCCTTGCCAAACTGGCGATTCGGCGCTCAGCTTCGGCACCCTCAGCCGAGACTTCGGCGAAGCCTGCGGTCAACACGACGACTCCCTTGACGCCCACTTTGCCGCACTCGACGATTACGCGCTCTACCGCTTCCGCAGGAACGGCAATCAGGGCTAGATCAACTTCGCCCGGAACCTCACCAATGGAGCGGTAGCATTTGAGACCTTGGATCTCTTGGGCATTGGGATTGATCGGATAGATCGGTCCGCGAAAGCCGTGGCGGACAAGGTTCGCAACTAACGCGCCGCCGATTTTACTCTCGTTGCGTGAAGCTCCTATAACCGCAACTGACTTCGGGCGCAGAAGCCGCGCGACGCTTCGCGCGGCAGCGATGCGCTCGCGCGTCTCGACCGCCTCGATCGATTGCGGAGTCTCGCTGGTTGAAATCCACAAATGGATAACGCCGGACCGGCTGGAACGCCGTACCTTGAAGCCGCTTTTGGCGAACACTTCAAGCATACGGTTGTTCTCGCCTAGAACGTCGGCTTCAAATTCGCTAATCCCGTTGGCCCGAGCGATTCGCGCAAGATGGGTGAGCAGCAGAGTGCCGATTCCCCGGCCTTGATACTCGTCGAGCACAGCGAAGGCAACTTCGGCACGCTTGGGGTCGCCTCCTCGAATGTAACGCCCGACGCCAATGAATTCCTCGCGGTCGCCTTTTTTCAAGGTTGCTACGAGGCCGACGTGGTTTACGAAGTCGAGATTTGTAAAACGGGTCAACTCCTCTTCGGTCAGCTCCTTCTTGGGCCCGAGGAAGCGGTAGTAGATCGACTGGGGGCTAAGCCGTTTGAAATGCTCGTAAAGTTTGGCTTTGTCTTCTGGCTGAATCGCGCGGATGTGGATCGAGCTTCCGTCGCGCAAAAGCTCTTCCACCGCGTAGGCGCGCAAATCGGCCGCTGACGTTAGCTGCTCTGTCACCTCTATGCTACTCCGCTGCTACCAGAGGTCTTTTCCCCAGTTAGCTCGGCGAAACGTTGTGCTAACCGATTATACCATTTTGCTATTGCGTGATAGTGTAAAAAACTTCGCAAGTTAGGGAATGCGAACTGAGTAGTGTGAACTGCCGTGATTCAAAAGAACGTCGTTTTTTGCGCGCCATGAATGCAATGTAAATGCGATGCGGACCCTGAGCGTTGAGCGATGGCGACGCGGTGCCAGTGCAGCGGTATTCGGTGGGAAACAAAGAAAGAGGAAGTGGCGTGTCGATCGTCGTCACACAAAGCCGAGCTTTGCCCGTGATGTCGCCATCGCCTGGGTTATTGCGGTCCGCGCTTCCAACTCGAAACTGCTGAAAGCAGACGTCCGAGACGTCGAACGCGTGAAGCCTGCGAGCACGGGCCGGAATTGCTTCATATTCCTAGCGCCTTGAGCCCGGGCAATTCGCGCCCTTCGAGAAATTCGAGTGTGGCTCCGCCTCCGGTTGAAATGTGCGAGAATTTGTGCGCCCACGGCTGGTTTTTGACGGCCGCGGCCGTGTCACCGCCTCCCAGGACGCTGAAAACGCCAGGATTGTTAGCCAAGGCTTCACCGAATCTGAGCGTGCCTTGTGCAAAAGCGGGAATCTCGAAAAAGCCCAGTGGACCGTTCCAAACTACGGTCTTAACGCCTTTGATTCGTTGGACGAACTTCTCGACCGACCGCGGCCCGATGTCGAGCGCCATCTTGTCGGCCGGAATAATCGCTACCGTCTCGACCCCGGCGTCGGCGCTGGGTTGGTAGGCTACTACGTGGTCTTCGGGCAGGACGAACTCTACGTGATGGCGTCGAGCTTCGTTCATAAGCTCTCGCGCCAAATCGAGCTTGTCGATCTCCACACGCGACTTTCCAACCTCGACTCCCTGCGCTCGCAAAAACGTGTAAGCCATCGCGCCGCCAACCAGCAAAGCATCAACCCTGCTCATCAGGTTTCGGATCACGCCTATCTTGTCGGACACTTTGGCGCCGCCCAACACCGCGACGTACGGCCGTGCGGGATTGTCAAGCAACGCACGTAGCGCCTCTACCTCGCGCATCATCAGCAGGCCCGGCGCCCGTTCAGGCAGAAACTCGGTAACGCCCACGGTAGACGCGTGCGCGCGATGGGCCGTGCCAAAAGCGTCGTTGACGTAGATTTGTTTGCCAGCGGCTAGGGCGCGAGAAAATTCCCGGTCGTTAGCTTCTTCCCCGGGATGGAAGCGAAGATTTTCGAGCAGAAGCGTCTGGCCTGGCTCGAGCTCCGCGGTCATCCGCTCGACCTCGGGACCGACACAGTCCGGAGCGAATTTCACTTCCGAGCCAAGCGCTCGTGCGAGGTATTCGGCGACCGGCGCCAGGCTAAGTTCGGGGGCGTGCCGACCTTTCGGCCGCCCCAGATGCGAGCAGGCAACCACGGCCCCAGACTGAGAGAGAATATAGCGTATTGTGTCGAGGCTTGCGTCGATTCGGCTGGTGTCCGATATTCGACCATCGTTCAGTGGAACGTTGAAGTCAACCCGTAACAGAACCTTTTTATTCCTCAAATCCAAATCTTGAAGTCGCGTAGCCATCCTCCAAATTTCTCCCGCTAGCAAAGTTCCGAAAAGCTAACGACCAAGGTCTTTTGGAAATTTTATTTGTCGCGCTCAAGCTTCGGCAGAATTCAAGCGTCGAAGTGGTAATGGCAAATCTTCGAAACCTGGACCGTAGTTGTTTTTAACACATAAAAGGCTTACATCCTTTTTCAGTTCTGCACGACTTTCTGCGAGCCTCCAGCCGAACAATACCGTCAAGCGGCGGATTTGCTGGTGATCGTTTCGGGTCGGACTGTGAGGACGGGACAGGGTGCTTCTCGAATCACGCGCTCCGCCACACTGCCTAAAAAGAAATGAGCGAGACCCGAACGGCCGTGCGTCGACATGACAATTAGATCTGGCATCAGGTTCTTTGCGGTATCCAGTATTCCCTGAGCAGGATCTCCCACGCATACGATCAGTTCGCGCTTAAACCCTTGTGCAAGTCGTTGAGCAATGGCCTCGAGCCGGGTTCTCGCTTCTTGCTCAGCGGCTTTGTATGGTTCGAGCGCCCACTCCATAGGAGCCAGTACTACGGGCACCACGTGAAGCAAAATAAGTGTTCCGCTCTCTTTTGCAACCAGTTTTTCCGCCAGCTTAAGCGCGGCTACGGAACCTTCCTCAAAGGCTACCGGACAAAGAATTTTGTTCCACTCCATCGACTGTTCCCCGTCGGCTCGATGATACTTCCGCGCCGGAAAAGAAAGCGTTGTTTTGGCGCCGCTGAGTAAGTTATTGTCTCTTGCTAGAGGTAGCAGTGGCAACATTTTGAGGTTAGATTCGGCATCCAATAAGGTCGTTCAGGACCGCGGCTAGACGTGGCCGACGCGATTGCGCGCCGCTTTTCTCGCGCCCCGAGCAGCGAAAGCTTTCCAGTTATACGGCGTGGTTTGTCAGAAATCAGGCCAAGCGCGGCTTGCTTTGCCCAAGAATTCGAGTTTCTGACGAGAAACTTTGAATCGCTCAAGAAAGAGTAGCGACGAATCGCAGGGTCTTTTCGTTGGGTGCGTGTGTTTGTGCGTGCGTGCGAGTAGCCAGCGCGTTAGGATTCTTAGGGTTGGACTGATGCGGCGAGAAGTTAGCTAGAGCCGTGCGGGGGTTGCAGCAATAAAACCTGCGACAATCAGACGCTTTATCGATTGGAAAGCCGCGAGCCGGTACATCTTGTAGACCCCACGTGTTAGTCCGCTTTCTTCAAAGAGGTCAAGGTAGGGCATGTACATTGTGATGGTCGCCACCGAGTGCGCTCCGGTGGCAGCTAACGGCGGCCTTGCTGACGTAGTTTTTGGCTTAAGCCGCGAGCTTGAAATTCGAGGCAATGCGGTCGAAATCATCCTGCCGAAGTACGATGTCTTGCGGTACGACCACATCTGGGGTCTGACGCTTGCATATGGCGATCTGTGGGTGCCATGGTACGGCGGAGCAATAAAGTGCGCGGTGTGGTTTGGATTCGTTCACGGTCGCAAGTGCTATTTTATCGAGCCCTATTCGCAGGACAACTTCTTTAACCGGGGCACTTTGTACGGATGCCCGGACGATGCTATCCGGTTCGCGTTTTTCAGTAAGGCAGCCCTCGAGTTTATGCTAAAGGCAAATAAACGTCCCGACGTAATTCATTGCCATGATTGGCATACCGGCTTGGTGCCTGTCTTGCTGTTCGAGATGTACAAGTTCTGTGGCATGCCGAATCAGCGGGTCTGCTACACCGTGCACAACTTTCGCCATCAGGGTGTAGCCGGACAGGAGGTTCTTTGGGCGACGGGCCTTGGTCGGCCCGAGTATTTTATGTCTCCTGATCGTTTGGCCGATCCTGCGAACCCGACTCGCGTCAATTTTCTCAAGGCTGGTATCGTGTACTCTAATTTTGTCACCACGGTGTCCGACCGCTACGCTTGGGAGGTTCGCCATACGGATCTAGGATGTGGCTTGGGGCATACGCTTTACCTCCACCGCAACAAGTTCGGTGGAATTCGCAACGGCGTCGACTACGACGTCTGGAACCCTGAGATCGACCGGCTTATTCCCCATCGCTACGGTATCGACACCGTTCAAAACAAGTATCTCAACAAAGAAGCTCTGCGCGATCGCTTGTGGTTGCGCAAGGATTTCAAGCCGATCGTAGCGTACATAGGGCGACTCGACGCTCAGAAAGGAGCGCACCTGATTCGACACGCCCTTTGGTACAGTCTTGCCAACGGCGCGCAATTCATCTGCCTTGGCTTTGCTCCCGATCCGGCTATAGGCGGCGAGTTCTTGCGGCTGAAACAGCAGCTGAACGACAATCCCGACTGCCACCTCGAGTTGCGATTCGACGAGGCGCTTGCGCATCTTATTTATGCGGGCGCGGACCTAATCATTGTTCCTAGCAATTTCGAGCCATGCGGTTTGGTCCAGATGATTGCGCTTAAGTATGGAACCGTGCCCGTGGTACGCGCGGTGGGAGGATTGGCTGATACGGTTTTTGATCGCGACTATTCGGACCGTCCAATGGAGGAGCGCAACGGGTACGTTTTTTATCAAGGCGACCCGCCCGCTATCGAGTCTGCGCTAAAACGGGCCTTGGGCCTGTGGTTTCACTATCCGGAGGAATTTCGAGCGTTGATGCTCAACGGGATGCGGTGTAATTACTCGTGGGAGTTGCCAGCGCAGCATTATTTGAACGTGTACGAGTACATAAGGCACAAATAGTCAATCTGAAGGCCGCCGAGTGAAGGTGACTTGCAATCTAGCCAAGTGGATGGTTGTGGGATGGCAAAAGCGAGGGATGTAGTGAGATGAGCGAACTGCCAGAATGCATTGACGGGCTGCCAAATATCTGCGGGCAAGAGCAGTTAATCGAGCAGGCGATCGCGGAAAGCCGCGGTCAACCGGTCTTTCTACCCACCAGCAGAATAGACTTTTCGAGGATCCGCGCGGCGGCGGCTATAGCGCTGCACATGCATCAGCCACTAATCCCGGCTGGAGGTCCAGATCTTCGTACTGCCGCAGTTATCAGCAATTTGAAGTACATGATGGACAACCAGCACATAGGCGACAATCACAACGCGCCCGTTTTTCACTGGTGTTACAAGCGGATGGGCGAGTTCATTCCGCAGCTTGTACGCGAGGGGAAGGAGCCGCGCGTGATGCTGGATTACTCGGGCACGCTTTTGTACGGCCTGCGAGCGATGGGGCTCGACGACGTGTTCGAGAGTTTAAAGACAATCACGCTCAACCCCGAATATCAGCGAACGGTGGAATGGCTGGGATGCGCCTGGGGTCACCCGGTTGCGCCGTCAACTCCGACGCAGGACTACCGCCTACACGTGAAAGCCTGGCAGCACCATTTTGCGGCGATTTTTGGTCTTGACGCGCTAAAGCGCGTGCGAGGCTTTTCACCTGCCGAAATGGCTCTGCCGAACCATCCTGACGTAGCCTACGAGTTTGTCAAAACGCTCAAGGACTGCGGCTACCAATGGGTTTTGGTGCAGGAACACACCGTGGAGAGGCCGGAAACCGGCGGCGGCCCCGAGCGCAAACATATTCCCCATCGTCTGCGCTGTCGCAACTCACAAGGTGAGGAAGTTACCATCATCGCCATCATCAAGACCCAAGGCAGCGATACCAAGCTTGTTGGTCAAATGCAGCCCTACTACGAGGCCAAGGGATTGTCGCGGTGGGAGCTGGCGGGCAAGCTGGTGCCTCCGCTTGTGACGCAAATCGCTGACGGGGAAAACGGCGGCGTGATGATGAACGAGTTTCCACCGAAGTATATCGAGGTTGTGCGGGAATGCTCCCATTCCGATGTCCCCTTGATGAACGTGACCGAGTATCTCGAGCATCTGAAAGCCCTTGGCATCGACGAAAAAGATTTTCCCGAGCTACAGCCAGTGTTGCAAAAGCAAATCTGGGAGCGCTTTAAGCCCGGCGACGGGCCACAGCGCCTTGCCGAGGTGATCGAGCAGATCAGGCGCGAGGACTCACGGTTTACGATGGAGGGAGGGAGCTGGACGAACAATATTTCCTGGGTACGTGGCTATGCTGATGTAATCGGGCCGATGGAGAAGGTGAGCTCGCTTTTTCACGAAAAAGTTACAAAAAAAGGCTTCCCAACGAACGAATATCGTTATCGCAACGCGCTATTTCATCTTTTGACCAGCCAGACAAGTTGTTATCGCTACTGGGGACAGGGAATTTGGACGGAATACGGTCGCGAGATCTGCAGACGCGCCGAGGAAATTATCCTTCACGACTTTTAAGGCTTGAAGACGGTGTACTGGTGCGCCGGATCATTCAATAGAGCTCACGGCAGATCTGCGAGACTACTTCAATGCGGCAGTGTCCTCTGGGGGAACCGAGAACCACAGTACCGTCAGCGGAGGCAAAGTAAGCGATACCGAGTAAGGATACCCGTGATGGGAAACTGGCTCTGCCTCGACCGCGCCGGCGTTGCCGTTGTTGCTGCCACCGTAAACCGCGCTGTTAGTATTGAGCACTTCCCTGTAGGTTCCTAGTTTCGGGACGCCGACTCTATAACCTTCGCGCAGCGCGCCGGAGAAGTTGCAGACGCAAAGCAGGCGTCTGCCGCTCGAGGGAGCTATTCTCAAAAAGGCGATTACATTTGAGTCCGCGTCGTCAGGTTCAACCCATTTAAAGCCCTCCGGTTCGACGTCAGCTTCCCATAACGCAGGTTCTGACTTGTAGATCGCGTTGAGGTCGCGAACCAACGATTGGAGGCCACGGTGATCCGGCTCATCGAGCAAGTGCCAATCCAGACTCTCGTTGTAATTCCATTCTCGCCATTGGCCGAATTCGCCCCCCATAAAAAGGAGCTTTTTCCCAGGTCGCGCCCACATGTAGCCGTACAACGCGCGCAGGTTTGCGAATTGGCGCTCGCGGTCCCCAGGCATTTTGGCCAGCAGAGAGCGCTTGCCGTGCACCACCTCGTCATGCGAGAGCGGGAGGATAAAGTTTTCGCTCCAAGCGTAGAGAAAGCCAAACGTAAGATTTCGGTGGTGGTAGCGCCGGTAAATCGGATCCTTTGAAAAATATTCCAGCGTATCGTGCATCCAGCCCATGTCCCACTTGAAACCAAAACCCAAGCCGCCGAGGTAAGTGGGGCGACTCACTCCGGGCCACGCCGTGGACTCTTCGGCTATCGTCATGATACCGGGGTAGCGAGCGTACACCTGCTCGTTGAACCGTTTCAAGAAGGCGATCGCCTCCAAATTTTCGCGGCCCCCATACTCGTTCGGTATCCATTCGCCTTCGCGCCGAGCGTAATCGAGGTAAAGCATCGAGGCGACCGCATCGACCCGAAGGCCGTCGGCGTGATACTCCGAGAACCATTTGTGAGCGCTCGAGGTAAGAAAAGTGACTACTTCGTGGCGACCGTAGTTGAAAATGTACGTTCCCCATTGGGGATGCTGTCCTTTGCGAGGGTCGAGATGCTCGTAAAGAGCAGTCCCGTCGAACCAACCGAGGCAGAATGAGTCTTTAGGAAAATGGCCGGGAACCCAGTCGAGAATTACTCCGATACCGCGGCGATGCAGGTAATCGACAAAATAACGAAAGTCGTCTGGCGCTCCGTATCGAGCAGTGGGGGCGAAGTAACCGCTAACCTGATATCCCCAGGAGCCGTCAAATGGATGTTCCATAATGGGCATGAGCTCGACGTGGGTAAAGCCCATGTAGGTGAGATAATCGGCAAGCTCGTGCGCCATTTCGCGGTAGGTTAGAGGACGCTCGCCTTTTTCGCCTGCCCGGCGCCAAGAGCCGAAGTGTATCTCGTATATGGAGATCGGGCTGCGTAAAGGGTCGCTCTTGGCTCGCTTTGCCATCCAGTCCTGGTCCGAGAAGGTGTATTTGGAGCGGTAGACGATCGAAGCGGTCGCTGGCGGTTTTTCCATGGCGCAGGCGTAGGGGTCGGTTTTGAGCGCGACCGTATTGTCCGCGGTCTGAATTTCGTATTTATATAGGGCGCCTTCACCCACGCCGGGAATGAACAATTCCCACACGCCTGAGCTTCCTAGCACGCGCATCGGATAAACCCTTCCGTCCCATCGGTTGAAGTCGCCGACGACGCTTACTCCCTTGGCATTTGGCGCCCATACCGCAAAACTAGTTCCTTCCACACCGTCAAGCACTCGGACATGGGCTCCGAACTTTCTGAAGGCTTCTTGATGTTTGCCTTCATTGAACAGATAAAGGTCCATTTCGCCCAACGTGGGAGGAAAGCTATAGGGGTCGCGCGGGACGATCACTTTGCCATCGGGGTATTCGATCTCGAACCGGTAGGGCAGAACGTCGCGCCAATCGGGCAACGCGATCTCGAAAAGGCCTTGGGGATTCAATAACTTCATCTCGCGCGGTGCCATGCCCGGGGCACTGATAAAAACGCGGACCGCACCCGGACGCATCGTGCGCACTACGATTCCGTTCTCTGTGCGGTGTGGTCCCAAAATCGCGTGGGGGTTGGTGTGTCTCAAGGCTAGCAACAATTTTATCTGATTCTCGAGGTCAGACGACTTCGTGACTTGGACGGCGGACGCTGACTTTGTGCAGTGATTCCTATTTGTGTCCGGCATATTGCGCTTTCACTGTCGTGTTCGGGTTTTTGCTGAAAGGGAGAGAGCGCGCGCGCATGGCAGCCTGCCATTAAGTCGCTCGCACGCTCCGTAAGATTAGGCTAATCTTCGAATGGTGCTCTAACTGCTCGGGATTTAGGAACAAGCCCATGACGTGTCAATGGTGGAAGACTTCCGTCTTTTATCAAATATATCCCCGCAGTTTTTTGGATTCAAACGGTGACGGAGTCGGTGACCTTGACGGCATCGCCGCGACCTTGGACTACCTTAACGACGGTACGCCAGACTCCCTGGGGATAGATGCGATTTGGCTCAATCCGATTCATCCCTCGCCAAATTATGATTGGGGTTATGACGTAAGCGATTATTTTGCCGTCCATCCTGAGCTTGGCGATCTAGACAGTTTCGACCGGTTGCTCTCAGAAGCTCATCGCCGCAATATCCGCGTCATTCTGGACCTCGTGCCTAATCACACGTCCCATCAGCATCCTTGGTTCGGCGAGTCTCGCAGTTCCCGAACAGCTTTGCGCCGTAACTGGTACATCTGGGCCAAGGGCAAGGACCATCGCCCCCCGAACAACTGGGAAAGCGCCTTTAACGGCTCGGCATGGACCTACGATTCAGTGACCGCCGAATGGTACATGCATTCGTTTCTGCCCGAGCAGCCTGACCTTAACTACCGAACCCCAGAGGTAACGGCCGCAATGCAACAGGTGATGCGCTTTTGGCTCGACCGAGGGGTCGACGGTTTTCGGCTCGACGCGGTGGCTCGTCTAAGCAAGGACCCGGACCTTAAGGACAACCCTGAACACGATGGACAAGGCGAGACTACCTATCGCAGCCAACTGGGCATCAGGGTAAACCTTTACTGCCATGACCGTCCCGAAGTTCACGATATATTGCGAGCTTTCAGAAAAGTCAGTGACGATTATCCGGAGCGTGTGTTGGTCGGCGAGGTGTGGCCGCGGGAATTTAGCTCTTTAGCGGACTATTTGCGACCCGACGAGCTCCATCTGGCCTTTGACTTTCGGCTTTTGAAGTGTCCATTCTCGGCTCGAGCGTTTGCCGATGTCGTCAATGACAGTGAACGGTTGCTTGGCCAGATGGGATGGCCTACCTGGACGCTTTCGAATCACGATTTTCCGCGCCATATAAGCCGGTACGAGGCCGGACCGGCGACCGAGGCTAGGGCTAGACTGGCTGCGATGATGCTGTTGACGCTCAGGGGCACTCCGTTTCTCTACTACGGCGAGGAGATAGGTATGCGCCAGCTGGAGGTACCGGCGGCACTGCGCCGTGATAGGATGGGGCGCGACGGGTGCCGCACGCCGATGCAGTGGTCTTCTGCTGCTAACGGAGGATTTACCCGGCCCGGCGTTACGCCGTGGCTACCATGTGGGGACTATCGTACAACGAATGTCGCTGACCAGCTGCGAGACCCGCGTTCGATGCTCTCTTTCTACAGACGCATGATATGGTTCAGGAAAAAGAGCAAGGCGCTGACCACAGGCGCCTACCGGCATTTTGACGCTCGCGCTGATGATTTGTTCGCTTATTATCGCGTCTGCGGTAATGAGAGTCTGCTCATCGTGCTCAACTTTGCCGACGTACCGCGTGCGATAGACTTGCCGCAGGGGCGGATTCTGCTTAGCACAGACTCCGATAGAGCTGTCGAGTCCTCGAAGCGCGGGTTTCGCCTGAACGCGAACGAAGGTGTGATCATCGCCGTCGAGTGATGCGGTCTAACGGAGAAGCTTTTCAGGACAGTTGGGCTTGAGTCCACGATAAAAAGGGTAAGTAGAGAGCGATTAGCGGAGGTAAGTTTTGGTTGACGCATCTAGGCTCAAATGGCGAAATATGCTCGGTGAGCCTCTTGATGCTCGATGTTGTTGAATAGCTTCCCGTTCTTTAGCGTCAACTGGATGAACCTAGTCGTCCGAGTTCGTTGGTGACGCAATGGAGACCAAGAAAGCGATGGTTCGCGGGCTTTGCAATTGGCTTGTTTTGATCGCGAACGCATTGGTGGCGATACTATTGGCCTCTTGTGACCGGTCTGCTGAAACAGCCCTGCCGCCCAAGACGATACCGAAGATTTATGTCGTTCGCCCCGAGCGCGGGGTAATCGAGCGAACGGTGACCTTACCGGGCGATGCCGTCGGATTTTACGAAACTGCCATTCATGCGAAGGTCACCGGCTACGTGAAAAGGATACTGGTCGACAAGGGTGACGTAGTCAAACAGGGCGACCTTCTGTGCGAGCTCGAAGTTCCTGAGCTACACAGCAACCTTGCTCGAGCCAAAGCCCGCATGGATATAGCGAAGCTTACCTATGACAGGTTCTTACAGGTTTGGCGTCGCGACCCTCGTCTCGTGTCTCAAGAGCGTATTGACGTTCTGTATGCCCAATGGAAAGAGGCGGAGGCTGAATACAACACGCTCAATACCATGGTTGGTTATACGATGATTACGGCTCCGTTCGACGGCGTCGTTACTGGAAGGTTCGCCGACCCGGGCGCGCTTATTCGGGCCGGTGCTAGTGATATCGGTGTTGGCGAGACCTCCGGCATAATTTCGAGCGGAGCAACCGAGGGCTCGGGCGGTCACCGGACTGGGGGCGGACCGATAGTCACGATGGCTCAGATAGACAAAGTTAGAATCTATTCGTACATTCCCAACGACGTCGTTTCATACGTCAAGACGGGTACTGACGTTTTTCTTCAATTCGACGAGCTCCCGGGCAAAGTGTTCAAGGGTAAGGTGTCGCGATACGCCAAGGCACTTGACTTAGCGACCAGGACCATGATGGCCGAGGTAGACATCGATAACCGGGATCATCAGATCTATCCACGGATGTACGCTCACGCGACATATATCCTAGAGCGTCACGCGAACGCTTTGCTCGTGCCAATGTCTTCAACTACTGTTCTTCACAATAAGACCTTCGTTTTCGTTGTAGAGAACGGAAAGCTTAAACGAGTGGTTATCAAGCCAGGAATTACCAATCACCGCGTGGTCGAAGTTCTTTCCGGGCTTACTGGTAACGAACTCGTGGTGAAAAATTACAGCGGCGACCTCATCAGCGGTCAGCAAGTGCGTCCCGTGCTCGTAGGGTTCGACCGGGGTTGGCGCTCCGTTGTCGAAAGCTACGCCGGTCCTTCCACCGAGTCCGACTCGACGGATTAAGGTAGTTTCGACTGCGGCTCAACAGCCACTGATGGCGCTCTTCTAAGCATAGGCGGGAACTCTCGCTAAATGAGCTTTTTGGGGCTTTACCACGAGAAAAAGGGTATCGTTGAAAGTAAGTCGCGCATAAGGCAGACTTGAATCAACGGCGGTGGAGTCCGCCTAATCCGTCGCCCAATACTGGGGCGGCCAATGACTCCTGTGGCATAACATGCTGCAGGAGTTTTTGTTTTAATGGGCGCTCGTTTATCCGGACCAGCGACTAGTGGTCGGCTTTGGCAAGGCGATCGCTTTGGCGTTTATGAAGGCTTCCAAGCGTGACGATCTTAGCGGTTCGAAGCACATTATCGTCGTGAGTTCGATATCGGACTTTGACGCAACCGTTGCCGAGACGAGATATTTCTGGTCCTGGTTTATCTTTGGCTCGATAATGGCCATCGAGACTCGCCGGCATTTGTGGCAGAGTTGGGGCTTTTGTCCACGCCATGCGTGGCTCCATGCTGTGGTCGAATGCGAAATCTGGGGTGGGAGACCGTTTGCAACCTCGATTCTTTACCAGGATTTAATCGAGCGTGCTGCAAGGGTAGTAGATACGGGCCGTGTTTGTGGCATCCTGGCTGCGCGACGTTTGCGCCCTCAGGCGACCTGTTTGGTCTGCGACTACTTGGCGATTGCTAAAGACGTTTCAGCGGACGAATCGAATACCCGGCGTTGCGCACGGGTGAATCTTCGGTCACGGGTAATGGTTCTCATTGCACAGTCGGAACCGAGTTGGCGTCTAAATTCCTGCGATTTGTGTGGCGGAGCCGGCAAAGTCGTTTGCCGTTTGCATCTTTTGGCCGGCGATGGCAGGCTCGACCGAGCGCTAGCGGCCTATCTTTGCGATCTTGAGAGGCGTTTGGGTCTTCTTATTCGCAGCATGACTTGGAGAGGGCCTCAGGCAACGCCTGAGATTCAAGCCTCGTGGGTGGAAGCATTAGGATGGTTCGCCGGATGGAGTTTTCCTCTCGCAGTGGTTAGTGCCTAACTAAGACGCATGGGGTAATTCCATGACAGGCTCAAGACAGGCGCACTTCTCAGGGATGACGAAGCGCGGAAAAATGCTCGCCAAAGGTGAGGAGATCCTGGAAAGCTCGTAAGTCGCTGGCGGGGTCCTGTTCGTGATTCGTCTCGCTGCTGGACTATCCTTTTATCGGGCGTTGTTGGTACGAAGGGTTTCCCAGCTCGCTTCATGCTATGGGTCTTTGTGGCGTTGCTCTCGAAGGTAAGCCACAAGCGCCATCAGCCGACGGTCGCGCCATCGACGACGCGCTTCCAACTGGTTTCGCGGCAGAAGCTTTGCTCGTTCCGTTTCGACTCGCTCTATAAGCTCGTTGCTCCATAGCGATGGGTCTCGTCGCGATTGTGCGATATGGTAATACAACGAACGCAAGCGGTAGGCATAATCTTTGACGCCTCCAGGCGCATTTAGGTCGATAGTTTCAAAAGGCCCCATGAAAGCCCATCGCAAGCCAAGCCCTTCGCGTACCGTTTTGTCGATGTCCTCGATCGAAGCGTAGCCTTCTTCGAACAGCTTCCACGCTTCGTTGAGAAGTGCGCCTTGCAGGCGGTTTAGAATAAAGCCTTCTACCTCGCGCCGGACAACGACAGGACTCTGGCCCACCTCCGACATGAGCGCAACAGTGTAATTTATTGCGCTTTGGTGGGTCCAAGGAGCCGGTACGATTTCAACCACCGGGACGAGGTAAGGCGGGTTTACCGGATGCGCGATAAGACATCGCTCTTTGATTGGCAAATGGGCGGTGAAAGCCGACGCCGGAATTCCGGAAGAGGAGCTTCCAATTATCGTATTGCTCCCGACAAGCTCACTTAGTTTTTCGTAAACCGAACGTTTGGCTTCGACGGTTTCAAACACTGACTCTTGTACGTACTCGACATCATCGACCGCTCGGCTCATTTCATCGCAGACCGTGATTCTGGCTGCGATCTCGTCGGCGCCTTTGACCAAGCCGAATTTTTCCAGCTCGGCAAGGTTAGCGCGAACGACGGACATCACGGTGTCTCTCGTTTTGGGGCTTTCGTCGTAAACTTTTACGTTTAGCGATGCCCGTGCGAACACGATCGCCCATCCTGAGCCGACCAGTCCCGCGCCTACGATTCCGACGTTACGGGCCATGGGTTTGCGCCTCCGCTGTGAACCAACTTACGCTAACGGCGAGCCAAGCGTTAGTTGGGCGACTATCGGTGCAAGCTCAAGCTCCCAGGTTTTGTCCGTTGCCGAAGCTCATCGTCGCATAAATTATCAGCTACCCCAAATTCATGACTAGCGCGCGTACGGCGGCAGATGAGTCCTTTCGACGTCGAGAGGTCACGAGCCCTGCCAAGTTCTGGCTTCGATAATTCTTAGGTCAGGCGGCGGCTAGCGCACTTGCGAAAAAGGTTATTTTAGGGCGAAGCCCATTCGGGTAGCTTTTCATTGTCAAGAATAGCTCGGGCGATGGCCTCTCCGGCCCATACGCTCAGAGCAACGCCGTGGCCGGCGTACCCAGCGGCGACAAAAATTCTAGACGTGCCGGGCAATCGTCCGATAAGCGGCAGAAAATCATCTGGTATGCCGATTGGTCCGCCCCATTGATAGCAAAACTTTACTTGCTTCAGGGCGGGGTTTAGAGCGCGAACTCTCGATTTAAGATTCTCAAGCCTTGCGCCGATTTCTTCGTCGGTCAGCCGCTTGCGCTCGAGCTTGTCGATGGAGTCGAACACCAATCCTGCGCCAAAGATTACGCGACCGTCGCGCATAACCCGTCCCCACAGATAGGGTGTATCGACTGTGTAGAATGGGATATTCGCCCCCAGGCCGATTTGGTAGAGCGTTGAGCGGCTCAACGGCTCGGTAGCGCAGGCGAGCGTGAGCGCGCTTCTGATAGGCCGCACGTTTGGTAAGAGCAAGTTGGTCCAGCTGTTCGCAGCGACCACGACGAAGTCCGCGTCAATCGTTTGGCCGTCGGTTTCCACACGCAATTTGTCGCGGCTCTCGATCCTACGTGCGGGCAGGTTCTCGCGCACAACCGCTCCCGCGCGAATTGCAGCTTCAGCCAAGCCCTTCACGAGCTTCATCGGATCGACGGTTCCGCCCCGCACGACTCGGCGCACACGAATGTATTTGTTGTCATCCTTCCATGGAAGGATGAAGCCTCGGCTACTTTCGGCGTGCTCTATCTCCCAGCATCCGTGAAGCTCGAGCTCGCACTCGATCCGTTCTCGTTCGACCACGGCACGGAGGTGTTCGACACAGCATTCAGTCCCTGGAAATATGCCCTTGGCGGTGCCTTCCAATACAATTCCGCCGGTGCGGCCGCTTGCTCCAGCACCAACAGTGCGGGCTTCGAGCAACAGCGTTTTTGCGCCCCGGCGCGCTAGGTAACACGCTGCTGACACACCGGTTAAACCTCCCCCAATCACCGCGACGTCAACTCGTCTCGGTACATCGCCAGAGCTTGCGAGTTTTTGCTGCAACCAAGGCGGAACTCCCCAAAACGGTTCTGCAACTCGATTGGACCCCATAGCGATTACTGGAACGATAGATTAGCAGATGGCTGACTCGGAGGCAGGCAAAGCTGAAAGAGCAAGCCCCTTTGATGCCGGTTTTGTCCGCGAAACTAAACGCTCGCCATGATTAGCCTTGCGCTGTACGTGAAATGGTTCGGTTTCGGCTCTCTTGACGCAGCCTGGATGCAGTCGAGCGGAGGATAAAATCGAACAGTGGCGATGCTCTTGAGCGCTTCTAGTCTTAAAGGAGACCGTTGGCTTTAACCCAATTTTCGGTTTTATAAAGGGCAGCGGCGAGGCGTGCCAGTAAAAGGTCGATTTCGCGCTCTTTGATGACCAGTGGAGGAGAGAGACAGATAACGTCGCCAGCCATTCGCACGAGCAACCCCTCCTCGAGGGCGGCTTCGCGCAAAAACGCACCGACCCGCGCCTGGATGGGGAAAGGCTCACGCGTCTGTTTGTCTCGGACAAGTTCCACCCCGACCATCAGACCTTCGCCGCGGATGTCTCCGACGATTGGCGAGTCCTTGAGCTTTTGCAGCCCCGCGATTAACCGTTCTCCCATGACGCGAGCTCGTTCTGGCAACTTCTCGTTTTCGATAATTTCCAGAGTTTTTAGTCCCACCGCGCAGCTCAGCGGATGGCCAGTGTTGGTAAAGCCGTGCCATATGGCAAGACCCTCTCTACCGCTTCGGATCGCCTGGTATAATTTCTCGTCGACTATCACCGCTCCAAGCGGCGCATAGCCGCTACTGATTCCTTTTGCGCAGGTTATGATGTCGGGAAGCACGTCCCAGTGTTCGCAAGCGAACATCTTGCCGGTGCGCCCGCCCGCGGTTATGACTTCGTCGGCGACGAAAAGAACGTCGTACCGGTCGCATATTTCGCGCACGCGCGTCCAGTAGGCCTTCGGGGCGGGAATCACGCCACCGGAGCCGATAATCGGTTCGGCGATAAAAAACCCGACCTTGTCCGGTCCTTCCTGCAGGACAGCCTCTTCGAGCAAGTCAGCACATTTGAGCGTGCATTCCTGATGGTCCCTGCAGAACTCGCATCGATAACGGTAAGGCGGCTCGATATGGCGCACTTTCAAGCCGGGCGGGCCGTAGTAGCGGTGAAAACGCTCAATCCCGGTCAATGCTGCGGCACCAAGAGTCGAGCCGTGGTAGCCAAGTTTGCGGGCAATGGCGACGGTTTTGTCGGGCTTGCCACGCAGCGCAAAATAAAGACGCGAAAGTCGGATTGCCGACTCGTTCGACTCTGACCCGCCACTGGTCAGAAGTACACGCTTGAGCGAGCCCGGCGCTAACGAAGCAAGCTTGGCGGCAAATCGGATTGCCGGCGGAGTTGTGACGTTAAGCAAATTAATGTGGAAGGAAAGCGTCCTGAGCTGACGCGCTACGGCAGAGGCAACGTCAGTGCGACTAAAACCGAGGTTGACGTTCCAAATACCGGCGGCCGAATCGAGGTATTTGCGACCATTGACGTCCCATACAAATACCCCTTTGCCGCGAACGAGAATAAGCGGTTCCCTTCTATAAACTTCGTCGAGCGGAGCGAAACTGGGCAGCCTGTGCGCTCGGTCGAGCTCGACCAAGATATCGCGCTCATTTTCGCTTTGTACCGCGCTCCTTCTAGAGCGAGTATTTGTTGGTTTATACGACGTCTCCATAAACGTGAGAATACGCGCAGCAAAAAATTCCACGCCATTTAGACGAGGTGATGCGCTGTGTTTTATGCGAGCTTACGCAATGGCGCACCACGCTGGCAACCGAAGCGGACCTGAGGCTGCATATTACACATTATTATGGCTAAGCGTGATTCCCGAACACAGCTTCGATGTAAAGCGCCTCGAGCAGCACGGACCCCTGCGTACTAGATGGCGACGGCAAAGCAATCGGCGCCCGCAGGTAGCGCTTTTTGGACGCTTGGCTGCCAATTGGCAAACTTAACCGAGAGCGGCTTATATCCTCCCGTAGGTGGCAAGCGATAGAATAACCTAGTTGAACAAAAGGCGCAGTTACGCGTCCTAGCTTTGAGGGCTTGAGCGGAAAAGGGCTGTCGAATCTGGGAGTTTGCGCTGTTTGTTGTGACGTTTCTGTAACAATGGTAAGCGCATGTCAGGCTACGGGACGACGATGAGTTTGAGGCTCTACAAGATGGATAATGAGGGTGATGCGGCAGTGATTTCGCCCATGTGACGACGCCATCTCTCGGTGCCTTGGAACAAGCGTAGCGCGACGAAATTTATAGAAATTTATAGATTCGATCCTGTGTAGGCTAGGGCTTGTTCAGCGAACAAGCGTAGACCCTCAAGACCGGAGGAATGGAGCGAGCAAGCTAGAAACCCCAGGCTCGTCGACCAGGCTGGGAATTTCACAGCGATCGGCGAGTGTCGAGTTTTCACGAGTGAGGAAGGCAAGCGTATGGCAAATCCTATTCGAGAGGTGACCAAGTACGGTCAGAGCATATGGTTCGATTACATTCGCCGGGGGCTTATTACGTCGGGTGAGCTCAAGCGGATGGTGGAAGAGGACGGGCTTTTGGGGGTCACTTCCAACCCGGCCATTTTTGAGAAGGCGATCGCCGGAAGCAGCGACTACGACAGCGCGATGAGGAAGCTGGCTGGGGAAGGTCTGACTTCTGTCAAGGACATCTACGAGCGGCTTGCGATCGAAGACATACAGCTTGCCGCTGACGTTCTTTACTCTGCTTACCAGAAGACTGGTGGGCGAGATGGCTTTGTAAGCCTCGAGGTATCGCCCCACCTAGCCAACGACACCGAGGGCACGATTCAAGAAGCAACGCGCCTGTACGCCGCTGTTAACCGTCCCAACGTAATGATCAAGGTGCCGGGCACACCGGCTGGCTTTCCCGCCATTACAGAGCTTATTTCCCGTGGCATAAACGTCAACGTGACCTTGCTGTTCAGTATCGCGGCCTACGTAAAGGCCGCCGAGGCGTACATGGCCGGGCTTGAGGTGCTTGCCCAGAAAAGCGGCGACCTCAGCAAGGTTGCGAGCGTGGCGAGCTTTTTCTTGAGCCGCATCGACACGCTGATCGATGATCGGCTCGGCCAGATGCTGGATAAAGAGCGCGACCCGGACCGACGGGCGCTTCTCAAAAGCCTGGTTGGAAAAGTGGCGATTGCAAGCGCACGTATCGCGTATGCACATTATCGCGAGCTTGTGGCAACCCCGCGCTGGCGCGCGCTAGCCGAAAAAGGAGCACGATCACAGCGTCTTTTGTGGGCGAGCACCAGCGCAAAGAACCCAAAGTATTCGAAAACCAAGTACGTCGACGAACTGATAGGCCCCGACACTGTAAACACGCTTCCCGCGGAGACATACAACGAATTTAAGGCTCATGGCAGGCCGCGGCCAGCTTTGATCGAGAACTGGGTAGAAAAGCTGGAGGAGGCCCAGCAGGTTTTCCATGCCTTGGAGACTGTCGGTATTTCGTTGAACGAGGCTACCGATCAACTTCTTGCCGACGGGGTCAAAAAATTCAATGACGCGTTCGACCAGTTGCTGGCAGCCATCGATAAAAAGCGCGCCTCGATGGTCGCGGGCGCGCCTGAGCGGCGACTTTACGTTTTAGGCCAAGCGGAGAAAGCCGTAAAAGAAGCGCTTGACGATTGGCAAAACAACAGCAAGGTGCGACGTCTGTGGGAGGGCGACGCTTCTTTGTGGACAAATACTGACGAAGGTCATTGGCTGGGATGGATACACGTCGTTGACGGCCAACGCGAACATAGCGAGCACTTAAAGCGCATCGCCGAGGACGTCAGGCAGGCCGGCTTTAAGCATATCTTGCTTCTAGGCATGGGCGGCTCGAGCCTGTGTCCCGACGTGCTGAGTCGCACGTTCGGTAAAATTGACGGCTACCCGGAGCTACTGGTGCTGGACTCGACCGTGCCTGCGCAGGTGGCCAGCTTCGAACGGCGCGTCGACCTGCGAAGCACCCTTTTTATCGTATCCTCGAAATCTGGCACCACGACCGAACCGAACGTTTTTAAACAATATTTCTTTGACCGGGTAAGCAAAGTTGTCGGCGCGAACGAGGCTGGCTCGCGTTTCGTTGCGATCACCGACCCAGGCACACCGCTTCATCAGTTGGCAAAGCGGGAGCGCTTCCGCCACATCTTTTTTGGCGTGCCGAGCATCGGAGGACGTTACTCGGCGCTTTCGAATTTTGGGATGGTACCAGCGGCGGCGATGGGACTGGACGTTATCCGTCTGCTCGACCGCGCCGAGGTGATGTTGCACGCTTGCTCACCCTATGTGCCGACGCACGATAATCCGGGCGTGACGCTGGGAGCGATTCTTGGCACGCTCGCACGTCTGGGACGCGATAAGCTGACCCTGGTTGCTTCGCCAAGCATCGCAAGGCTCGGTGCTTGGCTTGAACAGTTGCTTGCTGAATCGACCGGTAAAGAGGGCAAGGGAATCATACCGATTGACGGCGAAGAGTTGGGTCCGCCGGAAGTTTACGGCGATGACCGAGTCTTCGTATACTCGGCACTCGAGTCGGATGACACCGCAAGGGACGAAGCGGCTCTCACAGCGCTTGAACGTGCCGGCCATCCCGTGGTGCGCCTAAAACTTGCCGATTTGTGGGATTTGGGGCAGGAATTCCTGCGCTGGGAGTTCGCCACTGCGGTTGCCGGTTCGATCCTCGGCATCAACGCCTTTAACCAGCCAGACGTCGAGGCCAGCAAGCTCGCGACGCGCAAACTAACCGCCGCCTACGAAAAAAGCGGGAGCCTCCCGGAGCAGACGCCTTTGTTGCGTGACGGGGAGCTGAGCTTGTTCGCCGATCCCGACAACGCTCAGGCGCTCGGGGTCGGGCGCAACGGTCGCGACGTTGGGGACGTACTGGCTGCCCACATCGCGCGACTTCGGCCACGCGACTACTTCGCAATTAACGCTTACATCGAGATGAGCGACGAGACTTTCGCCGAGCTTCAGGCGATTCGTCACGCGGTTCGCAACGCCAAGCGCGTAGCTACGACCGTCGGCTACGGCCCCCGCTTTTTACACTCCACGGGCCAACTCCACAAGGGCGGCCCCAACACCGGAGTGTTTTTGCAGATAACGTGCGATGATGCGCACGATTTGCCTATCCCTGGGCAGAAGTACACGTTCGGCGTGCTCAAGCGGGCCCAGGCGGAGGGCGACTTCCAAGTGTTGGCTGAACGTGGTCGTCGCCTTCTACGCGTTCATCTGGGGGCCGACGTAATAGCTGGTCTTAAGCGGCTGCGCGAAATCGTCGAGCGCGTAACGACCAAATAGCCGGACGCGCATCGGTAATTTTTCGCAATCGCTGGCTTTGCGAGCGAGGAGCGTACGATGAGGCTTCACACAGTGGAAGGGCAAAAGAATATCGACCTGCTCTGTATCAATACCATCCGCACCCTTGCGATGGACGCCGTGCAGGCGGCCAACTCGGGCCATCCAGGAACGCCGATGGCGCTTGCGCCTGTGGCGTATTACTTGTGGCAGTACGTAATGCGCTACGACCCTGACGCTCCGACGTGGCTTAACCGCGACCGCTTTGTGTTATCGAATGGGCATGCCTCGATGCTTCTGTACGCGATCCTGCATCTGGCGGGCGTCAAGGCGGTAAATCCCGATTACGAGCAAGTAGGACGGCTTGCGGTCACGCTTGACGATATCAAACGGTTTCGCCAGTTGGACAGCAAATGCCCGGGTCATCCCGAGTACCGTTGGACCTCCGGCGTCGAAACGACCACCGGGCCGCTGGGACAAGGTGTGGCGACCAGCGTGGGCATGGCGATCGCCCAGCGTTGGCTCGCAAGCCGCTTTAATCGGCCGGGTTTCGAGCTGTTCGACTACAGGGTTTACGCGATCTGCGGCGACGGGTGCATGATGGAGGGAATCTCGGGCGAAGCAGCTTCGCTTGCCGGCCATCTTAGACTGTCGAATCTGTGCTGGATTTACGACAACAATCACATCACCATCGAAGGCAACACAGCGCTTGCGTTCAGCGAGGACGTCGCGACACGGTTTGTCGGTTATGGATGGAACGTTACGCGGGTGGGCGATGCCAATGACCTCGAGATGCTGGGACGAGCGCTTGAAATAGCCCATCGCAGCGAAGACCGTCCGACTTTGATTATTGTCGACAGTCATATCGCCTATGGCGCGCCGCACAAGCAGGACACCAGTGCAGCGCACGGCGAACCGCTCGGCGAAGAGGAAATCCGACAGACCAAGCGGAACTATGGATGGCCCGAAGATGCGAAGTTTCTCGTGCCCGAGGGCGTCAGGGAGCATTTCGCTGCCGGTGTTGGCGCGCGCGGGCGCGCGCTCAGAACTGGATGGGAAGCGACTTTGAGGCGCTACCGAGAGGCTTATCCCGATCTGGCGCGAGAACTCGAGTTGATGCAACGGGGCGAGCTGCCCGAAAGATGGGACAGTGAATTGTCTTACTTCGCGCTCGAACCCAAGGGTATCGCCGGTCGCGACGCCTCGGGCAAGGTGCTCAACGCCATCGCTCAGCGCGTTCCATGGCTTTTGGGCGGCTCGGCTGACCTTGCGCCGTCTACCAAGACGCGGCTTACATTTCCTGGTGCGGGAGACTTCGAAGCCGACACGCCGCAGGGGCGGAACTTCCACTTCGGTATCCGCGAACACGCTATGGCTGCCATCCTTAACGGGCTTGCGCTGTCCAAATTGAGGCCGTACGGTTCGACGTTCTTGGTATTTAGCGATTACTTGCGTCCGGCCTTGCGGCTGTCCGCTTTGATGGAGTTGCCGGTCATCTATGTCTTCACCCATGATTCGATAAGCGTGGGCGAAGACGGACCGACACATCAGCCGGTGGAGCACCTCGCGGCGCTGCGTTCCGTGCCTGGTTTGGTGGTGCTGCGGCCGGCGGACGCTAATGAAGTTGTCGAAGCGTGGCGCTTGGTCATGCAGCTAAAGGACAAACCAGCGGTGCTCGTCCTTTCGCGTCAAGCTCTGCCGGTTATCGACCGCACAAAATATGCGCCTGCCTCGGGTACTTCGAGGGGTGCGTACGTGCTGGCTGATGCTCCTGGCGGTAAGCCCGAAGTCTTACTGCTCGCAACGGGAAGCGAGGTCCATCTATGCTTGGAGGCGTACGAAAGCCTCAAGCAGGAAGGCATCGCCGCGCGGGTCGTAAGCATGCCGTCGTGGGAAATCTTCGAGCATCAGTCGAAAGAATACCGCGACAGTGTGCTTCCGCCAGATGTCGTTCTGCGTGTGGCGGTCGAAGAGGGCTCAACTTTCGGATGGTCGCGATACGTGGGACCGCGCGGCCGTTGCATCGGTATGGAAACCTTTGGAGTGCCAGCTCCGATGAAAGAAGTGCAAAAGAAATTCGGGTTTACGGTCGAACGTATAGTGGGCGTTGTTAAAGAGCTTCTGGCCGACCATAAAGGCTAGGCTCGCATTTGGGCGCCATCTTTTGATGAGGTAGTTTTCGCGTAGATACGAGGTTCAATATTGGGTCTGGATTTTGGAAGGTAGGCGAAGCTCGACGGTTCGCTTTCTCTGGGGCGGTGCACTTCCGACTGGCGAGCCATCGGCAACCAGGCGAGAATTACACGTGTGGTAGTAAAATCCATCAAGGGTAAGTTTATAGCGTGATTGTCGAAAGTCGAACTCAAAATCCGTTGATGGCGGGGCTCGAGAAAGCACTCGTGCCTCAGCCCTGCACGTTGATTATTTTTGGTGGGTCAGGTGACCTGTCGCGGCGCAAGCTTTTACCTGCGCTCTACAATTTGGCGTTGGACGGTCATTTGCCTGCCGGTTTTGAAGTCATCGGCTTTGCCCGAAGCGAAATGGACGACGCAAAATACCGAAGCTTTGCCTGCGAGGCGGTGCAGAAGTTTTCGCGTCGCCCATATGACGCGGCCCACTGGGCGGAGTTCGAGCGGGCACTTCATTACCAAACCGCGTCATTCGACGATCCAAAATCGTACCAGGCTCTGAAAAGTAGGCTTGACGAAATCGAGGCGCGGGGAGCCACTTTAGGCAACCGCATATTCTACCTCGCGATACCTCCCAGCTTCATCGGACTCTGCGCCCGCCAGCTTAAAGAGGCAGGTCTGGTTCATCCTGCAAAAGGTGCGGAGCAATTCTCGCGAATCATCGTTGAAAAGCCGCTTGGGCACGATCTGGAATCGGCGCGCAAGATCAATGACGAACTAGCTCACGTTTTCGACGAGAGCCAAATATACCGAATCGACCATTATCTCGGCAAAGAGACGGTTCAGAATATTTTGGTGATGCGGTTCGGTAATTCGATTTTCGAGCCACTGTGGGACGAGAAGCATATCGATCACGTGCAGATCACGGTGGCGGAAGAAGAAGGTGTGGGCACGCGCGCGGGTTATTACGAGGAAGCCGGCGCTTTGCGCGATATAGTTCAGAACCATATTCTGCAGCTGCTTTGCATGGTCGCGATGGAGCCGCCGTACGTGATGGATCCGGAGGTGATTCGTTCCCACAAACTTGAAGTGTTGCGTTGCCTGCGTCCGTTCACGCCGCAAGACGTCGAGCGCTACGTGGTGCGCGCCCAGTATTCCGCTGGCTTCTGTCGCGGCCTCCCAGTGGTGGGCTACCGGCAGGAGAAGTGCTTGAAGATCGACTCTACCACCGAGACGTACGTGGCCTTGCGCACCTTTGTCGACAACTGGCGGTGGGCCGGGGTTCCGTTTTACCTGAGAACCGGCAAGCGGATGGCTAAACGGGCGACCGAGATCACCGTTCAGTTCAAAAACGTTCCACGCGTGCTGTTCAACGTCGACGCGACCAACCCTCTGGAACCTAACGTGCTGGCGATTCGGATTCAGCCCGACGAGGGCATTTCGCTGCGTATCTCGGCCAAGCTTACCGGGGCAAGAGTGCGAATCTACCCAGTTAAGATGGACTTTCGCTATGGCACGACGTTTGGTGCCGACGCTACGCCGGAGGCCTACGAGCGGCTGATACTGGACGTGATGGCGGGAGATCCCACTTTGTTCATGCGTCGCGACGAAGTCGAGGCCGCCTGGCAGTGGATCGACTTGGTTCAGGAAGCATGGCAGCAGAAGGCGCCGGAAAGACTGCCAGAGTACGCCGCTGGGACGTGGGGACCGCCAGAAGCTGACCGGCTAATCGAAAGCGACGGGCGTAGATGGAGGACTTTGTGAGCTCAGAGGTACACCATTATATTTCGCATCCGCCGCGCCCGGTGCCGCTCGAGGCGCTGGAGGACGAATTGATAAAGCTGTGGCGCCATCCCGAGCAGGCGCAAGAGCTAGGCACGCACGCGGTGCGCGCCTGCATGGCAAATTTAATCGTTTTTTATTCTCCCGCGCACGGGCCCGCTGACCTGGATAAGACGCTGATCGAGACCGTGCAACGCCATCCCAGCCGATTGATCATTTTGCAGGAAGAGGCCGATAGCGGCTCCATCCATCCTGAAGCTTTGGTGTCTACCCATCTGGACCAATCGCATCAGGTGTTTTGCGAGCAAATCACGCTACGCGCCGGGCAAAACGGCTTGGAGCGGTTCCCGTCTTTGGTGACCGGTTTGCTTTTAGAGGATCTTCCTACTTCGTTATGGTGGGCGTCGTCGAAGCCGCTACCGCATTCTCAAATATGGTTTTTAGAAACCTCCCGCCTGGCTAGTCAGCTTATTTATGACAGTTTTACTTGGCAGGACGCGCGCCAGGGGATTCGAGCCGTGACCCAGTGGCTTTCGTCGACGGAAGGAGACCAGACGGCGGCCGACCTGGCCTGGCGGAGGCTTAAACCATGGCGTAGGGTCATAGCCCAGGCCCTGGACCCGGCTTTGGTGCCTAGCGCGCTTGAATCGATTGTTCGCGTATCGATCAAGCACGGTCCGCATGCGCTTCCCCAGGCCTGGCTTTTGGCCGGATGGATGGCGCATCTTTTGGGCTGGCAACTAAAAAGCGGCAAAGTGGCCTTAGGCGTCGAGATCGTATGGCAGTTTGAAAGCAAAACTGGCTCGGTGAGCGTCGCTTGCTGCCGGTTGACAGAAGGAGAGTACGCGTTGCTCGAGACGGCGATCGCGTGGCAACGGGGTGGTAGGACTTGTCAGGCGCGCTTTAGAGCCGACGACTCGACCCGGATCACTGTCGATTACGAAGGGGTTGAGCTTAAACCCCGTTCGGTTGTGCTTCCGCAGCGCACGCTCGGCGCCCTCGTCGCTCGGCAGTTGTCAGACTTCAGCGGCGACCCCTTGTTCGAACAGGCGCTGGGGGTGGCGCGAGAGATGGCGGATGCTCTCGAGCAATGAGTCGTCCGGTTGGAGAGATAAAAGTCGCGTCGGACTTGGAAGAGCTCAGCCAATTGGCGGCTGAGGAGTTTGTAAGGCTCGCTCAAAAAGCGATGGGCGAGCGCGGCCGATTTAGCGTTGTGCTGTCCGGCGGCAAGACTCCGCGAACGCTCTATGAGATATTGGCCCGGGCGCCATTGCGAGACAGGGTCGAGTGGCAATGTGTCGACTTTTTCTGGGGCGATGAGCGCGCTGTTGCATCCGAGGACGAAGAATCGAACTTCCGCATGGCCAATGAAACATTGATCACCAAAGTGGCAGTCAACCCAGAAAGAGTCCATCGGATGCCGGCAGACGAGCCCGACCTCGATTCTGCCGCAAAAAATTACCAAAACGCTATCGCGAGGGTTTTTAACGTAGATCCGGCTGGGGAGCCGCCCAGTATGGATTTAGTGCTGCTTGGACTGGGGCCAGACGGCCACACCGCGTCGCTATTCCCATATACGAAAGCTATCGACGAAACAGAGCGATGGGTAGTGCCCAATTACGTGCCACGCCTGAGAGCAAATCGCATGACGATGACGGCCAGAATCATAAATCGGGCGGCCGAGGTGATGTTTTTGGTGGCAGGCGAAGGTAAAGCCGTTGCTTTGGCTCAAGTGCTCGAAGGGCCTTACGACCCAAAACGGTTGCCCGCGCAAAAGATAAGGCCTGAAACAGGCCGACTACTTTGGTTGATCGATCGAAAGGCGGCCGGCGAACTTAAAAGTCGAACGCAAAGCAGCTAGCGAGTTTGCTAGCCTCATTCATTAAAAGAACGCCAAAAGAACGCCGTTCGGAGTCGCACAGTCATGTTCCTTGCGGGGGATGTGGGCGGTACAAAGACTGCGATCGCGCTTTTCGAGGAGCGCGAGAATAAGCTTCATATCACGCGCGAGATGGTCGTCCATAGCGCAGAGTACGCGTCGCTCGAAGAGGCTGTCGGAAAGTTTTTGTCGGCAACACCACAGCACGAGATTCGCGCGGCCTGTTTTGGCGTGCCTGGAATTGTCATGGACGGGCGATGCCATGCGACTAATTTGCCGTGGGTGGTCGACGAGAGAGAGCTTGCCCGCAAGATCGGTGGGTGCGCGGTGAAGCTGATTAACGATCTTGAAGCGACCGCGCTTGGGATGCTCGAACTGCCGCGAGATCAGTTCGAAACGATTCAGGCCGGGGCAACAGAGGCCCGGGTCGGCAACGTAGGCGTGATCGCCGCCGGGACCGGGCTGGGCGAAGCGGTACTCCACTGGACCGGAGCGAGGTTCGAGCCGCTTGCGTGCGAGGCCGGCCATGCGGATTTTGCTCCCCGTACAGAACTGGAGATCGAGCTGCTACGGTACCTTAAAGGTATGCTGGGGGGACACGTGAGTTACGAGCGTGTGATCTCGGGACCAGGCATTCACAACATTTACCAGTTTTTGCGCGACTATGGCTTTGCGCCTGAGGCTGCCTGGGTTGCGGATGAGCTTAGGGCGAGCGCCGATCCGAGCGCGGTTATTTCCGAACTCGGCACGGCAAATAAGGATCGGCTCTGTCGCATGACGATCGAAACTTTCAGCACTATTTACGGTGCCGAGGCGGGAAATCTTGCTTTGCGGTGCCTCGCGATTGGGGGAATTTACCTGGGAGGCGGTATTGCTCCGAAGATTAAGAGTGTGCTGATGGACGGCAGCTTTATGCAGGGGTTTCTCGATAAAGGAAGGCTTAGGCAGTTTCTCGAACAGGTCCCGGTGTTCATCGCGATGAACGAGCGGGCGGCGCTGCTGGGCGCGGCGCGTTGCGCCACGCGTTTGATGGCTTGAGCTTTGAGGATAGTAGCGATTGCCGGGTTTTATTGTTGATCCAGATAGAAGCGGTCTTCGTCTTTGTTGAATCCGAAAAGCTCGGCAAAGCGTCCCCAATCCAAGATGGTGGAGAACAGGCTTTCGGGGTCTTCGTTCGGCAAAAGCATCGCTAAGTGCGAAAGCACGACTTCGCGCTCCAGGGAGCAATTCTCCTGTCCGCGCAACAAGCGCACGAGGTAGCTGAAAAGACTCAGCTCTTTGAGTCGCTCGCGCAATAGCGCCTTTCGCTGGTTGATATCGCTTTCTAGGAACTGCTTGCCGAGCGGTTGAAGAACGATATCGCCGCTGGGAGTAGCTACGAAACCTAACACCTCAGCGGCCTTCATTACGTTGAGCATGTCGCTCAACGGATAATTGAGATCGCGCGCAAGCCTGTAGCCGTCTTCGCTCCCGCCGCGGCTGTCCAACAGTTCGAGTAGACCGATAACGCGGCTTATTCCCACTTGTGGAATTGGGTGGATTTCGGCGGCGCGCATCACCCGCGCTCCTCGATCATAGAGAAAATCTGATCGGTCAAAGCGTTGAACAGGTCGGTGCGCTTGCGACGCGGTCGGGCCAAGTCGACGGTAAGCTCTCCCACGATCCGGCCCGGATTTCGGCCCATGACAAGCACCCGGTCCGCCATCTCTACGGCTTCTTCAATGCTGTGGGTAACCAAGATGATCGTGCCGACGGGTAGGTCTGGAGACTGCCACATGTCGAGCAGTTCTTCGCGAAGGTTAATTGCGGTGAGTTGGTCGAGCGCGGAGAAAGGTTCATCCATGAGCAGGAGCTCGGGCTCGAGGGCTAGCGCGCGAGCGAGTCCCACTCGCTGTTTCATTCCGCCCGACAGCTCGCGGGGGTATGCTTCTTCGAAGCCGTCCAAACCTACCTTGTCGATATAAATCGCGGCTCTCCTCTCGCGCTCGGCTGGCTCAATCCCACGAGCTTCAAGACCCAGTTCGACGTTGGCTTTAACCGTAAGCCACGGCAGCAGCGCGAAGGATTGAAAGACCAGGGCGCATTCAAGGTTAATGCCGTCAACTTGCCGACCTTTATAAAGGACCTGGCCCGAGCTAGGCGGTATGAGGCCGTGGATGATGCGCAAGAGGGTTGACTTGCCGCATCCCGAAGGACCGACGATTGCGACGAATTCGCCCTCTTCGACGGTGAACGAGATCCCCTCCAGCACGTGAAGCGCGCTGGCCGATCGTTGGTAGCTCTTAGAGACTTCCTTGAGTTCCAGTAAAGGCATCGACTAGGAGGTTCTACGTCTCGCATCGCAGTACGCTCTGCCAATGATTCGATGGTCGCCAAATGTTAGTCAAACCTGTATCTCTCGGTCGCAAAACGGTAAAGGGGCCGCCACACCAAGCGATTGAGAGACATTACAATCGCCACCATCGAAAGCAACGCCAAAAGAATCATCAGGTTGTCGCCGCTCTGATAGGTAGCGACGTCCAGCATAGCGCCCAGGCCAAGCACCTGGTAGTGGTGCCCTTGGTAGGTGAAATATTCCGAGACTATAAGCGCGTTCCATCCCCCGCCCCACGCCGTAATACTTCCGGTAATCAGCGAAGGGGTCAAGGCTGGCAAGGTGAGTTTACGCCAGGTCGCGGTTCGGCTCAGGCCAAAGGCGCGCACCGCCTCGCGCAGATCCTCCGGTATTTGGCGCACACCGGCGGTCAGGTTAAAGAGAAGATACCATTGCATCCCCGTCAGAAGCAGAAGGACGGATGCAAGATTCATGTTGCCGGTCAGCTCAACCACGGCTGCCACTATCAACGGAAACAGAGCTGTGGCGGGAATTGAGCCTGCAATCTGAGCGATGGGAGCTAATCGCCTACTGAAGCGCTGGCTTTCGCTTGCCGCCAGCGCACATGGTAAGGTCCAGGCCAGAGACAGAGCATAGGCGATCATCAGACGCAAAATCGAGGCTCCCGCCGCAAGCGGTATCAGATGCGCTTGCGCGGGCCAGGGCCTGCGTAGCACGCGTATCAACGCCACAAGCCCGTCGCCTGCGCCATACAAGACAAGCGCGATCAATGCGCCGCCTAGAACGCGACGTATTGCCCGCCACAGCGCCCCACAGGAGAGCAAAGCGCTTATCGAGCGCTTATACCAGCCGGGCATGCGCGCCTTAACCACGCCCCAAGCTAATCGCACAACTGACGCCCCGGCTCGAACCAATCGTAGAACAAAAGGTGCGAGAGGACTCCCTATAGTGGCGATCTGAGGCGTAAGGGTGCCTGCCGCAAACTCGTAGCGAAACTTCTCCGCCCATACCGACAACGGTTGCCACACCAGAAAGTCCATCGTAACGATAACAAACAGAAGCGCCAGCAGGCCGGCTATTAGCGGCCCGACTTGCCCTGTCTCCGCGCTGTCCATCAGAAGAGTTCCAAGTCCCGGCAATTTATAACGCGCGTCGCCAATCGTGATAATCTCGCACGCGATCAGAAAGTACCAGGCGGCGACCCACGACAAGATCGAGTTGTAGACGAGCTTCGGAATGCTTGCCGGCAAAAACAGCCGCTTGAACCGCAACCATCCGTTGCCCCCATAGGCGGCCACAGCCTCGGCGATGTCGGTTGGGATCGTCTTGATCGCCTCGAATACCCCCAACGCCATATTCCACGCTTGGCTGGTAAAGATGAGAAAAATGGACGCAAGCTCAATTCCAAACCGTGTATTGCCGCCGAGTGAAATAAAAAAATAAATCGCGGCCGGGAAAAACCCGATTACGGGAACTGATTGAGCAACGTCGATTATCGGGATCATGATTCGCTCAGCCAAAGGCGTTCTGGCTGCCGTGATCCCGTAGGAAATGGCGAAAATTAGCGAAAGGAAGTAAGCGATGAGAACCCGATAGAGTGAACAAAACGTGTAGTACGGAATTTGCGAAAGTGAAACTCTCAGCTCAGAGCGTCCTAGCGCTAACCGGGGCTGCAAGCGAAAGAACAGCGCCACGATTATGGCGACCGCAAGCAACGACAGGATGCCCTTGAACGCTCTACTTAAACTCAGCTCGCTCGAAGTTCTGAACTCCTTCATCAACAAGTAGGATACCCTTACCTCAGTCCACGCTTGAAGCCCTAGGAAGGCACAGATGTTGCTGAAAACGTCTGACAGTTAAACGTCCTGAGTGACGTGGCTGGGCCGACATGGTCAAGCGTTAAACGTATTGCCTTTATTAGCCGAGATTATAATTATTTACAGAAATGCTTAGGTACGGGAGCCGCCTAAGCCGTTTGGAGGAAGATGCGCTATTGGGCGGCTTGGTTTGAAACAGCTCTCGGGGCAATCTTTTTGGGATCTCGATGAGCGACGCGATGTGTCGTGATACAACAGTAATACGGGGGACCCACAACGAGGATGAGCTTAATTGTTCTTTCTTTTAGCGTGCTTGTGCTGACGGTGGTGGCAGCGGGGTGTGTGGCCGTCAACCCAAATGTTCGAGCGGCCGAGCGAACTTATCATCAGCGCCTTGCCAATCCTAGCTCGCAAACCAGCTCGCAACGCACTGAGAGGGCGGAACAAGAGATTCTGCCCTTGGCAGAGGGTGGCGACCTCGTCTAGAAGAAAAAATCATCGGTTTCCACCTCCGCAGCTAACCTGACTTCTGGTGTAGTCTAGTCAGAGCACCACCTTAGCAGGTAGTTAGCTGGACAGTCTCTGCTGTTTTAGCGTTACCACAAGTCGCATCGGCCTCGCCGGCATCCGGCTTTAAGGCCCGTAGTATGCGCCCAGCGCCAGTAAACACTTAAGCCCAGGGCTTGTAGCTGCACAAATTGTCGGCACATTCCTGCCTATTTGCTATGCGCTTTTCTTGAAGCTTCGGTCGCTACGTCATAAAAGGCTATACTTGTGCAGTCGCTTGATTGAAGGCGCGACCTTACGATTCCGGCCCAAGTTTAGCCGAACACGGTTAAAGAGATTGCCCTTGTGGTTTCGCGCCGTGGCGAAGCACGAATAGACCGGTTGAGCGGAGGATGGATGGAACAGTTACAAAAGGTGGCTGAAGGTCTTCACCCGGTAGCCGACCACTTCACGATCGCCCTGTTCACGATTGCGGTGTTGGCCGACCTGGCTGCCAGTGTGTTTAGTCAGCGCGCTTGGCTCCGCCACATGTCGTTGACGCTCACTGTTTTGGCGGCGTTAGCTGCAGGCGCTTCGTTTTATACCGGCAACCTCGAATCCGAACGGGTTAAGGCGTTCCTCACAGCACCTGCAAAAGACATGCTGTATAAACACGCTTTGTGGGGTGGGCGAATCGTCTATGTGATTGGCGTTCTCGCGCTGGTACGAATAATTCTTGGATTGTTTGGCTCTTTAGCCCGCTTGCGTTCGTCATACCTTTTGGTAGCAATTGTGGCGCTAGGGCTTCTGTACATGGATAGCTATTGGGGCGCGCAGCTAGTCTACACTTACGGTGTTGGCACCAAACCTGGCGAGGAAGCGATGAGCCGACCCAAGGGCGCGATTGAGGAATTCACCAAAGGATTGATTCGGAAAGTCCCGATTCCTTCCATCGAAAGCCCTACCGCCAAGACAACTCCTCCCGCATCTTCCGTGTCCAGTCCTGAGGTGGCTCTTACGCCCGCTCCGCTCATGGGGCCCGCAACGTCTACGTCTCCTGGGGCAAGTCCAACCTCTCCTACGACCTCAACCCCTCAGGCTTTGGCGAGCCCGACGCATAGCCCGCCCCCGATTTCTCCTAACTTGCCCAGTCCCTCTTCAGCGGGAGAAGGAGGGTCTGAGCGTTGACCTCCGATTAAGTGAGGCACCTGGTGCAGAGTACAAAAGTGCGTCGACTGGGTAATGGTACTGGCTTCGACACGGGCACAGAGCTGAGCAAAGCCGATGATTTTCGTTGCGCCGAAAACATGAAACGAAAACAATTCCAGCCGTAATTCAAGTCTCTAGCATCAATCAGAATCGGGCGGTTGAGCGGTCTTACACGAGAAAGTGTGACTTACGATGGTTCAATTGGTTGGCGCGTTGGCTGAAATATGGCGTTACCCAGTTAAGTCGATGATGGGTGAGCGTCTCGGTCAAGTTACGCTCGGGAAGGAGGGAGTTGACGGCGACCGACGCTGGGCGTTTGTCAACGCGGCGACCAAACGAGTTCTGAGCGCGAAAAAGTGGCCGCAGCTACTCTCGTTCACCGCAAGCTATCAAAGCTCTATCTTTGGCGCAGAAGACCCAAGATGCCCCGTAATCACAGCGCCCGACGGTACGAAGCTGCCAAAGGAAAGGGATGAGATCAACAGAAAAATATCAGAAGTTCTCGGCTGCCAGGTCGAGCTCGTGAGGGCGCAGCCTAAGCAGAGCTTGACAGCCGAAATGGACGCCGACACCGTTTTTGGCGATGTGCCATGGGAACTAATCAAACCGTCATGGGTCAATATCAGCAGAGCCGAAATCCCAGACTATTTCTCATTGGCGCCAGGAAGCTTTTTTGACGCGGCACCTTTGCATCTTCTAACCAGCGCGACGCTCGAGTTGGTGCGGGGCACGAGCGGGCCAGACGCGCAGGTGGATGCGCGACGGTTTCGGCCTAACTTGGTGGTCCGGACTTTGCCGACTTTTGAAGGCCTTTGCGAAGAGAAATGGATCGGTCGCACGCTAAGAGTGGGTCGTGAAGCGGTGGTCGAAGTCCAGCGAGCTGTACCGCGTTGTGTGATGACTACGCATCACCAGGCCGAACTAAGGCGCGACCTGCGGATTCTTCGTGCAATTGCGAATCTCAACCGCGGGTTTCTCGGCGTGTTCTGCCGAATCGAACGTGAAGGGCTTATCCACGAGGGTGACGAAGTTTTGCTCTGCGATTAGCCTCGAGTCGGCTCCGTTCTAAAACCTGGCCAAAACTTTTAGCAGCGCGCCTGTGTGGTGCGCCGAGAAGCTGGCAAGGAGCGCATCGGCCGGCTAAGCGAGATGGTAAATCGACTAGTTTCGAGCGTTTAGCTAACTTCTGCACGACAGATGAGCGACGATAGGGTGAAGATCAGCAAGAGCGAGCTTTTAGTTGTTGGTTATGGTTCCCTGATGAGCGGAACCGGATTGCTCGGCGTATGTCGCGGCGGGCGAACTGCGCTTAGGGCGAAGGACGCCTTCCCGGTGCTTTTGCGCAATGTGCGTCGGGGGCTTGCGAAACCTTCGTCGCACGGCAAATACCTGGCCATGGATATCGAACCGCTGGCTCTGGGAAGCCCGTTTAGAGGGCGAATCGGGCTTTGGCCGCGTTCTGGAGAGATTGGAGCCCTGGGATTGGTGTTCGACAAGGGTTGCGCAAGGGCTATTGCTTGGCGTGAAGAGTATGATGCGCAAAAGTTCGTGGAGCTGTTGGATCGTGCCGAGCACGCCGGGCTTTCTTTGGGCGAGTTCCTGTTGGATATCGCCGAACGATGCCAACATCGCCTGGAGGCGTACCGGTCGGCGCTCTACGAGCTTCTGGGCTATACTTCTGCCGGGTATATATTTCATCCAGTAGTCTTGGATGAAGGGGCGACCGGAATTATCGCGGTCGCCTCCGGTTACGAAGGGAGCGGTTCGCCCGACGTCATTTCGCGGCGGCGAGAATTCGGTATAGCTCGCCTGTTGAATCTAGAACAAGCGATGAGCGTGCCGAGCTGCTGCGTGGACCGAAAGGGGCAGATTGGCTATGTTGTGGAATGCCTGTTGGGGGCACTCCATGGTCTTGATTTGAGCGACATTGTCGCGCTTGTCGATGGGCGCAGTGAGCTGGCCGAACAGGTGGCGTTCAAGCTTATGCGTGGCGCGCAAATGGAGCTAAGCCGGTTTCTTGAGGCAACGTCACTTAGTGAGCGCGATTATCGGGCACGATTTCGTTACGGGTGGTCGCGCTCGGTATCTGCGCTTATCGAGCTTGTCGCTTATCGTCCATACGAGGGACGTGATGAGCGCTGGTAAGTTCTCGGTCGTGGTCGCAAAGGAAAACCTCAAGTTTTCCGCTGCGCATTTTATCGCTTATCCGGGATTTCGCGAGCCGCTGCACGGCCATAACTATCAAGTTGGGGTTCGAGTCGAAGGCTCCCTCTCCCCAACTGGTTATGTGCTCGATTTTGGTCTGGTCAAAGAGCTCGTGCGGGAGATCGTCAGCGGTTTAGACGGGCGGACAATTTTGCCGGCCGCAAGCGATTGTCTCGAGTTCGACGAGCTAGACCACCGCCGCATAAGGGTGCGGTTCGGCGTGGATGAGTTTGTCTTTCCTGCAGACGACGTGCGATTGCTTCCAATCGCGCACAGCTCGGCCGAAGAGTTGGCACGGTACATCTGCAGCGAGCTCGTGGAGCGACTTCGCGGGCGAAATGCGCTGAGCGGACTTGCTTGCGTGGAGGTTTCCGTGGCCGAAGCGCCGGGCCAGATGGCGTGCTACAGGGAGAGTCTCGCGTAAGGCCAGGTTGGCCGTTTTAGCAGGGGCTGGGTCCACGAGTAAGCTCCCGCTGCCGAAGTCGGACAAGGCGTATCGATAAAGCGTGGCGGATGATGCGGTCGGTACGGTCATTGACTGGATGTTTATCGAGCGACCGGTTGGCTAATTTTGGTGTTGCAAACGCGCCCAGTTGGCGAGCGCAACGGAACGCTACAACGGGATGAGCTTCGCGGCCTCGAGGAATAGTACGGTTGACGATAGCGGTGCTGGCGCGGTGCGGCTTATCGGGGAACATCCTTCGATGGTCCGTTTGCGCGCTCTGATCGAGCGGGTTGCAGCAACCGACTCGACGGTGCTTATCAGCGGTGAAAGTGGAGTGGGGAAAGAATTGGTCGCCCGCTCCATTCATGAGCTTTCGGCGCGGCGAAATCGCCCCTTTGTGGCCGTGAATTGCGCCGCTATACCCCAGGAGATGCTTGAATCGGAGATGTTCGGCCATGAGCGGGGCGCCTTTACCGGGGCGATAGCCGCGCGCCAAGGGCTGTTTGTTGCGGCCAACGGTGGCACGATTTTTTTGGACGAGATAGGCGACATGCCTCTGCTCTTGCAGGCGAAGCTCTTGCGCGTACTCGAGGAGCATCAGGTACGGCCGCTTGGCACTAATCGAACCATAACTGTCGACGTCCGGGTAATCGCAGCCACCAACCGCGACCTTGAGCGAGCGGTCAAGGAGAGAATTTTCCGCGAGGATTTGTACTACCGCCTGAAAGTCGTGCCGATCGTCGTGCCGCCGCTACGCCAGCGCCGAAGCGATATTCCGCTTTTGGTGTCTTACTTTCTCGAGCGCCTGCGCGCGCGTTTTCCGGGTCGGAACTGGACGATCAGCGACGACGCGATGGTCTATCTGTGGGCTTACGATTGGCCTGGTAACGTGCGCGAGCTCGAAAACCTCCTGGAACGGCTCGTCGTTCTGAGCGATCGTGATTTGATCGAAGCTTCTCAACTGCCCGATGAGATACGTCGTGCAAGCGTCGGTGCGAGCGAAACCGAGTTCAACGTGGCCTTGGGTGAGGGCGGTATTGACCTGACCGCCTTGGTGCGCAGGATCGAAGGGCGATACATAAATGAAGCTCTGAAGCGAACGGGCGGCAACAAACAGGCAGCAGCCAAACTTCTGCGCCTCAAGCGCACGACGTTTTCGGCAAAGCTGCGCCGCTACGGAGTGGTAGATACAGACAGCTCTGCTGAGAATTTGTGAAAGGCAGTAGAACGAAAAGGCGCTCGTCGCGAGCCGGCGGGTCTTTAAGGCGCGTGATGATCGTCGACGACGACGAGGATACGCGCGAGGTGCTGTCGCACCTTTTAACGCAGGCGGGGTTTCAACCCTGGCCGGTCGAAAGCGGGCGCGAGTGTCTACGCGTTGTGGACAAGGTAAACCCGGCAGTAATTGTGCTTGACTTGATGATGCCTGAGGTGGATGGCTTTGAGGTTTGCCGTGCACTCAAAGCGAACTCTAAAACCTCCCATATTCCGATCGTAGTGCTTACGGCAAGGGACGATTTTGAGGCTAGAAGTCAAGCGATGCGCGTAGGGGTTAGCGATTTCATTGTTAAGCCAGCCTCTAAAGACCGACTGATCGCGCGCCTGACCGAGCAAATTCAGCTGGCCGAGGCGCTGGAGCGAGCCGAAGCCAGCCTGAAGCGACTAAAAAAGGGGAGCTAACTAACTGACGGACGCCTTCGGCTCCGATCGGCCGTGGTGCTTTGACGGTCGTTTACCTGAATGCGGCGTTTCCTTGTTTGGGGAATCTGCGGTGGTTGATTACGTTGGCCAGGGAAATGGAAGCTCGGCGCTGTCGTTCGTTGGTGCTTTGGAAGGTTTCGAGTGCGGCGAGGGATTTTTCCTGTCGTTGCAAGCCAAACCAAGTCGTACACGCAGCGGATGGGTCTTTTTCGCGGCCGACTTGGTGAACCTAAGTGGCGAACGCTCCGACAGTCCGTTTATTCACGGGGTGGCCAGCAGCGGAGGCAAGGGAGTCAAGCCCTGGTTCGATTGCCGGATACGGCCGCACCTTAAGTTTACGGACGGTCAGTTGCTGGACGCTCGCACACTGGGTTTCGAGCAAAAATTGGTCAACTTTTTGGGAGAGTTAATTCCGCCCGGCGGCCATCTGATGCTCGACTACGAAAGCGAAGGAAACGAGGAAACTTTTATCGGGCTGGTCTGTGGTGTGCCGCCGATCGTCACTTATCTTGGATACATGATGTTCTGCGCTGGTTTTCGAGGACGCTTCAAGGACTGGTACTTTCCCGAAGGTGGACATGAAGGTGTTCGTAAGCTTCAGGCCAACAAGCCTCTTACCGAACAAATAGAGCTCGAAGCGTTGCAGGAGCATCGCGCGCAGCTCCGACTGTTTGTCGACACCCGAATCGATCCCGCAGGCGAGCACGCCGAGGTGATACTTGCAGCCAAGCAGCGCGCTCTGTCTCTTTTAGCCGATCAGCTGCTGTGAGCGTTGACGCCAAGCGTTCGTACTGCACAAACCGAAAGCTCGGGCTTGGCGTTGCGAATCTTCTCCGAGGCGCGGCGAGCGCTTTCGGCGTCCGGGTAAACCCCGAAAACCGTCGCCCCACTTCCCGACAAACCGCATACTTGCGGGCAAGTGGTCTCCAGAATTCGCCACGCCTCAGCGATTTCCGGGTAGAGCGAAAGAGCGGGACGAAGCAAGTCGTTTCTTACTAGTTCCGGACTAACTTTTCCAGCGCAAAATTGCTCTATTTCCTCGTCCGGGGCTGGTCCGCTCCAGTCGGAAGCTTTCAGATGCGCAAAAACTCGGGCCGTAGAAACTTCAACCGGGGCAGTGACAAGTACCAGGTCAAGCAAGGGAGCGCGCGGCAATAGGTTAATTATTTCCCCGATACCGCTAACTCGTGCCGGTTGTCCTACCAGAAAAAACGGCACATCCGCCCCGAGCGTCAGGGCCAGTTCTCTGAGTTCCTGCTCGCTTAGCCCGCCAAATTCGTTTGCCAAAAGTTTTAGAACCGAAGCGCAATCGCTAGATCCGCCGCCCAGGCCTCCGCCCACCGGGATCGCCTTCTCGAGATTAATCGTAACCTCAAAAGTCCTGCCGCATCGCTCAAGCATTTCCTTGGCCGCTCGATACGCTAAGTTGCGCTCGTCGGTAGGGAGGCCCGGTAGGGTGGATTTGAGCTTAATCGATGGGCGGCTCGAAGCACTGAGGGTGACTGCCACGCGGTCGTACAGCGCCACTGGCAAAAACAGCGAATCGAGTTCGTGATAGCCGTTGGCCCTTTTGCCCGTAACGCGAAGAAACAGGTTTATTTTTGCCGGCGCAAGCGCCTGAAGGGTCTGGCTCACTGTCTTAGTCTTATCTCCTTTGGTGCTGGTAAAAGCGTTGCGTGAGCAAGCCTGTACGAAGTGCGGCTTTTGCGGTATTAGACCGGTCCTGCGTCATGGTTTGCGGTTTTTGCGTCGCGCCGCAAAGTAGCCAAAAGTCCGATAAGCATCAAAATTAATCCGCCGGCGAAAAAGCTTTGGCCGACGAAAAATATGGCATGGTAAAAGTCCATCTGAGCGGAGTCGAGCGAGGCTTTGCGTTCTACAGCTATCAAAGGCTCGAGCACTGCTTGGTTGGAGCTGTCGTCGAGTTCGTCAAAGGGTCTAGTAAGTTCTTCGACGTCTTCCTGGCCGGACGTGGCGACCACTTGACCGTAGTGTTTTGTGCCGGTAAAGCCAATCGCCCAGTTCACAGTGCCGGTGATTATGAGGATCGCCCCGACCAAAAGGCGCCAATCCGTGTAAAAGTCTCGCGGCTTCATTCCTCCTGACCGACCACTTCGGATCCTACGCGCGTCGAAGTCGTACATAAAGTGTGGTCGTTGCGCAGTTTAGTGACAGGCACGGGACTAAAGGGAGCTTCCCGACAGCGACTAGGTAGCCCTTTTTGCGCCAGGTAGTCAG
Organism: Pseudomonadota bacterium; assembly: GCA_021324755.1. GTDB lineage: Bacteria > Desulfobacterota > Binatia > Binatales > Binataceae > JAJPIL01. The sequence continues at coordinate 124,860 of JAJPIL010000006.1, forward strand.
AGGCTGGCCGCGTTGTGCGGCGGATTGTGGGCCAGCTATGATGAGCGTAGCAAAAACTCAAAGGCCCGCGGTTAGGGTTCAAAAATTATTCGCATGCTACGCTAGATGGGGGAGACGGCGGATTGACTCAAAGATTAAGTCCGAAGCTGAGCGCTCTTCTTGAGCGCTTCTATCAGCGCGACAGAAACGCCCTTGCGCGGCTCATCACGTTGGTTGAAAACCGCGAGGTAAGCGTCGCGGCGCTAATGGACTCGATTTATAGCCGAGCGGGTCGCGCTCACGTAATTGGTTTTACCGGGCCTCCTGGGGCAGGCAAGTCGACGCTTGTCAGCCGTTTAATTACGCGCTATCGCAATCTCGGTTCCGAGGTCGCTGTGCTTGCCATCGACCCGTCGAGTCCGTTTTCGGGAGGGGCGGTGCTGGGCGACCGTATCCGGATGGCCGACCATTTCACTGACCACGGAGTCTACATCCGCAGCCTTTCCACGCGCGGTAGCCACGGTGGGCTTTCGCGCGCAGCTCGCGAGACCATGCTGGTGCTTGACGCCTTTGGGTATGACCCGATCCTGGTCGAGACAGCCGGCGTAGGCCAGACTGAGCTTGCGATAATGGACCTTGCCCATACGACAGTCGTAGTGACCGTGCCGGAAAGCGGTGACTCGATTCAGGTGCTTAAGGCGGGCCTTAACGAGATCGCGGACATCTTTGTCGTAAACAAAGGGGACCGCCCTGGCGCCCAGAGGCTCAAGACCGAGCTTGAGTTAAGCGTCAAGCTTAAGGGATCGCAGGGATGGCGTGTTCCGGTGCTAGTTGCGGAAGCGGTCAATGACAAGGGCATCGATGAGGTCCTGCGGGCAATTACGGACCATCGCGCCTATCTGGCGACAAACTCAGATTCTGAGGTCGACAAGGAGAAGCGCTTAAGGGAATTTCGTGAAATTCTTACCACCGAGCTTTCCGAGAAGGCTTCGCGCGCGCTCAAGAGCGAGGCTTTGGCACATGTCGTTGCTGACGTCAAAGAAGGCAAGGTCAACCCCTACGAGGCCACACAGTCGATACTGAGCGACCTTGCTGTCCTGGCCCGGATGTTTGTTGTGCCTTTGGAAAAAACGGCAAGAGGTCAGTGGTGAGGCGACGCGTTAAAACCTCGCCCGCGTCTGGACGGGTGTTCGTAATCGGCGATATTCACGGCTGTGCGCGTGAACTCGAGCTGATGCTCGACGAGATCAGTGCCGAGGACGATGATGTGGTAATTTTCCTCGGCGATTACATAGACCGTGGTCCGGACAGTCGGCGCGTAATCGAGATGCTTATCGACTTCAAGAAGCGTCATTCCCAGACGGTTTTCCTCAAGGGAAATCATGAGGACATGATGCTCTCTTATTTCGGCTTACCGGGCCGACACGGCGATTGTTTTTTGCTCAATGGCGGCTTTAGTACGCTTCAAAGTTATGGAGTCAGCGATCCGCAGCACGCGCTAGAGCATATTCCGCAAGCTCACCTTGAGTTTTTGAAGTCTCTGGAAAACTATAAGTTGCAAACGTCCTTCTTGTGCGTTCACGCGGGTATCCGACCTTCGCTTTCATTGGAACAGCAGTCCGAAGAGGATATGCTCTGGATTCGACACGAGTTTATCCTTTCGCCTCACTCCCTCGGTCTTACCGTAATCTTTGGCCATACTCCGATGCGGGAGGTGATGTTGGACTTGCCGTACAAGATCGGTATCGACACCGGTTTGGTGTACGGTGGGAAGCTGAGCTGCGTGGAACTTTCCGAGGGAATCCTTTATCAGCTCGCAAAAGGTGGCAGCGACGTCAAAGTCAAGCGTCTTTCATTGCGGTAGGTCTTTTCTTGCTCATAGCTTGCCGGTTAAGCTTTTAGACCCAAGAAGGCGGCGTAGCTCAGTTGGTTAGAGCACGCGGCTCATATCCGCGGAGTCGTAGGTTCGAGTCCTACCGCCGCCATTCAAACTAAGCAAGGCGTCTGGTCTGCTTCTAAGGTTCGTGCTGGAAATTGCAAATCCAATGGCCTATCCACCACGGATGTCCGTTGTAGTAGCCTTCGACCTCACCCGCGACTTCCATAGTGTTTTTTCCCAGTAATCGGCCGTCGAGCTTGACATGCTCGCGAACGACCGCGATCGGGCCTGGTGCCAGACTAAAGAGCGAAGCCGTACGCTCGACCATCGTTAGCCATCCGACGAGCTCCACCCGGTTGTCGCCTGCGCCGACTGGCTTTAGGGTCGAGCTGCTTCGAAGCACTTGCTCGTGGGGAGCAACGCTGCTGTCCACCAAGGTGACTTTCAGCGTATTATCCGCCTCTCGCACAAAGCAAACCTTGTAGATTTTCGTCAGCCACCCCGAAATTGGAGGCGGCGACAACATTTCGATCCCGAGCAGATTCTCGGTATGAACCTCACCCCGCCAGCATCCGAGAAAACGCTGCGGTATCTCGACCACTTGAGACTTGGGCGCCACTGCGCCCAAACTATGTTGGCCAGATTGCTTAGAAGTTTGCGGAATCTCGAGCGTCTGGTTCGAAGCGTTTTGGTTCCTTAGCACTGGCTCGGCGCGAACTGCTAACGAGGTAAGCAAAGTTACGGTGAAGCAGACGAGCTTAGTGAGGTTTTTTAGCTGGTTGCTTTGTAGGCCGTTAATTAACACGTGACTAAAGAGCTCTGAATTTTAGCGCCTTTTACGCTTGCTCGGCTCAGGCGGCCCTTCGCGATAGGCGGAGAACGACCTTGACGGGTGTAACACCCATAATATCGTGCATGTTTGAGTTACTCCAGCGCAAAGTTGCTATGAAGCTATGAACCAATAGTGCGTTTTGGACAACTTTCAGATTTAGCAACTTCCTTGCGTTTTGGTTTAAGTGTGGAAATCGAAGCTTCGAGCTTGGCGGGACGGGGCCTCGTGCCGATACGGTTCGAACAATGTCCAATCTATTTCGTTGGCCAGCAAAAAAGCGTTATTTTTAGCGAGTTAAGTTCGGGGGCGGTTTTACCAAGGTGCGCATTGTCGCCGTTTTCGCCGTTATTTTAGCAGCACTTATCGCGACATTCGCTGTAATGTACAAGCAGCGGCTTGATTTCGAGGCTCAGCAACAAGCGCGGATCGACGAACTGACTAAAGAGGTAAGTCAGCTTCAAGCTGAAAATGAATCCAACAAAGCCGCACTCGCCAAGGTTGAACAGGAAGAAAATCGGCTGGCAAGCGAGAATCAGATACTGCTCAAGGAGTTAGAGCAAGCGAAAATTACCGGCAAACTACCAAAGACAACACCCCTACCATACCCTCCCAAATAGCCCTCTTACGTCTAAGGAACGTCGAAAACGAAGCCAGGGCTGCTATAAGAAAAAAACGTAACGCTCGGGATAGCAACGCCCTACGTACAGACCTGACGAAAATTTTCACCGCACCAATGCGTAATCATATCGCTTAAGGCCTGATGGGCGGCCTTTGCGAGCTAGCCTGAAACATCAAATCCCAAGACTATCTGCCCAATCCGCCAGGATGGGGAGTCGATATTGCACTCCGGTCAGCGCCTGATACATCAAGTAAACCCATACAATGGCAAACAGGAGATTTACCACACCGCGCACATCGTCGAGCACCGCCGACAGAAAAGAAGGTGCTAGGCCAACGAAAACCAGTAAAATGATGTTCACCGCAAGCCACGATACGGAGTAAGCGATCGATTGGCGGCAATGAAATCTAACCGCTGCGTCTCGATTGTACGGCTCGAGGTTGAGCAAGATTATGGCTGATACAAAACCCAGCAAGTAAGCAAAAGCCGCCACTGGGGTCAGGGCTGAAGTGTTTTTAAGCGCAGTTTGGCACCACGGGCACCTAAGCGCATCTGCTTCCACCGTTGAACCGCATTTTGGACAAACCATCGCCATTTCTCGTTTTTTCTCCTCCTGGCTACCCGACGAAGTTCAAAAATACTAAAACTTCGATCTAGATTCGTGTGTCAAAATCGGGCCGCGCCGACCAGGCACCGAACCTAAAGTGGCGCAAGCAGTAGGGCCGTCTCTCGACGGACGACGCTCAAACTAGGGCGCTCGTATAAAGTGCTTGTGCTGTTGGCGCCAAAGCTCCTATTCTAAAGGCGCTACAGCGAGCACATGAAGCGATCGTTGGGCTGCGCCCTAAAACGTGCTATTTCGGCTCGAGTTCAACCCGACGGTTGCTTTGCCAAGGCCGGGACCTAACCGAAATCGGTTTAGGTTTTAAAAACTCGCAAACTATTGCTCCAGTTAACGAGATTAAATCAAGGATCTACCTGGTGAAAGCGTTGCGAATTTTTACTATATCGAAAATTGGCGTTCGCTTGATAAAGTTTCTGGACAATGAAAGAGCTAGACTAAAGGGCCCGCTTACAGTTAGTCGATATGGTAGTATTGCGGCAGAGGGAATAAGCTTTTTCGCAAGGCGCGGCACATGATTAGGGAGGGAGATCACCATGAAGATAACACTAAGCTGTATCAAGGCTGACGTAGGCGCGATCGGGGGGCATATCAGGCCCAGCATGCGACTTCGGGAGGCGGTCGAAAATTTCGTTCGCCAAAAGGGCAAGAAGCTACTCCTGAGTTTTCATGTTAATTCTGCCGGCGACGATATCGCAATTCTGATGGTTCATCAGCGTGGCGTGGACGACCCTGAAATCCATCAGCTGGCCTGGGACGCTTTTGTCGAAGGCACACGCGTCGCCAAGGAGCAGGGACTTTACGGCGCTGGTCAAGACCTGCTCAAAGACGCTTTCTCGGGCAACGTCAAAGGATTGGGGCCTGGGTCGGCAGAAATGGAATTCGAAGAACGTCCTAATGAGCCCTTTTTACTTTTTACCGCAGATAAGACCAACCCAGGGGCGTTCAACCTTCCGTTGTATCTAGCCTTCGCCGACCCGATGTATTGTGCGGGTTTTCTACTTTCGCCCAAGATGGCCAAGGGCTTTACGTTTACTATCATGGACGTCAACTACACCGAGGGCGACCGAGTGATCGAGCTAAACGCCCCCGAAGAGCTTTACGATATTGCGTGCCTACTGCGTGACAACGAGCGTTTCGTTATCGAATCGATTCGCAGCCGCACGACTGGGGAGATCGCTGCGGTAGTTTCGACTTCGCGCCTCCACAACATTGCGGGAACGTACACGGGCAAGGACGACCCGGTGGCGATCGTTCGCACGCAGGGTGTCTTTCCGGCCACGGGCGAGGTTTTGTCGCCATTCCGAATCGGTCATTACGTAGCTGGAACGATGCGCGGCAGCCACAACGGACCGCTGATGCCGGTCAAACAAAACAGCACGATTTCCTTCTTCGACGGGCCGCCGATCGTCACTGGTGCGGCGTTCTGCGTCCATCAAGGGATACTGACCGAGCCTGTCGACGTGTTCGACCATCCGTTCTGGGATTGGGTACGTAACAACGTCGCGCAAAAGGCGGCCGAAATAAGAATGCAGGGGTTCTCGGGCCCAGCGATGCTGCCGTATGCCGAGCTAGAGTACGGAGGCGTGGTCGAAAAGATGAACCAGCTCGATCGTCGCTTCGTGATTCGCGCTGAGAAACACGCCGATCGCGCTGCCGCGGGCCGGGAGAAGAGAGCCGTTTGAGTCGCTCGGGCGGTCGACTTCGCGTCACGTCGCAGGGTTAATTCGCGAAATGGCAGGCGCAGGGGCGCGCCTGCCAGGTGCACAACCAATCGCTGGGCGGCGCGGGCGGCGGGCTTTTGTGCGGCCGGTCAATGGGGTATCACGGCCGCTCGCTCGAGCGTAACGTAACCAAACTGCAAGTAGGCAAAAGCCTCTGTCGCTCGCGACGACGCCCGTACTGAATGCACCTTGCGCTTACCCGATACGGCCTAGCTGCCGTAATGCTTCGTAAAGTACGATCGCCACGGCATTGGCGAGGTTCAGGCTTCGGACTCGAGGCTCAAAAAGCGGAATTACGTAGGTTCTGTCCATCCGCGTCCTGAGAAATTCGGCGCCCAGCCCGGTCGTCTCGCTGCCGAAAACGAGGAAGTCCCCAGCCTGGAATCGTGCATTGACGTAAGTCGTCGAGACGCGCGCAGAGAAAAACTTCATTCTTCGTTCGTCGAATTTCTCGGCGAAGACCTCCCACGAAGGGTAAGTTCGGAGATCGACGAGCGGCCAATAGTCGAGCCCGGCCCGCTTGAGATAGCGATCTTCGAGAGAAAACCCAAGCGGCCCGACCAGATGTAGACGGCTTTTGGTGGCCGCCGTCAGGCGAGCGATCGAGCCCGTGTTCTGTGGTATTTGTGGGCGTAGCAGTACGACGTTGAGAAGTGGTTCGCTCAAGCGGTTTCTCTCTCGTTACGAATAGGTCAGCTAGTCGTTTCACCCGTCGGTGCAGCCTCGAGCAAGTAACGCCGCTCCTTGGTAACGAAGTAAACGTTACCTTGAGCGTCCTCCTCGAAACAGGCGCTTAGATGATAGTAAGCCGGGCGCAAAAATCGGGCCTTGTAGCGGCCGTTTTTGACCTTGCAGTAAAGTACATTCTCGCTGCCGACTTCAAGGGTCGAAGGATCCAATGGCTCGCGTTCGCCGTCGTTGAGGACCAAGACAAAACCTGTCTGCGCGTCTCCTTCCACGGTACGAACGACATAGGGGGTGTCTTCGACTGTAACGGTTGCGCGTTCTTCGCCTAGTTCCAGAAAGTAGCTCCCGTCAGGCGCTTGTCGAAGATGCCGACTGAAGAGCAAAGCGATCCGGGCGTTATCGATTCGTTCGCCGTCTGTATACCAATTGCCGTCGCGGCCAAAGGAGATTCGGCCCGACTCGATCGGATAAAAGCCAGCTTTAGCCATTGCCTCGATCAGCGCGAGTGTCGAAAAAGATGGTAACTGGACCGTCGTTGATAAGGTGCACCTTCATCATTGCGCCAAATTCGCCCAGCCCGACCTTGATTCCCTCGGCTCGACATCTGTTGGCGAAGTCCTGGTAGAGATGGCGTGCCTCTTCGGGCTTTGCCGCCCTGACGAACGACGGACGTCGACCGCGGCTTAGATCTGCAAGCAGCGTGAACTGTGACACGACGAGCAGCTCCCCACGGACATCTTTTAAGCTAAGGTTCATCTTTCCCGCGCTGTCAGCAAAGATGCGCATGCCCAGTATTCGGTCAGCAGCGATCGCGCTATCTCGCTCGGTATCGCCTTGTTCGACTCCTAATAGTACTAGCAGGCCGGGTCCGATCTTGCTGACCAGGCGCGTGTCGACAGTTACGGAAGCTTCGCTCACGCGTTGAATAACTGCTCGCACGTTCAAGCCCTTTTCACGAGCACAAGCCTGTTAGACCTAATGGCGTCACTGAGCGGCGACGCGCCGCTGGCCTTTCCTCCGAGCTCCTGCGTCGCGGTGATAGTAGCGAAAACCAGCTTTTGACCAAAACGTTTCGACAACGCGTTTGTAGGCCCGTTATCCATGCTGTGCTTTTTATAGTATACTGGAAAGCGCGATGATTCCGATCTTGTTTCAGATTGGGCCAGTCAAGGTTTATAGCTATGGCCTGATGATCGCATTAGGCTTTCTTGCCGCAGATGTCGTTTTGCGGCGCGAGTTCGCGCGCCATGGGTATGGCGTCGAGTTGGCCTCGCGGCTGCTTTTATGGTCGCTTGTAGCCGGTCTAGTTGGCTCTCGGCTGTACGACATAGCGGATAACCTTCCTGTGTATCTGGCCGATCCGAAGTTGATGATTTTTTCTGGCTCCGGCTTCGTATTCTACGGTGGCCTGATCGGTGGAATCTTGGCCAGCGTCGTGTTTGCGCGCCTTTATAAGATTCCCTGGCTTCGGTTGGCCGATATGGCCGCGCCAGCGCTGCTTTTAGGGCATGCGATCGGGCGTCTGGGTTGCCAGCTTTCTGGGGATGGCGATTGGGGTTTGCCCTCTACGTTGCCGTGGGCGATGGCTTATCCGAACGCGATCGTAGGCTGGAACGCCCAGACCGTACTTACGCTGGATCGGTCGGGCCATCTAGTTTCCGGTTACTTTCCCGGCGTTCGCGTCCATCCGACGCCGGTCTACGAGTCGATTCTTTACGCTATCGGCTTTTATGTGCTGTGGGCGCTGAGGAGGCGGCTTGTCAAGGACGGCCAGATTTTTTACTTGTACCTCGTTCTTGCTGGCGCTGCGCGTTTCGTGGTCGAATTTGTGCGAATAAATCCGCGCGTGATGTTCGGCCTGACCGAAGCGCAAATAATTTCAGCGATGATGGTGGCCGTTGGGAGCGTGGGCCTTCTTGCGATTTACAGCACAGCCTCTAAGGTCGCCATTTCCGAGCGCTCTGCCGCTGTCGGTTCATGATGCGAAATCGGTCAGTCGCAGTCTTGGGGTTGCTTTTGGTGCTAGGGGCGGTCGTTACGCTTCGGGAGTTCTCGCGGATGACCCGATCGAGCTCGCCGGTTTCGACGACGGTCAGTACGGGTAAGATGGCCAGCGATTTTACACTTACGGACCTCAACGGCCAGCAAATTTCGCTTGCGTCGTTGCGGGGCAAAGTTGTGTTTCTAAATTTTTGGGCGACTTGGTGCGAGCCGTGCCGCGTAGAAATGCCATCGATGGAGCGCTTGCATAAGGCGTTTGCAGGGCGACCGGACTTCGTCATGCTTGCAATAAGCCAGGATGCCAAGGGCAAAGAGGTCGTCTTGCCTTACATCCGCAAGCATGGCTACGACTTCGAGGTGCTTTTGGACCCTGACGGCAAGGTAGCGCAGGCTTACGACGTCTCCGGGGTTCCCGAAACGTTTATCATCGACCGCGACGGGCGAATCGTCGCCCATCATTTGGGCGCTTTCGACTGGTCGCGCGATGACGTACGCGAGGCGCTGCGCGAACTTCTCGACGCACAACCCGGTTAAGTCGTAGGGCTTCTTTTCTTGTAGTTTTCGTTATGATTAAGTTTTGACATGGCTGGTCTAAAAGTGGGCTTTTCGGCAGGAGTTAGATGTCCGTGATTAAAGGTAGTCGGTTAACTCTGAATCGGCGGCTTTTAGTCTTCGTCGTGCTGGCCATTGCGCTGTTCTTCGTCTTTAGCGGGTATGGCGGCAAACGCGCCCAAGCTCTACCTGACGATGCATACGAACAGCTTCAGATTTTCGCCAATGTACTTGCTATCGTGCAAAAGAACTATGTGGAACCAGTCACCACAAAGCAGTTAGTCCAAGGCGCTATTTCCGGGATGTTGTCGTCATTGGACCCGCACAGCGCCTACCTAACGCCCGACCTCTACAAGGACTTGCAAGTAGAGACCCGTGGGACCTTCGGCGGCTTAGGCCTCGAAATAACGATTAAAGATGGGGTTTTGACGGTTGTCTCGCCCATCGAGGATACGCCGGCGTATCGAGCCGGAATCAAGGCGGGCGACCAGATAATCAAGATCAACGATAACTTCACCAAGGACATGAGCCTAACTGAGGCGGTCAAGCAGATGCGCGGTCCAAAAGGTACTACCGTGCGCTTGACCATCCATCGCGAGGGGGTGCCACAGCTTTTTACCGTCACGCTCACCAGAGATATCATCCGAATCCAGTCTGTGAAGTTTAAAACGCTCAAGAACGGAATCGGCGACATAAGGATAACGTCTTTTCAAGAGAATACTGACGAGAACGTTCATGAGGCTTTAGAGAAACTGGCCAAAGCTGACGGCGGCAAAATTAAAGGGCTGATTCTCGACCTGCGCGATAACCCTGGCGGTCTGCTGAACCAGGCCGTGCGAGTGGCTGGTGAATTTCTCAACGGCGGCCTAGTGGTGTACACCGAGGGGCGGACCGAAAGTCAACAACAAAAGTACTTCGCCCAGTCCCATCCCAACTTCTACGCATTTCCAATGGTCGTTTTGGTCAACAGCGGTAGCGCTAGCGCGAGCGAGATCGTCGCCGGGGCGCTCCAGGACCATCGCCGAGCAGTGATCGTCGGCACGCAGACCTTTGGCAAGGGTTCCGTGCAAACGATTCTGCCCTTGGACGACCGCTCGGCATTAAGGTTGACCACTGCCCGGTACTACACGCCCAACGGGCGCTCCATACAGGCCGTCGGTATTACGCCGGACGTAATCGTTGAAGAACCGCAGCCGACGGTTGCGATGGCTACTATACCCGGTGCGGTCGAAGAGCATCCGGTAATTCGCGAGAAAGATCTGCCCCATCACTTTACCAACGGGGAAAAAGAAGAGCCGAGCTCCGACCATCCGCCTAACAACGCTGAGCCGCCACGGGGAGCTCAGCCAGGCCCTGGAAGCAAGGCGCCGAAAGGCTCTGGTCAGCTCGAGGCAAAAGCTGGCGCTGGTGCAAAAGAACGAGACCTTCAGCTCGAACGTGCTATCGCTATTCTCGAGCACTGGGAAAGCGAAGGTAAGCCAATCCTCGCGAAGGCGGCGCCGATGCCTGGCGAGACTCAGGCGAAGCGTTAGCTTTACAGCGGCAGCGGTATCTGCGCTCGTTCTGCCTTTACGAGCCAGTTTGCTCAACGCCTTTGGCGGGAAGCTATATTTAGTAGAACGTACCTGCTGCGCGGTTTATTAGCGCGCCGCCCGAGGTTTGTGCTCGGCTTTGTGTCAGCGTGCAGCGAAGGCCGAAGACTTACCCGTTGAATAGTTACTTTTCTTTGAAGCGGCCCTCTGACGACAAAGGCTTGCCGCTGATTGTCAGTATCTAAAGCGAAATCCCAGAGTGCCTACGCAGTGTCTTCCTTTCTACGATTTGCAACGAGCGCAAACGGCCGCCGAACGTAGCTAAGTTGTCGCGCCTCAGATTGCCCTTCCGCTGTCACGAGGAGCTTTGGCGGATTTGGCGAAAAGTCTAGGTTAGTTCGCGAGTTTCTGCTAGGGTTTGGGGGGATGGGGACATTCGTGCAAGCTCTGCCTCCTACGGGACAGCAGGTACCCGCTTTAACCGTCACGCAGCTTGTTCGTCGGGTCCGTAGCTCGCTTGAGGAGGCTGTTCCGCAATGCTGGGTTGTGGGAGAAGTTTCTAACGCGAGGCGGAGCACCTCTGGCCATCTTTACTTTACCCTCAAGGACGCCCATAGCGCGATCAACGTCGTGATGTTCAAGGCGGCGGCCGAACGGCTGCGCTTTAAGCTGGAAGACGGCCTTGAAGTACTTGTCTTAGGCCGTGTCAGCATATTCGAGCCGCGGGGGACGCTGCAACTTTATGTTGAAGTTGTCGAGCCTCGGGGAGTGGGGGCTCTTCAGATCGCGTTTGAGCAACTTAAGCGCAAGCTTGAGCAACAGGGGTTCTTTCGGGCCGAGCGCAAGCGTCCGTTGCCTTTTTTCCCCCGTGCGGTCGGGATTGTGACTGCGACCAGCGGAGGGATCGGTGGCGCCGGCAGTGCTGCGCTCAATGACATGCTGAAAATAATCTTCTCGCGCAATCCCAACGCCCACGTCATTATCAGCCCTTCGAAAGTGCAAGGAGAGGGCGCTGCGGCAGAGATCGCGGCTGCGCTGGATGCCCTCAATGAGTACGGTCGTGTCGACGTAATTATCGTGGGCCGCGGAGGCGGTTCGCTCGAGGATTTGTGGCCGTTCAACGAGGAGGTGGTGGCGCAGGCAATCTTCAGGTCGCGCATCCCGGTAGTCTCCGCCGTGGGGCATGAGGTCGACTACACGATAGCTGATCTGGTTGCTGACTGTCGCGCACCAACGCCTACGGCCGCGGCGCAGATGGTGATGCCGAGCAAGGCGGAGCTTCAAGCGCAGATCGCCCGTCTGCAGGCTATGTTGACACGGGCGATACAAGACAAAATCGCCGATGCGCGAAACGACCTATTGGAGCTCGAGCGTAGGCTTGGCGATCCGCGGGTATTGGTTCGTGATGCGCGCCAGAGCGTTGATGAGCAGGCACAAGATTTGATCGTCGCTCTACGTCGTACGGCTCAAACTTACCGTCAACGCCTTGAAGCAGCATCATTGCGACTAAAACCCCCGCTTGGGTCGGTGCGCGAAGCGCGACTTAAGTTGAGCCGGGCTTTGGTCGTTTTGGGCGGCTCCCTTAATACGTGCGTTCAGGGTCGTCGTCTGCTGCTAGACCGCTTAAGCGTGGCCCTCAGAGAGAATTGCAAAAGAGGGATTGAGCGCTTTCGCTTGCGGTTTCGACCCGTAGCACAGCGCCTAGAAGAGGCGTCCAAAGCGGCCGTTGCGCGCAACCGCTTGCGGATGGCCGAACTGTGTTCGCGCCTTGACTCGCTATCGCCTCTGCGCGTGCTCGAGCGTGGATATGCCGTGGTGGTCCAAAAGCGAACCGGCACAGCGCTTATCGACGCAGCTCATGTAAGACCCGGGGATCTACTGGATATCCGGTTGCATCGGGGTATGCTGAGGGCGAAGACACTTGCCGTCACCCTGAGACGACGCGAAGAGTCGGGACCGAATGGTCAGACTGCAAAAGCGGATGCAGGCACGCCGTTAGAAGATCGGTTGAAACAACAGTCAGAGGAGCGAGCTAAAGTTTAGCCTTACCGCTTCTTCGAGGAAGTAGTGTGTCGTAGGCTACGCCTGGCGCTAGCTTTACATCCAGGGCGAAGCTTCTCTATCTTTAGGGCAAAAGCGTGCCACCTGGGTAAAGAGAAACTCGGGAGAGGCAGGAGGCTAATATTCGGTGTTTTGTCACATACCTGGTTCGCTCGCTTGGACGATGCGAAAAAGGGACGAGGACAACTCGGTCGGACCGCGGTCTACGCGCGCCAATCGCGCCCTGATGACTGAGTCGACAAGAGCTTTGTAGGTTCTAGATGATGAAGAATACGTTCTGTAGACCACGCGATCTTTGTTCGGTGAGTCTCTAAGGACGACGCGAACTAGAAACTTGCAAATATGCCTTCCAAGAATTCGTTTAAGATTTGGCTCCCACCGCTTCTTTGGGCGCTCTGCATTTGGACGTTTTCAAGCTCCCTTTTCACTGCTAAACACACTGCCAGTGTAATCGAGCCGGTGTTGCGTTGGCTTTTGCCCAATTGCTCGGTTGCGACCATTCATTTCTTGCACCATCTGATTCGTAAGTGCGGACATCTCAGCGAGTATGCGATTTTTTTCTGGCTTCTGGCCCGCGGCCCACTGCGGCATTCGCCGGCGACAGCTTTGGTTTTGTGCGCTCTTTACGCAGTGCTGGACGAAACCCATCAGATTTACGTACCCGGGCGAACTCCGTCGCCCTACGACGTAGGTATCGACTTCAGCGGAGCGCTTGCAAGCCACATGTTGCGCTTGGCCAAAGAGGCATGGACGGGCATCACTCCGCTCTCGGGCGCGCCGTGATCCGCTCAAGGCGCATGAAGTACGTCAGCAGATTGGGACAACAGGCGGGCCATCTGTCTTCGCCCAAGAACGCCAGATAACTTAGGGCTCCGTAGAAGGCGAAGTCGGCGAGCCCAATTCGTCCCAGCAAGAAGGCTCGTTCCCCCAATTCTGGGTCAACAGCTTTTAGCAGTTCCTCGATTTTTTGACGATTCTCTATTGATGGAGTTTTTAATGCCTGTGCGGCCGTTTCTCTTCCCCATCGCTGCTCGACCCAGCGCAGATAAAGTTCGGCGCTGTTCGCCTCGCCGCGCGTGCGCAGCAAGGCAAGAATGTCTGGTAATGTGGCACCGATAATCAGCTTCTCCAGTTCTCCTCCGAGGTGGCGAGCCAGCAGACGATGGATGCCCGCGTAGCCTTTCGGAAAAAGCGTAGGCTCCGGGCGTATTTTCTCGATGTAAGAGATAATTTGCTCGAGACCTACCACAGGGTCCTGTTCTTGAGCTTCCAGGACCGGCAGGTTCAAGGCGAAGACGGCCGAGGATGGCACGTTCGGAACGTCTGGTGGGTTGCCACTGGGAGACGAGGCGGCGTTGCTAACTGGAGCGCGCTCTGGAGCTGACTTGAGCACGTCAATTATTTCGTACTCGACGCCTTTGAAATCGAGAATTTTGCGCGCTGCGGCGCAGGCTCCGTCCGGAACAACTTGAAAAAGGCGGATCGTCATTGGAACGAACTTAGCTGTGTCGATCTCTCAGGATCTGAGTCATCATAGTCGCATTTATAACCGCGAAATTCCTATAGCAGTTGTTAAATATCAGAAAAGCTCGAGAAATTCCTTCGTGGCGCTTAACTCGGTCAGCCCATTCGCGTAGCTCCGTCTCTGAGTAAAGATACATGTAACGCTCCGCCGTTGTAATATTGCGCTTAAACCAGTTGGTCAGGTTGCGCCCATGAAAGCGGACATAAGCGATCGTTCCAGTTGCTTCGAAGATCGGCGGTACGGTGGAGCCCGACTGTGGCTCGTCGACGGAGATATAATATAGGCCGTGCTCGCGCAAAAACTTGAGCGTCTCAGCCCGAGAGCTATCTGGCACAAGCCAGCTCCGATGGCGGAACTCGATTCCTAAGTTAATTCCTGGCAGGTACGCCCGCAGACCTGCAATATAGTCGTAGTTGGATTTGCGCCGGACAAAGTAGGGTGGGAACTGGAACACCACTACGCCCAATTTGTTCGCGCTAATTAGCGGCCGCAGCGAGTTGTAAAACATCTGGAATGCCAATTCTCGAACCTCTTGGGGAACCTCGCTTACGCTGTCAGTGGCTTTCCGTTCGTCGGGAAGCATCGCTCTCAGCGCTCTAGGCAACCGCGAGATCTCTACCCGATGGTGCGTCAACATGCCGAAGGCTTTCACGTTGAAAACAAACTCTGGTGGCGTGCGGCTAACCCAAAGCGCCGCAACATGCTCGCTCAAAAGCGTATAGTAGGTCGAATCAACTTCGACCGTGTCAAAGTGCGATGCGTAGAAGCGCAGCCGCTGTTCGGGGGTTTTGATTTCGGGTGGGTAAAACGCGCCGGAATCAATCAAACTGGGGTCGGTCCAGGAGGCGGTGCCTACCAAGAACTTTTTTGCCTGCAACTTGGGTGCGACCTCCCTGAAATTTGCGTTTATTTGTCAGTCGTAACAATCAGCATTCGGCCTTTTCGAGGCGAGAAGCGCTGTTCAGTTGGCAGCGCAACGATAGACGGTCCTCGCCGGTACGCCGCTTGAAAAACGTTTTGGCCTTGCGTGCCATCCAATTTCTCGGTGATCCACTCGGAGCAAAGCTAAGGGCGCTCGCCTTGGCTCGGCGTCGGACGGATGGCGCGTCGGCGCGCAAACTCATAAAGCGCAATTCCGGTTGCCACGGCGACGTTTAGTGAGGCAATCTTGCCGTACATGGGAACGGCCGCCAAGTAATCACAGGCGCGCTCGACGATCGGCCTAAGGCCCTTTTGCTCGCCTCCCACTACGACGGCGAGGCGGCGATTGACGTCGATCTCGTAGATAGTGCACGAGCCTTCGGGAGCAAGCCCAACTATCCAGTAGCCCGCCTCCTTTAGTTTTTCCAGCGTGCGCACCAGGTTGCCGACAGGGGCGATCTTGAGATGAGCCCAAGCGCCGGCCGAGGCTTTGATCGCGACCGGGGTTACCTCGACAGTGCGGTCGCGCGCTAATGCGATAGCTGATACACCAGCACCCTCCGCACTGCGCATGATCGCGCCCAGGTTGCGCGGGTCGGTAATCTCTTCAATCACCAGAACGGGGTCGAACTTCGATTCAACTAGCTCGTCGAGCGTGATGTAGTTGAAAGCTCGGCAGATAGCCACCAGACCTTGATGCCTTGCTTCGGCTCCCGAGAGCCGGTTCAACGTGTTTTCGTCTGCAACGTGTACTTTGCCCCCGCAAGCTCTGACCGCCTCGACGAGCTTGCCAAACCTAGTCTCAAGCCCGTTGCGAACATAAAGATCGACGATCTCGCTAGGAGCGGCTGCAACGAGCTCGCGCACGGGTTCGACCCCGAACACTACGATCTCTTTTGGCTGCGAATAGGCTTGGTCGCTCGAATAGGCTTCGCCCATCCGGCGAGGCTTGCCGAAACGGCTGGCCGCATTCTCTTTGTCCTTGGCTCTACTTACATGCCTCATCGCTGATGGCTATCTTATAGTCTACACTTTGGTGTGATGTCGTTGCGTTAGCATACGTTTTTGCTTTGTCGCTGGCGTTTTCATTGAAGCCCAAAACCCTGGACCTTTACATTTTGCGCGAAGTTGCCCTGCCGTGCCTTGGCGGTCTTCTGTTGTTGACGCTTACGCTGGTCGTGGGGCGCGCGCTGAAGCTTATCGACCTGATGGTGAATCATGGCGTCTCGCCGGGCGAGATAGCCGCGATGCTTGGCTACATCATGCCGGCCTTTTTGGAGCTGACCTTTCCGATGGCGGTTCTGATCGGCGTGCTGATGGGTTTTGGACGGATGGCCAACGACCAGGAGATTACCGCCGCACGAAGCAGCGGCATCAGCCTCTATCGGCTATCGGCGCCTGTTTTGGCACTATCGCTGGTCGCCTATGGTATCGCATGCTGGCTTGCCCTTGTCGCCCGGCCGTGGGGTAACAGCAAGCTTCAGGAACAGCTCTACCAGGTGACGCGGGCGCAGGCGGTAGCCGGAATTAAAGAGAAGGTTTTCAACAACAATTTGCCCGGTCTTGTGATTTACGCCGAGCGAATCGAACCGCATCGTTCGCAACTTTACGGAATCCTGCTGTCGGACGACCGCAATCCGCATCAGCCCGCCATGATAATCGCGCGCTCGGGCGTTCTCATTCCTGACCGTGAGCATAATGCGGTGGTGTTGCGTCTGTTTGACGGTTCGTTGTTTGGAATCGAAACGGAGCAAAATTCGGCTCGCGTAACCACGTTTCGCACCTACGACCTCAGCATCAGGCCGCCCGAGTCCGCGGCTTCGCTTCGGCGCGATCCGGACGAACTTTCGACCCCAGAGCTCAGGCGCCTTATCGCGCAAAGCCGACGCGAGCACAAGCCGAATTTCGCCGCCGAAGCTGAACTGTGGCATCGCTACACCGTGCCGGTGGCAACGATTCTGTTTGCTTTGCTTGCGACAACCCTCGGATTGAAGCCCGTGCGTGGCGGCCAGTCGGAGCGGATCGGCGTGTGTCTGGTGATTTTTTTCGCCTACTATATCTTGATGCGTTGGGGCCAGGGGCTTGCGACTGCAGGCAAGCTCAACGTGATTGTGGCGATGAGTTTGCCGGACTTTGCCTTCGCAGCGCTGACTTGTTGGATGTTCTACCGAGCTGCCAATGATCTAACGAATTTTGGGCGCGGGCCCTTAGACTTTTTCTGGGACTTCATCGAGCGGTTCGATTTGCGGAGAAAGGAAGCCGCAACGTGAGCTATCGTCATCTTTCGCCAACCACAAACCGCTTTTTGCTACTTCGCTTCTTCGAGCCCTTTTTTTTGTCCCTGGTCGGCTTTGCAGGCATATATCTTTTAGCGGACCTGTTCGATCGTTTTGATGACCTGATGCGCCATCACGGCTTTGGTTGGCTTGCGGTGGAGTACTTCGCACTCAAGCTGCCGCTGATCGTGTCACAAATGCTGCCGGTGGCGTGCCTTGCGGCCGCCTTGCTCAGTCTTTCGATGTTGAACAGAACTGGGGAAATTCTGGCGTTTCAGGCCCTTGGTGTGAGCCGAGCGGCCTTGGCAATACCTCTTCTATCGATCGGGCTTGTCGTATCGCTGGCCGATTTCGGGCTTTCAGAAACGATCGTTCCCCACGCAACGCGCAGAGCCCGCTACATTTACATGGTTAAAATCAAGAAATGGCACCTCGTCGGGGTTTTCGCCAACCGAAGTATATGGATTCGCACTCGAAACGGCTTTCTCAGCGCCGACCGCTATGACCAGGTGCAGCATGCTCTGGAGGGCATAACGCTGTTCGAAATCGACCCGGGTTTCAGGCTCAAGGACGTTAAACTGCTCAAACGGGCCGTCTGGACCGGCCATTCCTGGCGTCCCGAAGGCGTTACTGAGCTTCGTATTTCCGGAGATGGAACGGTAGCCTATCAAAAACCGAGCAGCTTGCCAGACAGTTTAGCTCTCGGTGCCACTCCCAGCGATTTAAACCTTCTGCGTCGCGATCCCGAAGAATTTAGCCTGACTGAACTAACGCGCTATATTCGCAACCTCCAGCGCAAAGGCATCGACCCAGGTGGTTACCTTGTCGACCGCTGGCTCAAATTCGCTATGCCGCTGTCGTGCGTGATCATGATTGCTTTGGCGTTGGCCTTGAACCTCGATCCAGCGCCACGCAACGCCAGTCTGGGTCGTAGTTTCGTCTTGGGTATTGGTATTGGCTTTAGCTATTGGCTGGTGCTCGGCTTTACTGCCTCGTTCGGGCGAGCCAACATAATTGCGCCCTGGCTCGGAGCATGGGCACCGAACCTGATCTTTACCGCGCTTGCCCTTTCGCTCTTTTTATTCGGCGAGGAACGCTGAGCTGCGGCCAATTCGAGACGCTCCGTAAAACTTTCGATGCTAGCGTGTCAGACTGACCAAAGTGAAAGGGCGACGCTTGGGCCAGCCTGAGCTGGCGTCGACGCCATGCAGTTGCCAAAAAACCGTCCCTTGCATTTCTCGTTAGGTCCAGAGCTGGCATTCGTGCACCAGCGTAGTTTGCGGCTTTCTGCTTTGATCGGCGGAGTTGGTGTAGCTTGAGGCAGTTAAGTAACTGCGAGAAGGACTACAGACACCAGGGCCGCTTATTGTGGATGACCCGTCTCTCCGATCCACCGCTAGCTAGCCTCGCCGTGATTATCCTCGGAGTGCTTCTCTTTTTTGTGAATCTTGATCACCCGCTTTACACCAAGGGCGAACCTCGCGAAGGCGTGCAGATCGAGGATGTGGTCGAGGGTCGCGGCGCTATCTTGCCGCGCGTGCCCAGCGTTGAGATGCCCTTTAAGCCGCCGATGATGCGTTGGTTGGCTTCGCTCGTTTCCAAGGCGTTAGGGCGCGTCGATGAGTTCACGATCCGAGCGCCGTCGGCGACGCTCGCCATTGGAACGATGCTCGTCACGCGCAGCTATGTGGGGTTGTTGTTCGGTCAAGTGGAGGGGCTGGTGGCGGCTTTGATCCTTGGTACGACGCTCCAGTTCATGCAAGCCGGTACTGGGGCACGCGTCGATATGACGCTCACCTTTTTTTTAAGCCTGGCCTTTTTCGAATTCTTTAATCTTGCTGAGGGCCGCAGCGCTCGATGGTTCGTTTTTTATTTAGCCGTTGCGTGCGCCGTTTTGAGCAAAGGACCGCTTGGCTTGATCCTGCCTACTTTAGTCGGTGGCACGTGGATACTTTTCGAACGGCGGCAGCTTAATCTGTCCCAGTTGATGCTCAAACGCGGGGCTGTGCTGGTCGGAATTTTAGCTGGCGGATGGTACGTAGCCGCAAGTTGGATTGGAGGGCGCGAGTTTGTCGAGCGCCAAATCGTCGCTGAGAACTTTTATGCGTTTTTCTCGCACCGCGAACTTGGCGGCGGCCACAATCATCCGTTTTATTGGCTCGTGGCGGCGCTTCTTTTTGGTTTTCTCCCGTATTCGCCTGTTCTGCCATGGCTAAGTCTCAAACTCATCCGGTGCAGATCGAATCGCGGGGTTAGTTACCTCGTTATTTGGGTGTTGGTCGTACTGGTGTTCTTCAGCGTTGCGCGACAAAAGCGGGGCGTCTACTTGCTTGCCTTGTATCCGGCGCTTGCGGGCTTGTTGAGCGTGTACCTGGTTGAGCACTTCTACCAACTCGACGACGCTTGTTCAGTGGGTTTTAGGATTCTCAAGTACGCGTGCGCCCTGATATCTGGTGCTGCTGGGCTTGGCTTTCTCGGTTTGTTGCTGACGAGTTATGTTGCGCCGTTCAAGGTGGAAGCGGGATTGTCCTACCTCGGTCTTAAAGCGTCCGGGTTAGGCCCGAACCTCAATTTGGCGCTGTGGAGTCATCCTTGGTTGGCGCTAACATTAGGCCTTGCTCCATGTTCAATAGCCGCGGTGGTTCTTGCGCGTCCGGTCGCTAAAGCAACGGTTTTCGGATTCGTAGTCGCTCTGATGGTGTGCTTTAAGCTTTGCGCTGATCTTTTCTTTGTTCCCGCGATCGCGCGTACGCTTACCCTTAAAACCTTCGCTTCGGAGCTTCCGCGGATAGTCGGCCGCTGCGAAGTCGCTTATGCAGGCAATTTGAGCTACAGCGTGGCCTTCTATTATCGGCGGCAGATCCCGATGTTGGCGCAGGCGTCCGAATGGTCATCGTCGCCCCCGTATCTTTTGATCTGGCGCAAGGAATACGACCGATTGTCGCCGGTTTTACACGCACGCTACGCGCCAGTGATGTGGAGCGGGCCGACTGAGCTCGACGGCAGCGGCGGTATCCTTTTACTCAGGCGTGTTGACCTCGCACAGAACGCGTGTCGCTGAGCAGACGTTGCCGGCTTTAATTCATGAGGTCTTGCGGTCAGGGCTACGACGAAAGACCAGCCTAAAAGCGACCTTTCGCTTACAAATCGAGTGCCCGCTTGCCTTGCGTGATGGGCGTGTGCGGGCAAGTAAGCGTAGCCGTGAGTAGCCGAGCGTTTGCCAGCGTTCTTGAAAGCGTTTTTGCTCTTGATAACTCGCGAAACTTAAAGCATTCGTAAATCATGCTCGTGCGAAGCGGTTTCGTGATCAGGTAGATGCGTTGGAAATTTCGCTTGGGTGTCGACTTTTGGTGAAAAAAGCTGTGAGCGCGTAGCTGCGCAATGTGTGGTCTGGTAGGCATAGTCACAAGCGGCGGCAACGATTTCTCGCTGCAGACGCTAGAGGCGATGACCGCGTCGCTTCACCATCGCGGGCCCGACAGCCGCGGCGTATGGATCGAGTCTGACCATACCGTGGGGCTCGGCAGCGTTCGCTTAGCGATTCTTGACCTTCGCGACGGGCGCCAGCCGATGGTATCTCATGGGGAACGGTTCGTTATCGCCTATAACGGCGAGATTTACAATTTCGCCGCTTTGCGTCGCGAGTTGGAAGATCTAGGCGTTAGGTTTAAAGGTCGCTCGGACACGGAAGTAGTGCTTGCTGCCGTGGAGCAATGGGGCGTTGAGGAGGCGGTGTGCCGGTTCAACGGGATGTTCGCAATCGCCCTTTGGGACCGAGTGCTACGGCAATTGTACCTTGCGCGTGACCGTCTTGGCGAAAAGCCTCTCTACTATTTGGCTAACGGTCGGCTTTTCATGTGCGCCTCAGAGCTCAAGGCGCTTCGCAAGCATCCCGCCTTCCAGGTCGACATCAATCCCCACGCGCTCGCCTTTTTCGTTCGCTACGGTTACATACTCGAACCCCAGACCATCTACCGAGGCGTATATAAGCTTCCTCCTGGAACGATTCTGCGCCTTTCGATAGACCGAGGTAGCGGAGAGCTTCGAATTTCAGAGCCGAAGCCGTACTGGTCGGCCGGCGAAGTGATCGACCGCTGCCTTGAGAAGCCGTTTGCCGGTGACGAAGCGCAAGCCGTCGACGAGCTCGAGCGGTTGCTGACCGACGCCGTGCGCCTGCGAATGGTCGCTGACGTGCCGGTTGGCGCGATGCTATCGGGCGGTGTCGACTCCTCGACGATAGTGGCGCTGATGCAAGCGGTCGACATGCGCCGAGTCAAGACTTTCACTTTGGGTTTCTCCGACAGCAGCTACGACGAAGCGCCTTACGCGGCGAAAGTTGCGCGCTACCTGGGTACAGACCACACGGAGCAATACGTTTCGGGCAGTGAGGCTGCTGAAGCACTGGCTGAGCTTCCCAATTTGTTCGACGAGCCTTTCGGCGACTATTCGCAACTGCCGACCTATCTTTTGGCGCGGCTTGCGCGCAAACAGGTTGTCGTTGTTTTGACGGGCGAGGGGGGCGATGAACTTTTCGGAGGTTACGAGCGCTACGTTACAGCCACGGGACTGTGGCGGGCGTTTGGATGGATGCCGTCGCTCGTGAAAGGCCAACTTGCCTCGATGCTGTCGGCAGTCTCGCCGGAAAGCTGGGAGCGCGTGCTCAGCTGGCTAAACCATCTACTGCCTGGCCGGTTGAAACAAGCCCGTTTAGGCGAGAAAATGCACAAGCTGGCTGAGGTGTTGGAGGCTTCCTCGCGCGAAACGCTCTACTTTGGCCTTCTTTCCCATTGGAGCAAACCAGAGGCGGTCCTATCTGCTTGCTCTGGTGACCCTGGGATACCCAGTAACGGAGCGCAATATCCAGCCAGGTTAAACGATTGGCTAGCGTTTGCCATGTACGTCGACCTGGTATCGTACTTGCCTGGCGACATTCTTGCGAAGGTTGACCGAGCGACTATGGGGGTGTCGCTGGAAGGGCGGATGCCCTTTTTGGACCATCGCGTCGTCGAGTTCGCGTGGAGGCTGCCGCTTCGTATGAAGATTCGGCGGGGTCGCACCAAACACCTGCTACGCAAATTGCTTTACAAATACGTCCCCAGACAACTTGTTGAGCGCCCGAAGATGGGCTTCGGCGCTCCAATCGGGATGTGGCTTAGAGGGCCGATGCGAGATTGGGCTGAATCGCTACTTAGCGAGGAACGTATCAAGCGTTACGGTTTGCTGAAACCCACGCCGGTTCGTCAGCTATGGCAGGAACATCTGACAGGTCGCCGCAATTGGCAGCATCGATTGTGGATCGTTTTGATGCTACAGGCCTGGTGTGAACGCTGGCTTTAGGTAAAAGTCATCGACCTGCCAAAGACTTTCGCCCCACGCTCCGTCTGATTGAAATTTTGTGCCCATCTGTTTCTTCAGACCTTACGTCGGTGCGGCGCTGTAAGGCTTCGCCTTCGCTTGGCACTTAAAAACCTTTTGCGCCGTTTGACTCTCGGCGTAAAAGCACCAACGGCGGTGTTCCTGGAATCGTCATCATTTGCCTAAAACCCACGTCAGGTCTGCTCGCCCGAGCCGCGACGACCTCCTCGTGCCATATATTTGAGCTGGTCACAACGTAGCCTTCCGGTGCTTGTGCAAGAGGTTCTGTCAGTTCTATCACGGGCCGGTCGAGGTAGAAAGCCAAAACGGGCGCACCCCGGTTTAGCTTGATGAACAGAGGCGAAGTGTGGCCTACGACACGGTTGATTAGCTTGGCGGCAGGCTTGAACGACATGCTGTCGGCGCACTTGTGCAGTTCGTGCCGAGGTACAAAGAAAAAATTAAACCCGACGAGCAAAGCGCACATGAAAGTCAAGGCGCGCGTTATCCACGAACCCCAAGGCTCGCGCGTTTGAGCTTGGAGCCACCTGCAAATTAGGAACGCGTTTGTCGGCCAGAGCGGGAGGAGATAAGCCTTGCGCTTGTACGCCGCAAGCGAGAAAAACACCACTGTGGCAAACCAGAATAGGCTCAATAATTGAGCTATCTCATCGGTCTCAAGCCCTCTCGCGGCACGGTCGTTGTCGGACACTTTCGCTCCTGGGTCGCTCTTGAGACTTGCCACAGCGGCTATCGCGGCCAGTACGCTTAAAGGCCCCGAGTTCAACAACAACGGGACGAGATAATAGTTACTTGGCATTCTGCCGAGTGTTCCGAAAAACCGGCCAAAATTCTCCGCCCCGAGCTGAAGGTTCAACACGCCGTAGCGTCGTCCCAAAAAACATGCGGCATACCAGCTAAGTGCCACAACGGCGAATAGCGCAACCGGACCGACCGTCACCGTGGCGAGTACTAGTCGAGAACGTTTCCCAACCAGGGTCCAGAGCGCTATTGCAAGCAGCGGCAAAAAAGCGCCGACCGGCCCTTTGGCGAGTACGGCACATCCGAGCGCGCCTCCAAGGAGCCACCTAGCGGCCGTCCGAAAAAACCTGGACGTAGTCGAATCATTTTCCTCGTGCTTACCAGAGTCGGCCTGCTGACTCAAAAATGGGGAGGGCAACGTCCACACGAAAAGGAAAAGCGCGAGCGTTTCGAAAAAAGTAAGTGTCATATCAACCCGCCCGTACCGAGCTTGACTCACGTACTGGTAAGACGCCAGAAGGACAAGTCCGGAAAGGGCGCCCCACTGCGGGCCAAGTTTGTGGGTGGTAAACGCCATAGTTAGAGCTATGCCGGCTATTGCGTAAACGGCGGACGTAAGGCGCAGATTGAACTCCGTGACATGCTGGTATCCGAACAATTTGTCGAGAGCTGCCGCCGTCCAATGGAAAAGAGGCGGCTTGTACATTGGCTGCGCACCCTGCTCAACCGGGAATAGCAGCTTTCCTCGCTCGACTATTCGCTGGACGGCTAGGCCCTCGACAGCCTCGTTGAGACCGCAAATCGGCGCTTGCCCCAGCTGGTAGGTGAAAAGAAAAGCTGCAAGCGCCAGTACGGCGGCGAACACAAGCACCCATTTGAGGGGTGCAAACATGGTTTTTAGCTGGGCGGAACGGAATTGCATTAGTCTGGTTCAGGCTTTTTCCTTTTAAGCGACAACACTTTAGGCGACAACACTCGTAACGCTTAGTCAAAAGTCCTAATGGGTCGACGTTGGTGAGCCGCCTTTACTACGCTGTTGAAACACAGGTTAGAGTCCGACGATTGAATTTTCAAAAGATCGAGGGCTAACCGAACCTGTGAGCTAAAGTGGCCACGGCGTTGGGGCCGCGTGTGTTGTTTCATCGTCTCTTATAGTAAGCTTAAATAGTCGACGTGGAGATTCGAGAGAAGAAACCTTCGGGGCTATAAGAGGTGGGGTTAAAATTTCCTGTAAGCGGTCGTTGAAGTTGATTAATAGCGGAGCTGGATGGGTTTTAGAAGCGAATTTCTAGTCTATTCGAGGAATGTTGGATGATTGGAGGGCCGATGGCGAGACGATGGTCGAGACCTTAGAGCAGCCGCTGGCTCCTCTTTTGGACAGCCACGTACGCAACTTCTTGATGTTTGCTAGGATAGGGCGATTGGCAACCGCCGACCGAAATGCAAAGCCCCATAACGTTCCGGTGTGCTTTTGTTTTGACGGACTACGCTTTTATTTCGTGGTTGACGAAAAACCCAAGCGGCAAGGTAGTTTGGGTCTCAAGCGCATGCGCAATATTGCGGAAAACCCTTCAGTGGCGCTAATTGTGGATCACTACGAAGAGGATTGGGACCATCTCGCGTACGTGCTCGTGCATGGCCGCGCAGAGGTGGTCGAGGACGCCCAAGAGTACATGCTTGCGATGCGCCGTTTGCGCGACAAGTACGCGCAATACAGGGCGATGGCGCTGAGCCCAGAGC
Source organism: Pseudomonadota bacterium (assembly GCA_021324755.1). Lineage (GTDB taxonomy): Bacteria > Desulfobacterota > Binatia > Binatales > Binataceae > JAJPIL01. The sequence goes on from JAJPIL010000006.1 coordinate 149,927, forward strand.
GTAATCCGATGGTGCGAATCGAGCCTCAGCGCGTGCATGTCTGGGGTCAGCGTTTTAGCCAGCCGAGCGGTTCACAAACGTAGAGAGCTTGTCGCCTGGACTTTGTCACGGTCCTGGTTTTTCAAAAACGCAATCTCTCGAAAAAACGATCCTATGGCAAACGCGTAAGGTAGGTCGGTAACGGGGCGGGCCGGTTGCCGTGGGGTAGTTGACAGCCTTGTCGCTGCGTAATACCTATTTGAGATTGGCTTTTGCCGATGTAGCTCAATTGGCAGAGCGACTGACTTGTAATCAGTAGGTTGGCGGTTCGATTCCGCCCATCGGCTCACCTGATGTTGAGCGCAACGTAAGTAAGATAAAATAATACGGACACCTTGATTGACATACGGAGAGGTTCCCGAGCGGCCAAAGGGAGCAGACTGTAAATCTGCCGGCTTATGCCTTCGGAGGTTCGAATCCTCCCCTCTCCACTGCGCAGAACGCAGCATCAAAGGCGTATCGATGAGCGGGAATAGCTCAGTTGGTAGAGCGCGAGCCTTCCAAGCTCGGGGTCGCGGGTTCGAGTCCCGTTTCCCGCTCCATCGATTAACAAGCGCGACGGTTTGACCGCCTGGTTCAACGAGAAGGCCCATGTAGCTCAGTCGGTAGAGCACTTCCTTGGTAAGGAAGAGGTCACGGGTTCGATTCCCGTCGTGGGCTCCATCAGCCTATTCGACAAAGATGACCCGGACGCGAAGAGCCATAGTGGTTACCCTTCGGTGACGGGTTGAAAAGCTAGTTTTTGGGGTTGGATGAGGGGAAATAATGAGGGAATTGATCGCACTTGCGTGCGATAATTGTAAAAGGCGCAATTACACGACAACGAAAAACAAAAAGAAGCAGCCGGATAAGTTCGCAATAAAAAAGTTTTGCCCGGCTTGCCGCACCCATACGATGCATCGGGAGACCAAAGTTTAAAAGCGTATCGCCTGCTGCCGGGCGGCTCGGTTAAGATCAGCACAAAGATTAGCACACTTTGGCGCGTCGGAACGTCAAACTTTTGGCGGGATACTGATTGTGAAGACTAAAGAGCCGCTCGGAAGGCAAGTAGGCGGTCCGGGCTTGAGTTGTTCGGGTGGAGGCCTTTAAGGCGGGATTTTCAACCTCGGTGTGCTTGTAAGGTGTGAGTTTTCGGATATTGCGGGCGGGTTCGGTCTTCTCTGTTTGAGGTTAGCTAATCGGGGGTGGGTCAGTAGCTCGAATAGGCTAGAGCATCGGACTCCAAATCCGAGGGTTGCAGGTTCGAGTCCTGCCTGACCCGCCATGTGAGGTTTGACCGGTAGGCAAAAGCTCTTGTCCTTGCGCTATTAAGTGGCTATTATGAAAAAGTACCTCAATGAGGGCGTTGCGTTTGTCAAGGAAGCCTGGTTAGAGCTTTCCAAGGTTCATTTCTCATCGCCCAAGGAAACTTTGCAGGCAACTCTCGCCGTAGTGACTTTAGCTTTTCTTATGGCGACTTGGCTTGGGCTCGTTGACTTGGCCGCAACCCGTTTGGTCCGACAGTTGCTAAGCTAAAGTATTGGGTCTGAATCCGTAAGCTTATGGACCCCGGACAGATTCCGGTGGTAGGTCCTTTTATCCCTAAGAAGCTGTTTTCGAGGCGCGAGGAGAGAAGTCGAATTTCACGAGTTTAGCCCTTGCGCCGGGAAATCTCGATGGCGAAGAAGTGGTACGTTGTGCACACCTATTCGGGCTTTGAACACAAGGTCAAAGCCGCTCTTGAGGAACGAGTGCGCTCGCTCAAGCTCGAGGACAAAATTGACCAGATACTGCTGCCCGTTGAGCGGGTGGTCGAACTTGGAAAAGGTGGCGAGCGTAAGACGTCGAGTCGTAAGTCTTTTCCTGGTTATATTTTTGTACATATGGAGCTTGACGACGAGACGTACCATGTCGTGCGCAGTATTCCCAGGGTGACGGGCTTTGTCGGAGGCAGCACCGAGCCGCATGAAGTGCCCGAAGAGCAGGTGCAGGAGATAATGGAGCAGATGCGCGAAGGCGCTCTCAAGCCGAAACCGAAGGTGCAGTTCGAGGTAGGAGAGGCAGTTAAAGTCATAAGCGGGCCATTTCAGGACTTCAATGGCACCGTAGAAGAGGTGCGCCCCGAAAAGGGAAAGCTTCGGGTTCTCATTTCCATTTTTGGACGCGCCACCCCGGTTGAGCTCGATTTCGTTCAGGTCGAAAAAGGATAAGCTAATACGCGTTTTGCCGATAAAGCCGAAGGCATCGACTTTTGCTTGATTTCGCTACACCTGGCGAAAAGCTCGCGGCGGACAGTGCTGGCGCAAATAGGTAGAGGTTTCTAGGCGTGGCAAAGAAAGTCGTCGGACAAATAAAACTGCAGATTCCGGGCGGGCAGGCCAACCCAGCCCCGCCCGTAGGACCAGCGCTGGGTCAGCGCGGAATAAACATAATGGAGTTCTGCAAGGCCTTTAACGCGCAGACCCAGCACATGCAAGGAACGATCGTTCCCGTAATCATCACGGTTTACTCCGATCGCTCGTTTACGTTCGTGGTTAAAAGTCCGCCGGCTTCCGTGCTCTTGCTCAAGGCGGCTGGAATCGAAAAGGGTAGTTCGACTCCGGGCAAAACAAAGGTGGGACAGGTGACGCGGGCACAGGTCGAGGAAATTGCAAAGCTTAAACTTCCCGACATGACCGCGAAAGACCTAGAAGCCGCGATACGGACTATCGAAGGCACCGCGCGATCGATGGGGATCGAAGTCGTAGGTTAGGCGACCGGAAAGCGGGTGGGTGAAGTCACTATGGCTGGTAAGAGATATCGCGAGGTTGTTGCAAAGATTGACCGGACGCGCAACTACCCACTGGAAGAAGCGCTAAAGTTTCTGGTGGAGAATCCCACGGCCAAGTTCGACGAGACGATTGAGCTTGCCGTGCGGCTTAACGTCGACCCGCGACAAGCTGACCAGAACGTACGTGGGTCGGTGGTCCTACCGCACGGAACCGGCCGAAACGTGCGCGTGCTGGTGCTTGCCAAGGGCGAGAAGGAAAAGGAAGCGCAGGCCGCGGGTGCTGATTACGTCGGCGGAGAAGAGCTTATTAAGAAAATCCAGGAGGAGAACTGGCTCGAGTTCGATCGGGTTATCGCTACGCCCGACATCATGGGCGCCGTGGGGCGAATCGGTAAGATTCTCGGTCCGCGGGGTCTGATGCCAAACCCGAAAGTGGGTACGGTGACGTTCGATGTCGCCAAGGCGGTGAGCGAAGCCAAAGCCGGCAAGGTCGACTTTCGCGTCGACCGCGCCGGTGTGATTCATGTGCCAATCGGTAAAAGAAGCTTCGGTGTCGAAAAGCTGGTAGAGAATGCCCGGGCTGTGCTGGGAGCTATTTTGCGTGCCCGTCCGGCGTCGGCCAAGGGCAACTACGTCAAAAGCGTCGCAGTCTCCTCAACCATGGGGCCGGGACTTAAGGTGGAGCCGTCCGAGGTGCGACTGGCCGCGGCGGCCTAACCTTGAAACTGGCAACTTCGATTTATTGCAAACGGTAGAGCGCGATGAAAAGACAAGACAAGGTCGCTCTTACTCGAGAACTCTCTGAGCGTCTTGCGCGCTCGACGATGGTGCTCGTGTCGGAGCTCAGAGGAGTGTCGGCTGTCGAGGCCAACGAATTGAGAAAACGTATTCGCGAAGCTCGTGGCGAGCTCAAAATCGCCAAAAACACGCTTATTGCCAGAGCGATCGAAGGCGGTCCCTATGAGCCGGTGCGCTCACAATTAGGTGGCCCCGTGGCGCTGATTTTTTGCTTTGGCGATCCCGCCTCGGTGGCGAAGGTGGTTACGGCAAGCAAGGAACTGGCCGAACGTTTTCGCCTGCGCGGCGGTGTGATGGGTGGGCGCCCGTTAAGCGTCCAGGAAATAGAAGAACTTGCTAACCTTCCTCCGAAAGAAGTTATCATGGCGCGCTTACTGGGTCTGCTTACAGCGCCCGCTACGCGACTTGTGCGGGTGCTCAGCGAGCCCGGCAACGCGCTTGCACGACTTCTCGATGCGATTGGCAAAAAGCAAGGAGCAAACGCTTAGCAGTTTGGCATATGCCGGCTGCAACTTTACCTCGAAGAGATCGCGGTCGTTCTAAGTCGCTCGTGGGTGGAGCGCATATCGGCGCGAATTGAACGGCTCAAAAATCGGCGAAGGTGCCGCACGTTTGACGGTTCGCTCAAAAATCAGCTGAGGGCCCATGGGTGCTTCGCACAGACACCGACGCGCGCGGCTTAGGTATCGGTTGGCCTTTTCGCAGAGGCCTTAGACTCGGTGACGATAGTCAGGTTCGAAACTTAAAAGGGTAGCAATCGGTAAGGAGACGAATCGATGGCAGAGGTGCAATTAAGTAGGGAGCAAGTCAAGGAATACCTTAAAAACCTAACCCTGATCGAGGCTGCGGCTCTGGTAAAAGAGCTCGAAGCCGAGCTCGGGGTTTCGGCCGCAGCTCCAGTAGCTGTGGCAGCAGCGGCACCGGCCGGCGCGCCGGCAGCAGCTGCTCAGGCCGCTCCAGAAAAAGATGAGTTCACGGTTATGCTTACCGGAGCGGGTGACAAGAAGATTCAGGTCATCAAGGTGGTCAGAGAGCTAACTGGCCTGGGGCTTAAGGAGGCGAAGGATTTGGTTGACGGTGTGCCCAAGCCGGTCAAAGAAGGAGTCTCCAAGGCTGAGGCCGAGGAAATAAAGAAGAAGCTCGAGGAGGCAGGCGCCACGGTCGAGATCAAGTGATTTGCGGCTAGTAACCACTCAACTGACGGTAAAGGGCCGCAATTGTGGCGACGATGGAGCTCATGGCTACAAAAGGTGGCCTGCAGGCTTACTTGCGGGGAGCAGCCCGGTTGAATGGTTGGGATGTGGCGTAGTCCGCGACGAATCGGCTCCAGATACCACCGGTCAATCTTTATGGAGTTGGTAAAGCAGCAGGGGTAGTATACCGATGGTTCAGCAGGTGCAGGTGACCGATAACGTCCGTCTGCGACGGTCGTTCGGGAAGATCAAGACGGTAATTAGTCTTCCCAACCTGATCGAAATTCAAAAGCGCTCGTACGAGGAATTTCTGCAGCGCGACGTTCCGCCCGAGCAGCGCGCCGACGTTGGGCTGCAGGCAGTTTTCAAGTCGGTTTTCCCCATCAAGGACTTTAACGAAACCGCCTCGCTCGAGTTCGTGAGCTACGAGCTCGGGACCCCGAAGTACGATGTCGAGGAGTGCCGTCAGCGCGGCATGACCTACGCGGCGCCCCTGCGGGTCAAGATTCAGCTGGTCATCTGGGACGTTCAGAACGGACATCGCTCGATCAAGAACGTCAAGGAACAGGACGTATACTTCGGCGAAATTCCGTTGATGACGCCGAACGCCACGTTCATAATAAACGGAACCGAGCGCGTGATAGTCTCCCAACTCCATCGCTCGCCCGGCGTATTCTTCGAACACGACCGAGGTCGTACCCACTCCGGAAAGGTTCTGTACTCGGCCCGTATTATTCCCTATCGCGGCAGTTGGCTCGATTTCGAGTTCGACCCTCGCGACATACTCAACGTGCGCATCGACCGGCGGCGCAAATTTCCTGCCACCGTGCTGCTCCGGGCTCTGGGGATGACGGTAGAAGATTTGCTCAACTATTTCTACCGCACCGACACGATCAAGCTAAGCCCCGAGGGCTTGAGCAAGGTCTTCAAGCCTGACCTTCTGCTCAACACGCGCGTAACGAAGACGGTCAAAGACCCGCGCACGGGCGAAGTCCTGGTTGAACAGGGGCGCAAGTTTACGCGCGCTGTGGTGCGCCTGATGGAGCAGGCAAAGATCCAGGAGGTGCCTATCGATACCGAGGAAGTGATCGGCCGGATCGTCGCCCATGACGTAGTCGATCCGGAGTCGGGCGAGGTGCTGGTCGAGACCAATCACGAGATCACACCGGAAATTTTGCGCAAGCTTCTCGAGCGAAATATCAAGCAAGTCGAGGTGCTCTTTACCGAGGATCAACCCGGCGGCGGGCCGCTTCGCCAGACCCTGCTTCAGGACAAGGTTAATAGTCCGGAGGAGGCGATTATTGAGATTTACAAGCGGCTAAGACCCGGAGATCCGCCTACACGAGAGACCGCGACAGCGTTTTTCCACAACCTTTTCTTCAATCCAGACCGTTACGACCTCTCACGCGTCGGGCGCCTTAAGCTTAATCGCAGGCTTAAGCTCGACGTTCCGCTCGAACAAGGCACGCTTAGGCGGGAGGACATCCTGGAGGTCGTGCGTTACTTGCTCGAACTACGCAACGGCAACGGCGAGGTCGACGATATCGACCATCTGGGGAACCGACGCGTCCGCGCAGTGGGAGAGCTGGTCGAAAACCAGTTCCGGATCGGGCTGGTTCGCATGGAGCGCGCCATCAAAGAGCGCATGAGCCTTCAGGACATCGAAACGCTGATGCCGCAGGAGCTTATTAACTACAAGCCGGCGTCGGCCGTGATAAAGGAATTTTTCGGCTCCTCGCAGCTCTCCCAGTTCATGGACCAAACCAACCCGCTTTCCGAGATTGCGCACAAGCGCCGTCTTTCTGCGCTTGGTCCGGGCGGACTTACGCGCGAGCGGGCTGGCTTTGAGGTGCGCGACGTCCATCCCACCCACTACGGCCGCGTCTGTCCGATCGAGACCCCTGAGGGACCAAATATCGGGCTTATTACAGCTTTGTCGGCCTACGCCCGAGTAAATGAGTTCGGTTTCATAGAGACACCGTACCGGGTGGTCGAGAACGGACGGGTTACCGACCGTGTAATCTATCTATCAGCGCTCGACGAGGAAGATAAAGTAATCGCGCAGGCCAACGCCCCGATCGACGAGCACGGACGGTTTACCAGCGAGCTCGTGTCGGCTCGCCACCGCGGCGGGTTTACGATGGTTAGGCCCGAGGACGTCGATTTGATGGACGTCTCGCCAACCCAGCTGGTTTCGGTTGCGGCTTCGCTGATACCGTTTCTCGAGAACGACGACGCTAACCGGGCCTTGATGGGTTCGAACATGCAGCGTCAGGCGGTGCCGCTGATGCGCACCGACGCGCCCTTGGTCGGCACCGGAATGGAGCGAGTGGTGGGGCGCGATTCGGGCGTCACGGTGATCGCGCGGCGCGACGGCGTGGTCGAAAGCGTCGACGCTAACCGCATCGTGGTGCGCGCCGACAAGCCGAGCCTCGACAGTCGTGACACCGGAGTGGATATCTACAATCTGGTCAAGTACCGGCGTTCTAACCAAAACACGTGCATCAACCAGCGTCCGATCGTAAACAAGGGACAGCGAGTCAAGGCGGGCGAGGTGCTCGCAGACGGCCCTTCGACCGACAAAGGCGAATTGGCGCTGGGCCGCAACGTTGTTGTCGCCTTCATGCCATGGTGCGGCTATAACTTCGAGGACTCCATCCTGATTTCCGAACGGGTCGTCAAGGAAGACCTCTTCACCTCGGTCCACATCGAAGAGTTCGAATGTATCGCCCGCGACACCAAGCTTGGGCGCGAGGAGATCACGCGCGACATCCCCAACGTTGGAGAAGAGGCGCTAAAGAATTTGGACGCAAGCGGGGTGGTAAGAATCGGAGCTCGAGTGCGCCCGGGCGATATCCTGGTCGGCAAGATTACGCCGAAGGGGGAGACCCAGCTGAGTCCCGAGGAGAAGTTGCTGCGGGCGATCTTCGGCGAGAAGGCGGGCGAGGTGCGCGACACCAGTCTGCGCGTGCCGCCAGGTGTCGAGGGTATCGTTATCAACACGCGCGTGTTCGCCCGCCGCGGAAGCTCGCGCGACGAACGGGGTCAGGAGATAGACAGCGTCGAGGCAGAGCGCCTCAGACAGGACGAGGCCGAAGAGGTCCGAATTATCCATCAGCAGACCCTGCGCCGCCTCAAGCGGGCTTTGGTCGGCAAGACGCTGGCAAGTGCGCTGCGCGACCGGGAGCGGCGCGTAATACTGCAAAAAGGCCACAAAATCACCCAGGAAGACCTCGACCAACTGCCTCAGCCGCTGTGGGCTGAAATTCGCGTCGACGACGAGGACGCGATGCGCGAGGCAAAGCAGGCGCTCGAGGCGATGGAGGCGAGCGTAAAGAGCGTCCACGAGCATTACACCGCCAAGGTCGAACGATTGAAGTCGGGCGACGAGCTCCCTCCAGGCGTGCTCAAGATGGTCAAGGTGTTCGTCGCCGTCAAACGGCGGCTACAGGTGGGCGATAAGATGGCCGGTCGACACGGCAACAAGGGAGTCGTGTCGCGGATCGTGCCCGAAGAAGATATGCCTTACATGGCCGATGGAACCCCGGTTGACATCGTGTTGAATCCACTGGGGGTTCCTTCGCGCATGAACGTTGGCCAGATTCTGGAGACCCATCTGGGATGGGCAGCGCGAGAGCTGGGGCGCCAGCTCGTAAACGACGTCAAGGCTGGGATCGAGCCTGCCAAGCTGCGGGAGCGACTGATCGAACTTTTCGGCGACGGCCCCGGTCGCCAGTTCATCGAGGCGCTGCCCGATAGCGAGCTGCCCAAACTGGCGCTCAAATGCGCCGAGGGAATTCACGTCGCTTCGCCGGTGTTCGACGGCGCTTCGGAGCGAGAAATCTTCGAGCTTTTGAAGCGCGCCGGGCTTCCCGAAAACGGCCAATGCACGCTCTACGACGGGCGCACGGGCTTGCCTTTCGACCATAAGGTGACGGTGGGCGTGATGTACATGATGAAGCTTCATCACCTGGTCGAGGACAAGATCCATGCACGCTCGACCGGTCCTTATAGCCTGGTCACCCAGCAGCCGCTGGGCGGCAAGGCGCAGTTTGGCGGGCAGCGCCTGGGAGAGATGGAGGTGTGGGCGCTCGAGGCATACGGGGCGGCCTATACGTTGCAGGAGATGCTGACCGTCAAGTCCGACGACGTAGCCGGACGCGCCCGCATGTACGAAGCGATCGTCAAGGGTGAAAATACGCTCGAGCCTGGATTGCCTGAGTCGTTCCGGGTGATGGTCAAAGAGCTGCAATCGCTCTGTCTTAACGTTGAGCTGCTCGAAGACGCCGAGACCGGTACTCAGCCGAGTAACGGTTAAAGCTCAAAGGAGAGAGTGAGAATGGAAGATATCTTTGGGATAAACGAAAAACCAAAGAATCCGGTTTCGTTCAACGCGATACGAATTTCCATCGCCTCGCCCGAAATGATCCGTTCTTGGTCGCACGGCGAGGTGAAAAAGCCAGAGACCATCAATTATCGCACTTTCAAGCCTGAGCGTGACGGTCTTTTCTGCGCCAAGATCTTCGGTCCCACCAAGGACTACGAGTGCAACTGCGGCAAGTACAAGCGAATGCGCCACAGGGGAGTGGTGTGCGAAAAGTGCGGAGTTGAGGTGATCCAGTCGAAGGTGCGCCGCGAGCGAATGGGGCACATCGACCTGGCCGCGCCTGTGGCCCATATTTGGTTTTTGCGCAGCCTGCCGTCGCGGATCGGCGCGCTGCTCGACATGACCCTCAAAGAGCTCGAAAAGATACTCTACTTTGAATGCTACGTCGTCACCGACCCGGGCGAGACGCCGCTCCAGTACAAAGAGCTTCTGACCGACCGCAAGTACCGCGAGGCGCGCGAGCTTTACGGCGATAGCTTCAAGGCCGAAATCGGTGCCGAGGCCATTCGCACGCTTCTGCGTCAGCTCGATCTCGACAAGCTAAGCCAGGAATTGCGCGAAGAGATGAAGAGCACGCAGAGCGAAGCCCGGCGCAAGAAAGTGGCCAAGCGGCTCAAGGTAGTAGACGCTTTTCGTAACTCGGGCAACAAACCAGAATGGATGATTCTGACCATCCTGCCGGTAATCCCGCCTGACCTGCGGCCTTTGGTGCCGCTCGACGGCGGCCGGTTCGCCACCTCCGACTTGAACGACCTCTACCGGCGGGTAATAAACCGCAACAACCGGCTCAAGCGACTAATCGAGCTCAACGCGCCCGAGATAATCATCCGCAACGAAAAGCGAATGCTGCAGGAAGCGGTGGACGCGCTGTTCGACAACGGCAGGCGCGGACGTCCTCTTACAGGCCCGTCCAAGCGGCCGCTTAAGTCGCTGAGCGACATGCTCAAGGGCAAGGCCGGCCGCTTCCGCCAGAACCTGCTCGGCAAGCGCGTCGACTACTCGGGTCGTTCGGTTATCGTCGTGGGGCCCGAGCTAAGGCTTCATCAGTGCGGGCTGCCCAAGAAGATGGCGCTCGAGCTGTTCAAACCCTTCATCTACAACAAACTGGAAGAGCGCGGCTACGTCACGACCATCAAGAGCGCCAAAAAGATGGTCGAGAAGGAAAGCCGCGAGGTATGGGATATCCTGGATGAAGTCATCCGCGAACATCCGGTCTTGCTCAACCGGGCGCCTACGCTCCATCGGCTCGGTATCCAAGCCTTTGAACCGGTACTGACCGAAGGACTCGCTATCCAGTTGCATCCGCTGGTTTGCGTCGCTTACAACGCCGACTTCGACGGCGACCAGATGGCGGTCCATGTACCGCTTTCGATCGAAGCGCAGGCCGAAGCCCGGGTCTTGATGATGTCGACGAACAATATCCTGTCGCCGGCCAACGGCAAACCGATTATCGTCCCCACCCAGGACATGGTGCTGGGGCTTTACTACATGACGCGCGAGCGACCGTTGGCCAAGGGCGAAGGCAAGGTGTTCGCAAGCCCGGCTGAGGTGCGCGTCGCCTACGATCATGGCGAGGTCGACCTGCACGCGCGAATCATCGTGCGGATGCCGGTTGAGAAGGTCGCTGATACGGTTCCGCCGATGACCGAAGAGAGTGAAGAGTCCCTGGCTGACAACGTGATGGCCACCAACGGCGCGCCCCAGCAGAACAAAAAGCCCGCTGTCGAGCGCGTCGAGACCACAGTCGGGCGCGTGTTGCTCTACGAGATCGTTCCGCCCGGGATCCCGTTTGCCGAAGTAAACCGTACGATGAAGAAGAAAGAGCTGGGCAATCTGCTCGATCTCGCGTACCGGAAGGCGGGAACGAAGGCGACGGTCATCTTCGCCGACCGACTCAAGGATATAGGCTTCGAATACGCAACCCGCGCCGGGATCTCGATCGCGATCACCGACATGACAATTCCGCCCCAAAAGGCGCAACTGCTCGAAGAGGCGCAAAAGCAGGTCAGCGAAATTCAAAACCAGTATCTGGCCGGCGTTATCACCGACGGCGAGCGCTACAACAAAGTGGTCGATATCTGGGCCCAGGTACAGGACCGAATCGGCGCCGAGGTGCTCAAGGGCCTCAAGACTCAGGTTTATGGCTACGACAAAGACGGCAACGAGATTCGCGGCGACTCCTTCAACCCGATCTACATCATGGCGGACTCGGGCGCGCGCGGTTCAGAGCAGCAGATTCGCCAGCTCGCCGGCATGCGCGGGCTTATGGCCAAGCCGTCGGGCGAGATTATCGAAACGCCGATTACCGCGAACTTCCGCGAGGGATTGACCGTGCTTCAATACTTCATCTCAACCCACGGCGCCCGCAAGGGGCTCGCCGACACGGCGCTCAAGACCGCCAACTCGGGCTACCTGACGCGAAGACTGGTCGACGTTGCCCAAGACTCGATAATCACCGAGTACGACTGCGGCAGCATCGACTACTTCGAGATGGAGCCGCTTGAGGAGAACGGCGAAATTATCGAAGGCTTGGGCGACCGCGTGTTGGGGCGGGTGGCGTTCGAGGACGTGCGCGATCCGTTCACCAACGAGGTGCTGGTGCACGCCAACGAGGAAATCGACGAGGATAAAGCCCGCCGTATCGAGGAGGCCGGGCTCAAGAAGATCAAGATTCGCTCGGTCTTGACCTGCAAGTCACGCCGCGGCGTCTGCGTGATGTGCTATGGGCGTGACCTGGCGCGGGGCCGGATGGTGAATCTGGGCGAGGCGATCGGCGTTATCGCCGCCCAGTCGATCGGCGAGCCGGGTACGCAGCTCACCATGCGTACGTTCCATATCGGCGGTACCGCAAGCCGGCGTGCTGAGCAAACCACGCTGGAGGCGCGTACGGACGGCTTTGTCCGCTTGGACAACGTCAACACGGTCCAAGGCCGCGACGGAGCCTTGGTGGTGATGTCGCGCAGAGGGCAGGTCGCCATCGTCGAGCGGGTAACCGAGGGAGGCACCGTACAAGAGCGCGAACGAGAGCGCCACGACCTGGTTTATGGCGCTCGTCTGCACAAAAAAGACGGCGACCCGGTCAAGGCTGGGGAGCTTATCGCCGAATGGGATCCTTACACCATCCCGATCATCACCGAGGCCGGCGGGATCGTTAAGTTCGGCGATATCGTCGAGGGCAAGACGATGGAGGAGCGGGTCGACGAGCGCACCGGTGCCCGCTACAAGGTCATTATCGATTACAAAGACCTCGACCTTCGCCCACGGATCTCGATCAAGGACGCGAGCGGCAAGACCGTGCGCGTGCCCAATAAGCAGGACTACGCTCGCTATTTTCTGCCGGTCGGTGCGTATATCAACGTCAGCGAAGGGCAGGAGGTGTATCCGGGCGACGTAATCGCAAAGCTGCCAAGAGAGACCACCAAAACGAAAGATATCACCGGTGGACTACCCCGCGTCGCCGAGCTGTTCGAGGCGCGTCGTCCTAAGGAGTGCGCCGTGATATCGGAGATTCGCGGCGTGGTTTCCTTTGGCAAAGACACCAAGGGCAAGCGCAAGGTGATTATCACGCCCGATGTCGGCCAGCCGCGCGAGTATCTTATACCGAAAGGCAAACACATCTCGGTTCACGAAGGCGACTTTGTCGAAGCGGGCGATCCCTTGATGGAAGGTTCCAAGAACCCGCACGACATCCTGATGATCAAAGGCGAGAAAGAGCTGGCCAAGTACTTGGTGGACCAAATCCAGGAAGTCTACAGGCTTCAGGGCGTGCGCATCAACGACAAGCATATCGAGGTGATCGTGCGCCAGATGCTCAGGTGGGTGCGGATCAAGGAAGTCGGCGACACCAACTTCCTGGTGGGCGACCAGGTGGAGCGTTGGCGCTTCGAGGAGGAAAACGCTCGGGTGCTCGCCCGAGGCGGCGAGCCGGCCATCGCCGAGTCGCTGGTGCTCGGAATCACCAAGGCTTCGTTGTCGACCGAGAGTTTCATCTCCGCCGCTTCGTTCCAGGAGACGACCAAGGTGCTCACCGAAGCCGCGATCAACGGCAAAGTGGACCGGCTTGTCGGGCTTAAGGAGAACGTTATAATGGGTCGCCTCATACCGGCTGGAAGCGGGATGCCGGCTTACCAGCAGATCGATATCCGCGTAGAGGACGGCGGTGAAGAAACGCCCAGACTTGATATTCCGAGCGTTCAAGCGGTTGTGGGAGATTGACAAGATAGACGCTTTGGCGTAAAAACAATTGGGTCGCCCAAGGATGCGGCAGCATCCTTGGGCGGTCTATTCGATAGGTTTTCATGGCCGTTATAGGCGTCGCCGGCAAGCTTAGCTAGGAGGTCGATTGACGAATTCAAAGCGCCCTCGAAGCCGGCGAAGTCAGCCCTAGAAGTAGTTTACGGATTTTAGCGAAGAAAAGTGCCCACGATTAATCAATTAATCCGCGGAGCGCGCCAGAAGAAGCGTTACAAAACGAGCGCGCCAGCTTTAGAAGGCTGCCCGCAAAAACGCGGCGTCTGTACCCGGGTGTATACCTCGACGCCGAAGAAGCCAAACTCGGCGCTGCGCAAGGTCGCGCGCGTGCGTTTGTCTAACGGTTACGAGGTGACGACCTACATTCCTGGAATTGGCCACAACCTTCAGGAACACTCGGTCGTGCTGATCCGCGGCGGGCGAGTCAAGGATTTACCAGGTGTGCGCTATCACGTGATTCGTGGCGCGCTGGATGCGATAGGCGTTCAGGAACGCCGCCAGGGCCGCTCGAAATACGGAGCGAAGAAACCGAAGTAAGCCATGGCGCGTAAGGGTCCGGCGAAAATCCGCGAGGTAGCGCCCGATCCGAAATATCACGATCGGGCAGTGGCGAAGTTTATCAACATTCTGATGGTCAGGGGGAAGAAATCGCTGGCGGAAAGGATCTTTTATCGCGCCTTGGACATCGTCAGTTCGCGCGTCTCCGAGGACGGACTTTCGGTGTTCAAACGAGCTCTCGAGAACGTCAAGCCGTCGGTCGAAGTGAGGTCGCGGCGCGTGGGAGGCGCAAACTATCAAGTGCCGGTCGAGGTTCGACCGGTAAGGCGTGCCTCGCTTGCGATGCGCTGGCTGGTGCAGGCGGCGCGCGCTCGAAACGAAAAGACCATGGAGGAACGGCTTGCCGCCGAGCTTATCGACGCGGCAGCCAATCGGGGGGGAGCGGTCAAGAAGCGGGAGGATACTCACCGTATGGCTGAGGCCAACCGCGCTTTTGCCCATTATCGTTGGTAGCTTTTAAAGTTTTAGTGTTGGAGAGATCATGGCCCGCCAAACCCCGATTGAACGCGTTCGCAATATCGGCATCATGGCGCACATCGATGCCGGTAAGACGACTACAACCGAGCGCATACTTTACTACACCGGGATTAACTACAAGATCGGCGAGGTGCACGAAGGCACCGCGACGATGGACTGGATGGAGCAGGAGCAGGAGCGAGGGATTACCATAACCTCGGCTGCAACCACCTGCTTCTGGCGCAACCATCGGATCAACATCATCGACACCCCGGGTCACGTCGACTTCACGATCGAAGTCGAGAGAAGCTTGCGCGTGCTCGATGGTGCGGTGGCTGTGTTTTGCGCCGTGGGTGGCGTGGAGCCACAGTCCGAAACGGTCTGGCGTCAAGCCGATAAATACCGGGTGCCCAGAATAGCGTTCATCAACAAGATGGACCGCGTGGGAGCCGATTACCAGCGCGTGCTGGTCGAGATGCGCGAAAAGCTTGGAGCGCATCCGCTGCTCCTGCAGCTTCCGGTCGGCACCGAAGAAAACTTCAAGGGTATCGTCGATCTGATCGAGCTCAAGGCGCTTATCTGGGACCAGGACCTGCTGGGCGCCGAGTATCGGGTAGAGCCTGTGTCGCAAGATTTGGAGCAAGAGGCACGGGCTGCGCGCGATCGCTTGCTCGAAACGCTTGCGGACCACGACGAGAAAGTGATGGAAGCTTACCTCGAGGGTCGCGAGCTTTCGCCGGCCGAGATTAGAGCGGCGATCCGAGGCGCGACGCTGCGCCTGGAAGTCGTCCCGGTGATCCTTGGGGCTGCGTTCCGCAACAAGGGCGTTCAGCCGCTGCTCGACGCGGTCGTCGACTATCTGCCGTCGCCGGCTGATCTGCCGCCGGTAGTCGGTCGCGTGGGTGAAAAGCTCGAGGAGCGCTGGCCGCGCGATGACGAGCCTTTTGCAGCGCTGGCCTTCAAGATCATGACCGATCCCTATATCGGCATGCTTACGTTTTTACGGGTCTACTCGGGGCATCTCGAGAGTGGCGCTTCGGTGCTTAACTCGACCCGCGGAAAACGCGAACGTATCGGGCGGCTGGTCAAGATGCACGCCAACAAACGCGAGGAGATCTCCGAAGTTTACGCGGGCGATATCTGCGCCGCCGTCGGCTTGCGCGACACGGTTACGGGCGACACACTGTGCGACCCGGCACATCCGATCGTGCTAGAGGCGATCGAATTTCCTGAGCCGGTGATTCAGGTCGCGATCGAGCCCAAGACCAAGGCCGACCAGGAGCGTCTGTCCGAGGCGTTGGCCAAACTAGCCAAGGAGGATCCGTCGTTTCGGGTCGGAGTCGACCGCGAAACAGGCCAGACGCTAATCGCTGGGATGGGCGAGCTTCATCTGGAAATAATTACGGACCGGTTGCTGCGCGAATTTAACGTCGACGCAAACGTCGGTCGGCCACAGGTAGCTTATCGCGAAACGATTCGCCGACCGGCCGAGGCCGAGGGCAGGTTCGTGCGACAGACGGGCGGGCGCGGTCAATTTGGCGTGGTAGTGCTACGAATCGAACCGCTCGGCAAAGGCAGCGGATTTGAATTCGTCGACGCTACGAAGGGCGGTGTGGTGCCGCGCAACTTTATTCCGGCTGTCGAAGAAGGAATAAGGGAGGCGGCTGAGAGCGGAGTGCTTGCCGGCTATCCGATGGTGGATATTCGCGCCACCCTGCTCGACGGCAAGTATCACGAGGTGGACTCCTCGGAAATAGCCTTCAAAATAGCGGCGTCGATGGCCTTCAAAGAGGCGGCTCAGAAGGCAGGCCCGATACTGCTCGAGCCGGTAATGGATGTCGAGGTGGTGACGCCGCAAGAGTTTATGGGCGACGTGATCGGCGACTTAAACTCGCGCCGCGGCAAAATTGTGAGCCTTAAGAGCCGCGGCAACGCGCAGGTTATCGAAGCCCTGGTGCCGTTGGCAACAATGTTCGGATACGCCACCCGGCTGCGCTCGCTGACCCAAGGGCGGGCGACTTACACGATGCAGTTTGCGCTTTACGAGCCGGTTCCGCAGCAGATATTCGAGGAGCTGACAGCCCAGGGACGCGAGGCCGCCGAGTCAGCGTCGCGCGTGTGAACATGAGCTCGGCAACGAGCAACGTTCGAAGAGTTTGAAACGCGGAAGAGGGCCCGCTAAGCGGAGGTTAGAAGAATGGCTAAGGCTAAATTCGAGCGAACTAAGCCGCACATCAACGTTGGAACGATTGGTCATATCGACCACGGAAAGACGACGCTTACGGCGGCGATAACCAAGGTTCTTGCCGCGCGCAAGCTTGCTAATTTCACGCCCTTCGACCAGATCGACAAAGCACCTGAAGAGCGTGAGCGTGGTATAACGATCGCGATCGCTCACGTCGAGTACGAAACGCCCAAGCGCCACTACGCGCATGTCGACTGCCCGGGTCACGCCGACTACATCAAGAACATGATAACCGGCGCGGCGCAGATGGACGGTGCGATCCTGGTGGTGGGCGCCAACGACGGTCCGATGCCTCAGACGCGCGAGCATATCCTGCTTGCGCGGCAGGTGGGCGTGCCTCGAATCGTCGTCTTTATGAACAAGGTCGACATGGTCGACGACCCAGAACTGCTCGACCTGGTCGAGCTCGAGGTGCGCGACCTCTTGAAGAAGTACGAGTTCCCGGGCGACGACACGCCAGTTATCCGGGGCAGCGCGCTCAAGGCGCTCGAGTGTGGGTGTGGCAAGGATGATTGCCCCAACTGCAAACCGATTCTCGAGCTGATGGACGCGATCGATAACTACATTCCGCTGCCGACGCGCGAGATCGACAAGCCGTTCCTGATGCCGATCGAGGACGTTTTCACGATTTCGGGCCGCGGCACCGTGGTCACGGGCAGGGTTGAGCGCGGGCGAGTTAAAGTGGGCGATGAGGTTGAGATTGTCGGTTTCCGCGAGACCCAAAAGACCGTAGTCACGGGCGTCGAGATGTTTCGCAAGATGCTCGACGAAGGGCAGGCCGGAGACAATATCGGCGTGCTTCTGCGCGGTATCAAGCGCGAAGAGGTCGAGCGCGGGCAGGTCCTGGCACAGCCAGGAACGATTACGCCCCATACCAAGTTTGAGGCCTCTGCCTACATCCTGACCAAGGAAGAAGGCGGACGCCACACGCCGTTCTTTAGCGGTTATCGACCCCAATTCTACTTCCGGACCACCGACGTAACTGGCGTGATCCGCTTGCCCGAGGGGGTTGAGATGGTGATGCCGGGCGACAACATCAAGATGATCTGTGAACTGATCACGCCCGTGGCGATGGAAGAAGGATTGCGTTTCGCGATCAGAGAGGGCGGTCGCACGGTTGGCGCCGGCGTTGTTAGCAAGATCCTTGAATAAAGCTGCGCGGACACTTAAATCGGCGAGCACGTAGAAGCTCGACTGCTTTTGGTGGCGATGAACGAAAAAATCAGGATCAGGCTTCGAGCCTATGACCATCGGTTGCTTGACCAATCGGTGCGCGAGATCGTCGATACGATAAAGCGCACTGGTGGACGGGTCGCAGGACCGATACCGCTGCCGACCAAGATCGAGCGGTTTACGGTGAACCGCTCGCCGCACGTCGACAAAAAGTCGCGTGAACAGTTCGAGATTCGAACGCATAAACGGTTGCTAGACGTGCTTGAGCCGACACAACAGACGATCGACGCCCTAGGCAAGCTCGATCTGGCCGCTGGAGTCGATGTCGAGATTAAGCTTGAGTAATTCTGCCGTGTTAAGCGGTCTTATCGGCAAAAAGCTCGGGATGACCGAGGTAGTCGACGACAATGGCCGTGTGCTCGCCGCCACGGTCATTCAGCTGGGTCCGTGTACGGTCTCCCAGCTCAAAACCAAGGCTACCGACGGCTACGAAGCGGTGCAGGTAACTTTCGGGCGCAAGAAGCCTTCGCGCGTAAACAAGCCGCTTCGAGGCCATTTTGCCAAGGCTGGCGTAGCTCCAGGGATCGTAACCCGGGAGTTTGCCAAAGTCGGCGAGGGCGAACTCAAGCCAGGTGACGTTATAACTGTCGCCGACGTTTTTAAGCCGGGAGACCTGGTCGATGTTCAGGGTCTCTCGAAAGGACGCGGTTTTGCCGGCGTGATGAAGCGTCATGGCTTTGCTGGTTTTCCGGCTTCGCGCGGCACGCACGAGTATTTTCGTCACGGAGGTTCGATCGGGAATCGCTCGTTTCCTGGCAGAGTTTTCAAAGGCCTGAAAATGCCGGGTCATATGGGAAACCAGCGAGTGACGATTTCGAATCTTCGCGTGCTGCGGGTCTTGGCTGAAGATAATGCACTTTTGGTGCACGGTTCTGCGCCAGGACCGAACGGTGGGATCGTGATAGTAAAGCGCTCGGCCAAGCGGGCGGCAGCCGGGTAAGAGTAGGTGAGTGACGCACGATGGAAGGAGTTCAGCCAGTACAAGGGCAAGAGGTCGTGCGGTTAGCGCTTTACTCGGCTAATCGGCAAAGAGTGGGCGACTTCGAGGCGTCGGCTTACATTTTTGGCCACCAAGGCAACCCTGCGGTGCTGCACGAGGTGGTCAGGATGCAGATGGCGAACAGGCGGGCGGGAACCGCTGCGACCAAAACGCGCGGCATGGTATCAGGTGGAGGCGCTAAGCCGTGGCGCCAAAAGGGTACTGGCCGAGCGCGAGCCGGTTCAATCCGCTCGCCCCTGTGGCGCCATGGCGGGACGGTCTTCGGTCCGCAGCCACGAGATTACTCCTACAAACTGCCGCGCAAAGAACGCATCAAAGGGCTGCGGCTTGCGCTTTCGGAGCGCGCGCGGGAGGGCAAGCTGTTTGTTATCGAGCAGCTTGTGCTCGAGCGACCCAAGACAAAACTGGCCAAGGCGCTACTCGACGAGCTCGGCTTGACCCACGCGCTCATCGTGGTCGGTCAGGGAGAAGAGGACTTTATTCGAGCGGCGCGGAACCTGCCAAACTATAAGGTGCTGCGCGTGGCTGGGATAAACGTTTACGACATTCTCCACTACCCGGAGCTTTTGCTTACGGTTAAAGCTGTTCGAGCGCTTGAAGAACGTCTGGCGGCCGGAGCAAAAGGCGATGAAAATTGACTCGGTTTTGATCGCGCCTCTCATTACCGAAAAGGGCACGATCTTGGCTGAAAAGTCCAATCAGGTGGTGTTCAAGGTTCGGCCTAAAGCCACCAAGAACGCGATTCGCAAGGCGATCGAGGAGCTGTTCAAGGTCGACGTCGTCGCGGTGAGGACGTGCAACTATTTGGGCAAAGAGCGGCGCGTTGGTCGAAGTTACGGGCGGCGTCCGGCATGGAAGAAAGCTTACGTGACTTTAAAAGAGGGCCAGCGGATAGAGTTTTTCGAAGGAGTTTAGGGCTTAGGAACGACATTAGGCGCTACTGCGATGGCGATAATACAGTTAAAACCGCGAACTCCCGGTCAGCGCTTCATGCAGGTTTTGGACTTCTCGGAGCTGACCAAAAAGCCGCCCGAGAAGCGTTTGCTTGCGCCGCTTAAGCGCACCGGGGGGCGCAACAATCAAGGCCGTATCACGTGCAGGTTCCGCGGGGGAGGCCATCCGCGCCGCCTCAGGATTATCGATTTTAAGCGCAACAAGGATGGCGTGCCCGCAACCGTGGCGGCGATCGAGTACGACCCGAATCGCTCGGCCAATATCGCGCTCCTCCATTACCGGGACGGAGACAAGCGGTATATTCTCGCTCCTGTAGGTCTTAAAGTTGGCGATACGGTGGAGTCGGGTCCGCAGGCCGATATCAAGCCAGGCAACGCGCTGCCCTTGGCCGACATTCCCGTCGGCACGATGGTGCATGCGGTCGAACTCAAGCCTGGCAAGGGGGCGCAGATCGCGCGAGGAGCTGGAGCGCAAGCGCAGGTGATGGCCAAAGAGGGGAAGTACGTGTTGCTGAAACTTCCCTCGGGCGAGCAAAGGATGGTGCTCGCGCGCTGCCGCGCCACGGTTGGCCAGGTGGGAAATCTCGACCACGAGAACGTCTCGCTGGGCAAGGCCGGGCGCTCGCGCCATCTGGGGCGCAGGCCACACGTGCGCGGAATCGCGATGAATCCGGTTGACCATCCGCACGGCGGAGGAGAGGGCCGCTCCAAAGGTAACCATCCTCAGTCGCCGTGGGGTATGCCGACCAAAGGCTACAAAACGCGTGGCAAGAAACCTTCAGACCGCTATATCATAAGCCGCCGACCCAGCGGCTCGCATTCCTAGACCGGCCATGGCACGTTCGTTAAAAAAAGGTCCTTTCGTCGACGAGCATTTGCTCAAGAAAGTTCAGGCAAACCTTGCAAGTGGCGAGAAGCGAGCGATCAAGACTTGGTCGCGACGCTCGACGATCATACCTGAGATGGTCGGGCAGACGTTTTTGGTTCACAACGGGCATAAGTTCATTCCCGTGTACTGCACCGAGGCCATGGTTGGTCATAAACTCGGCGAGTTCGCGCCGACTCGTACGTTCCACGGCCATGCGGGCGACCGCAAGGGCCAGGTCAAAGGCGGCGAAGGCGCATCGCAAAGGGGCTAGCGAAGAACCGTGGAGGCAATCGCACGCGCTCGCTATTTGCGAATCTCCCCGCGCAAGCTTAGGCTTGTGTGCGAATTGATTAAAGGCAAGCCGGTCGGCGAAGCCTTGTCTTTGCTCGAGTTTACGCCCAAGCGCGGCAGCAAGCTCGTGGCAAAGACGCTTTTGGCGGCCGTCGCAAACGCGCGCGACCAACAAAACGTGGACGAGGATCGTCTTTACGTAAAACGTATTACTGCCGACGGCGGGCCGACGTGGAAACGATCGCTACCGCGCGCACACATGCGCGCAACTCCTATTCTTAAGCGCACAAGCCATTTGACAATCGTGCTGGACGAGCTCGAGGAGTAGAGAAGGCTCAGATGGGACAAAAAACGCATCCGCGGGGCTTAAGACTCGGGATTATTGAGACCTGGGAGTCTCGATGGTTTGCCCGTCGGGACTATGCCGAACTGCTTCACGAGGACCTCAAGATCAAGGACTTTATCAAGAAGAAGCTTTACCATGCCGGGGTGTCGAAAATTGAAATCGAGCGGATGGCCAACAAGGCGAAAATCAATATCCATACCGCTCGGCCCGGAATTGTAATTGGGAAAAAGGGCGCTGAGATCGAAAAACTCAAGAGCGAGGTTCAAAAGCTAATGCCTGGCCGCGAGCCGTATATCACGATTGTCGAAATACGGCGTCCCGACCTTGATCCGCAGCTCGTGGCCGAGAATATCGCTTTGCAGATTGAGCGGCGAGTCGCTTTTCGTCGCGCAATGAAAGAGGCAGTGGCGCGCGCGATGCGGATGGGCGCGCAGGGAATTAAGGTGCAGGTTTCGGGCCGCTTGGCCGGTGCTGAGATAGCGCGGACAGAATGGTACCGCGAAGGGCGGGTTCCGGCGCAAACCTTGCGCGCGGATGTGGCGTATGGCTTTGCTGAGGCGCACACGACCTACGGTGTAATCGGCGTCAAAGTGTGGATCTTCCGCGGCGAGGTGGTGACACGCCAGGAAGAGGAGATGAAGCGAGCGGGTGTGCAGCTTTAAGCGCGCAGAGGGTCCGAGATGCTAGCCCCGAAGAAAGTCAAATATCGTAAGATGCAGAAAGGGCGCATCAGGGGCATAGAGAGCCGAGCGGTGGAGCTTAACTTCGGCGAGTTCGGCCTCAAGGCGCTCGAAGGCATGTGGCTCCACGCGAAAACCATCGAGGCTGCGCGAATTGCGATGACGCGCTTTATGAAGCGCGGCGGCCGAGTGTGGATTCGCGTTTTCCCGGACAAGCCAATCACGAAGAAGCCAGCCGAAACGCGAATGGGAAAAGGAAAAGGAAACGTTGAAGGCTGGGTAGCTGTTGTGCGCCCGGGTCGAATTCTGTTCGAGGTCGAGGGTGTGGATGAACCTGTGGCGCGTGAAGCCTTGCGCTTGGCAGCTCACAAGCTGCCGATGAAAACTAAGATCGTAACGCGAGAGGAAGCGGCCATTGCGGGCTGAGGAACTAAGACAACTGGACATCGAAGAGCTACGCGTCAAAGAGCGCGAAGCGAGAGAGGAACTTTTTCGCCTGCGACTCAAGGCCTCTACCAATCAACTTACCAACACTGCCGCTCTGCGCGCCGCGCGCGTAAAGCTGGCGAGAATTTTAACCGTGCTAAACGAAAAGAAGCGTTCAAGCTCTGGCGCGGACAAAAAACGCGACCAAGCTCATGGGAGTCGATAGTTTTTACCATGCGGCAGTTGCGTAAATGGCGCGAAGGAGTGGTGGTGTCGGCCAAGATGCAGAAGACAGTGGTCGTGCTCGTCGAGCGCTTGGTCGAACATCCCAAATACGGCAAACGCATTCGCCAGCGCAAACGGGTCAAAGCTCACGACGAACACTCGCAATGCCGCGAGGGCGACAGGGTGTTGATCGTGGAGTCGCGGCCCCTGTCTAAAGAAAAGCGCTGGCGCGTAAGTAAGATTTTGGCCAGGGCTGCTGGTCAAGGTGACGTCGGATAAAGATGATTCAGACGCGAACTATTCTTGACGTAGCAGACAACTCCGGTGCGCGCCGGGTTATGTGCATTAAAGTTTTGGGCGGTAGCCGGCGCAGGTACGCCAGTGTTGGCGACGTGATCGTAGTTTCGGTCAAAGAAGCTACGCCTAATACCAAGGTGAAAAAAGGCGACGTCGCCAAAGCCGTCGTGGTGCGGACCAGTAAGCCGGTTGCGCGCCCGGACGGAAGCTATATTCGCTTCGACGACAACTCTGCGGTGTTGCTCGACAATCAGCTCGAGCCCATCGGCACACGAATCTTCGGACCGGTGGCGCGAGAACTTCGTGCGCGAAAATTCCTGAAGATCATTTCGCTTGCTCCAGAGGTGCTTTGATGGCAGCGGCGAAATGGAAAATCAAGAAAAATGACCTCGTGATGGTGATCTCCGGGCGCGACCGAGGCAAGACCGGACGTGTGACCAAGGTCTTGGCTTCCGAGGGCAAGGTCATCGTCGAGCGGATTAATCTCGTAAAGCGCCATCAAAAAGCTCAGGGGCCTGGACAGCCCGGCGGCATCATCGAAAAGGAAGCCCCACTCCATATCTCGAAGGTTATGGCTTTTTGCGAACGCTGTAACGCGCCAGTGCGCCTGGGATTCAAAATTGGACCTGACAATGTCAAAAGGCGGGTATGCCGCCGATGTGGCGAAACGTTCGGGAGTAGCTGATGGCGGCAGAAAAGGACACACAACGCAGCAAGCAGAGGGCCGAAGGGGGGAAAAAGAAAGCTCAAGCCCCCGTGTCTGAGGCCGAAGCCCGCGGGAAGGGCCGTAGCGCTCAGGAGCCCACTGAAGCGGCAGCGGTTGTTGACGAAAAAGTCCCAGTGCGGCTCAAGGAGCGCTATTATAAGGAGATCGTGCCGGCATTGATGCGCGAGCTTAAGCGCGACAATCCTCTAGCGGTGCCGCGGTTGGAAAAAATCGTTATCAACATGGGACTTGGCGAGGCCAAGGACAATATAAAGATACTCGACGCGGCGGTTGAAGAGCTTGCGCAGATCACCGGTCAGCGGCCTGTGGTAACGCGCGCTCGCAAGGCGATTTCTAACTTCAAGATTAGACAGGGGATGCCGATCGGGGCGATGGTGACGCTTAGAGGGGACCGAATGTACGAGTTTTTCGATCGCCTCGTAACCATTGCGTTACCACGAGTTCGCGACTTTCGCGGGGTGAGCGACAAAGGCTTTGATGGGCGGGGAGACTATTCGCTGGGGATTCGAGAGCATACGATCTTCCCCGAACTTGACCTCGACAAGGTTGAAAAGGTCAAAGGAATGACCATCACCTTCGTCACCACCGCGCGAACCGATTATGAAGGTTACCTTCTATTGAAACTGATGGGGATGCCGTTTCGAGGTGGGTCGCGAGACCGGCAGGAAGCTGCCGCTCAGGGATGATTTGGCGCGAACCTGAAAAGAGGCTTGGAAGCGATGGCTAGGAAGTGTTTGATAGTCAAAGCACAGCGCAAACCGAAATTTGAAGTTCGGCGCCGGAATCGATGTCCGCTATGCGGCAGGGCGCGCGGTTTTTACCGCCGTTTTCGGTTGTGCCGAATATGCCTGCGCAATCTGGCCTTACGTGGGGCGTTGCCCGGCGTGATTAAGGCGAGCTGGTGAGAGGATTAGACGGGATGCGCACCGACCCGATCGCCGATTTCATCACGAAGATTCGCAACGCTGTGCGGGCGCGCCACCACCGGGTGGAGGACACGTATTCGCGGATGCGCGAAGCTATAGCGCGTATTATGATGGATGAGGGGTTCCTTGAGTGGGTCGAAGTTCAAGGACAGGGAGCCCGAAAAAAGATTGTCGCGGGAATAAGATACACGCCGACCCATGAGCCGGTGCTTCGCGGCATCAAGCGAATCAGCAAGCCGAGCGTGCGCGTGTACGTGGGTGCGAAGGAAATCCCCAAAGTACAGAGCGGTCTCGGTATCAGCATCCTCAGCACGCCGCTTGGCGTAATAACTGACCGCGAGGCGCGCAAGCGAAACGTGGGTGGCGAGCTTTTGGTGTCTGTTTGGTAAACGGCAGGTTTAAGGGTTATGTCACGAATCGGCCGGCTGCCGATAGCCTATGACAAGAACGTTAAGGTAACCGTCAGCGACGGCAAGATAGCGGTCGCGGGGCCGAAAGGGCAGCTCGAAATGAAGCTGCCGCAGGGGCTATCCGTCGAGCTTGCGGACTCGAAAATCGTGGTCAAGCGCGCCGACGACTCGCGCGAGCAGCGAGCCTTGCACGGACTTACGCGCAAGCTGATAGCCAACATGGTTGAAGGAGTAACCAAGGGCTTTACCCGAGTGTTGGAAATCAACGGCGTTGGCTATCGCGCGGAGGTCAAAGGCAGCAACATCATCTTCAATCTGGGCTATTCGCACCCAATCATTTACCAATTACCGCCAACAGTGAGCGCCAAAGTTGAGCGGCAAGTTTTAATTACTTTGGAGAGCGCCGATCGCCAGTTGCTCGGGACAGTGGCTGCGCAGATTCGGAACCTGCGACCGCCGGAGCCTTACAAAGGGAAAGGGATAAAATACGCGGAAGAGGTGATCCGGAGAAAGGCGGGCAAGGCAGCTGGCGGAGCGAGCGCGGGCTAGTTAAAAAGACGCTGTCGCTACAAGGTTAGATCATGGTTTCGGAGCGATTTGCAAAGCGCGCGGCACGGAGAGCTCGAGTACGACGCAAGGTGCGCGGTACGGACAGTCGCCCTCGGCTGTCGGTCTACCGGTCGCTAAAACATATTTACGCGCAGGTGATATCGGATGAGTCTGGACGTACGCTTGCCGCCGTGTCGACGCTGAGCCCTGAACTTAGGAATACGCTAAAGAGCACGCGTGATATGGAGGCGGCAAAGGCGGTTGGGAGAACGATAGCGCTGCGATGTCAGGAAAAAGGAATCACGTCAGTTGTGTTCGATCGCAACGGCTTTCTCTACCACGGGCGAGTCAAAGCGCTGGCGGACGCCGCGCGAGAAGCGGGGCTTAAATTTTAGGTTTGCGCAAGCGAGGTCTTTAGTTCAGTGGCGGAACGCATCGATCCTCAAGGGCTGGAGCTCAAAGAAAAAGTAGTCTACATCAACCGCGTAGCCAAGGTGGTCAAAGGGGGGCGACGCTTTAGCTTCAGCGCCCTGGTCGTAGTCGGCGATCAAAAGGGTTTGGTCGGCTACGGGTTGGGCAAGGCCAATGAGGTGCCCGAAGCTATTCGCAAGGGCGCAGAGCGCGGTAAAAAGAACCTGATGCGGGTGCCGCTTCGCGGCGGAACGATTCCGCACGAGGTCGTCGGGCATTTCGGTGCCGGAAAGGTTATACTTAAGCCGGCTGCGCCCGGAACCGGAGTTATAGCTGCAGGGGGCGTGCGCGCAGTCGTCGAGCTCGCTGGGGTGACGGATATCCTAACAAAAAGGCTGGGTTCATCTAATCCTCACAACTTGGTAAAGGCTACCTTCGAGGCCTTGGCGAGTCTGAGAAGCCCCGAAGAAGTGGCCCAGGCTCGCGGCCGACAACTCGCACCTGCTGCTTGATGGTATGGAAGAGAAAATTACGGTTAGGCTGGTAAGAAGTCCGATCGGAACCAACCGCCGGGTGCGCGAAACCTTGAGAGGTTTGGGCTTGACGAGAGTAGGACGCCAGCGCGAACTCAAGCGTACGCCTAGCGTCGAGGGGATGCTGCGGCGCGTAGCCCATCTGGTCGAGCTGCGGTCGGACGAGGGACAGAGATGAGATGGATTTAGCTACGCTTAAACCGGCGCCGGGAGCACGGCGCAGGAAAAAACGCGTCGGACGTGGGATCGCCTCCGGACACGGCAAGACGTCCGGCCGTGGCCACAAGGGTAAGGGTTCGCGCACGGGAGGCAATACGCCGCCGGGGTACGAGGGCGGCCAGATGCCGCTTCAGCGGCGCGTTCCCAAGCGAGGCTTTCGCCGCTTGCCGCGAAACGCTCGGCGGCGGGCCGAGATGGCGATCGTTAATTTGGACAAGCTAAATCGCTTCGCGAGCAGTAACGAACGAGAAATAACTCCCGACGTTTTGGCCCGTGCGGGACTTGTCCCTGCGGGCTCGAAGGTCAAAATACTCGGCAATGGCGAGCTGAACGTCCCGCTTAGGATCAGCGCTCACGCATTTTCGGAAAGCGCCCGCCAAAAGGTCTTGGCAGCCGGCGGCAGCGTAACGGTCCTCGCTCAAGGTTGAGGCTTCTTTTTTATGTTGCAGGGGTTTTCAAACGCCTCGCACATTCCTGAACTTCGCCGCCGCTTGCTGTTTACTGCCGGGATGCTCGCTGTTTATCGAATCGGGGTGGCAATACCCACGCCCGGGATCGACGGCCAAGCGCTGGCGTCGTTTTTCGATGCGGCCCAAAGCACGCTCTTCGGTTGGATAAATTTGTTTTCCGGGGGCGCTTTGGAGCGCTTCTCGGTGTTTGCCCTGGGCATCATGCCCTACATTTCAGTGGCGATCATTCTCGACTTGCTCAAAGTTGCCTCGCCTTATCTGGATGAGCTCTACAAGGAGGGCGAGGCGGGCCGGCGCAAGATCACCCGCTATACGCGATATGGCACGGTGGTGCTCTCGATGATCCAGGGGTTTATGATCGCCGTGTCGCTGGAAAAGATTCAGGCGCCCGGGGGCGGACCGGTCGTCTATAACCCGGGATGGGGCTTTCGCCTTGTGACGGTTGTGACCTTGACTGCCGGCACGATGTTCATAATGTGGCTTGGCGAACAGATAACCGAGCGTGGTATCGGGAACGGCATTTCGTTGATCATCATGGCTGGGATCGTAGCGCGGATTCCTAGCGCCGTAAGCACAACGGTTCAGTTCGTGCGCGAGGGCGAGATGAACCTATTCGTACTGCTTTTTATTTTCGCGCTGGCCCTCGCGGTGACGGCCGGGATCGTTTATGTGGAAACTGCGCAGCGCCGAATCCCAGTACAGTACGCTAAGCGCGTCATCGGCCGGCGCATCTACGGTGGCCAAAGCACCCATCTGCCGCTCAAAATCAATACCTCTGGGGTGATTCCGCCGATTTTCGCATCCTCGGTGCTGGTGTTTCCTGCTACAGCGGCAACCTTTGTTCCGGCGTTGAAAAGGTATGCGTCATTGCTCACGCCGGGGAGCTTGGTTTATAATCTAATTTACGTAGCCCTGATAATCTTTTTTACCTACTTTTACACTGCGGTTACTTTTAATCCGGTTGACGTAGCTGACAATCTCAAGAAATACGGCGGTTTTATTCCTGGAATCAGACCGGGACGTCATACCGCCGAATACATCGACCGTGTTCTTTCGCGTATCACGCTCGGCGGTGCCATCTACGTAAGCGTGGTATGCGTTTTGCCGACCATCCTTATTCAGCGGTTCAACGTTCCGTTCTACTTCGGAGGTACAGCATTGCTGATCGTGGTCGGCGTGGCGTTGGATACGATGGCCCAAATCGAGACGCATCTTTTGACGCGCAATTACGAGGGCTTTATGCGCCGAGGGCGCATCAAATCAAGGAGAATGTGAGTTTGCGTATTGTGATGCTTGGCCCGCCAGGAGCTGGCAAGGGTACTCAAGCTCGCTTGTTGGCTCAGCGTTTAGGAATTCCGCAGATTTCGACTGGCGACATTCTGCGGGAAGCCGTGCGAAAAGGAACGCCGGCAGGGCTCGAGGCCAGAGGCTATATGCAACGGGGGCTTCTGGTGCCGGATGAACTTGTCGTTCGCATCGTGAACGAGAGGATGGCCGAGCCGGATGCGGCGAAAGGGTTTATTCTCGACGGATTTCCGCGCACGTATGCTCAGGCCCGAGCGCTCGAAGAAAGCCTTGCGGCTAAAGGGCAAAGGCTTTCGATGGTGATAGCGCTCGATGTTGACGAGGAGACGGTCGTTAAGCGAATCTCCGGGCGACTTGTGTGCAGACAGTGTGGCGCGATGTTTCATGCGCTTTACGATCCGCCGCGCAACGACAATCTCTGCGACAAGTGCAACGGAAGCCTCTATCAGCGCGACGACGATAAGGAGGAAACCGTCAGAAGACGACTTCAGCAGTATCGCGAGGAAACTCGACCGCTGATGGATTTCTACGCCAATAAGGCGCTTCTTGTTCGCATAGACGGTACGGGCGCGGTCGAGGAGGTCAAGGAAAGGATTCTCAAGGCGCTCGAAACGCTTGATGGCCAGAATGATCCTGCTTAAGGGACCTGAAGAGATAGCGCTCATTCGTCGGGCGGCCCAGATTGTGGCAGAAGTGCTGCAAGAGGTCGCAAAAGCGGTCCACCCCGACGTTACGACTGAGGAGCTCGACCGGTTGGCTGAAGAGCTTACCCTAAAACGGGGAGCAAAACCGGCCTTTAAAGGGTACAAGCCTGGGCGTCATACGCCGTATCCGAAAAGTCTATGCGTTTCGGTCAACGATGAGATTGTCCATGGCATTCCGTCCAAACGTAAGCTCAAGTCGGGCGATATCGTGGGGCTCGACTTTGGCGTGGTTTACAAGGGCTACTACGCCGACGCGGCTATGACGGTTCCGGTGGGAACTGTCTCGCCGACCGCCGCGCGGCTGATCGAGGTGACGCGGCAGGCTCTCTACGCTGGAATCGAGCAGGCACGTGTGGGTAATCGCATAAGCGACATCTCAAAAGCGGTGCAGCACGTGGTGGAGAGCGCCGGTTTTTCGGTGGTGCAGGAGTTCGCCGGTCACGGTATTGGAAGGAGTCTGCACGAGGAACCCCAAGTGCCAAATTACTACCGGCCGGGGATGGCGAACCCGAGGCTTCAGCATGGGATGGTGCTGGCGATCGAGCCGATGGTTAACGAGGGCGGAGCAGCGCTCAGGATTTTGCGCGACGGATGGACGGCTGTCACCGCTGACGGCAAGCTTTCGGCCCATTTTGAACATTCCGTCGCAGTTACTGAAGACGGTCCCGTAATTTTAAGTCAACTCTAGAGTATGCCCAAGTCAGATGCTATCGAAGTCACCGGCACGGTGGTAGAGGCGTTGCCCAACGCGATGTTCCGCGTCGAGCTCGACAACGGTCATCGCGTGCTGGCGCATGTCTCTGGGAAGATGAGGCTTCACTACATCAAGATAATGCCCGGAGACAAGGTCTCGGTGGAGCTATCACCGTATGATCTGAGCCGAGGTCGGATAATTTACCGAATTCGATAGCTGCGCTTGGCAATGACCAATCCGAGCAGCTCGGAGGACGGCAGGGCGTGTTGTTTCTATGAAGGTGCGAGCATCAGTTAAACGAATCTGCAAGGATTGCAAAATCGTGCGCCGCCGCGGCGTGGTGCGGGTAATCTGTGTCAACCCTCGACACAAGCAGAGGCAAGGCTGAAGGCAAAAGGGCAAGCTTATGGCGCGAATAGCTGGAGTAGAGCTTCCCAAGAATAAGCGGATGGAAGTTGCGTTAACGTACATCTACGGCATCGGTCGGTCGAGCGCGCGGAAAATTTTGGAAGAGGCGGGCGTGTCGTTCGACAAAAAGAGCGACGACCTGAGTGCCGATGAGCTCGTGCGGATTCGGCAAATTATCGACCAGAAATATAAGGTCGAGGGCGACCTTCGGCGCGAGGTTCAGCAGTCGATTAAACGGCTGATGGATATCGGGTGCTATCGAGGGATCCGCCACCGTCGCGGCCTCCCCGTACGTGGCCAGCGAACTCATACGAATGCGCGCACTCGCAAAGGGCCACGCAAAGTGGTGGCAGGAAAGAAGGCTGCTCCACGCAAATAAGATTACGTGAGCACAAGCTAAGGCCTTTTAGAAGTATCAGATTTTAGGAGAATCGGCCGATGGCTGAACAGCAAGCGAAATCCGCGCCAGCGCCTCGAGCCAAAGCTGGTGCGGAGCGACCCAGTAGCGCAGCCCGTCGCAAACGGGCGCGCGTCAACGTGCCTGAAGGGATCGCATGTATTCACGCGAGCTTTAACAACACGATCGTCACAATCACCGACCCCAACGGTGCGGTTCTGACCTGGGCCAGCGCCGGAACGGTGGGATTTAAAGGTTCGCGCAAAGGAACACCGTTTGCCGCACAGATGGCGGCCGAAACAGCGGCGCGCAAGGCTCAGGAGTTTGGGATGCGAAGCGTAGTGGTACATGTCAAGGGGCCGGGAGCGGGCCGCGAATCGGCGATTCGCGCCCTTCAGGCGGCCGGTTTGAACGTGACAGCGATCAAGGATGTCACGCCAATTCCCCATAACGGATGTCGACCGCCCAAGCGGCGGCGAGTCTAACAGATCGCGCTAGGTTTGAGGACCGTTTAACGTGGCCAGATACACAGGATCAGTTTGCCGGCTTTGTCGGCGCGAAGGGCTTAAGCTTTTTCTCAAAGGCGAGCGTTGCTACACGGATAAGTGTGCGATCGAGCGCCGTAATTATCCGCCAGGCCAACACGGCCAGGGGCGCGTGCGATTTTCGGAGTTTGCGATTCGCTTGCGCGAGAAGCAAAAAGTCAAGCGGATCTACGGCGTGGCAGAAAGGCAGTTCGAACGCTACTTCGAGATGGCAGAGCGAATGCCCGGAGTGACCGGCGAGAACCTTCTGATGCTGCTCGAGCGCCGACTCGACAATGTCGTCTATCGGATGGGGTTCGCGGTGTCGCGGGCTCAAGCACGCCAACTGGTGCGCCACGGCCATATCGAAGTGGACGGCAAAGTAGTTGACCTGCCCTCCTACCTTGTGTCGGTGGGGCAAGAGGTTAGAGTTGCTGAGCGCAGCAGAAACAAGAAGGTAATCCAAGAAGCCCTAGAGCTATCGCAACGAAGAGGCACGCCGCATTGGCTTTCGGTCGATAGAGAACAGATGCGTGGCGTTTTCTCGGCTTTGCCGGCGCGCTCCGACCTTACGATGCCTATCAGCGAAAAACTTATCGTTGAGTACTACTCGAGATAGCTAAACTCAGCCACAAGAAAAAATGAGCGCACGGACGCTGGTTCTGGCGTCTTGCGCAACAGGAAATGAGGCTATGGAGAAAGATTGGCTGGAGCTGATCAAGCCAAAGACGGTCGAGATCGACCAGCGCGTATCAAACAACACGTACGGGCGATTTGTGGCCGAACCCTTTGAACGGGGCTTCGGCACAACCTTGGGCAACGCCTTGAGGCGCATCCTCCTTTCGTCGCTGCCGGGCTACGCTATCACGGCTGTACGCGTCAATGGCGCTTTGCACGAATTTTCCACGTTGCCGGGCGTCAAGGAGGACCTTACCGATATTATCCTCAACCTCAAGGAAGTGCGCCTTCGCTTACACGGTGTGGACGAGATGAGGGCGGAGCTTAAGGTTCATGGCGAGGCGATCGTAACTGCGGCGGCTATAACCGGTGGGCCAAACCTCGAAATTCTCACTCCCGAGCAGCATATCGCCACGCTCGACAAAGACGGCGTGCTCGACATGGAGCTGGTGATCAGCAAGGGGCGGGGCTACGTTCCAGCTGAGTTCGGCCAAGACAATCAGCCCATAGGCACGATCAAGTTGGACGCCGTCTTCTCCCCAATACGGAAAGTTAACTTCACGGTTACCAACGCGCGTGTTGGACAGCGTACCGACTATGATCGGCTGGTGATGGAGATCTGGACCGACGGGTCTATCACGCCCCAGGACGCGCTTGTGCGAGCCGCTCAGATTTTGCGCGACCAAGCCTCGATATTCATAGGAGAAGAGGAAGTTACCACTGGCGTCGCGCCAAAAGCCGCCGAAGAGAAAGCTGCGCTGCTCGACGAAAACTTGCTTCGTCCCGTAGACCAGCTTCCAATTTCTGTGCGCGCGTTCAACGGTCTTCAAAACGCCGATATCAAGTACGTCTGCGAGCTAGTGCAAAAGACCGAGCAAGATATGCTCAAGATAAAAAATTTCGGGCGCAAGTCGCTCGCCGAGATTAAAGAAGTGCTGGCCAGTATGGGGCTCTCGCTTGGAATGCGGCTAGAGAATCCCCCCACGCGCGCCGAACTTGACCGGATGCGGGCGGAGCTCGAGCAACGCCACAACGCCTAAAGTCGGTCTAATCACGATGGGGAGAATAGTACCGTGCGCCACTTAAAGCAGGGACGTAAACTCAGCCGTACTAGCGCGCACCGCAAAGCGCTGCTGCGCAATCTGGCGATAAGCTTGATTCGCCACGAGCGTATCCGCACAACCGACGCCAAAGCTAAAGAGCTCCGACGTTTTGCCGACCGCTTGGTGACGCTGGGTAAGCGCGGCGACCTCAGTGCTCGACGTCGGGCTGCAGCACTGTTGGCCTCGCGGGAAGCGGTGAAAAAGCTTTTCGATGTTATCGCTCCGCGCTTTAAAGATCGCCCAGGTGGCTATACGCGCGTCGTTAAGTTCACCAGGCGGGTGGGAGACGCTGCCCCTATCTCGATCGTGGAGTTTACAGGCGCCGAGGAAACGGTCAAAACGCGCAAGAAAAAACGCAAACCGCAAGCCAAAAAAGAAGCCAGCGAAAAACAAGCCTAGCGCGTGATCGCATTCTTTGCCTTTGATTGACGATAGCGTGATCGAGAATTTCTGAGCCCAAGGGCTCAGGACCCAGCTTTCGCTGCCCCGGTGAGTTGCTGGAACAGTCGGTCACACCGCCGGGTCTGAAATCTTTCCTCAGAAGGGACCCTTGCCGCTTCTGCCCGAGCGTTTCCCTCCTGCTTACGGACCTTATTCAGGCTTGTAACTTTTACAATGCCTGCTTACCTGGTATTTCACGCCTCCAATTAACTTAATATGAGTCGTCAAAACAGTTCTTAGCCTAACGCGCGCTCGCGGCCCACTTTTTGCTGCTCGTCAGCTCGGTGTGCCGAGGAAGGAAATACGGGCTGCTTGGAGGTCGCAAACTCCTGAAAAGTTTCGTTTGCCTTCCCAGGCGTTCCAAGCGATCGGTCGAAAAGTTCCGGTGTTATTTCACCTTCTGTGTGCTCAAGGCCAGAAGTTGTCTTGCCTCGGATGAGCGCGAGGGTCAAGGCAAGGAAAGATTCCCGCTTGGTGTCAATCTCGGCCGACAATTCAGCGCGAAACAGCGTCGGTTTTTTGACGTTACGAGTGCAGGACGCGCCATCGTGGTCGGCCGAACCGGGATGTGCCTTATCGCCGGAGCGCTTCTTGCGTCCTGCACGACAACACATACTATGGGCGGGCTGCCCTCGTACAGAAGCTATGAGCCGGTTGCTCGACCCCCTAGAGAGTCGACGCCAAGAGTTGTTACCGCTTCATGGTATGGGCCCGGCTTTCAAGGGCATGCGACTGCAACAGGCGAGGCGTTTGACCAAAACCAACTTACCGCTGCCTCCCGCACTCTACCGCTTGGCAGTACAGTGCTAGTAACTAATCTTTCGAACGGGCGCTCGGTGGTCGTAAGGATCAATGACCGTGGGCCTTACGTCCGTGGCAGGCAACTCGATCTGTCGAAAGCCGCCGCCCGCAGATTAGGAATAGTTCGGCGTGGCACTGCCCGTGTAAAAGTTACTGTTCTACGGTCGGGCGCACGACGCATTGATTCTGACAGCTCCTGGCGCAGCGGGCGCCGCTCGCATCGGTTTTATTCGAGCAGACGGCGCCGACTTAAAGCGTCGAGCTTGAGCCTCGCGGAGGATTAATTCCAGGGCAAATTTAAGCTTTTTTGATTTACAAAATCGCTTTTGCTTTTAGCTGCGGGCAAGCACGAACTTCTGCGGCTTTGTTACCTCTGCCTTAGTGGGTACCAGCTAGCTTGTGGTAGCGGTCTGCAAAACTTTAGCTTTCTCAGCCCAGATGCTCACCGTCGATAATTATTCACTTGGTGCACGCGTCCTAGGCAAGGCGCCAGCCCGCGGAATGGCAATCCGTGTCGTCAGCTATAACTTGACGAGCGTTGACAAAGGCGTCTAGGGCAGCGACAATCGTTAGTAATGGCTCGTATAACTGTAGAAGATTGTCTGGCCAGAGTGCCGAATCGTTTTGAGCTTGTGCTCGCTGCAGCGCGGCGCGCCAAACAGCTGCTCAAAGGTGCGCGACCGTTGGTCGAAGCAGACAACAAAGAGCTCGTGGTCGCGCTACGCGAAATAGCGGCAGGCAAGGTTTGTGTTGTGCGGCGCTCCGACGGCAAAGGAGCCCCATCGGCTGGTGCCACTGCAACGAAGTCATCAGAACCCCGTGTCCCTGCCGGCGCGGAGGCGCGGGGCTAACAATTTGGCCACTGCGTAGTTGCCCTCCTTACAGGGTTCACGCGTCGGGTGCTCGGGTCTCTTCATGCCGCAGAAACAAAAAAGGCGAAGCGTAAAAAGAAGTAAAGCGCAAGCCCTTGAGGCGCTGGACCCCGAACGATTAGACCCGTCAACGCTTCCGGTGGAAGCCGAAACGTCTGAGGTGAGCTCCGCAGTAGCGGATGAGCCCACTCCCGACTTGGACACGTTGGAGCTTGGTGAGTACTCGAGGGACGAGGACGAGGAGCTCGAAGACGGCGAGGAAGAGGCTACGCAAGGTGCTCTAGTCGCCTATGATCCGCTCGCACGGTATCTCGCAGAGATTCGGCGATTCCCCATACTTAGCCGTGAGGAAGAGGCGGAAATAGCCAAGCGCTATTACGAGACGCGCGACCCGGCGGATGCGTTCAAGCTGGTTACGTCAAATTTGCGGCTCGTGGTTAAAGTTGCGCGAGAGTTTGCCCGCGCTTCGCGCAATCTACTCGACCTCATTCAGGAGGGCAACATTGGCCTGATGGAAGCGGTCAAGAATTTCGACCCGTACAAGGGCATCCGCTTCCCCTCTTACGCCGTATGGTGGGTTCGGGCGTACATAATTCGCTACCTCATGAACAACTGGCGCATGGTGAAAATCGGAACGACGCAGGCTCAGAGAAAGCTGTTCTTCAATTTGCGCAAAGAAAGCGATCTTTTGGAGGCTATGGGGCTTGAGGCTGAGCCCAAGTTGCTAGCGCAGCGAATCGGCGTCAAGGAGAGCGAGGTTCGCGAGATGCAGGAGCGGATGGGGCAAAACGAACTTTCGCTCGATCAGCCAGCTAGCAGCGAGAGCGAGGCGACTCTGCTCGATCTTTTGGCCGATGATAGTAGCGGACCCGAACAACAGGTAGCCGAAGCCGAATGGCGCAAGTTTGCGACCGAACAGATCGAGCGATTTGCGGCCACCCTTAATGAGAAGGAAGCGGAAATTTTTCGTCGACGCCTTTTGTCGGAAACGCCGGAGACCTTGCACGAGGTCGGCCAGCGCTTGGGTATCAGCGGTGAGCGGGTACGACAGATCGAGTCACGGCTCAAGCAGCGGCTCAAGGCGTACATCAAGGCGCACGCTCCTGACTTCGAGCAGGCCCAAAGTTAATACCAGCGTGCGCCTGCTTGACACTGCTATTGATTAGAGCCATTAGTGGCGTCTGGCATCTAAGCGTCCGTCGGCGAAGTCGCTCGACGAACGCACGTGGGGCAGCAGGCGCGGGAAGAAATGGAGCCGATAGGTTCGCGTCAGGCGCAGGCAAAGGGCGAGCGCACTTGCGCCCTGATCGTTATCGGCAACGAGATTCTCTCCGGCAAGGTTCGCGACACCAACGCCTACTTTGCGGTGCGCGAGCTTCGTGCCGTTGGCGTTGCGCTTAAACGTATCGTCGTTGTGCCGGACGAGCTTGCGGCAATCGCCGAGGAAGTCCGCTACTGCGCTTCGCGCTACGATGTCGTCATCACTTCGGGCGGCGTCGGTCCGACCCACGATGACCTTACCGTGGAGGGCGTAGCCAGAGCCTTCGGCCGACGGCTTGTAGTTAACCCCCAGCTCGAGCAAATCGTATGCGAGCAATTTGGCGGCGCTAGCCAAGCCGCTGGCATGAAAATGGCCCTGACTCCAGAAGGCGCGATACTGAATTTCGGGGGCGAACTCAGATACCCCACGGTCCAAGTGGAAAACGTCTATATGCTGCCGGGTATTCCCCAGCTCTTCGAGGCGAAACTGCTCGCGCTCAAGGACCGGCTCGCCACTGACCCGTACTTCATGCGGGCGATCTATATCCGCGCTCCCGAAAGCGTGATCGCAGAGCATTTGACCGCGTGTTTGCAGCGTTTCCCAGATTTGATGCTCGGCTCGTACCCGATACTGGGAAATCCAGAGTATCGCGTAAAGGTTACGCTCGAGTCGAAGGATCAAGCTTATCTGGGCGCCGCATATGAATACCTGATGCAGCTTTTACCCGAGGGTTCCGTAGTTAGAACGGAGTGAGCGGCTAGGTTGTTGGGAGGGGATAACTCATGAACATTGAACCTCGAATTAAAAGTTGGCGGCGTGGCGTTGTAAAAGGACTTCTTCTGTTTGCATTGATTGTCATGCCCACCCTTGGCGCTGGGGCTGAGCCCCAGGTTCAGCAGCCGGAGAATGGGGGTGTGGCTTGGAGCGACGCCGGAATCGGCGCGGCGACGATGCTAGCGAATGTGGTGTACGTTCCTGTCAAGTTCGTGTATGCCGCTCTGGGTGGGATCGCGGGCGGTTTCGCCTTCGTGTTAACCGGTGGCAACACCCAGGTGTCGGATACCATATGGAGGGCATCCTTGGGTGGCGACTACGTGCTGACGCCGCGAATGATCACCGGCAAAGATCCGATCCATTTCAGCGGTCCGACCAGCATCCCGCAATCCACTAACGTAGCTACTCAAGGTGCAAGCCCTGCAGCATCCGCTGGCGCCAACAATAGCGTCGCGACTTCGCAGTTAAACCCTACAGGCTCGGGCTCTCCTGCTGGAACCGCTTCGACCACCGGTGTTGCAGGAAGCCCCCCATCCATTTCTAGCGCGCCAAGGCCGATAGACCGCGGCGCGGGTCCGGTCAACGCGCCCAATCCCGTGCCGACGCCCGACACCAGCATCGAGTGAGCTCTCAGCGCTTGCGCGAAGCCCTCGCTGCTCGGGCTGGCACGAGTCGGTATCTGGGGCACCTGCAATCGTTCGCAATTGAGTAACTTTGCGTGCACTCGGCGTCCTAGCGTCGTCAGGCGAGTGGTGAAGGAGGCTTTGTGCTTTGAGAAGGCGCGCCTATTGGCTGACCTTCAGATTTTATTTGAGCCTAAAAATTCGAGCCGAAAACATAAGCGCCCGGGTTTGGACGCGTTTTTATCAAAGCGGTATTTTCTCGGAAAATTCGAACTTTTGGCTACAGTTCAATTCCACTGCCACGATCGCAGGTTCATGTGGGGCGTTTGTGGTTATGGGGATTGACTGCAACTGTTTTGTCCCCTCTCAAGTGTTTATGGTTTATTTTCGCACCGTGGAGTCGTGCTGAACGCCCCAGGGAGATCGCTCCAGGAATTCTGGGACGGAGAGTTTCTCTCCGATCCATATTTTTAGCGTTTTTGGCCGACAGATGGTTGACAGCGGTTCTTTCGTTCACTATTTTTGACGTGGACTTGGTCGAGGAGACCAGGACTGGGTGGAAAAGCGTTGTTTCGAAATTTGCAGTGGATCTGGGATCGTGAGAGGAGGCCGCTGTGGCGCAAAAAAGGGCCTTCTTTTGCTCGACGAATCGTAGTTGAGGGTGAGGTGATTGGCTTCTATGGAGGATCGAGGGCAACGAAAGCTGACGTTGTTGTTCGCGCTTAGTTCGCGCAGCGAAAAGCCTTGGATGGGGAGGAGGATATTTATGTTGCGTAAGATGCTGCTAGGTGTGTTCGCGATCGTGCTGCTTGTTGGCGCGGTCGGGAACCAGTTGGCCAGTGCAGCGGGCTTTTATAGGTATAACGGGCAAAGTTTTTCTACGCTCGCTCCTGTGCCGCAGAACACCGGTCTCGGTACCTACTTTAATTTCTTGAACAACGAGGACGTCGACACGTATGGCTTGCCAGCGAACTTGTTGTTTGGCGCGTGGTTCAGCACATACGTAAGCGAGGGCGCTTTTTACGGCCCCAGCGGCAGTAAAGTTGCCGAAGCGCCTAACGGCGGTAACGTGTGGGTGAACGTTGCATACATTAACTGGATTTATCCGTTTCAGTTCGACACGCCTAACTTCCGGGTAGCGTTCAACGCTTTTATGCCGATTGTGGCGGCGGGGCCGATTGGAGGACCGACGGAGTTTTGGTTTACCCCGATCGAAATGTTTTATTCGTATCATCAATTTCGCTATTTGCGCGACTCGACGTTCTTCGGGCCGTACATTAGCTTGCCGGTTGGCGGAGGGTTTGGATTTACGCCTGCCAACGGTCAGGTAAACCAGTACAACTTTGCGTGGTTGTCGGAAGGTTGGTATCAGCTTCAGCACATGGATGAGCTGGCGCTGGGTAACCTGGGATTGGGTTGGCTCAATGGCCTAGAGTACCAGCCATGGTTTGCGTATACCCATCAACTCAACACCACGCCTAACCTTCCTAACACCGCGGTGTTCGGGGCTGCTGGGGTTGCCCAGTTGGGGCTTACGCCCGGGGCCGTAGGCGGCTATATGCCCGGCGACAACATCGAAATTGGCAACGTATTCAGCTATCCGCTCAAGAACATCTTCTCGCCCCAATGGCTTAGATATTGGCGCGTAGGATTTATGGTGAACGGCGATTGGAGCGTATTCCAAAACACTTATGCCGGCCACGCAATTCGGAATTCGGCGGTTGAGATGGTCAGCGTCGGACCCGCTATCCAGTATGCGAAGGGCGATTTCGTGATTTGGTTTTACGAAGCTTCCAACGTGCTGACCCAAAACTATTACGCGGTGAACCAGTTCTTCATCCAGTTTTACTACTTCTTCAACCTGTAAGCGGATTTAGGTATAGGCTCTAACTCACGGCGCCCGCTGCTGGGTGAACCCAGCGGCGGGCGTTTTTCTTCTCATTCTGTTCGGTATGGGTTTATCGGTCCGCTCGCCAAAAATCGGAAAGGAGCGAGGTTTGCCGCCTAGCTTGCGTAATCAAAGCGCCGGGAAGCCTTGCACAGCAGGTCTACGATGAATAGCTTATTGGGCAGCTACTAGTTTTGGGGAAATTCAAATGGGATTGAGTCGCACAGAGGCGGCGCTATTTTTGTGGAAATCCAGTTGAAGTACGTGCCGCAACGCAAGAAGTTTCTTGCGCGACGAGCTTAAGGTCGAGTTGGACGAGCGAGACTTTGTCAAAAAGCCTTTGACCGCTGGTGAGTTGCGCCAACTTTTTAAGGGTCGGGATCCTCGCGATTTCTTGAATCCGAAAAGTGCTGCCTTCAAGGCCAGAGGGTTGGCGGACAAAAAGCTTTCCCGCGAAGAGGCGCTAAAGCTCATGGCTGAAGATCCGAACCTTATCAAACGGCCGCTTACGATTTTCCGCGGGGAAATTGTTGCTGGACTCGACCGGGAGCGCTTGATCCGTCTTTTTGGCAAAGCATAAAGATTGTCACAAGGGATGAAGCGCTTACACCGTTCTCTGCTTTAGGGGGTTAAAAAAGGCGCGTCGGTATAAGGCGTGACGTAAGGCTGTACCTACGAGTGTGCGCAAAACGCAGGGAGACCGTACCCAAATCCTAATAGGAGCACGGCGATAAGTTTTGCGAGTGCCTTTGGTATGGAGGACTTGCTGGGTAATTGGCTCTCCTGAGCTCCATGAACGGTTTCTTTGCTTCCACACTGCTACTGGTTTCCTAGGCCAGTCCGGATGACCGCTATTTTGGTGAAAGTTTGCCACGATTTCGCCTACTTATGATAGCTGGTTGCGCCCCTTAAAGCATATTGAGTCGTGTTCGAGTCGGTGGATGCCAGGGGGGTCCCAACCAATACTTTTTGGCGCGCTTCGTAAGAGCTGGGAAAAGCATATTTTATTCACTCTAGCTCTTGACTTTCGTCGAGAGGAAAGTTAACTACAAAGCGCCATCTCGTACGCTCGGGGACAGGTGCAACGAGATTGGGGCGGGTTAGGCGAAAAGAAAGAGAGCTTAAGCCGTTTCGGAGAACCGTTGAGGGCTGCTGCAAGCGAAGATGAGAGTCGAAGAGGTGTCATGTACAGGCCGGGTTCCGCTTTTTGCCGGCTGGCTGTTGCTAGACAGAGATGGCTTGTGTCCAGCTCTCACCACGCTTATGCCTTTTTTGGCGTGAAAGAGAAGAGTTAGGGCTAACGGCACACCAGGACTTGGAGAAACTAATACTGTTTAAGGAGGAGGGACGTTATGAACAGTAAACGGCTCCTAGGAGGGCTAGGCGCACTGATAATGATGTGGTGGGTGGTGGGTGTCGGTACGGCCCAGGCACAGCCCCAGTATAGCTGGAAAGGTATAAGCTTCTTGGGCACAGGTCCAGTACCCCAGAACACCGGCTTGGGTACGTACTTCAACTTTTTCAACAACAACAACGTCGATTCTTACGGCTTACCTGCAAACCTTCTGTTCGGTGCCTGGTTTAGCGTTTGGCTAGACCAGAGGGGCTTTTACGGTCCCAACGGAACGAGAGTTGCTGGGGCACCTGAGGGCAGTAACGTGTGGGCGAACGTTGCGTATATTAACTGGATTTATCCATTTCAATTCGACACGCCTAACTTCCGGGTAGGGTTCAACGCTTTTATGCCGATTGTGGCGGCGGGCCCGATTGGAGGGCCGACGGAGTTTTGGTTTACGCCGCTTGAAATGTTTTATTCTTATCATCAATTTCGCTACTTGCGCGACTCTACGTTCTTTGGGCCGTACTTTAGCCTGCCGGTTGGTGGAGGGTTTGGATTTACGCCTGCCAACGGAGTGGTAAACCAGTACAACTTTGCGTGGCTGTCGGAAGGTTGGTATCAGCTTCAGCACATGGATGAGCTGGCGGTGGGCAACATGGGACTGGGTTGGTTAAACACCCTGGAGTTCCAGCCATTTTTTTCTTATACCCATCAACTCAACACCACGCCTGGGTTGCCGGCGGCGGCCGCGTTCGGCTGCGCCGGTGGTGTGTGCGCCCCTGCCAGTATCGGTAATCCGCTGGCAGTAGCCCCGGCATCTGGCGGATACATGCCCGGCGACAACATCAGCGCGGGAGGTCTCCTTAGCTACGGCCTTAAGCAGATCAACCCTGAGCTTGGCCCCTGGCGAATCGGCTTTGCTGCTTATGGAACGGTTACCGCGTTCAGCAACGTGTTTGCCGGGGCGCCGATCAAAAACTCGGGTGTGGAGGCGGTTTCGGTTGGCCCAAGCCTCCAGTATGCCAAGGGTGACTTCGTGCTCTGGTTTTACTACCTGACCAACGTCAGGACCTGGAACTACTACAACTGGAACTTCTTCATGCTCCAGTTGTACTACTTCTTCAATCTGTAAAAGTGCGCCGTTCGGCACGACACACGGCCGTGCTATTGCGTGCGTAGGCTTCTCGCTTTTTGATTGGATGGACTGCTTTTTTAGCGGTGAGCAGGCTACTCCAGCCTGCTCACCCTCACGCGGAGCCAGAATAAGGGCTTGCGATAGTGGCGTAGCGCAAGCGCAATTATCGCTACTTCTGTTGCCTCTACGACAACTCCGGGCAGGAACGTAGTAAAAGGGAAAAGGCCGAGCTTGCTAGCGCGTACCGGGTGAGTTCGATTGTTGAGCCCTGGCGTGGGGAAATTGGTCGCTGCTTACTGACTCGGGGGATTACGTACTTGTCCGCCGGTTGAATGGCCCGAGCCGGCAGGTTTCTGGCGTGTCAAATGGATTGGTACCTGAACCCGCTTGCCCTCGCGCAGGACGTTTAAGTAGATGATATCGCCGTCTTTGGCCCGGCGCAAAGCCTGTTCGACATCCAGGACATGGCTCACGCGCTCGCCGTCGACGCCGATAATGAAGTCGCAAGCCTGACCGAGGCGGTTTTCGTCGTTCATCTTCCACGCCCACCAGTAAATCACTGGCGGGAATACGAAGCCTACCAGGATACTGACAAGCGCGAGAGCGCCTTCAGCGGATCGTCTGGGCTCGCGCTGTAAAGCGCGCAACCCAGCCGCGGCGGCCGGCGAGCCTGGATCTACTTTTTCTATCGCAAGCCCAGGGACTGTCACCTCGCCGGAAAGACGGCCTACGCCTGCCCGGACTTCAACTCCCAGCTCGGCGATATGATAGTGCTGGTTTGGGTATTCGGTAATCTCGGGCATGTTAGGCGAGGCTTGTGACGGCAAAGGACTTGCGCTGGGCATAGTCTGCTCTGCGTCTGGCTGACCAGCCGCGTTGTTGCCAATAGCTGGAGGCAGCACCAAGGGCCCCATGAAAGCGAGCCGACGGTCGCTAGTGCTTGTCCAGTAGTTCAAACGGCTTAGCGCGGCTGTTGAGGCCTGGAAGTTTGTTCCGGAATTTTCCGACCTAGCGGTACTATTGACGCCAAAGGAGCTGACGGCTTCGTCAGGGGGATGTCTCTCTGTAGCTAAGTCAAGAACCTCCGAGTGCGCCGCTAACTTCCTTTCGTATTTTGAATCGAAACTTGGCAGGTTGCCGACCAAAAGGGGTGGGTCGTCGCGCAGCGAGCTATTACCACTGCGCGGACTTAAAGGACTGATACCGGTTGAAGCGGTAGCATCGTTATACCAAGACGAATGCGCTCCGACAACAAGCGAAACCCAAGCGATTAGCGCCACAAGGCTACGAAAAAAGCCGCCCCCGTGGTGACGTACCATGGGACCAGTCATGCCCCCTGCTCACGAATCGCGGATGAGGAGCGGTAGTTATTTAATTAAATCCGCTATTCGTGGCTGGCGCTGCCGAGGCTGCTGCTTCTACTTGGGTCTACTTAATCGGCTTAGCACCGGGCGGTTGAGAATTATCGACCTGCGCGCTCGCCGCGGACATCGCCTCTTTGCCGATCATACTCTGAAGCGAGCCAGTCAGGCTAGGTGGGGAAGCAAACTGTACAGGGCTTTGCGAAACTTGCCTGGTCTTTTCTGACTCAACCCATTCCGACAGCTCGAGCACCATCTTAAGCACGCCCGGCTGCCAGAGAACGGTTTT
Organism: Pseudomonadota bacterium; assembly: GCA_021324755.1. GTDB lineage: Bacteria > Desulfobacterota > Binatia > Binatales > Binataceae > JAJPIL01. The sequence continues at coordinate 193,764 of JAJPIL010000006.1, forward strand.
GAAGCCGAGCCCCAAAAAGGTGCGTAAGGCTGGGTAATTTTGGGCCAGTACGTATACGATTAAACGCTCGAGTTTTCTGCTGCGGGCTACATCGATAAGGGCGCGCAGGAGGGCCGTCCCTAAGCCATGAGCTTGGTACTCGTCGGCGACCGATACGGCGACCTCGCCTTGACAATCGCAGGCTGGATCGACGACGTAGCAAGCTTCCCCGATTATAATTTCGTCTTGGCCCGGGCCAGTCGTAACAGCAACAAGCGCGACTTCACCTTCATGACTGGCCTGTGAACCTCGAATAGGTGTCGGCGGAGGCGCCCCGCCAAGTACAAAAAAGCGACAATAGGCCGAGTCGCGGCTTAGTCGCAAAAAATAGTCGTGAAGACGCTGCTGGTCAGCTGGGATTTGTAGTGGCCGTATCAGAACTTCCTGTCCTCGGCAACGGTAAACTATCCGCAGTGCCTGGTCTGAAGTGGTGTGGCCCAGGGTTGAGAGGCTCTCGCTACATGTGGGATGTTTACTAGATCCTTTTGGAGGCGCCGACATAGCCAGCTCCTTTGAAATATTTCAAACCGCTGGGCATGACGGCAAGCGTCGATGTCGATACCGTTGCCATCGGTCACTGCTCCAAAAAAGTCTAGCTCAGCGTATTACCCTTTTTGTACCCGAGGCCACTTTTCCCGAGCGATTAAAGACTTCGGAGCAGAGGCCTCGATCAAGTACAGGGATCTCTTAGCGTTGCTCAAAGGGTAGCGGGGTCGAGATTCACCAAGCCCGCACCCTTTGAGCGACGCTTTTTATATAACGCACCCAAAATGCTTCGTCCAACTAATAGAAGATGCCTCGGCTGGCTTAGTTAGTTGAGCGCGGCTCAGAGCTAAGCCCGCGCTGACCATAGTTACCTGCTTGCTGCGGCCGCTCGGATGCGTAATTCTGCTGCCGCAGTTGGGCCGGCCAATCAGCCCCGATTTGGGCCCCGTACTGTAGGATTTCCTGCCGGTTTGCCGGGTTAAATTGGTAGTTTTCCTGATTGTCTGCGCCCCAACTCCAGGCGTAAGCCGACCCAGCGAGTACCGCGCCGTTAAAAGCGGCGATCAAGGCCAGCATCGACGTGATCTTTGCGATCGATTTCTTCATTTCCGTTTTCAACCTCCACCCAAGAACAACGCAACCTACATGCCACGGCCTTGAGCACAATTTTAGTTGATTTAGCTAGAAATTAGAAAGAATTGCGTAACATACAACTCGCGAAGTGCGAAAAATCAATAATTTTCTGTGAAAAATGCGAAAGAATCGAAGAGCCTAAATGAGCTTGCCAAGCGCTTTAACAGCGCCAAGCACCGGCCACGTTTCGACGGGCAGGGAGGCAGTCTGCCTCGAGCTCGTCTCTTAGGGCTTAAGTTGACGTATGGCTTTCAGAACTTTGGACGTCAGTAAAGCCTCGGCTTTGCCACTCCGAGCTACACGTCAGCCTGACGTAGACCGGAGACAAAGCAAGCAGTGGAGGCCGGTCAACCTTGAGACCGGTTCGGCTCGAATCCAGATCGCTTTGACTTTTTAACTAACACCGCGGCGGACAGAGTTTACTGCTGTGCAAAGACCGCTCCTTCTAAAATTTCGCTGATGAAAACGCGTTTAAAGGCAGAACGCTCCCTAATTATCCTGACCGGCGGCAAACGCTTGAGGACAAATTCGGTAGGCTACGGGATATGGGGCGCTGACTGACCCGGGACGAGGGGCAGCCAGCGCTTAGTTGACCCGGCAACCCGTTTGGGTCATCAGGAAACGAAAGTCGCACCGCACCTCAGTTTTGAGCCTTAGGAGACTCGTTTTGCAGAGTACCGGAAGGATTCGGCTGACCCTGATACTTTGAGGCGGCATATTGGCTCTGGCGCAACTCTTCGCGCCAATTCGCCCCAATCTGGCTACCATAGGTGAGAATTTCTTGACGGTGCTTCGGGTTGAACTCGTAGTTTTGCTGCTCTTCAGCACCCCACTGCCAAGCATAAACAGGGCCGATCAAAGCCGAAAGGCTCAAAGCCGCGGTCAGAGCTATCGCCGATGCAACTTTAGCGTATTTCATATTCGTCACTCCTCCGATTAGTTTTTCTACAGTCACAAGAAGCATAAGTCGTGCCAGCAGAGAAGCGATGAATTTGCGAGGATTTGGCGTTGCTTTTTTGCAACTTGTGCTCGGGAAACTATTCGCATTTTGCGAATCGCCGATATCTTCTGCAAACGATGGTCGCGCAGGTTTCCTCGGCGACGGTGCGGTCAGGAGGCAGCAACGATTTGTCCCCGTAAACGGCGGATCCTTTTTGGACAGCGAGTTTCAAAATCGGTTTCCGTGACCCCGCTTTATTTTGCTTGAGCGAAAAGTTTACGGTGGGTCTACGGCAAGAAGTGAGGAAAAGCCGGGAGACGCGATAGCCAAAAAATGAGACGGAGGCGCGCTCTTATCGAAGGTTTCGTGATGAGTGGGTCGAGATCTCCGTTATCGGGTTGTGCGGAACTATAGGAGGTTTCGCAGGAGAAGCTAGCGTCTAGCGTGAAGAAAACTTCGTACTCGGCTATGGCCTTTTTGGCACGGCTCGAGTTGGGTTGACTAGGATGCTGGGCAGGCGCTCGATCGGCCTAGGCGCTAGGATGGGGCCCGGGACATCCGGGAACACTCAAGCTTAGTCCAACCTCGACCCCATCCGGCGCAACGCCAGTGCTCGCCGCACCACAAGAGCTTTCCCTTTCAGGCTACCTTCATCTCTTCAGCTTTGCGCTTGGCGTATTGCTCGCGCAAAGCGCTCTTTAAGAACTTTCCGGTCGAAGTGCGCGGAATTGAATCGGTAAAGACGTATTCGTCGGGTAGCCACCATTTGGCGAACTTGCCCTCGAGAAATTTGTTGAGTTCTTCGGGCGTAGCTTTAGCGCCCGGTTTGAGCACGACGACGGCCAGAGGTCGCTCAGCCCATTTTGGATGTGGCACTGCTATAACCGCGGCCTCGGCCACTGCCGGATGACCCATCAAAGCGTTCTCCAGGTCGACCGAGCTAATCCATTCGCCGCCCGACTTGATCAAGTCCTTGGTCCGGTCGGTTATACGAATATAGCCATGCTCGTCGACCGTCGCCACGTCTCCCGTTCTAAGCCATCCGTCGGCGGTAAACTTGTCCGGCGAGGGCGGAACCTTGTAGTAGCTTGCCGTAACGTAGGGTCCTCGAACCTGAATTTCGCCCATCGTTTTGCCGTCGGGCGGGACTTCCTTGCCCTCATCATCGACCACTCGCAACTCCACGAATGGGGCCGGATATCCTTGCTTTGCGCGGTAAGCGTAACGTTCATCCTCGGAAAGCGAGTCTAGCGGAGGCTTGAGCTTCGATATCGTGGCAAGCGGTGAAGTCTCGGTCATACCCCAAGCATGGACGACTGTAATACCGAACTTGTCGAATCCACGGATCATCGCTTCTGGCGCCGCCGAGCCGCCCACAACCAGTCGCAGATTGGGCGAGAAGCGCCTGCGCTGAGAGTCTTGCTCGAGCAATTGAAGTACTCCCAGCCACACGGTCGGCACGCCAGCTGAAAAGGTTACCTGTTCTTTTTCGAACAGCTCGACGATGCTTTGGCCGTCGACGTGGGGACCAGGGAAGACCAATTTAGCCCCGACCATCACGCAGGCGAATGGAAGGCCCCAAGCGTTGGCATGGAACATCGGCACGACCGGCATCACCACGTCGTGCGGTGAGAGGTTGTTAGCTATCGGTAGCGCGCAGTTGTAGGAGTGAATCACCGTGGAGCGGTGCGAATATACGACGCCGCGTGGTCGGCCGGTGGTTCCAGACGTGTAGCACATGCCGAGGGCTTCGTACTCGTCCAGCTCTGGGTAAGTGAAGTTCCCACTTGCGCTGGCGAGCAAGTCCTCGTAATCTTCAAGACCTTTGCCGTTGACAGACTTGTCCCCGGAATAACGGAAAACGAATATGCGTTCGAAATTGACCCGATCGCGAAAACGTTCCAACACCGGCAGCAGAACGTCGTCTACGATTAAAAAGCGGTCTTCGGCGTCGTTGACGATATATTCGAGGTCGCTCGGATGGAGACGAAGGTTCAAGGTATGAAGCACGCCGCCGGCGCACGGAATTCCAAAGTACGCCTCAAGGTGCGCGTAATGGTTCCACATCAAAGTCCCCACGCGATCGCCTCGCTTAAGACCGGCGCGCGTCAGTCCTTCGGCCAAAGCGCGCGCACGCCGATAAAAGTCGCGGTAAGTGGTTCGATGAAGCGACTTGTCTGGCAGACGCGAGACGATTTCGGTCTGGGGATAATACTTGTTGGCCCGCTCCAAAATGTGAGGCAACGTCAACTGAAAGCGCATCATCGTCGATTCCATCGTCGTACCCCCGCTTCAAAGCATTAGTCGGTGCAGAGTGCCAAAGATACCGTCTCCTACGCTACCTAGTATTTAGCCAGTGAGTGTGAACCTGTCCTGTATTGGTCACTGAGCCCCATTAGGATGCAGGCCAGTTCTCCCTGGACTACTATACACCTTGCCGAAAAGCTCATATCGCTCGCCGTTGAATCGGGCTAGTTGCAGTTGCTTTATCGGGTAGAAATCATCAGGAGATGTATTGACTACGATTCCAGGGAGTAGCAGTGGCAACTGCAGGTTCTTTATATTTGCTGCTTGTCGCATGATGTTGGCGCGGGAAAAGTCTCCTTTACATTGTCTCAGCACGTAGACAAAGGTTTGGGCCGCACTGTAACCGTAGACGTTAAACGTATCGTTGGGGTCGCCTTCTGGATAATATTTAGCAAAAAACGCCCGGTACTCCTTCATCCCGGGATCGTCTTTCCAGCGCGGGTCGTTAGGATCTTTCAAGTATGAAGCAGTGATTATGCCCTTAGAGGCCTCTAGGCCAGCGGGTTTGAGGACGGACGCGATCGAGGCCGAAACGTTGTTGAGAAGGTGCAGAGGATGCCATCCAAGTTGATGGGCCTTGCGGATAGCCTGCGCTGCAAACTTGGGTGTAGTGACGTTGAAAAAAACGTTGGCTCCGCTGTTTTTGAGATTGACGATCTGGGAATCAACCGTTGGGTCCGTCGTCTCGTACGTTTGTGTGTTGACGATCAACTTTTGTCCCTGGGGACCTAACCCGTCGAGAAAGCCGGAAAGGTAGTCTTTGCCGTAGTCGTCGTTCTGGTAAAGGATCCCGATTTTCGCGTTGGGGACGTTTTCCAGGATATAGCGAGCGTAAATGTAGCCTTCGGCGTAGTAGGTCGGTTGCCATCCCATCGTCCACGGATGGCCTTTCGGGTCGCCCCACTTGCTCGCCCCCGTAAGCACGAAAAGCTGTGGCACCTTGTGGTCATTCATGTACTTCCAAATCACGGCGTTGCACGGCGTGCCTAGCGGAGCGAAGTCCAGCAAAACATGGTCCTGCTCGACGAGCTTGCGGGTTAGTTCGTAGGTTTTCGGTGGGCTGTAGCCGTCGTCGTAGCTGATAAAGACAAGCTTATGTCCGGCAATTCCGCCCTCATCGTTTATCTTTCTCAAATAGGCACCTATAGTTCTCAGTATGGTTCCATAAGCTGAAGCAGGTCCGCTATACGGTCCCGTGTTCCCTATCTTGATCTCAGTGTCGCTAACTCCCGGATCGTACGCCCAGGCGCGACCGCAGTTGCGACGAGCCGACAGTGTCGAGCTCAGCGTCAGAGCGGCGACCGCGACGACTAGTAGCACTGCCTTGAAACATCGGTGCGCTTTCATGTTGTCCCCCTTGACTGCGAGGTCAAGCCCCCTTTTAGCGGTTCGAGATTAGGCGTTACAGCCAGACATTTTAGAGCGGCCGGCTCCTTTTGCTAAAGCGTCGAGGCTTCCTATCGTCAACGAGCTTCTCTTGAGCGACGTCTGCGTACTCAAAGCCTTATTCAGCTAGGCGTTTCGTAGTTATTGCATTCCTACCACGTCGAGGTTGCGCGGATTAAACACGTTTGACGTGAATTTGTCGGTATTCAATTCCTTTTATTCGCTGGTGCGCTCTTTTCCGAAAAACCCGTTCTCGTGTAACGCTAGCGACCTCAAGTCACTATCACGTCTCCTCGCCGAACATGCGCAAACACCTTGCTTGGCGCGTAACACTTCGAACGTGGCGCAAGTAACGTCGGGTCGTTACACAAATGACGCAGCGCACGCCAATCTAACCGACCTCGATCGTCCGTCGTCACGCTGTCTGACCTCCTATTGTTTGCCGCGGCTTACGGCCGTATAGATAGGGCCGAACAGTTCGTAGCGCTGTCCGTCGAACCTGCCAAGCTGCATCTGCTCGATCGGGTAGTAGTCGGTCGGGCTTGTGTTGATAACGATCCCCGGAAGCAGCATCGGAAGCTGCAAATTCCTTAAATTTGCCGCCTGGCGCATCACGTTGGCCCGCGAAAGGTCGTTCCCGCACTGCTTTAGCACCTGGACCATAGTTTGAGCGCACGAATACCCTGAAACGTTGAAAATGTCGTAGGGGTCGCCCTCAGGGTAATATTTCCGCATAAACGCGATATATTCTTTGGTCGCCGGGTCGTTTGCCCATCGCGGGTCGCTTGGGTCTTTCAAGAACACCGCTGAAATGATGCCCTTAGAGGCTTCGAGTCCAGCTGGTTTTAACACCGACGAGATGGACGCGGAAACGAAGTTCAAAAACTGGGTCGGACGCCACCCGATTTCATAAGCTTTACGAATCGCCATAGCGGCAAATTTGGGCGTGGTGATGTTGATAAATACATTAGCCCCGCTGTTCTTAAGGTTTACGATTTGCGAATCCACAGTTGCGTCGGTCACTTCATACGTTTGCTGCTTGACGATTAGGTCGCGAGCCTTGTTGCCTAGTCCGTCGAGCACGCCCGAAAGATAGTCCTTGCCGTAGTCGTCGTTCTGGTAAAGGATGCCGATTTTAGCGTTGGGGATGTTATCTAGTATGTAGCGCGCCCAAATGAAGCCCTCGGCATGGTAGGTCGGCTGCCATCCCATCGTCCACGGATGGCCTTTCGGGTCGCCCCATTTGCTTGCACCGGTGTAAACAAATAGCTGGGGCACTTTGTGGTCGTTCATGTACTTCCATATAGCGCTATTGCATGGTGTTCCGAGGGGGCCGAAGTCGAGCAACACGTGGTCTTGTTCGACCAGCTTGCGCGTCATCTCGTAGGTTTTCGGCGGGCTGTAGCCGTCGTCGTAGCTGATGAAGACGATTTTGCGTCCGTTGATGCCGCCTTCGTCGTTCACCTTTCTGAAATACGCACCAGCGGCGCGCAAAATCGTACCGTAGGCCGAAGCAGGACCGCTGTAGGGTGCGGTATTGCCGATTTTGATCTCGGTTGCCGTGACTCCTTCTTCTGCGTGGCCAAGGCTGACAGCGAGAAACTGCGTCAGTACAAGCGCTAGGACTAGGTTGACGATTTTCCGAAGCATAGTGCGAATATTCTCCCCCAAAGTCGATTTTGTTTAGACCCCACATGCGTTAAGCAAAGGCGGTCGAGGACTCTTTTTGAATCAAGCTCGTTTCACCAGGTTCAATTCGCCGTAAACCATCTGTAACCGCAAAACTTTTGTTACTCATGTTTGCCGGAGGCCGCCCGAGCAGGACTACTTGCGCCAGGATCGGCCGGAGCGGGCGAGGTAGCTACGACATTGTCTGCACTCGACTCTTTGCTCGGCCGGCGAGTTAAGCGCTCAAGCACTCGATGGAGCAGCCCCGCAACTCCAGTCGGCATCACATACATGAAGAGAATCAACACCACGCCAAAGATCGCCCAAGGCGCCGCGCGGGAAATTTCCTGAGCGTAGATCGGCACGAACTCGATGAAAGCAGCACCGAAGAGCGCACCGATAATCGAGGCTATTCCTCCGACCACGCTGCCCACCAGAAAGTTTATCGACAAAAAGGCGTTAAAGGTGTCGGGAGCCACGAACGCGACCGCCAGTGCCCCCAGCGAGCCGGCGATGCCCGTGTACATGGCGCTTACGCCGAAGGTCAACGACTTGTAAAGGGCGTTGTTCACGCCCATCGCTTCAGCTGCAATTGGATTGTCCCGGATCGCCATCATCGCTCGCCCGACTCGCCCGCGTAGCAGATTCCAGGCAAGCAGAAACAACAAGAGCAGAACGGTCAACGTCAGGTAGTAGAGGTATTGGTCGGCATTGATTGGCAGCCCGAGCGGCACTGACGGTTTATCTAGCACGATTCCCTGAGAGCCGCCCGTCCAGTTGTCGAAGTATTTGAGAATCTGCGGAGTGGAAAGCGCGAGCGCGAAGGTGGCTAACGCCAAATAAAGGCCCTCGAAACGTAAAGCTGGCAGCCCGAAAAGAAAGCCCGCGATAAGACAGAGGACTCCCGCAACGATTATTGTCCAACCGTATGGGATGTCCCAGCGCGTGGTCATGATCGCTGTGGTATAGGCGCCCAGCGCATAAAAGGCACCGTGGCCCAAGGAGAATTGCCCGTTGAAGCCGATAAGGATGTTCAGGCCAAGAAGGGCGATCGCGTAAATGAATACCTGGGTAAACTCAAAAGCCTGGTAGTTACTTAATCCGAGCGGCAAAAGATAGGCTACAATAAGCGTCAAGATGAGCCCGACGAGTTTCCATAGCCGAGCGTGTGAGGCAGCCGCAGGCCGAGTTGCTCGTAAGCCTGTGGTGCGCGTATCTATCTCTTTTGCGCTTGCAGGAAGTTGCATCGTTACACCCTAGTTACCGCCGCACGGCCAAACAGTCCACTGGGCTTGACCAGTAAAGTGAGCAAGATCACAGCCAAAGCCACCGTAAGCTTGAGTTCTGTGCCGATAAATGTGATGTAAGTTCCGACGAGATTTTCCAGTACCCCCATCAGCAGACCGCCGACAACGGCACCTCCGGGACTGTTGAATCCGCCCAGGGTTGCGGAAGCAAAAGCGTAAATCAAAATTCCGCTCATCATATTGGGTTCAAGAAACACGAGCGGAGCCACCATCATGCCTGCCACTGCCCCAACCAGCGCGGCCAAACCCCACCCTAACGCAAGCATCTGGCTCACTTTAACCCCGACAAGGCGGCTTGAAGTGGGATTCTCTACTACCGCGCGCATCGCAAGGCCGACCTTCGTGTGTTGAAAGAAAAAGTACATCAGTATTAGGGTCGCTACGCTTACGCCCGCTACTCCGACTTCTTGCATGCTGACCGTAACTGGCCCAAGCTTGATAGGCGCGGAGGAAAATGGGCTAGGGAAAGGTTTAACGGTGTACGTATAGATCCATCCGGCAACGCTATTGAAGATAGTGAGAAGACCGATGGTCACCATAACGATCGTCAGCACTGGCGCATTTTCAACCGGCCTTATAATGACTCGCTCTATCACCACACCTCCGACAAAGGCGATAACCATCGTGGTAAAAAACGCGAGCCAATAAGGCCAGCCAGCGTTGATCATGGTCCAGGCCAAGTAAGTCGAGAACATCGCCATCTCACCTTGTGCGAAGTTGACGACTCCAGTGGCCTGGTAGATCAGCACGAGCGCCAAGGCGATATTCGCGTATATCCCCCCAGTGCTGAGGCCTGAAATCACTTGCTGCAAAAGCGCAGACATAGGCTCTTAGTCACCTAGTATCCGAGATAAGACTTGCGTATCGAATCGTTCTGGCGCAGCTCGTCAGCCGGTCCCGAGCTCACGATATGTCCGGTCTCCAGAAGGTAGGCGTATTGGGATACTTCCAGCGCTCCAACGGCGTCTTGCTCGACCAGCAGAACCGTGACGCCATCATCTTCGTTGATCGCACGCACGATGCGGAATAAGTCGGCGACGACCACTGGTGCCAGACCAAGCGACGGCTCATCCAGCATCAGTAGCCTCGGTCGCAGCATCAGGCCGCGGGCTATCGCCAGCATCTGTTGTTCCCCGCCGCTTAGAAGCCCCGCGGGAGAATTACTCTTTTGCTTGAGCACGGGAAAGTAAGTATAAATCCGGTCCAGGTCGCGCCGAACTTCTTGCTTGTCTTTGCGCGTGTAAGCTCCGAGTCGAAGGTTCTCGAGCACCGTCAGATTGGGAAACGTCCCTCGACCCTCGGGCACGTGCGCAATCCCGAGACGAACGATGTCTTCTGGGGCCTTACCGTCGATTCGCACGCCGTCGAAGCGGATTTCTCCGGTGGTTCTAATCAATCCCGAAATGGCGCGCAAAAGGGTAGTTTTACCAGCTCCGTTGGCCCCCAATACTACCGTGACTTTGCCTTTCTCGACCGTGAGGTCAAGACCGTGTAGAACTTTGCTCCATCCGTAATAGGCTTCGAGATTACGTGCTTCGAGTAGCGGCACCATCCCTTAGATTCGGTCCCCCAGGTAAGCTCGTATCACTTCCGGATCGCGCTGAACCTCCGAAGGTCTACCTTCAGCGATCTTGCGTCCGAAGTCCAAAACCACGACTTTATCGGATATCTGCATCACCATGTTCATGTGGTGTTCCACAAGCAAAATCGTTAGCTTAAGTCGCTCGCGCACCTGTTGTATGAGCGATGCCAGTTGAAAGACTTCTTCGTGATTCAATCCGCCAGCCGGCTCGTCCAGGAGCAACAACTTAGGTGCCCCAGCTAGGGCGCGCGCAAATTCAATTCTTTTGAGCGTTCCATATGGCAGGCCGGACGCCAAATGGTCAGCAAGATGCTCAAGCCCTAGCAACGTGATCGATTCCATCGCAACGTCACGAATAAACCGCTCTTCCTTGGCTACCGGAGGGAGCCTTAGCGCGTGGCGAAAGAACCCTGTTTTGGTCCGGCTGTGCGCTCCCAGCATCACGTTTTCCAAGACGGTCATCGTCGGGAAAAGCGCGAGATTCTGAAACGTTCGACTAATGCCGAGCTTTGCTATTTTGTGGCGCGGAAAAGTCAGAAGGGAATGGCCTTCGAACAGAATTTGACCCCGCTCCGGGGTATAAAGCCTACTCAAGCAGTTGAACAGTGTCGTTTTCCCAGCCCCGTTGGGTCCGATTAAGCCAACGATCTTGCCCCTTTCGACGTCAAACTCGACGCCGTCAAGCGCTACGATTCCCGAAAACCTGACCGTTAAATCCCGGATAGCGAGGATCACATCGTTGGCCGCCATCGAATGTTTATTCCCCCCTTATAGCAGTTCGCGCGAAAACCCATCTTATGGCAGCTCTTGCCCCAACCTGGCTAACGTTAGCAAGCCTCGCCTATGCAAAACAAACCCTAATTTGCCTAAGAAAATATACTAAAACGGTTGTGCCTGAAAGCCAGAATTGTACCAGGTAAAATGGCCTGCCCCGGCTTGGTCTCGAGCTAGTTCAGATGCCGTCCCCTTCCCAAGAGGGAGTAACGAACTGCTGCAAAAAGCGAACTCGAAGCAGGGTTTGTCGCGACAAATCTGTCCGGCTCAGGTCAGTGAGCTTCGCTAATAATCCCTTCCCCGCAAGCTAAGTGATTGCCTATACCAATAGAAGTTAACTTCGTCCACTACCCGCCAGCCAGCACGCAGTTCTCCGGGCTTGCCTACTCAATAAGCCCGCAAATCAATCTGTCCGCCCAAGCTTTTCGACAAAGCGTGATGCTTGTACGGGTAGAGCTTACCGTTCTTCTCCGAAACGGCGGATGTCCTCTGGGCCGGCCTTTATTTCTACCTTCCCCGTCCCCTGCACCATTTGCCGAACTTGTTCAACGACTTCTGGGTTAAGAAGGGTCGTCGTATCGCCGATCTCCATCGTGTTGGAGATCGCCGCTAAAATTCGCCGCATGATCTTACCGGACCTGGTCTTGGGCATGTCGGGGACGATCCACACTCGTTTCGGGCGCGCAATCTTGCCGATTATGGTTTCGATAGCGTGTACGACTTTTTCTTCGATCGCCTTGCTCGGAGTTACGCCTGGTTTGAGCGAAACATAGACTTCAGGCATTCGTCCCCGCAGCTCGTCGACAACCGGAACAACCGCCGCCTCGGCCACTTCTTCTACAGTAAGGCAAGCAGACTCGATCTCTTTGGTGCCGAGGCGATGGCCGGCGACGTTGATCACGTCGTCGACGCGCCCCAAAATCCGAAAGTAACCGTCCGCGGCCTGCATCGCGCCGTCGCCGGAAAAGTAGGGCCAGTCTCGCCAATCCTTGCTGTTGGGATTACGGCAGTAACGCTTGTAGTACTGGTTGACGTAACGCTCTGGGTCGCCCCAAATCGTTTGAAAAATGCCAGGCCAGGGGTTGCGGATGCAAAGATTACCTGCTCGGTTCGAACCGGCCGGCACCTCGTTGCCTTCCTCGTCGTAAATGACCGGGAAGATTCCGGGCAAAGGCGGCCCCGCGCTTCCCGGCTTCATCGGGTCGAGCGCCGGCTTAGTGGAAATCAAGAAGCCGCCGTTCTCGGTCTGCCACCAAGTGTCGCATATGACGGCTTGTCCTTTGCCGACGACTTCGTAATACCATCGCCAGACGTCGGGTTCGATAGGTTCGCCCACCGTCGTCATATGCTTGAAGCGGTAATTGTACTTTTGCGGCTCGTTGGGACCGCTTTTGCGCAGCTGGCGGATAGCCGTGGGCGAGGTGTGGAAAATATTTACGTTTAGGCGCTCCGCAATACGCCACGGTCGCCCCGCGTCGGGATATGTCGGCACGCCCTCGTAAATAACGCTGGTTGCTGCAACCGCAAGCGGACCGTAAACGATATACGAATGGCCGGTGATCCAGCCGATATCAGCCATACACCAGTAGACGTCTTCCGGATGGATGTCCTGGATATATTTGGAGGTCCAAGCGACGTATGACAGGTAGCCTCCGGTGCCGTGCTGGCAGCCTTTGGGTTTGCCCGTCGTTCCACTCGTGTACATCAGGAAAAGCGGGGCCTCCGAGGGCATCGAGACCGGATCGACCTTGCGGTTGGCGAACTCTTTCATGATTTCGTCAAAGAAGAAATCACGCCCTTTGACCATCGGCGCTGAGCTCAGGTTTCGGCCCGGATGGCGCTTGCAGACGATTACCTTGTCTACCTTTTGCCCGTTTTGCTCAGCCACCTGAACGGCGATGTCGGCATTCACCTTGTGGTCTATCACTCGACCGTTGCGATAGTAGCCGTCGATCGTGACCAGGACGCGACTGCCGGAATCGGCGATTCGTAACCCGCAAGCTTCACCACTGAAACCGCCGAAAACCTGAGAGTGAATTATGCCGAGCCGTGCGCAAGCGAGCATCATAATGGGCAAGTCGAGCGTCATCGGAAGGTGGAACGTAACGCGATCGCCCGCCTTAAGCCCGGCAAAGTCTCGCAGCATCGCCGCTACTTCATTTACGCGGTTGTAAAGCTCCTGGTACGTCAGCACTACAACGGGTTCGTCCTCAGGCTCGGGCACGAAAATAAACGCGGCCTTGTTCCGGTACTTCGCTAGATGCCGGTCGACGCAGTTAAAGCACGCGTTGAGCTTCCCCCCGACAAACCATCGCCAGAAAGGCGCATTGCTGGTGTCAAGAATAGTGTGCCAGTACTGGTCCCAGGTGAGCAGCTCGGCATACTCTTTAAAGCAATCCGGGAATTTTTCTATGCTAAAGCGGCGATTGATATCGGGATCGGTCAGATTGGCCTGACCGATAAAAGCTGGTGAAGGGTAATAGTACTCTTCTTCACGCCAGTGAACGGCAATTTGGGCTTCGCTGATCTCCTCGTCGCGAATTTGTCCAACCGCTTCGGCCATTCGTGTTCAGTCCCCCTCTAGTCTTGTAGGATTAAATTTTAGTTCCTCATGCTTGTGCCGCCAAGACCGGCCTTAAATCTTTTGAAGTATTTTGCCCCCCCGCTTTTACGCGACGTTTCGACCGGGGTGTACGGACCTGAGCTTATTGTATGCTCAATAGCGCAAAGCTCAGCTATTGTTTTTGCATTTTTTCAAAGCCCTGGACTTGCTGTGCCCGAGACGTAATGCAGAGTGAATTTTGAATTCCTGCTCTCTGTTATTTCATCAGACCGTTCAGTTGCGCTTGTTCAAGTGCTTGAACATATCCCAGATCACGGCGGACCAGTCGCGATTGTTAAAGGAAGACCTTTCCTAAAACCTGCCTTCGCTCAGAAATTCTCCTAGATCATGCAAGAACTCAAACGCCCCTGAAGTCGCGACGATTGCCACCGTGAGAAACGAGGCAACTTGAGCGATAGTAGCTGTGTTGAGGCTTGGCAGGAAGTGCATTAGCGTTCTCGCAAAGATTTCCGAGACCCCGTGAGAATACCGCCATAGGTGTTCCCCAGGTTGAGTTCACTATATCACGAGTGGCTTTTTCCGTCTTTCGAAGCGAGTCGGTGTACAAGATACGCTTGTTTTGGTTCGACTGATCGAGTGGAAAGGGGGCGGCGGTGTCTTGTGGGCCGCTCGTGCGTCAAGCATGTTTAAAGGCGGAGCTGTGGCGAACAAAGTCCCTAGAAACCGCAGCTCTTTTAACAGAAGGTAACTATGACATGGGAACTTTCGAGTCGGCTGGCGTACAAATCTATTACGAAGAATACGGCGCGGGTGCGCCGGTGGTACTGATTCACGGTTTTGCCTCGAATATCGAAACGAACTGGGTGGTCCCGGGATGGATTGAGCTGCTTGCGCAACGGTTTTGGACGATCCCGTTTGACTTGCGCGGCCACGGCCGAAGCTCGAAGCCACACGACTGGCAGGCTTACACGATGGATGCGCTTGTGGGAGACGTAGTTGCTTTGCTCGACCATCTCAAAGTGGACCGCACCTTCATTATGGGCTACTCGCTTGGGGGCAGGATTACGCTCGAGCTCCTAGTAAGGCATCCTGAGCGAGTGCGCGCGGCTGTCGTGGGTGGCGTAGGGAGAGAGAGTGGAATTTCGAGCAGCGAGATCCGACAAAAAATAGTCGACGGGCTTTTGGCCCCAAGTATCGAGAATGTAACCGACGAGCTGGCGCGTCGGTTTCGGCGCTTTGCTGAGGCGAACAAAAATGACCTGAAAGCGTTGGCAGCCTGCATGTCTGTGGCGCGCGCGATGCCGCCGGTCAGCGAATTAAGTCGTATAAAGGCTCCGGTGCTGGTTGTGGCGGGCGCCAATGATACCTGGATTGGGTCACCGCAATGGTTACGCGACACGATCCCGAACGCTCAGCTTGTTATACTTGAAGGCCGCGACCATATGACGGCAGTTGGCGATAAAAGGTTCAAGGAGGAGGTACTGCGTTTTTTTGCGGCGGCGGACGCTCAGTGAGGAGCGCAAATCGCGCAGTACGGTTCGGCCTTCAAAGAGACCGACACGTCGGCTTCCAAGCCGTGCAATTCAATTCTGGCCGCCTCTTTTGGGCCCAATCCCAACAAAAGCTTGAGCATCTCCGTAACCGCCATTAGCAATGCTAGCTCACTGTACTCGGCCCGTTCGCCTAGAGCGTCAAACAGGTTCTCTTGGAGACATTCAAGGCAAGGTGGCGTTTTGGGCAGCGTGACTATCTTGCACGGATCAGCCGTTCTAACCGCAACCGTGGGGAGCTGCCAAAGCTCGCGGCCGTAGCGAGCTTTGAGCATGTGCGCGTTGGCACTGGTGATAATCAGCAGGAGAGCATCGAACGTTTTCGGTTCAGACGTTGCGCCCGGATCGAGCCATGTAAGCGAGCTATCTGGGTTGAGAATATTCATACGCTGGTCTAGTGCCTTCGGCCCCGGAGCGTTTGTAAGCGACTGGAGGAAAATTTTCCCAATTCCTGCGCCAACCAGGTATGCTAAGGAAGCTTCCATCCCGCTTTCAAATCCCAGGATGTAAAGACGCGAGGCAAGTAATTTCTCCTGGCCGCGCCCGCCAATGCCGGGCAGGATTATCTGTCTGGCGTAGCGCTCTATCTGTTGGTCGCTCAGCACCATTACTAGCGATTCGGCTTGTGCGAAGCGGGTCGGTTAGATTGGTGGCGGCAGGGCGTGTCAATTAATTTTGGTTGAATATATTTCAGCAATATCGTCGCGCAGAGAAACTGTTGACGCTGATTATCACGCAAGCGGCGAGATCGCTCTACTCGATTACGTTTTTTTCGATGGGCTCAACTGTTACTCCGATCTGGCGCAGCCAGTTAACGGCTGCCTCGACCTGTCTTGCTGGCCCCTCGAACTCGACGGCCACCAGTCCGACCTCTTCCGAGACACTGGCGCCGCGGATATTAAATACGATGTCAAACTTCTTCACCAGCCGGTAAAGAATCGGCTCTTTTATGAGGTGGCTCGGATAAGTTAGGTAATAACGCTCTCGGATTCTGTCTTGCATTTGGCCAGCAAATGTGAAAGCCGGTCGCGGGTCCAGCTTTTCCATCCGATCCAAAGGTTCGTCGAAAGGTACTTTTCGCCGAAGTCAGGGAAAATCGTTACCACGCATCCTTCCCGGAGCCCGCGGGCAACCTTCAATGCTGCTACCATCGCCGCGCCCGACGATTGGCCCACAAGCACGCCCTCGATTTGTCCCAAAGCGTAGACCATCTCGTAGGCATCTTCGGTGCTGACCTGTATTTTGTCGTCCAGTTCTTCTTCATGGTAGATGGGTGGAACGATCGACGACGCCATGTGTTTTAGCCCCTCAAGCCCGTGCATTGCGTCGTCAGGCTCAACACCGATTACCTTGACCGCCGGATTGCGCATCTTAAGGTAGCGCCCGGTGCCCATAACGGTGCCGCCGGTTCCCAAGCCCGCAATAAAATGGGTGACTGCGCCTTTCGTTTGACGCCAGATCTCTGGCCCGGTCGTTTCGAAATGGGCGAGCGGATTGTTCTCGTTGGCGTACTGGTCCGGTTTAAAGTAGCGCTCGGGGTTACGCTCGATAATTTTGCGGCAAAGTAAGATAGCGCCGTCAGACCCTTCGAGCGGATCGGAGTAAATTATCTTGGCGCCGAAGGCTTGAATTATCTTTTTGCGCTCGCGACTGGCGTTGGCGGCCATGACGAGCTCCACCGGAAATCCCAGCGCTGCTCCCAACATTGCGAGCGCGATCCCGGTGTTGCCCGAGGTGGAATCGATTATAGTTTTGCCCGGCACAAGCTCGCCCTTGCGCAGCCCTTCCATGATCATCTTGAGCGCCGGTCGATCCTTGACCGAGCCGCCAGGGTTGAAACCCTCGAGCTTGGCGAAAATTCGCACCCCAGGGCGCAACAACCCAGCGGTTATTTTGGTGATCTCCAGTAGCGGCGTGTTGCCGATAAGCCCCATCACGTTCTCCGCGCGGGCTACCGGCACGAACTCGCTATTAGCGCCCTCCGGCGATCGCTGGAACGATTGAGATGTCGTCGCCATCCTTTACTTTCGAGCTCAAATTGTCCAGAAATCGGACGTCGTCACCGTTAATGTAAATGTTGACGAAGCGGCGCAATTCGCCGTTCTCGTCCAACAGACGTTCACGCAACCCGGGATGCTTGCGCTCGAGATCGTCAAGTACTTCGCGCAGCGAGCTACCTTCGGCGGTTACCACGTCTGCCCCGCCGGTAAATCGTCTAAGTGGAGTCGGAACTCGAATCTGTACTGGCATGAATCCTTACGCTTACCTCCTAGGTCGCTATTGTCAAGCGAGCTTAGTTTACAATAAATCTTACAAGCTTGGTAACGCCCCAGTTTTGCGACAGGCGGTCTCGCCGTCAGTGCCAATTATTAACCCTCAAGCGCACATCGGCGACATCCGATGCTGTTGCCGACCATGTGAGCGCCCGCAGAACTGGCCGCAACGGCGTCGGGCCTTGAAGTGAGCACACGCGCGCCGGTGGGATGCCCGTTGGCTTATATAGCTCGGTGGTAAACGGGTAAGGCGCATACACTACGTGCCTGTCGGGGTGCGGTCAAACCGCATGGGTAAGGCCTGTCACAACAGTTGCGGCTTAACCCTCTATTGTCCTTTAGGCCATCGATATGGCGCAGCGGCGTTGTTACCCTTACGCTGCGCCCGCGGTAGCTCGCTTGCCGTTCTTCAGCTTGGCGTAAAGGGCGTCGAACTCGTCGAGCCGTGCGTTTATGTTGCAGGGGTCTTCGACGGCGTTGGCGACGGCTTCCAAGGTTTTGTAACCGTTACCGGTGATAGCGACGACGACAAGCTCGTCGCTCTTGATTCGTCCTTGAGCAAAAAGCTTGAGCGTTACCGCCAGCGTCGTGCCTCCAGCAGGCTCGGCAAAGATACCCTCGGTTCGCGCCAAAAGCTTCATCGCCTCGACAATCTCCGCGTCCGTTACGGCTTCGCCCCAGCCGCCCGACTCACGTACGGCGCGCAACACGTAGTATCCGTCGGCCGGATTGCCTATGGCGATCGACTTGGCGATCGTATTGGGCTTGACCGGGACGATCAGGTCAGCGCCCTTGTGTAGGGCGTGGATTACCGGCGCCGAACCCGCGGCTTGGGCCGAGTGGATTTTGAAGTTGCCGTCGCTTATCCAGCCCAGTTCCTTGAGCTCCTTAAAGGCTTTTGCGATTTTGGGCAAGATCGTGCCGCCAGCGGTAGGTACGACAATATGGTCGGGTAGCCGCCAGCCGAGCTGTTCGGCGACTTCGAAACCGAACGTTTTGGCTCCCTCGGTGTAATAGGGGCGCAGGTTGATATTTACGAAAGCCCATCCGTACTTGTCTGCGATCTCGCTGCACAGTCGGTTTACATCGTCGTAGTTGCCTTCGATCGTAATGACGCGCGCTCCATAAATTGAGGAGCCGACTATTTTGCCGGCCTCGACGCCTTTTGGCATAAAGATGTAGCACTCGAGGCCAGCGTGCGCTGCGTGCGCTGCCACTGCGGTGGCGAGGTTTCCGGTCGAAGCGCACGATACTGTTGTAAAGCCGAATTCTTTGGCCTTAGTGATCGCAACCGCAACCACACGGTCTTTGTAGGAAAGCGTGGGATGGTTGACCGAATCGTCCTTGATGTACAGGTTTTTAAGCCCTACCTCCGCGCCCAGGCGCTCTGCGCGCACTAAGGGCGTAAAGCCCGAGTTGAGACCGACTGTGGGGTGGTCGGTATCCACAGGCAACAGCTCCCGGTATCGCCAAAGATTGTGCGGTCGCGAGGAGATTTTTGAAGGCGAAACCCGTGACCTGACCTTTTGGTAGTCGTAGACCACCTCGAGCGGTCCAAAACAGTTGTCACACACGTGCAGTGGTTCGATCGGATAATTGCGGCCACATTCGCGGCACTTAAGCCCCGTTACGTAGCTCATATTTTATGGCCTAATCGATGTTGCCAGGGTCCTCTTCAAGTCTGATTTAGCTGCTTTCCCGCCCTCGGTGCACTTGCATCCAGGGCGCAAGCCAACTGGGATAACTCGGCTTACCACCTTTCCAAGGCCGTCATAAAAATACAGTTTGCCCGCCAGCGGCGACTTGCCGTCAAGCAGATAAGCCGTCGCTTCCCTGGCTTGGACAAAACCGATAATCCCGGCGGCCGAACCGATAATCCCGGCTTCGCGGCAACTTGCCACTTCACCCTCTAAAGGCGGATGTTCGAAAAGACATCTGAGGCAGGCGGTCTTGCCCGGAAGCACGGTCATCGCCTGACCGCGAAATCCGAGCACGCCTCCGTAACAAAACGGTCGGTCTAAGGCGACGCTGACATCATTGATCAGAAACTTGGTCTGAGGGTCATCGGTTGCGTCGATTACAAAGTCGTAGCCCTCGATAAGACCTTCGGCGCTTACGTGGTCAAGCCGTATCGGGTACGTTCTTACGGCTGGTAGGCGAAAGTGGCTAAGCAGATAATCTGCTGCGGCCTCAACTTTAAGCCTTCCGATATCGGGAAGTCCATAAATGAACTGACGGCCTAAGTTGGACAGCTCAACGGCTTCCGGATCTACCAGTCCCAGCTCGACCTGCCCAGTCATCGCAAGCCGAACCGCGGCGGGCACACCTAATCCGCCGACGCCGACGATGAGAACTTTCTTTGCTTTCACGCTTTGACCTTACTGTCGACCGATGCGTCGAGACAAAGCCGTCCGGTCGCAGAGCGATAGCCGGTCAAAGGTGAAACTTCCGTGGATAAGGTCTGGAGTTTTTACTCTGCCTTATCTTTCGGGATCCCACCAAAACCTGGCGGACAACCCGTCGGAATTAGCACCAGCACCCCTTGCGGGCCGGTTGCTGCGGCTTCATCGGGCCGGGCCCTCGACCGCTCTGGATAAGGCGGCGGTGTCGACGCCTCACTTATGCTTAGCCGAACCTACTTGTTTTGTCAATCGACCATTCGGTCAGGCAACCAAAAGGGCTCACGAGCCCAGCCGCTCAAAAGTCCTGCCATGACGCAAGGCTTCGAGCCCGATCGCCAAATCGCCGCCCGATCTGGTGCGGCGCAGGTCTACTGAGCTTACGTCGCGGCTGGATTCTTTGGCTTAAAGTTGGGCAAGCGACGAGGCTCGTCGAAATCAAGCCAAGTAACCGGCATGTTTTAGGTATTCTGCTACAAGCACTGCGCCCTTACCCGCGCCCATACAGGCGTTATGTGTCACCAAAACGTAGCTTATCCCGTTAGGTATCACGGAGTTGTGCCTGATCCGCCCGACCGAGGTTGTCATGCCGCGGTCAGCGTCGCGATCCAACCGCGGCTGAGGCCTACTTGGGTCGCGATGGACCGTAATCATGCGTGTGGGCGAGGTCGGAAGTTCAAGCCGAACAAACTCCTCGCCGAATTGCTCGAACGTTTCCGTTACTTCTTCGAGTGAGGCCGGTCGCGCAAGCGCAACGCTCACTGCTTCGGTATGCCCGCTCAGCACCGGAGCGCGGGTGCAAGTAGCGCTGATCTTGATCTGGCGTTCGAGCAAAGTCTCCCCGTGCATCGTACCCAGAATTTTGCGCGTCTCGATCTCTACTCGCTCCTCTTCGCGGGGGATGAACGGAATGATGTTGTCGATAATGTCCAGAGCCGGCAAGTCGCGACCGGCGCCCGAGATACCCTGCATCGTAACCACGAGAAGGGCCCCGATTCCAAAACGTTGATCGAGGGGTTTGAGTGTTATCGCCAAGCCCGTGGCAGTGCAGTTAGGCAGCGTCACTAGAAAGCCGTTCCATTTCCTGCGGCGCCTTTGTTCCGAAAGTAATCTTAAGTGGTCGAGGTTGACGCCTGGAATTATCAGCGGAACGTCGGGATCCATTCGATGGGGGCGCGCGGTCGAAACGGTCGGTACGCGAGCGGCGAAGATCGGCTCAAGTTCACTCGCTGCCTTGGACTCAACAGCCGCAAATACAAGGCCAACATCGTCGAGCTTAAGACGCCGCGCATCCTGCAGCGTAATCCCCAGCACCTTGGGCGACGGTGGCGCGTCGGCGACATACCATCGCCAGCTCCCGCTTGCTCCCTCGGTCAAGGCTTCGCCGAAAGTTTTGCCTGCAGACCGTTCGGATGCTGCCAGAGCAGTAACCTCGAAGTAGGGATGGCCCTCCAGAGCTGCCAACACCTGCTGGCCGGCTATTCCCGTGGCGCCAACCACTGCGACTGGAATCTTCGTCATCGTAGCCTTTTCGCAAAAGTGCAAATCCTAACCCATTTTCATCGTCTCAGAGCTTACAGATTCGAGCCTGCGCCAATCGTTTCGTTATCGTTTGACCTCCAAAGCGGTGCGTCAACTGTTACCCTCAGTCAAAACCAATCTGCCTAACTTTGCAAAGTGCTCCATGTCCAGCGTCACAGATTCTGGTAAATTGTGCGCTCGAACTCGCCGAACAGCGTTAAAGCTCGCGTGTCGCCGAACGGTAAAATCTGGCTTAGAAAGACGCCAGCGACCTTTTTGGTCAAATCTAGCCAGAAGTAAGTGTTGGCGAGGCCAGCCCAAGCAAGTCCGCCAGGGCTGCGACCGGTTGGCAGTTGCTCGACGTTGATTAGGAAGCCTAGTCCCCATTTCAACGTGATTCCAGGCCAAAACTCGAGATCGTTGGAGAGCTCCGGTATTGCGGTCTTGAGCGGTCTGACCGTAAGCTCGCCGATTTGGTTTTGCGTCATAGCAGCAACGCTTTCCGGGCGCAAAATTTGCGAGCCGTTGGCGCGTCCTCCGTTGAGGAACATCCGAAGAAATTTCATGTAATCGCGTCCGGTGCCGTAAAGCCCACCTCCTCCCATGAAGAACTCAGGGTTTTGTGGTACTTCGAACGGGATAACGGTGAAGCTTCCGTCGCTTTGGCGCTGATGCATCCCGGCGAGGCGCAAACGCTGACTTTCTGACAGGACGAACCTGGTGTCGTTCATTCCCAGGGGGCCAAAGATGTTCTCTTCAAAGTAGTCGGGCAATCGTTTGGCGCTTACGGCCTCGACCAGCTTGCCCACCCAGTCGATACTGATACCGTATTCCCAGCGCGTGCCAGGGTCGGCCACAAGCGGTGTTCGCAACGCCGCGTTCTGGCACGTGATGATGCCAGGCACGCCCGCGTAACGCATATAGCGTCCGATGTCTGCGTTCCATATGTCGTAGCTGAACCCGGAGGTGTGGGTCAGCAGGTGGCGCAAAGTGATCGGTCGGCGTGGCGGGCGCAACCGCGGCTTGCCGTTTTCGTCGAATCCCTCAAGAACCTGCACGGATGAAAGCTCAGGCAGGATAGCGCTAACAGGCGCGTCAAGCTCGAGCTTTCCTCGCTCGACGAGCTGCATGGCGGCAACCGACGTGATCGCTTTTGTCATCGAAGCGATCCACACAACCGTATCAACGGTCATCTCATCGTTCTTCGAAAGGTCGCGCCTGCCAAAAGCGCCCTCGTACGCGAAGTCACCGCCCGCTACTGCGAAGGCAGCAACACCTGGTACGTCCCCGCGCTCTACTGCTTTTTTGAAAATATCGTCCAGCTTTACTCGTAAGGTCATTGGCCCCCTCCTCGAATGCAACTTACGCTGCGCCGATGCGTTTAAACTTTTTGCTGCCACCGCAGGTAAAGCGTGTAAGACAGTGCGAGCTTTCCGGTGGCGCCTACTTAATCCTCACGTTCCCATTCGGGCTCGATATTTTTACCACTTTGGGAGTTGAAAAACCAGTTGAAGACGTTGACGTGCCTACGATCCTCCCAACATCCGCGAGCCGTAGTTCAAAAGCTCCCCCAAAAGAGCGGCTCGCCTAAGTAGCTCCTCGCGCTCGCCTCCCTTTGAATTGGGAAGGCTTGTAAGCACCTCGAATAAATTTGAGCTGATCACTCGAAGAGCCAGGCGCAGGCTTTGGGTTTCGACTTTGAGCTTGAGCGAGCGTCGGCGCGCTTCGATATAGTCTCGTATTTGGATAATTTCGCCCATGGCAGAAGTTGACGAAAGACGTCACGGCAAGCGCCGTCGCTGTGCCATCGTCAGCTACCAGTCAGTCCGGAATTGCGAAACCTATCTGCGCCAAGTCTAACGCTACCTTTGGGCAGTTCCCTCTGCACGATCATCATGCTCGCCTGCCAAAGCAACCACTAACAACCGTTCGAGCGTGTCCCGGCTACCGAATCTTTAGTCCCATGGCTCGTTTCTGTGCGATCTTCTCGTAGCCCCCTTTAGCAAACCATCTTACCTGGCTTACGATTCCGTTTAGTATGTCCAGTTCGCGCTGCGACAAGCCCGCCCGACCGAACAAGGCGCGTAGCGCAAGCATGATTCGCTGCGGGTTGTCGGGCGAGAGAAAGCCGATTTCGAGCAAAACTTCCTCTAGCCGTCGTATCATCATCTCTACCGCTTCCACCGGAGCCCGCGCAAATAGGGTATTGTGTGGCTCGGCGTTCGCGTTGGCTTTTTCTGCACCTATCGCTTCGCGCAGCGCCATCCTTAGTTCGTAAGCCACGATAGCCACTGCCTGCGCGAGGTTGAGCGAGGGGTAGGCGGGCGAGGTCGGTATTACGATAAGCTCTTGACATAGTTCAAGGTCGTCATTGCTCAAGCCGTTAGCTTCGGGTCCGAAGATTATCGCGATTCGGTTGGCCTGAGCGGCTTTAACTAGCTCGATCGTGACCTCGCGCAGTTCGCGCGCGTGCCTTCGGTATGAACCCTTACGACAGGTCGTGCCGACCGTCAGCGTGTGGTCGCCCACGCTGCTTAGCAGGTCATCATATATACGAGCTTCGTGCACAACGTCCGCTGCATGGACCGCCATCGTCGCCGCCGCTTTGCGATCGAACTCGGGAGGCGCAACCAGACGGAGCCGGTGAAAACCCATGTTTTTAAGGGCTCGTGCGGCAGCCCCTATGTTCCCCGCAATCGCAGGGCGAACTAAAACAAATGTAAACTTATCGTAAAGAGCGCCGGATGGCGTCAACTCTGGTTCCATCTTTAGGCTTTCTGGCGATAATATAAGGCTACCTCGGAGTCGAGACGAACAGTATGAAGATCATCGCTATTGGCGACATTCACATGGCTACCGATAACCTTCCACGCTTGGCCAATCTGGTAGCCAACGAAGACATGATTGTAATATCGGGCGACCTTACCAATTTTGGCGGCGAGTCGGAGGCTTTTACGGTCATTGATGCTGTGCGCCAGGTATGTCCCCGGTTGCTGGCGGTACCTGGCAATCTCGACCGCCCTGAAATTATTTCTTTTCTTGAGCGCCAGCACATAGCTCTTCACGGTCGGGGCGTGGTGGTCGGGGGCGTAGGGATTTTTGGCTGTGGTGGCTCTAATCTTACACCTTTCAAGACCCCGTTGGAGCTAACCGAAGACGAGATATACGAGACGCTGAGGCGGGGCTACGAGGCGGTTCGAGACGAAAGACCGCTGGTGATGGTCTGCCATACGCCGCCCCGCAACACGAAGTGCGATCGCCTGCGCAACGGGGCCCACGTGGGCAGCACCGCGGCGCGCCAATTTATTGAAGAGTTCAAACCAGACATTTGTATTTCGGGCCATATACACGAATCCCCAGGCGAAGACAGAATCGGTCCTACTCTCATCTTCAACGCCGGACCGTTCAAGGGCGGAGGCTACGTACTTGTCGACGTAAACGGCCGCCAGTTGAGCGCCCAGTTGCGGTTTCTTTGAGGTTCCGCTAATTGCCCTCGCGCGACAATCGTTGATGGTTTACGCGCAGAAGATAAGGCTAGGTTGGCCGTGGATTTTGCGAAGCCTACCTAGCCTTATCAGGAGACATCTTCTGTTTTCCTTCCCCATCAAACGCGCCAAATAGGGGTTTCAATGGTTTCGCTAGCTTGGTCATTGCTCGGTTCCTGGGTCGAGCTTTAAAAGCTGGCTGTTCGCCGACGGACGCATCGCTTGTTGCCAACCAATTGGCTGCTTTGCAATTCGAGCTCGCGCAAGTAGTATTTTACGTTTGTGGTAAAGGTAGTCTTTTTTGACGCTGCAGGGACACTGTTCGATACCAGGCAACCAGCCGGCTCGATCTACGCGCAAGTAGCGCGTCGGCATGGCGTGAATGTGACCGATCAGGAAGTGAATGCGGCCTTCCGGCGCGTTTTTCACGCGGCTCCTGGCTTGGCCTTCGGCGTAGGCCATTCCCCTCAGGAGTTGCGCCGTTTGGAAAAAAATTGGTGGCGTCGGCTGGTCGAGCAGACTTTTAGCCAGCTGGCGCGCTTTGACGA
This sequence comes from Pseudomonadota bacterium, assembly GCA_021324755.1. Classification (GTDB taxonomy): domain Bacteria; phylum Desulfobacterota; class Binatia; order Binatales; family Binataceae; genus JAJPIL01. Next base: position 219,225 of record JAJPIL010000006.1, read on the forward strand.
CTTCGACGCCTACTTCGAAGAACTCTTCGAGCTCTTTGCCAAGCCGGAGACTTGGTCTCCAGCTCCTGACGCTCTCGACGTTTTGCAAGCATTGAAGAGACGTAACCACATAAGCTTAGGAATAATTTCGAACTTCGACGCGCGCGTGTACGGCATCTTGAGTGCCTATGGGATGCTCGAATACCTTGATTCGGTGACCATTTCTTCAGAAGCCGGCTACGCGAAGCCAGCGCCAGAAATATTCAGGATAGCCCTGGAGAAGCATTCTGTTGCGCCCAACGAAGCGCTTCACGTGGGCGATTCCCCAGCGCTTGACGTGCAGGGAGCTAGCGCTGTGGGAATCGGGGCGGTTCTTTATGATCCTAGGAGTCAATGGAGATCAGCGATCCCTGGAGCTATCGGGTACGTGAAGTCTTTGCAGGAGTTGCTAAGCTTGGTCGAAGTGACGGGCCAGCGATGAGGCAATAAGGTTGTTTCGAGAACTTTACCAGCTATGCCAAAAGGGCTTGTTGGTTCAGCGGGAATAATCGCGTTAGTGCTAGCAACAGAGGTCTTGAGAGCGAACCTAAGTACGTAGTGAGGACGCTGTGCTTTTTAGAATTCACCATGTAGGAATCGTGGTGCCTAGTTTGGAGCAGGCCTATCGCTTCTGGCGCGACGGTCTTGGCCTTTCGATTGAGAAGATAGCGATTATCGAGGACCAAGGCGTCAAGGCAGCCTTGCTTAACGCGGGCAATAGCGAAATCGAGTTGCTCGAGCCGCTTGGTCCCGATACTCCCGTCGGGCGTTTTCTCGCCCGTTTCGGCGGCGGGCTACATCATTTGTGCTTCGAGACCGACGACGTTGCAAGGGAACTCGAGCGGGCACGCTCGATGGGGCTGCCGCTTATCGACACGTCGCCCCGCCACGGTTTAGCAGGATTGATCTGTTTTCTCCATCCCAAGGCGTCTTGTGGCGTTCTCGTCGAATACGCTCAGACGCTAAGATAATAATGCTAGATTGACCTAGCTGGGAGTGCGAAACATGCCGATATACGAGTACCAATGTTGCGACTGCGAGGACAGTTTTGAGGTCTTTGTGCGCAATGGCGAGAGCGTTGAGTGCCCACGGTGCCATAGCGCGCGTCTGACAAGGCAGCTGTCTCGCTTTTCAGCAGGTCCGAGGAGCACTTCCCCATCGGCTTCAGGCCAGGCCCCTGTTTCCGGAGGATGTTGCGGCGGGGCTTGTGGATGCGGTTAATGACCGTTCCTCTATTGCTTTTGCTTTGAACGGGTTGATTTGAGCGGGGGGCGAGTCCGGTCGCGTCGCCACAAGGCCTGACGGACGTAGGCGGGGGTCACCTTGCCCAGTTCGTCTGTGAAGATGGTCGGCTTAAGGCCACGGGGAGCGGGCGGAAGCGTATCTCGCGAAATTTAGAGCGCCAATCACGGCAGGGCGCTATCATTTAGCCGTGACCATCCCACGCTGAAATTCGAATACCTTTTTGGCGAACTCTTTCTAACGGTCACTCGGCCGAATTATCCTTTTTTATAGACGGCCCGACAGCCACGGACTCTACACTCTCGAGCGCGATAGAAACGTGCGCTGGATTTGTTTAAGTGGCTTCGGCTATCAACGGATGCGCTGAAAACCACTCCTTTAGGTACGATACCGCATCTTCGGGCTTCTCGACTACCTTTAGGCAGTCGTAGTCGGACTCTACCACGGTAAGGTACTCGACCCAACAATCCAACACCGCGCGCCATTCCTTGCCGAGCAGCACGAAGGGCTTTGCAGGCATCAGCGATAACGCCAGCATCTGCCATACGAACGTTACTTCCGCCAGCGTACCCATCCCTCCGCGCAACGCCACGTAGCCGTCGCTGCTGTCGATTAGCCGCTTCATACGGGAGTACATGTTTCTTGCGCGCAGCTCCCGCATCACGAACGGGTTGACCTCTTCGTTAAAGCTGGACAAGGTTACTCCAAGTACCTGTGCGCCGGCTGCGCGCGCACCGCGCGAAGTCGCCTCCATCACGCCTCGGTAGCCACCGGTCGCTACGTCAAAACCGGCTTGTCCAAGTAGCATCCCCAACTGAAACCCCTGGCGATACAACGGATCGCCACATTGGGCCCGCGAACTGCCGAATACGGAAATCAGAGGGCGCTTGGCGGATATCTGCTCGGATGCCCGGCGTCGCTTTTTAGTGGTATCGAGTCCGTCGACTCTTCGGCCATCGGAGGCTGAAGCTCTACTCAAGAACTCAACGACGTGCCCTTGTGACGGACTGAGCTTAGAGGGAGGGGCAATCAGATCGCTTGAGATGTAGCCTTCGGCGCCCCTGGTCATACGGCGACCTCACAAGCCATGGTTGGCGGCTCCAGAGTGCTTTTCCTAGCTCCGCCTCTACTCAATATAACCACACACGGCGGCAAAATCACAGCTAACCGGCCAAAACAAGGTGGTTGATTTTTTGGCGAAAGCATCACGTGTTTCAAAATTTTGCTTGGAGGACAGCAATTGTTGCATAAATTTCGAGCGGCTTTTCCCTATGCTCCTTTGTTGGGTGAAAAAGCTTTGAGCTGTTGGGTGAAAAAGCTTTGAGCGCCGCGGCAGCGGTTGCGGCTGACGAGAGCGATCTGGCTTGCTGACTCTTGTTTGCGTGCAACGCAACGGCATATCGACTCGTCTTAAGGCGTGCAGTAAACTGGCGCTGTTCGACCGTAGTGTCGGCAATGTTTAGGTTGCATCTTTGGGAATAGCAAGCTTAAAGCAGTGGAACACTCGAGGCATAAAAAAGGCACTATCGGCTCGCTTTGAAATATTTCGCATTTCGCACGCGTTCTCTTTCCCGGGAACATTTTGGCTAGATGATGCGAATTGAGCGAAGCTTGAGACGATAGGAGGAGGACCAAAAGATGGCACAAGAACGTCCAGGCGCAGTAACGATGCGTGGTAACCCTCTTACGTTAATCGGACCTGAAATCAAGCCAGGACAGAAGGCTCCCCAATTTACCGCGTTGGACAACAATCTAGGTACGGTAGGGCTGGACAACTTCAAGGGCAAAGTAAAAATAATCTGTTCCGTTCCCTCCCTTGACACACCTGTGTGCGACAACGAGACTCGCCGTTTCAACGTGGAAGCGGCAAACCTTCCGGGCGATGTGCAGATCCTTACGATTTCGATGGACCTCCCATTTGCCCAGAAGCGATGGTGCGGTGCTGCAGGAGTCGACAAGGTGATTACTCTTAGTGACCATCGCAATGCCGACTTCGGTGAAAAATATGGCGTTCTGATCAAGGAGCTACGTTTGCTTGCGCGTGCCGTGTTCGTGGTGGACAAAAACGACAACGTTGTGCATGTTGAATACGTCAAGGAGATCACCAACTATCCAGATTATGACGCCGCTTTGTCCGCGGCGCGCAAAGCCGCATCCGCCTAAGCGTGGCATTAAGAGGAGCTGTGGGGTTTATTTCTGAGTAAGCCGAGGGCGTTCTGGGAAATTAGGCAGTGAGCGCGGCTGGTCAAGTTCGATGAGCGAGAAGACAGAAGAGCTCGGCCGGGACGTACCTTCATTGGCAGCTACGCTAAGCCAACGTGACGGGTTCGATCCGCGCCCGGGTCTTTACTGTACTATTTTCGGTCGGCGTGACGTTCGTCAGTTTCGCCCCGATCCGATTCCTGAACAGGTGCTCGCAAGAGTACTTCTTGCCGCACATCACGCGCCGAGCGTCGGTTTCACTCAGCCTTGGAACTTTATCGTCGTGCAGGACTTCGACCGTCGCCGCCAAGTCAAAGAGGTGTTCGAGCAAGAACGAGCGAAAAACGCCGCTCAGTTCGAGGGCCGAAGACGCGAGCAGTTTTTGTCGTTCAAGCTCGAGGGCATCATGGAGGCCCCCATCAATATAATCGTTACGTGCGAGGTGGGGAAATTCGGGACCGCGGTGCTGGGAAAGACATCTATTGAGGAGGTCGAGATTTACTCGACGTGCCTGGCGGTCCAGAATCTGTGGCTGGCAGCGCGGGCCGAAGGTCTCGGAG
>JAJPIL010000019.1 GCA_021324755.1 Pseudomonadota bacterium
CACCCAGGCGACGACCTTGCCGTCCTTGTATTCAGCCACTGCGACGGGCGGCTCCATAGAAGCGTGGGCTAGATGGGGTGTGTAATACTCGGCTTCGACGATTTTGCCGCCCTTCGCGAACACGGCATCGACGTCGCCTTCGTTGCGAACCACCTTGCACGACCTGCGCACGGTCTCTTGAAGTTTTTTCTTGTATTCCGAGGAAGTATACGAAGAATTGGGACCGTTGTCCCATTCAACTTTGAGCTTGTTCCTGCCCTGGAAGGCGGCCCAGGTATTGTCCGCGATGACCGCTATGCCGCCCAGCGCTTGAAAGGCGTGCGGCGGTTTGAAAGGCTCGATTTGGACCGTCCGGCGAACGCCCCGGACCTGCAAGGTTTCGCTGTCATCGTAAGATTTCACTTTGCCGCCTAATACGGGTGGATGAGCGATCGCGGCGTACACCATCCCGTCCACCTTAACATCCATCCCAAATAGCGGCTTTCCGGTGCATAAGCCGAGCAAATCGTAGCTTTGCGCGCCTTTGCCGATATAGCGCCACTTCGCGCTCGGCTTAAACTGCAGCTCCTCCTTCTTGGGAACTGGCAATTTAGCGGCAGCCGAAGCGAGCTCGCCGTAACCCAGTTTGCGCCCACTAGCTGGATGGACGACTGCGTGCAGCGTGGTCTCGCACTGCTCGGCAGGCACCTGCCATCGTTCGGCGGCGGCGCGGATCAACATCAGGCGGGCCGCTGCTCCCATTTCGCGCATCACCTCGAAAAATTCGCGCACCGAATGGGAGCCATCCGTGTTCTGCGAGCCGTAGCGTGGGTCGCCGATCGCCTGCTGAAGTTTTACGCGCGACCAATCGGCGTCAAGCTCGTCAGCTACCACCCGCGGCAACGAAGTGCGAATACAAGTGCCCATCTCCGAACGATGAGCAGCGATTATCACCGTGCCGTCGGGCTCGATTCCCACAAATAGGTTCGGATGAAAGACCGCGTCGTTAACGTCCGCGCCGGCAAGCGGCAGTTGAGCCGCCATCAGCTTATGCGGAAAGAAACGAGCACCCAGCACCAGGGCGCCGGCAGAAAACATCCCCTTGAGAAACGCACGCCGACTGAGATTTTCTATCCTGTTCATACGCTGCCTCCCGCGGCCTTCTTAATAGCCGCACGAATGCGTTGGTAGGTTCCGCACCGACAAATGTTGCCCGCCATCGCGCGCTCGATCTCTTCGTCCGTCGGATGGGGATTCTCCCTCAGCAACGCCACAGCCTGCATAATCTGGCCCGGCTGGCAATAACCGCATTGTGGCACGTTGACCTCCATCCATGCCTTCTGCACCGGATGGAGCCCGTTTTTGCTGAGACCCTCGATTGTGACGATCTCCGCGCCGTCTACGTCAGCCATCGGCGTCGAGCACGAGCGGATAGCCTTGCCGTTGCGATGCACTGTGCAGGCTCCGCACAATGCCATACCGCAGCCGTACTTCGCGCCGGTCAACCCCAGTTCGTCCCGCAGATACCACAGAAGTGGCATCTGCGGATCGCCGTCGAACGTCCGTTCAACATCGTTAACCTTAAGCCGAATCATAACCAACCTCGCCCCGTTTGCTCTAAAACCTTCACTCGCTACTCCCCCTCGATTGAAAACAGAGAAACGCTCTCACGGCCCGCGCCCCATCGGCAAAAATCGTCTACTCGACCGCCCCTTGCGCAACCTCATACCACCCGAGCGCCTCAAAAATAGCGTTTCTACGCTCTCCCCATGAGCGTCGGCCTCAAGCATCACTGCTCGCGCGCCAAACGCAATTCCGCAGGCTTAAGCGCGCTCAGAAACAATCACGCAAGTACACGCATCCAGGTAGGAAAGTTTCGTCCGCCCCGAACCCCAAAGACACTTTCTCTGTACACCGGCAACAAACTTGGGGCAAGCGCCTACCTAGCGCCAGAGCAGATTTAAGGGGGGTCTAACTGCAAGATCTGGCCGGTAAGCTCTTATGCTGGCGAAGTGCCATTATGCTTGACGAAGGGCCGGGGCCGTAAGCCGCGAGTCAGGCGCGCAGAACGAAGGCCACCTCGCCAAAGCGAACCTGGGAGCCGTCTACGAGCACAGCAGTGCCTGTTACGCGCCGATCGTCAACGTAGGTACCATTGGTGGAATTCAGGTCGGTCACCTCGTAGACTCCATCGCGGCGACGGATCAACGCGTGCGAGCGAGAGACGCTGGGATGGGGGATGATAAAGTCGTTGCTGTCACCGCGCCCCACGCTGATCTCAGGCTTATCGATGATGTACTCGCTAGCCACCGAGTCAGGAGCGTTGAGCGCGACCAAGCGAGCGCGCCCAGGCGCCGCTGAAGGTGTCGCTGGGGCAGCTGCCCGGCGTGGCTCGGAGGTGGAGCGAGCCGTTTGAGCAAACAACTGCCGAATAGGCGCGCTCAGGCTCCCTTCTTGAGCCGGTGACAAAGCGGCCTGAAGCTCAGCCTCTGGCACGCCAAAGCGTGCACGAGACAGAACGAAGAGTCCCAGCAAAGCGAGCATCGGCACGGCAAGGTTCCACCACGCAAAAAACAGCTGAGGCGAACTTACGCTCGCGGTATTAGACGCTCCCAATTCAGGGACGTTGATCCTTGCCCCACCGACGCCGCGAACGTGATAAGAGGTCGTAGCCGTAACGCTTTGACCCCCGTAATCGACTTCAATCGTTACCTCTCGCGTCGTACCGTCCTCAATCGGTCGCGGGGTGATATACGTGAGCGAGTACTGGGTAGCTATCGTGTGACCAATTTCACGAACCAGCTCGGGAAAGCGGTTTTCTTCGGTTACGATGTTGTATTCGCGGCCATGCGTTTCGCGCACTAAAAGCGCGTAGTCCGGTGCGATAAATGGTGGCGGCACCACCGCGTAAAGCGTCAGTCCCTGCCGTTTGAGAATCTCAGCAACTTTGTCGGCCGTAAGGTCGGTGACGTCGGTGCCTGGCTTATGATGTGCCCAATAGGCAGCGTCGTGCTGCGTGTAGGCCGAGCCGTCGCCCGCGTGGTGGTCTGGAGCGTCGGTAATAAGTATGAGAATACCCTGCGCTGCGGGTCGAAACGGAAGCGTCGCGGCGTAGGCAAGGGCGTCGAGCTGGTCCTCGGGGATATCCCCTCCACCCCCGGCATGAAGCGTGCCGACCCATTTGATAAATTCCTGAACGTCAGAAGTCATCTGATTACGATAGGGACATCCGCAATCCTCATACGCCGACACTACATAGTCTTCGAACGTGACCAATCCAAGGCGGTAGTCGCGATGGTTCGCCGCGAGCTCGTGCGCGAAAGCAATCATGTTTTCCTTGACGGCGTCGATATAGGGTTGCATCGACTCGGTGATGTCGACCACAAAGACGATGTCTACCGGCCGTCCTTGACCTAGGCCACGAAACTTGACGATTCGGGCTTGGACACCATCCTCGAAAACCTTTACATCGCCCTCTTTGAGGCTGGCGACCGGAGCACCGTTCTGGTCGGTAAGGCCAAAGTCAAGGTCGACCCCACCATCGGAGTCGAAATGCTGAAGCCCAGGGATGCCGACCGACAGTTGAAGAGCCGCTTGTACTGGTCGTACGATTGCGCCTAAAAGAAGAATCAACCATGCGGAGAAGAGGGTGATGAAAAGCGTGAATTTATTTGCTCTAGCCAAATTACGCGTCCTCACAAAGCTACCATCGAGGTCAGTTTTGCGCCTCGGTTGCGTCCATGGGTCAGACCGATGATCGCTAGTAGTTAGCTCCTGTTGCACGATCGAAAATTTACGTTAGATTCATCTGGCATCACCGTAGAGTAAATTTTAACCCATCGGAAGTCTCTTGAAACACTCTCTGTTCGGTCGAATCTTACTGCTGGCACTGGTGCCGTTTACGCTGGCCCTAGCTTTACTGGGGCTGTTTTGGGCGGGTTTTAGGGGCGCTACGGCACTCAGAGATGCCACGGCAGCGCCACCGACCGGAATGTTGCAAGTAGGCTTTATCGACAGCCCGTCGTTGGGGTTCCAGCGGATTGCGCTCAGCATCCAGCAGGTGCGCGTCAATCCAAGCACCAATCCCAACGTGAGCGAAACCGACAACAACTGGTTTTCGATCTATCTTCCACCTGAAGTTAGCGGCGTAGGCGCGGCATATCAGGTTAACTTTCTCAATCTCCGACGCCAAGTCCAACTTTTCTCGACCGTGTCTTTGCCCGCCCAGGTTTACAACCAGATCGAGGTACAATTTCTTTCCGACCCAGGCGTGATCGTTCCTAGCTGTACGGGCATACCATTTCTCGAGGGATGTATCGCCTATGGGATCAGCCTAACCACCGGCACGTCCCTGCGCACGAGCGCGCCCGTTCCGGTCATCGCCAACACTCTGACGCAGCTAGTTTTGGAGCTCGATCCAGGCACTCCCGTACCGCCGAGCGCACCGGGAGGCACCTACCAGTTGACGCCTACGCTGAGCGTGGTGTCCACAAGCCAAACTCTGGCTCAGGTGAGCGGGACGGTCAGCGCGCCTAGCATCGGAAGCGGCTTTTCGGTTACCGCAGTGCAAGGCAGCACCATAATTTCGCAGGTTCCGGTCAGTAGTTCCGGAACCTTCCTTTTCGGGTTGCCAGCGCCGGTGGACGGCAGCGCGACCTACGACCTTTACGCCTCCGGGCCAGGCGTGGGCTACGGGGCGTTCAAAGGCTTGCAGGTAAGCCTTGGGAGCCCCACTTCGCCGGTCACACTAAGCGTCAGTCCAGCCGCTAGCTTCGGCACTATTACTGGCAGCGTCACCGACGCGGCCGGTAATCCATTGGGTGGAGCACTTGTCGAGCTTTTGTTTCCTGCCTCCAACACGTCCACGACGAGCTGCGTAAGTCAACCTTCCGGATGCGTCACTGTCGCGTCGCAGAGCGCGTCGAGCGGTGCGGCCCAGTACACTTTTCCCAACGTCCCGTTCGTTTCGGGGGCGCCGGCTTACGCCCTTCGCGTATCCTACAGCGGCCACGACACGGTACTGAGCGAAGTTATCCCACCTAGCACCACCGGCGGGACGGCCACATGCTCTCCCACAACCAACGCAAGCAACTGCAGCTTTGCGCTAAGTAGCGCGACCATCACCGGCACCGCCAGCGTTGACGTTCCGCCCCCGCCCGGTAGCGAGGTCGAATTCGTGGTAATCGCTGAGGAAACGGGTACGCAGAATATCGTATCCGCCACACCCTTTCCGGTGGTTATCCCCGCCGGCCGGACCTCCGCTTCTTTTTCGCTGGAGGTTCCGACGCAACCGGGAGTCTACGATCTCGTCGCCACCACGCTTGATTTCTTTCAGAATCAAGTTCCTAGCACTTACACCGGCCATGATTTTCTCGTGCTGAGCGCAGTGCCAGCGGGCGCCAGCAATGTCGACCTCGGAACTTTTACGTGCGTGGGGCATGGAAGCGTCGCAGGAATCGCCGCCAGCCCCTCAAGTTCAACCAGTGTGCAGCTTTTCAAGTGCGCGCCGCAAGCGTCGAACAGCGGATGTTCAGCTAGCTGCGCACTGCCCAACGGCGCGGGAACCGGTTGTTTGGTGAGCGTGCTTCAATCGTCGGTAACTCCGGCGTCCGGGCACTTCTCGTTCTGCGCCCCACCCGACACGTACACCGTAACACGCTCTGACAACGGAGCTACCAACGCATCGACAACAGTGGTTGTCCCTACACCGGCTCCGATCTCGAGTCCCTGCCCGAGCACATGTCAAGGAGCTGAACCGGGTTGCCCCGGAGTTTGCGTACCCACAAGCGTCGGCACCCTTGCGGCGCCAAGCCCATAAATCGGGGTGGAGTCTTATGAGTAGGTGCGTTTTCGCAAAATTGCCAATCGCCCTTTTTAGCTGTGCCTTGCTTGCAGCTGGATGCAATTACTTTCAAGAAAAGTTTGGACCGCCAGCCCCGCAGGAGCAGGGCTTTCAATTGCTTGGCCCACAAGGCACGCCCTTTAGCGCCATCATCTCGGACCTGACGGCCTCATGGCAGGTCCAAGGCGCGGTTCCGCTCGAGATAGTCGTACTAAACGGTACACCGCAGGTAAGGATGGTTGTAACGAAGCTGCGCAACGATTCCTCGATAATTAGCGTCGATGCTCTAAGCGCAGGGAGCATCGTATACAGCAATTCGGAGTCTCTGCCGTTCTCCACAACTCAGCTGCAACTCACCAGTATTGTCCCGACTTTGGCCCCACCCGCGAACCCGGACATCCGCTATCTTGTGCTGGCACCTTATGGGATGAATATCACGGGCACGATTGAGGACCAGAACTTGGAATTTCAAATCGCCGCGATCGTCCCTGTGTTGTTTATCTTCGAGAATCCTGTCGGCGCCACAACAGGCCAGTTCACCGAAAGCGCTATAGGCTACGGCCCGATGACCGTACAGCTGTTTCAAAACGGCAAGCTAACTAAAACGGTCGTCAACGGACCAAATGTGCGCATACCATGACGAGCTAGACGTGCCTGCGATTTAAAAGAAGCTTACAAACTTTCGCTCCAGAACCATTGCCGAGGCGCGACCGACCGAATGAAAGCCCGCGGCTAAAGCGCATTTTGCAAGCAATCGTGTGCCCGCCCAATGTTCGAGCAGTGAGACTGGCTATTTGAACAAAAGCGACCTAAACTAGTGTTGAACCCGGTAAGGTTGGCTCAAAGCTCCACTAGTAAATACGAGTTGTCGACTTTCTCGGGAACGCTATTCGGTTCCCGGGTGCCGCGCCGGAGTTGTGTGGCCGGCGCGTGTTGGCGGAGCACATGAAGCTCTTTGCACATCGGAGGCTGATCGCGGGCCTGGTGCTAATCGCGGTTTTAGCTTCTTCGGTGCCCGGATACAGATATGTACGCTACCTTCTGGACCACGTTTATACCGACGACGCGTACGTAGACGCTTCGGTGGTGATGGTTGCGCCGCGCGTCCCCGGCACCGTGTACCGCGTATATGTCGACGACAACTATGTTGTAAAACAAGGCGACCTCTTGCTCGAACTTGACCCGCGCGATTACGCAGCGGCGGTAGCACAGGCTCAGGCGGCACTGGACAACGCCCGACAAACGGTCGACGAACAGTTCGCCGCAGTTGCCGCGGCTGAGGCAGCTTTACGCCTTTTCGAATCACAGCTTCGTCAAGCAAAACTCGATTACGAGCGCGCCAAGAAACTAAGGCAGGCGGAAGTAGTTTCACAGGACTACTACGATCACGCTTTAACCGCTCTCAAAGTGGCCCAAGCAAACGCAGCTTTGGGTAAACGCGAACTGGAGCGAGCCCGCGCCGCCTTGGGTTTGAGCTTGAGCGACCACGAGCGGTACGCGCGGCCAATCGTCAAGCAAGCCGAAGCTGCTCTGACCGCAGCCCGTCTTAACCTCAGCTATACCAAGATTTACGCTCCGCTTGACGGTGTGGTCACTCATAAAACAGTCCAGGTGGGAGATCGTCTGGAGGCCGGCGAGCCCGTAATGACTCTAGTGCCGTTCAAAAACCTGTACGTAACCGCCAACTTCAAGGAAACCCAGCTTACCGATGTACGGGTGGGACAAAAAGCCGAGATTACCGCGGACGTTTACCCGAACTACGTGTACCACGGGCACGTGGATTCGATCGCTCAGGGCACGGGTCAAGCTTTCGCTTTGTTGCCCCCCGAAAATGCAACTGGGAACTGGGTAAAGGTAGTTCAGCGCGTGCCGGTAAAAATACTTATCGACGACCCCGTACCACCCGACAAGCAACTGCGCGTTGGATTATCGGTCGAAGTCTCGATTGACATCACCGACAAACGCGGGCCGCTTCTAACTTCAACTCTCCAACAGCGCCATCACATTCCGCCACCGGGTGCGGTAATCATCGACAAGTAAAAACCGTCAGCGCGCCTCTTGCCGGTCATCCAAACTTGCTACCGAAAGGACCCTAGGACATCAGCCTGGCATAACTAATACGGCCCACTGCACGGAGTTGCGGCTGGGCGAAGAAACCGTGTGAGCGCACGCCACCCGACTTTCGGGATCAAAACACTCGCTCGGCTTTAGCAGCAGCGTTCCGACCAGACTATCGCTTGTTAGCTCCCGAAGGCACCGCTGCGCGGCCCTCGTCCTCTAGGCCCAACTCGGGGCCTCGCACGCCAACCGAAATCCGCACGACGCAAGTAGAGAAGAGCCCCGACCGCGAGGATCACGACCAGAAAGCCGAGCCCCGTTCCCATCGCGGCAGCGACCTGACCCGTAGCTGCCAGGCGATTGGTGGCGATATGAACGGCAAGAGCCAAAACCGTAATTGCAACCAACCCGGCGACAGCCAATCCCAAGGGACGGGAACGCTTTTCTCTCTGGTTGGCGTGCGGCGGCGGTGCGATTCGCGCACGGCGCCGACGACCTCTATCGATCGGAACAACGATAGCCTTCTTTGACGCTTGTCTTTCCACTGCCCGTTACGCCCGCATTCGCACTTTCTGCTCTCGCCCGCCACAGCGGTCGCTTTTTAGATCCCAAACTAATAAGGAGTCTGGCTGCAAGACACTACCTAGTCGACCATAATTTCGTGGCGGCACGACTAAAGCATACGCCAAGTGCCGGTCCGTGGCCAAGCAGGAACTATCGCTAAAGCGCATTTTTCTGCGTTGTTCTCGAATCATTCGATGAGCGACCTGCCGCCCCAAGCGCATAACTTATTCCGCAGGCCCCCTCTTGCTCAACGACAACGGCACGGCGTTACGTCTAGTATGCGCGACCTTCCTAAGCGCCCTAACTAGACCGTTTGCACAATCATGAGCGGGAGATGACAATGACGCCAGTGTCAGTTATAAAATGGTGCTCATGCATCCCGTTTATCGAGAGTCGGTCTAGGAAATAGCTTAAAGCTGAAAGGTCAGCATCGGGGGATTAGATGGCTGAGGCAACAGAGATAGCGACGCGGATGACGCGTTATCTTGGGGTCCCCGTTGAGCGATGCGCTGTGCTGGCCAACGGATGGGAGACGACGGTTTTTGAGATTGTCCTTGGTCGCGAAGTGACCAGGTTTGATATTCCAAAGGGTGTCAACCTTGCGCTGCGTTTTTACCAAGCCAAAGACGGGCAGAACAAGGGGGCACGGGAGTTCGAGATATTGCGCGCGCTGGTCGGGACCCGGTGCGCGGTTCCTAGGCCATATTGTTTCGAACCCGACCCCGAACCGCTTGGCGCGCCTTTTCTCCTCATGAAACGGGTGCCTGGGGGACCGTTGCTACACACGCGTAGTTTTCCCAAGGCCTTCGTCACTTTTTCTTTGGCTTTTTTTGCGTTCGTGCGAGGCCATGTAGAACTTCACCGGGTCGACATCAAAGGCTGCGGACTTGACCGTCTCGCTCCAGCGTTCGCGCCGCCTGGGGACAGTTGGGACGCTCCGTTGTTGCTTCGGATGCTGCGCACCGTAAAGATGCGCGTAGAGTCGGGCCCCCTGCCCCACCTGGTAAGCGCCCTTAACTGGGCGCTCGAGCGGGCGCCACGCTTTGTCAGCTCGAGACGAAGCCTTTTGCACCTGGATTACCATCCGCTCAACACAATCGTGAGCGGAACTCGGCTTACCGGGATTATCGACTGGGTATTTGCCGATATCGGCGACCCCCATCTCGACGCGGCTATGACTGCTATGATTATGGCCTCGTACGCTTTCGAGCGTCCGCGGTGGCTAGCAGCAAACATCTGCGGCAATACGCTGCGCCGCTTCTTCAGCACGCTCTACATCGCTCTTTACCATTCGATGGCGCGACTCGACTTCGAGCGTTTTCGCTACTGTCAAGCCGTAGCCGCGCTTCATCGTCTCTCGATGTTCGCCATTATGCGCCGGCGCGGTGCCGAACAAGAGGGTTTTCGTCCCGAGGCTGCGGCTGACGTGACGCCGTCAGCGATGCGTCTTTTGTCGCGCTACGCGTCGCGCAAGACAGGCGTGGCGATCCCACTAGACAGTCCGACCTTTTCGCCGGCCTAACGGTGGGACCCGTCACGTCGTGGGGCGTCCGAGAAAAGAATTTTGAGCCCTTGTCCTAGTGGGCCGCGTCAAAACTTATCACTCTTTGGGGATAAAGCGTTCTTTTTCGACTCCCGCGACTCGGGTTGTGACCCCCGCACATCGGCTTGGCATGTGTGGCAGGCGCCAACTTAGCCAGGCTTCTTAAGAACCCTCTGCGAGCAATCGACGCAGCACGTACGGCAAGAGGCCGCCATGAAGCATGTATTCCTCCTCTTCGGGCGTATCGACGCGCAACTTCACCGTGAACTCCCGCTCGCGACCATCTTCCTGTACGCGAACTTTGAGATGTTGTCCTCTGCGGATTCCGGAGGACAGCCCCTCGATCGAATAAAGTTCGTTACCCTTAAGCCCCAAGGTCTCGCGGTTTTCCCCCGGCATAAATTGAAGCGGCAACACGCCCATCCCAACCAGGTTACTGCGATGAATTCGCTCGTAGCTCTCGGCGATAACGGCCTTAATTCCCAAAAGCTGGGTGCCTTTTGCCGCCCAGTCGCGCGACGAGCCCGAGCCGTACTCTTTGCCGGCGATTACCAGCAGCGGAACGCGCTCCGCACGATAACGCTCGGCGGCCTCGAAAATCGTGGTCTTCTCCCCATCGGGGAAATGGAGGGTAAAGCCGCCTTCCACGCCCGGAACCAATAGGTTGCGCAGGCGCACGTTCGCGAACGTGCCTCTAAGCATTACTTCGTGATTACCTCGGCGAGCCCCGTACGAATTAAAATCTTTGGGGCTCACGCCCCGCTCGATCAAATATCGGCCTGCAGGGCTATCCGGTGGTATTGAGCCGGCCGGCGAGATGTGGTCGGTGGTGACGCTATCGCCGAGCATCACCAGCACTCGGGCGTTGCGAATGTCCGCCGGAGGGTTTGGCTTAAGCGGCACATCGTCGAGAAACGGTGGCCGGCGCACGTAAGTCGACTCTTCCTGCCAGGGAAACAACTCGCTAGGGCTGACGGTAAGCGCTTGCCATCGCTCGTCACCCTCGAACACTTTACTGTATTCTTCGCGGAACATCTGTTCGTCCACCGTAGTGGCAAGTGCTTCTCTGAGCTGTTCGGGGCTGGGCCAGATGTCCTTGAGCCACACAGGTCTTCCGTCAGCTCCGATCCCCAGGGGTTCCCGCATCAGGTCGACATCCATCGATCCTGCCAGGGCGTAGGCCACAACCAGCGGCGGCGAGGCAAGGTAAGCAAAGCGCGTGTCCGGGTTGATTCGGCCCTCGAAGTTGCGATTTCCGCTAAGGACGGCGCACGCGACGAGGTTACCCTGCCGGATAACCTTAATTAGCGCTTCGTTTAGCGGCCCGCTGTTTCCGATGCAGGTCGTACAGCCGTATCCCACCAGATGGAAGCGCAATTTCTCGAGATATGGGAGCAAGCCAGCGCGCTCGAAATAACGCGTCACCACTTTTGACCCGGGCGCAAGACTTGTCTTGACCCAAGGCTTTGTGGAGAGCCCTCGTTCCACGGCGTTTTTAGCCAACAATCCCGCGGCCAGCATCGCCGCCGGATTCGACGTATTCGTGCAGCTAGTGATAGCAGCGATCACCACCGACCCATGGGTGATTTCGACCGAGCTGCCGTTCAAATTAGCTGTAAGGCGACGCCCCAGCTCTCCAGGAGCAGCTACGTTGCCGTCAACGTCGGCCGCATCGATCCACTTTGTCGCCTGCTGGTTGTCAAGGCTGACGCCCCTGGCCTGCATCTCTTTTACCAGCTCGCGACGAAACTCGCGCTTAGCTTTCTTAAGCGTAACGCGGTCTTGTGGACGGCGCGGCCCGGCAAGGCTCGGCTCGACCGTGGCTAGGTCGAGCTCCAACACCTCGGAGAACTGCGGCTCGACGCTATCGGGGGTGCGAAACAGTCCTTGCTCCTTGGCGTAAGCCTCCACCAGTGCGATCTGTTCTGCGGGACGACCGGTTTGACGCAGGTAGTCGAGCGTCAATCTGTCGATCGGGAAAAAGCCTATAGTGGCTCCGTACTCGGGCGCCATATTGCCCAAGGTGGCCCGGTCAGCCACGCTCAAGCTGTCAAGCCCGGGACCGAAAAACTCCACAAACTTGCCAACCACGCCCTTGGCCCGCAACATCTGCGTGATCGTGAGCACCAGGTCCGTGGCGAGCGTTCCTGGAGGCAGCTCTCCATGCAGTCGCACGCCGACTACTTCGGGCACCAACATCGGAAGCGAACATCCAAGCATCGCCGCCTCGGCCTCGATCCCTCCTACTCCCCAGCCAACGACTCCCAAGCCGTTGACCATCGTCGTGTGTGAATCGGTGCCCAAAACCGTGTCGGGGTATGCTTCGTTTTTCGGAGACACGAACACCACGGAAGCGAGATATTCGAGGTTCACCTGATGCACGATTCCCGTTCCGGGCGGAACGACGCGGAAATTGTCGAACGCCTGTTGGCCCCAACGTAAAAACAGATAGCGCTCGCGATTGCGGTCGAATTCCAGCTCGACGTTGCGCTGCAACGCTAAAGGCGTGCCGAACACGTCCACTTGCACCGAATGGTCGATTACCAAATCCACGGGCTTGAGCGGGTTGACGCGTGACGGATCGCCGCCGAAACGCTTGACGGCGTCGCGCAAAGCGGCGAGGTCGGCGACCACAGGCACGCCGGTAAAGTCCTGTAAAATAACCCGCGCGGGCATAAAAGAGAACTCGGCCTGCCCAGCCCCGTGCGGCCATCGCGCCAACGTTTCGACCATTTCTGCTGTCACCACTTTGCCGTCCTCGCGCCGAAGCGCATTCTCGAGCAACACCTTGATCGAGTACGGCATCCGTTGAAGCGAAAAACCCCGCCTCTCCAGAGCTTCAAGCCTCCAGACGATATAGTTCAAATACCCAACCTTGAGCGTGGTTTTGCTGCCAAAGCTATCGTTGCTCATCGCTTATCCTCTTGATTGTCCTTGCCGGAAGACGACTCTTTTCGTTGCTTTGCTAACCGATACTACCTGCGAACTTGTCCAATTTAAGCGTTCCGTGTGCTGACGACATGTTGCCCCACGGAAGCCACCACCACGTTGCCTTAACTAGGTATGCATCGCACGTTCCTGCCGCCGGTTTAAATCGGCCGACCAAAGGCGATACCTCGAGGCGGCGGTCCCGGAAGTCCATTGTACACCAACGCCGTGCCGTCTGAGTAAAAGCTCATCGCGGCAAGTGTCGCAAGGCGCGAGGAACTGAGCGCTGGCTCACCGTCGATCGTTACAATTCTGACCTTGCGCCGCAACGCTACGATCGCCGTTACGGCCTGCTCAAAAAGGCCCTCATCGGTGGGCGAAAGCGTCTTGAGCGCCGAGCCGGCTAAAGCAAGCACGGGTCTTCCACCAGCGAAGGCGACAATATTTGCGGGCTCGCGCGCCACACCCAGGCTCGGAAGACTTATTCCGTACGGGTTAGCCGGATCCGCAGCGCTCAGCGCCAGAACCTTGGCCGATTGGGAACCGCGATGGCGACATGCCCGCAAAACCTCTAACGCTTCGGGCAGCGCGTACTGCTCACCTGAAAGCCCCTGGACAAAATATCCGGCGCGGATCACGCCCGCAAATTCGAGTCGGCGCAATTCGGCGCCGAGCTCGGCCCATTTTATATCTATGTTTTCGAGGGCGAGCATCTCGCGCGCCAAGATCCCGTGGCGAAAAAGTAGCGAGAGAGCTAGTTCACGGCCATCTCGCGCAAGCGTATTCTGAGTTGTGTTCGCCCGAGCAAGCGCGCTCCATCTCCCGGTCATGCACAAGCGCAAACGAGCCTGGAGCGCGGCAAGTTTCTTTCGCATTCCCCGTCGATTTTTGCGCCCACCACCGGCCTTAATTACAACGGCCGGCATCCTGAGAGGCGCGAAACTATCATTTGCGACCAGGCCAGCGGCCGCCAGGCGCAAAAGCGAGGCGATTACTTCCTGCTCGCTCCATCCAACGCGCGCGCATAATTGGTCGAGAAACTGTGCACCGCCTTCGATCAATGCCCGGTACACGGGGAGATCGCTCTCCGCTGGCTCGCGAGCGACAAACCTTGCAACCCACGGCGACGTCGGCGTACGCGGCAGAATCGCAACCTTGGTCGGCTTGTCGGCAGCCGCCGAGCCGTCAGCAACGCCAAACCATCCAAACCGCCCACCGGCGCAAAGCAAATCCAGGTACTCGCTGCGGTAATCTACAATACGAGCGCGAAGGATCGCCTCCTCCCAGAATTCGGGCACGAAGGCCAAGCCGGCCAGCTGCTCCAGAACCGTGGCTACACCTTCAATTCCCGGCTCCAGTCCCTGCCCGCCCACGTGATGCCATCGAAGAAGGAAGTCAACGAAATCAGCTTCCCCGCAAGGCTCGAACGTTTTGCGCAAGCGCTCGAGGCTCAAACGATGAATTCGCTCGAGGTTCGTTCGCTCGCACCATTGCTCAGCGCTCGCAGACGTGTATCGCCCGCGAAAAACGTGGCCTGCAGCCTCAAGGGCGAGCAAGGCGTTGCGCGCTTCGGACAATTCTATGCCTAAACGGTCGGCGACCTCTCGCTCTTCGAGCGGCCGTGAGGTTCGAAGAACCCTACGAACCAGCTCTGCGACCGCGTCATCCCGCCCAACCGACCGGGCGGTCGCCTGCTCGGCAGACGGTTCGGGCGCTTGGCGCATCTCCACATCGTCGGAGGGCGAACCTTCCGCCGGGCCGTTTCCGCCCTCGAGCCTCGCATTTGGATAAACAACCCGGATCAAGGGCAAATCCTCGACTGCCACGATCTTTTCGCCTAATCCGCCGCCGAGGTCGATCGCTGTAATTCGCCGCTCCCGTTCCAAGGCTTCGATATGAACTTGGGCCAGCTCGCCTGCCCGCTCGGCAAGAGCTTCGCGCGAGAGCATCCCGTGGCGCCTCAAAAGCTCGTAAAGTTCATCGGCGTCGCGGGCTTTATATCGCTTGTCACGTCCGCTGGCTTCGAGCTCGACACGCTCTACAACTTCGCGGTCCAAAAGCCCGGCCAGGTTTCCGCGCTGAAGCGTCTGCT
Source organism: Pseudomonadota bacterium (assembly GCA_021324755.1). Classification (GTDB taxonomy): domain Bacteria; phylum Desulfobacterota; class Binatia; order Binatales; family Binataceae; genus JAJPIL01. The sequence continues at coordinate 15,007 of JAJPIL010000019.1, forward strand.
CGATCAGCGCGCGATTGGTCGCAACTGTCCGCGAGCGGCGGTTGGCGCGCTCGCCGTCATCCAAGAAAGCGTAATCCCACGCGAGCAACAGGCGATGGGCTATCAATGAGGGCGTAAGCGTATCGACGAACTTAACTTTGACTTCTCCGGCCTCAAGTGCTTTTAAGAAAGCCTCGAGCTTTGGGATATCGGCCGCCTCCTCCATGCACTCGCGAAGCGTTTCGGTAACTAGAAAGTGATCCGGCAACGGTACGTTCAGGGGGCGGTTTTCGAAACACGCCTGTTGCTGGGGGAAGAGCGCGACCAACAGATCCTGGGCGCGAAGCCGCTGAACCCACACTGGGACGGGCTTTCCGCCGCTGTTGCGTCTTAAGCTCAAGGCGCGGGCAGCCACGTGCCTGAAGCGTGTCTCGAACATTGGAGCATCGAGAACCGCCTGACAGAACGTGTCGCGAACGCTATCCGCGGGCAGCATCGCTATAAGCTCGTCCGGCGGAAAACTGTGACGCTGGTTGAGCGAAAGCAACACCCCATCGTCCGTGGCCGAAGCCTGAATTTCAAAGTTGAAGCTACGGCAAAGTCGCTTGCGAAGCGCAAGCCCCAGGCCGCGATTAAAACGCATGCCGAAAGGCGAATGGATTACGAGCTGGGTTGAGCCGAGACCATCGAAGAAGCGCTCGATAACGAGCGTGCGAAAGTCCGGGAGTTCCCCCAAGACAGCCCGGTTTGCGCGCACGTAGTTGAGTGCCTGGCGAGCCGCGCTTTCCTCCATCGCGCATTCCTGGCACAACCATCGAATCGCGCCGGACTCGTCGCTTGACCGGGCAAGTATCTCTTTGCGCAGCTCACACAGCTCGGCGGACAGCGCAAGGCTTCGACCCAGGGCCTCGCTATGCCAGAACGGCAACGTCGGCGCCATTCCTGGAGCCGCTTCGACCAGCAACCGACCGCGCGAAAGCCTCTGAATCTGCCACGCCATCGAGCCCAGCGCAAACACATCTCCACGAGACGATTCCTGGGCGAAATCCTCCTCGACCTCACCGATCTTTCGTCCCTCGGATTCGATCACGACGTCGTAATTACCGGGGTCAGGAATCGTGCCAGCACAGGTGATCGCGACCATGCGCGCACTTCTTCGTGACCGGACCCGGCCGTTGACGGCGTCGTAGAAGATAAGTGGCTGGCTTCCGCGAACGGCATTTGGCGTCTCCTGCGCCATGGCGAACAATAGCCGCCTCAAGCCTGCAAGGTCGAGCTCCCTGAAGTTGTAGGCTCCGCCCAAAATTTTCAAAATCTCGCCTTCGCTCACTTCGCCCCGCTCCGCGGCGATCGCCACTATCTGCTGTGCGGCAACGTCAAGACATCCGCGCGGTATCTCGACTTCGTCGAGCCGCCCATGCTTGATCGCTCTGACGACCGCCGCGCATTCGAGCAAGTCCTCCGCCGTAAGCGCAAAGAAACGCCCTTTGGGTACGCCCCCGAGCACGTGGCCCGAACGCCCGATGCGTTGGATGGCCGCGGAGATAGATTTCGGAGAGTCGATCTGGCAGACCAGCTCCACCGAGCCAACGTCGATGCCGAGCTCGAGCGACGAAGTCGCGACAATTACTTTTAGCTCGCCGCGCTTTAGCTTCTGCTCGGCTTTGAGGCGCTCTTGGCGCGCAAGGCTCCCATGATGGGCCATCACTGCGTCGGGGCCTAAACGCTTCTGCAGATTAAGGGCAATTCGCTCCGCCGACCTTCGACTTAAAGTAAAAACTAAGGTTGTACGGTGCTCTTTTATGAGTTTGGCAAGCTCGTCGTAAGTTGCCTCCCAATGTTTATGGGTTGCGAGCGGACCAACTTCAGGCCCTGGTGCAACCACCTGGAGATCTAGCGCCCGAGCACCGGATTGCGCCTGAACGCATCTAAACGGACGCACTATCCGAGCGCCGCCAGGCCCCATTTCGGCGCCGCACAGAAATTCACCGAGCACTTCGATGGGGTTGAGAGTCGCGGAAAGGCCGATTCTTGTCGGACGCACGCCGACGGTTTCTCTAACCAGCGCCTCCAAACGCTCCAGGGTTACCGCTAGATGAGCGCCGCGCTTGTTTCCCGCTAGCGCGTGCAGCTCGTCGACAATCACGAACTGAACCTGGGCAAGCTTTTGGCGAAAGCGCTTCGAGGTAAGCAGAATAAACAGGGATTCTGGGGTGGTAACAAGAATATGCGGGGGCCGTTTGACCATCGCCTGGCGCTCGCAAGCCAGCGTATCCCCGGTCCGGACCATTGCGCGAATTTCCGGCAGACTTCGCCCTTCGGCTCTGGCGATCTCGCATATGCCCCTGAGCGGCTCGTCGAGATTAATTCGGACGTCGTTCGCCAGCGCCTTGAGCGGCGACACGTAGAGCACCGAAACCGCGTCCTTAAGCGCTCCGCTTTCCGCTTCCCGAACCAACCGATCGATCGCCCAAAGAAACGCTGCGAGCGTCTTTCCGGTGCCGGTTGCGGCACACAGAAGGGTGTCATGACCGGCTCCGATCGCCGGCCAGCCAAGCCGCTGGATCGGCGACGGTGCCTGGAAACGCGCGGCGAACCAACGGCGCACTAACGAATGAAATCCAGCGAGCGCATCGTCCATCGCTTTCGATTTATACAACTCAGTAGCGCAACCCGGGCGTCTTGAAAGTTAAAAAATGGTATCTTAGAAGCTTTGGTCTTCGCCAAAAAGGATATTGTGCGTCGTCGCAAACCTCCAAGCGTTCGATTCGACCTTGGTTAGCCAAGCGGCACCGACTTAGAGCATTTTGCCGCAGTTTTCGCATTAAAAACCAATTCAGACCAAGACACCACAACAGGTCAAAATGGCGCTCGGCACGGTTCAGATGGCAGGCAGCCAAAAGATCAGGCTTAAAGCTCAAGCGTTTAGTCGCAAATAAACTACGGGAGGGTTAGCTAAAAGTTGACCATCATGCCGATTTCGGGACCGTAGGCTATCCATCTAAGATAATTGCCGTCTTGGGGTGAATCTTCGAGCTGGGAGTAGCGATAAACGAAGAAGCCGGCCATCGGCTTAAACGGCCCCAGCCAGTCGTAATTAACATAGTAAAGTCGAAGGTGCGCTTCGATTCCATTCTGTGACGCCCATATCGTGCCGCCCTCGTTGCGCAAAGAGTTCCAGCGATTAATCCAGTTTCCTTCCACCGAGCTCCAAACGATAAAATGCTTACCTATCCAGCGTATAGCCTCCATCCCGATCGTCGGCAGCGGCATCGACTGATGATAAAAATCCTCAGCTGTTTCCGCCCCACCCGGAAAGTTTGGCACCACTGGGGCATGTCCGTGGTCAAAGGTAAAGTATATGTAGTTGTACTCGAGACCCAGGCGCCCGCGTATGTCCCATCCTCGCAAAAACGACGGCAGAATATCTTCGTATTTCTGGAAAAGGTACCCAATCAGCGGATTTAGGCGCCGTTCGTAGTAAAGGCCGAAAAAGTACCATTCCGAGGGGTCGGTATGAATCGGCCCCGGAGCCATAAGCGCGCCGTTATAAAATGCTGGCCTGACCAGCACCGAAGTTCCGCCGATATCGGTATAGCGGAAACGGAAATGGATTGCGTTGACACTGTCGAACCAATAACGAACGTCCACTGTGGGCATCAGCGCAGTGTCAATGCCCAAATAAGAGAAGTGAAGGCCCGATCCGTTAACGGCAAATTCTCTAACTCGAACCAAACTTTCGCCACCGGGACCCACAAAACCGAACATGTTCTCCAGTTGGATATCGAACTGGCCGGCGACCGGGCGAACCAGATCGTAGTTGCTCCATGACGGATTCAGCAAACTTGGGCGCGAAGCGTTCTGAGCACTCGGCTGCGTCGTCCATAGACCGGGCCATCGCTCGGCTATCAGATAAAAAGTGCCTGCTCCCACGAGCCCGCCCAAAATGGGACCCGCTGCCATCCAGGGCAATGCGCTCGAGCGGCCACCGCCCGCCCCTTGCGCGAAAACCGCCCAGGCCGCGGTGTAGGTGCCCACGACAGCGCCAGTAATCGCACCGTCCAAGGCTGCCTGCTCCTGCGGGTCCATCGAGTTCTGAGCCAACGCCTGCGGGGGTCGACACAAACAAAGAACAAAGGCGACAAACAGCGCTCCGAATGAGCTTGTTAAAAGTCGTCCTGGGATCGGTGAGCTGAGGTCATCCAGCTTTGAGCACGTTCTTTCAGCTCGTGCTTTGCGTACCACGGGAATGCTCCCCCAAAGCCACGCGCTGTTCGGCCGCGTTTTCGCTGCGTCCGTTCACGCAAGCCCCTAATGACGCATCGCTTCTCACTCTGCGCTGTCGATAACGCGTTACGCTCCTAGCAACAAGCCAGAGCCAACGGATGACCCAACCAGCGCAGCAGCTGAACCTCGACTTAGGAAGCTTCCATACCGGCACGGATAACGCAAGAGGCTACTCCAGCAAAACAAGCACCACCCAGACATCATGCGCCGACTCTTAGTTGCATTCGAAAAGTTAGCGCATGTCGCCTCGTTTCGAACAAGGTAATTTTTCCCCAGATTCACTGTGGAGCGCCAGAAAACGTCGCTGCAAAATATAAAAGCGACATTCAAAACGTTATGCCATCCAGACCCGCGCGTGGATGGAATAACGCACGTTCTTGTCGGCGAAATCATGTGAAACCGCTATGGGACGGCCATGATTCGAACTTAGCACCCCGCACAAAGACGCTAACACGGTGCGACCAAACGAATCAGGAACTTACGTCGGAGAAGCCGTGCCGCGAGGTCAGGGAAGCCTAGACGGCGAACTGCGGGCTAGAAAATGTCACGCAAATGTCGTTGGGCACTTGAAATTCGGCGATAGTTCAGACGGCACTGTTCGGGTCGGCAAGCAGGTTTGGAAGTTTCATCGAGAATTCGTTGCGCGAGAAAACTTTTCGGAAGCCGACGCGGCGGGCCAAGTCCAACGCCTTGAGTTCGACATGCGAAGCGAATCCTACAAGTATCGCCTCGGGAGCCTTTTCCCGAATCAGACTGGCAATTTCGGACGGCGGGAAATTTGGGTCGGACAAGTCGGTCAGGACAAGATGCGGTCTTACTTGATCGAGCAACGAGCGCGCGCTGGCCAGGTCGGCGCCGTAATACACCTGCGTACCGAGAGCCTCAGCTATGGCGTCGATTTTTGACCTAAACATCAGGTCTCGGATCAACACCAGCGTGCAAAATCGTTCCATCGCTCATGCTCCAAAGGCAAGCGCCTTACAGATGCGACCACATTCTCAAGGTCACTAAAGCTCCTCGCGCAAGCAAAGGCAACGGTTGTTTTGCAACCAGAGTAAAAGCTGCCGTCTTTAACCGCTCGCGGACGCAAAGCGCGCCGGCAAATAAGGCGTAAGGTCAATTGCTGGCGGTTTGCCAGCGACGAGCTGGCTTATGATTTCCGCCGTGAGCGCTGCGAGTAGGATACCGTTGCGGTAATGCCCAGTGGCGTAGTAGAGCCCTTCGAGCGTGGGCGATGGGCCTATGACCGGCAACAAGTCGGGAGCCGCAGGCCGCAGGCCAGCCCAAAGTTCTCGCAAAGGAATCGAACCCAAGGAAGGCAACAAGGCTCGCGCCGTGTTGGCGATGCTCGCTATTCCCTCCAGCGTGACGCTCTTGTCATAACCAGATTCTTCGCGCGTAGTTCCCGCAAGGATACGCCCATTGGCGCGAGGCACAACGTAGCCACGCGGGGCGATCACAGCGTGGCGAAGCTTCCCAGGAGGAGCTTCAAAACACAAAATTTGACCCCGCACCGGGCGAGTCGAGACCCGATCGGCCTCACATCCCTTGAGCGCACCGGCCCAGGCACCAGCAGCGTTTACAACTAAATCCGCCTCCCTGATCATGCCATCGCCGAGCCTCACACCAGCTACTCGCCCGCCGCGAATCACAATCTCTTCCACTGCCGAACAGGCATGAAAGACCGCGCCCGCCTTGAGCGCGGCGCGAATGAAAGCCTCAGTCAGTTTGCGATTATCTATGACCTTTTCATCTCGAAAATATAGAGCACAAACAACTTGCGGGGAGAGCGCTGGTTCGAACTCCCGCACCCGGCTGTTGTCTAGAACCTCGGCTTGCTTGAGGCCGACGTTTTTTTGCCATTCGAGGCGTCCTTCAAGCTCTCTCTTTTCCTCCTCATTAAGCGCCACGTAGAGCACGCCGCCCCCGTTGTATTCGGCCTCGACTCCACTTTCGGCTACCAGGCGCGGATATACCGAATCGAAGTATTTAAGACCCTCCACACAGAAATTCACCAATGGCCCGGGGCCATCAGCCTCAGCTTGGGGCGCCATGAAGCCGGCTGCGGCCCAAGAGGCCTCTTTGCCCAAGGCTCCGCGGTCATGGACTTCGACTTTGATTCCGTCCCAGGCAAGCCGCCATGCGATAGCACTGCCGACCACCCCGGCGCCGATTACGATAGCGCGCATCCTTTTTCCTCCTAATTTTCCTCCTGGTGGAATCGGAAGCGAAAGTCTTGTTGTAAACGCATCCTCGCAAGACTTCGCGAGTTCATGCTTGAACGGACCAAGCGAACTTGTTTCGACTTAAGCAGGCCGTCTATAAGATCGCTCGCCCACAAGTTCGGCCTTCGCTTGGCCAGTCTCCTGCTTCCTTAGCCAACCCGAAAAGTAGCCGACAAGAGCACGAAACTTCATCCTTGGTAGCACTTGAGCTCAGTCGTCGACCTCAAGGCCCCGAGCCGTTACGCGACATGGCGATTCGAGCTCCATGCGCACCCAAGCCCTCCAGGGTCAATCCCTCAAATGCGGGCTCGGCCTGCGCCAGCTCGGCAAACACCGAAGCAGCTGAGTAATTCCACTCGACCTTAAGTAGCTCCCGTTCCAACGCGCCGATCACCTCGAGCGCCGGGCGCGCCTCGCCAGGAGGATCAAAAGCCGGCCTTAATCGCTGAACCCAGCCTTCGAAATTGGTAAAGCTCCCATCGAGCTCAGGGTACGCCGCGATCGGCATCACTTGATTTGCGAAAGCCATGGTCTGAGTCGCAATACAGTCGAGCACGATTAGATGATCAAGCGCGCCAAACCAAGCCATAAACTCCGACTCACCCAAAATCCTCACTGGATCGCATCGCAAAAGTATTAGGACCTTAATTTGACCGCGCCTGACCAGCCCGGCGACCCACCCCAAACCGTTTTCCAGCAATCCCATCGCCTTAAGACCGGCGGTGTTGGGGTTTTTGTCGCCGCGAATCAGGAAGTTATCGTCCGGGCTTGCACCGACGGGCGTCCAGCTTACACCTCCGACCACGGTCGAACCGACCGCCCGGGCCATGAAACGCTTGAGCGCGAAGATCTCCTCGTTAGTCGCCTGCGCACTTACCAAGGCGCCGATCGCGTTAGGTCCATACTGACTGGCACAGCCGCGAATTCGCTCCGCGGCGCGGGCGATAGCCGTATCCCAGCCCTCCGTAGCTAAGCGTCCGTCGGCCTGATAGCGCGGCTTAAGCAGCCGATTTTCTCCTTGGAGCAGCTTGAAAGAGTGCCGACCCTCGTCGCACATCCACCACTGGTTGACGTTCGGGTTGTAGCGTGGCTTGTAGCGGTAGATACGCCCTCGGTGATGGTCGATGTCGATCGAGCAGCCTCGCGCGCAGGCGCCACAAACCGACGGCGTGCGGTGGAGATACCAGACGCGCATCTTGAAGCGAAACTCTTTCTCGGTGAGCGCGCCAACCGGGCAGATATCGACAACGTTAAGCGCATACGGATTGTTTACTTTGCGCCCCGGATATGTATCCACCACACAGTGATCTCCGCGCTCGAAGATCGCAAGTTCGCTGGTACGGGTAACTTCGTCAAAAAAGCGGGTGCACCGAGCGCACAGGATGCAGCGCTCTTGATCGAGCATCAGCCCGGACCCGATATCCAACGCCTTGCCTTTCTTGTTTTTCTTACCGAGCGGAAAGCGCGAGGGCTGGCGGTCATAATCCATGTAGTAATCCTGGAGCTTGCATTCGCCCGCCTGATCGCACACGGGGCAATCGATCGGATGATTCAGAAGCAAAAACTCAAGAACCGCCGCCTGCGCCTTTTTCACCCTTGGGCTTTCGGTGTGAACGACCATTCCTTCCGCTACCCTGGTGTTGCAGGCGATCTGGAGCTTCGGCACTCCTTGAAGCTCTACCAGGCACATGCGGCAGTTACCCGCTATGGAAAGGCCCGGATGGTAGCAGTAATGGGGAATTTCGATCCCGAGCATTTCCGCCGCTTGGATGAGATTAATCCCTTGCGGCGCGTCCAGTTGCTGGCCATTTATTGTGACTTTAGGCATCGACGTTAGCCCGTAGCTAAAAGCAACTTTCCTGAGCGAACCAAAGGCTTAGCTAGACGACAGACCGTCGACAGCATGTGAGGAGGGTCGCTCCGACGAGGTAAAAGAGACGAACTTCGCCGAAAACTTAAAAGGGCAACGTTTAAGTCGCACGTGCTCCTCGAATTCGTCCCTGAACTTGGGCACAAAGCTTTTAACCGGCATCGCCAGACTGTCGGCGAGCACGCATATGGTGTTGCCCTCCATGTTGCTCGCTATGTCGATCAGCCGGTCGAGGTCTTCCATCGTGCCTCGTCCTTCTTCGAGGTCGATCATCAGTTTTTCGATCCACGAACAGCCTTCGCGACACGGCGTGCACTGGCCGCAGGACTCGTGATGGTAGAAGCGGGCGATGGTTCTGAGCGCGTCGACCATGCACGTGTCTTCGTGCATGACGATCACGCCGCCCGTGCCCATCAGCGAACCTGCAGCCCGCACCGACTCGAAATCCATGTTGACCTTAAGCGCCTCTTCGGCGGTAAATACCGGAAAAGAGCTGCCGCCCGGGATGACCGCCTTAAGTTTCTTGCCGCCCAGGATGCCGCCGCCGAGATCTTCGCGGTAAATCATGTCCTTGAGCGGAAAACCCATCGGCAGCTCATAAAGCCCTGGGCGATTTACATGGCCGGAGAGGCAAAAAAGCTTCGGTCCGGGGCTCTTTTCGGGTCCGATCGAGCGGTACCATTGAGCTCCGCGCGCGATGATATGGGGGACGTTGGACAACGTCTCGACGTTGTTGACTACTGTGGGACATCCGAATGCCCCGTAAGTGGCGGGAAAGGGTGGACGGTTGCGGGGGTAACCGCGTTTTCCTTCGAGCGATTCAAGCAGTGCTGTTTCCTCGCCGCAGATGTACGCGCCGGCACCGCGATGGGTGTAAACCTCGACGTCGAAATTGGAGCCCATTATGTTGCGGCCGATATAACCGCGGGCACGCGCCTGGGCCAGGGCCTCATCGAGACGCCGCTTCTGTAACGCAAATTCGCCGCGCAGATAGATATAAGCGGTATGGGCGTTCACCGCGCGACAGCAAATCAACACGCCCTCGATTACGCCGTGCGGGTCGTTTTCGAGTTGATAGCGGTTGGCGAACGTGCCAGGTTCGCTTTCGTCCGCGTTGCACACTACGTAGACCGGCTTTTCCGAATTTCTGGGAATAAAGCTCCATTTTACGCCGGTGGGAAAGGCCGCGCCCCCACGTCCGCGCAAATTAGAGGCTTTTATCTCCTCGATTATTTCTTCGGGCGTCATCTCGAACAGCGCTTTGCGAAGCGCTCGATATCCGCCATGCGCCTCGTACACTTCGATATCGCGCAAATTCGGGATATCGACCCAACGCGAAAGAATTCGCTCCATCTAACTCTCCTCGAGCCGAGGTTGTGGGCAAGTGGTTGGCTTAGGCCTTCATTCAGCGGGAGAAAAGTTTTTGCTTTTCGCCTTGGATTTTACGCTGCAAAGCCATCAAGGCGTCCAACACAGCTTCAGGCCGTGGCGGGCAGCCTGGGACATACACGTCCACGGGGATGATCCGGTCGATTCCCGGCAGCGTCGAGTAGTTATCGTAAAAGCCACCTGTCGAGGCGCATGCCCCGAAGGCCATAACCCATTTCGGCTCCGCCATCTGGTCGTACACGCGTCGCAGGATCGGCGCCTGCCGAACCGTAACCGTGCCGATCACCATCAAAAGGTCAGCCTGACGCGGCGTGAACCTAGGCAGCAAGGCGCCGAAGCGGTCGATGTCGTATGGGGTCATCGACAACGACATGTATTCCATGGCGCAGCAAGCGGTAGCAAAAGGGTACGGAAAAATGGAGAACTTGCGGGCCCAAGCGATCGCCTTGTCAAGCCTTGTAAGAATGGCGCTATCGCCCAACAAGGCCTCTTCCCCTTTTCCGTTTACGCTTACGCTTCCGTTTCTCATCGCCAGTTCCTCGGTATGCTCAGCCTGAAATTAAAGCTTCTGCGAGCCATGCTTTGCCGTCGCACTCGAAATTCCGGCCAATCAAGGCTCACCATTTCTAATAGTACACCTCATCACACAGAAGCAAAACTTGCGAATCTCGGCGCTCACTTCAAGGCGCACCACAAACCCTCGTCGAATCTACACGGTGCCGGTTTTCACGGGCGGCGCGTCAATTGCACGTCGAGAGCCTATCGGTGGCCGAGAACTACCTTTAGCAGGCCACGTCCAGGACTGCGGCGCCCTTAATTTGATCGGTTTTGAGCATCCGCAACGCCTGATTCGCCTGCTCGAGCGGAAAGGCCATCGTTTGCGTGCGGATCGGAATTTTTGCGGCCAGCGCCAGAAACTCTTCGGCATCGGCGCGCGTGTTCGCGGTTACGCTGCGCAGCTCTTTCTCGAAGAACAGATGGCGCGTGTAGTTGAGCGGGGGCACGTCGGTAAGATGGATGCCTGCGATGGCTAGTATGCCGGCGGGCGCCAGAGCTTCGAGCGCTGGTGGCACGAGCTCGCCTACTGGCGCAAACAGGATCGCCGCGTCAAGCGAGCTTGGCGGTTTGTCGGCGGCCGTGCCGATCCAATCGGCACCCATCGCGCGAGCAAGTTCGCGATGGCGTTCGCCACGGCTCATCACGAAAACCCGACATCCCCAATACTTCGCGACTTGTATCGCGATATGAGCCGAGCCGCCGAATCCATAAAGCCCAAGCGTACAGCCAGGTCTCACCTGCGCCCGTTTGAGAGCCCGAAAGCCGATAATCCCCGCGCACAAAAGGGGCGCCGCCTCACGGTCGTCGAGGGCGTCGGGCAACCGATAGGCGAAATCCTGCCGCACCACGGCGTACTCGCCGTATCCGCCATCTTCGTCGTAACCTGTAAACTTGGCCTCAGGACAAAGATTCTCTCGCCCCTGTGTGCACCATCTGCATGTACCACAGGTCGATCTCAGCCAAGCGATCCCAACTCGCATCCCCGGCAAATACCGATCAGCCCCAGGACCCAATCGTTCCACTACGCCGACAATCTCATGGCCGGGAATAACACGAGGCTTGTGAACGGGCAGGTCCCCTTCAGCCACGTGAAGGTCTGTCCGACAAACGCCGCAAACTTTGACGCGCACCAAAATTTCGCCCGGCCCGGGCTCTGGCGGTTCCACATCGACTTTTCGAAGCGGCTCCTGTTCTATCGGGCCAGGATTAAAGACGGCCATCGCTTTCATGGCAACTCACACTCCTTGCGCGCCACAACTTTGCTTTGACTATCGCTAAGTCGAAACAGCTTCTGAGCTCCACAGGGGCAGCGAATTACGGTTCGCGCGAAAGCCGATACACGACTACCATCGACGCTACAAGCATCCTTGCGGCGGTCATGGGAGACCTGCGCAAGTCAATGCTGTGCGCTCATCGTCTGGCTAAACCGCAAGTCTCCACTAATCCGCACCTGACTTTTCACTCCAGTATACTAGGCGCAACCCTTCCTTGTCGCGAAAATTACCCATCGACAACGAAACGATATCCGCTATGTAACCCACTCCAAATAACCCGCCCGTGACAAGCCATAAGAGACCTGTCCAATTTTTGCCCACGTAAAAGCGGTGAGCGCCGAGATAGCCCAGAAAGACGCACAGGAGCAAAGCTAAAAGACGCGAGCGGTCAGATACCTCTTCGTACTGCCACGACTCGGGCTTTAACTCGAACTCCTTGACCGGTGAGCCGCACCTGCGACAATAGTGAGCTCCTTCGAGCACGTCAGACCCGCAGCGGCCGCAGACTCTAGCTCTCACCAGATTCTGAACGCCTTCAGCAACATGCAACGTTTCCGACAATTGTCAAAGCAGCCTGTCCGCCGAGCCCAGACGATCGCGTTCAATACCATGCGAGTGCCGACTTGTTCACGGGGCATTTGTCGGCGTAAGCTCTCCCAGCGTACGGTTTTCGGCGAGGACCTAACTTGTCGGGTCGTGCAATTACGCCCAAAAGCTCCGTTGGGTCGCGAGCTAGGGATGCTTCTCTTTTATTAAAGTTCGAACTCCGCCGTCTCGAGAATACGCGCCACGCGATAAAGAAATCGGTTGCCGAGCACCCCGTCGATTACGCGATGGTCGTACGAGCAGGTCAGGTACATCACGGAGCGTATAGCGATCGTGTCCTCGCCATCTACCTCGACAACCACCGGCTCTTTACGAATCTCCCCCATGCGTAGGATCGCGACTTGGGGCTGATTAATAATCGCAAAACCGAAAAGGTTACCTTCGCGGCCCGGATTAGACACGGTGAAGCTTCCTCCCGCGAGGTCGTCGGGCGTAAGCCGGCCTTCGAGCGTCTTGCGGCGCATCTCTTCGATCTCGCGCGCCAGCCCCAAAAGCGACTTCTGGTCCGCCGACTTGATTACCGGGACGACCAAGCCCTCATCGCTGTCGACCGCGATACCTAGATTTATCTGTTTGCGAATTACGAGCGAGTCGCCCACCACAGAAGCGTTCATGCGCGGGAATTCCTTAAGCGCACGGACCGCGGCCATCGCAACCATCGGCAAAAAGGTAAGCTGGAAGCCCTCGCGCGCGCGAAAAGCTTCTTTGTGGGCCTCACGAAAGCGCACAAGTTTAGTCATGTCCACCCGCGCGACGATTCCCACGTGTGGAGCGTGGGTTTTCGAGTAGACCATGTGTTCGGCGATAATTTTGCGCCGTCGCGAAAACGGTTCAACGATGTCGCCCTCTTGGGGTTGGTACGTGGGCGGACGAAAAACGGTGTAAATAGGCTGACGTGCCGGTGCGGGCTCGACTGATGACGTCTGGGGCGCCTCGATTCCTTTGGCTGCCTCGTCCGTCTCAGGATGCGGCGTCTTTGGCGAGGTTGCTGGCTGACTCTGCTCGCGCTGCAACGATTCCAGGTAATTCAACACGTCGCGCTTGGTTACGCGGCCACCGATCCCGGAACCGGGAATCTTGCTGAGGTCAAGGCCGTACTCGGCAGCCATTCTCATCACCACCGGCGACCATCGCCGCGGCTGCTCCTGGTGTTCCACGGCGCTCTGCTCCGGTTGTGGCTGTTCGTGAAACGGCACTCTGCGAGCCTCGCCTTCGGTCGTTGGCTTGCTAGAGGGCTGAACCGGCTCTGTCGGACCGGCGGTCGGTCCGCTCACTCCTACGTTTAAATTGGCCGGTGGTTCAGACCCGGTGACTACGCTTTCGAACGTATCTTTAGTCTTAGGTTGTGGCGGTGTGGGCTGCGGGGCAGAACTTTTCGGCTCCAAAATGGCGAGCCGAGCGCCTACCGGCAAGGTCTCGCCTTCGCGCACCAGAATTTTTGCCACTACGCCGTCGGTCGGCGCCGGGATCTCGGTGTCGACCTTGTCGGTCGAGAACTCCAGAAGCGGCTGACCCTCGCGCACGACGTCGCCTTCTTTGACGAGCCATTTGGCTACCGTTCCTTCGATTACGCTCTCCCCCATCTGGGGCATGACAATCTCGATCGCCATAATTACGCCTATTTTCAGTAGGCAGCGAGCCGACGAATCGCCGCCACAATTTTGTCGGTGTTCGGCAGCACGAATTCCTCGAGCGGCGGGCTGAACGGGTTATGCGTATCGGCCATCCCGACTCGTACGATAGGCCCGTCGAGATAGTCAAAAGCATGCTCCGCGATGATCGCCGCGACCTCGCCGCCGATGCCGCCCGTGAGGCGATCCTCGTGCGCTATCACTACCTTGCCAGTCTTCTTGGCGGTGGCCAGAATCGCCTCGCGGTCGAGCGGCAACAGCGTCCTTAGATCGAGCACTTCGACCGAAAGCCCATCTTCTTTCTCCACGATCCGGGCCGCATCTAAAGCGTAATGCAGGCATCCGCCGTAAGTTATAACCGAGAGATCGCGCCCCTCTCGTTTTGTCTCGGCAATGCCGATCGGCACCAAAAAATCGCCTTCTGGGATATCCTCCTTGATACTGCGATACAAACGTTTGTGCTCGAAATAGATGACCGGGTCATCGTCACGAATCGCGCTTTTGAGCAGCCCTTTGGCGTCATAAGCCGTGGCCGGAGCCACCACCTTGAGACCCGGAACGCGCGTAAACCACGCCTCAGGGTTCTGTGAATGGAACAACGCGCCGTGAACGCCCGCGCCCGCGGGTGCTCGGATCACAAGTGGACAAGAGACTTGTCCGCCGTGGCGATACCGGAAAGTCGCGGCCATATTGACGATCTGGTCAAAGGCGCACGATATGAAGTCGGCAAACTGCATCTCGACCACCGGCCGAAGCCCCATCACTGCTGCCCCGACTCCAGCGCCCACGATTAGAGATTCCGCGATAGGTGTGTCGATAACGCGGTCGGGCCCGAACTCTTCGAGCAAGCCTTCGGTGACCTTGAACGCGCCGCCTAACTCAGCCACGTCCTCACCCATGACGAAGACGTTCTCGTCGCGGCGCATCTCCTCGAACAGAGCCATATTGATTGCTTTAACGTAGGTCACTTCCACGGCTAACTCTGCCTTTCAGCTAGGAAGATTTTTTAGCAGCCGCCTCCACGCCGCGCCCTACCGGGGTGGCGTAAAGGTCTTCCAACGCCTCCTCGGGACGCGGATAGGGGCTCTGCTCGGCGAACTCGACAGCACGCTGGATGATGGCCTGGACCTTCTGGTCGATTTGTTCACGCACGGCCGCGAGATCATGTCCCTTTCTCTGCAGGTAAAGCTCGTAAGTCTGTATCGGGTCGCGGCTTTCCCAGGCCACAAGCTCTTCCTTGCTGCGATAAAGTGCAGGGTCATGTTCGCTATGTCCGTGATAGCGGTAGGTTTTAAATTCGATAAGTTCCGGACCATTCCCCTCGCGAATTCTTTTAACCACTTTTTCTGTTAGTTGGAGCACCGCCAAAAGGTCGTTACCGGGGCAGACGTGTCCTTTGAAGCCATAGGCGGCAGCGCGGTCGGCCACGTTCTCGATCGCCATCTGCTTTTCGATCGGAGTCGAGTAGGCATAGCGGTTGTTTTCGCACACAAAAAGCACCGGCAACTTGCGCACGCCGGCAAAATTCATGGCCTCGTGAACGTCACCTCGCGAGGACGTGCCTTCGCCGAAAAATGCCACAGCAATACGCTTTTCACGCCGCAGCTGAAATTTAAGCGCCACACCCACGGCTACCGGCAACGACGAGCCCAGCATCGAAGTCGAACCGATGATCCCGTGCTCGAGGTCTCCCGCATGAAGGAACGAATCCTTGCCGCGCGAAAACCCCGTCTCCTTTCCCATCAATTGCGCCATCAAGCGCCCGGGGTCACAGCCGCGCAAAAGGAAGACGCCCAGGTCGCGATGGAGCGGCAGCACGACGTCGTCCGGTTGGAGCGGCGTACATACGCCGGTCACGATCGCCTCTTGGCCGGCGCCGGAGTATACTCCGCCCAGTATTTTGTTTTGCCGATGAAGGCGCGAGACCCGCTCCTCGAAGGCGCGAATTAGCTTCATCGAGAAGTAAAGCTGCAACTCGAACTCGACCTGAGCCCCAACCTCCGGGCCAGCCGCCGCTTGAGAGCCACCGACTATATCCATTTCCTTTGCTCCGCTAACGAGAAAATTGTATCCGCTGGGACCGACGCCCGCTATACTCTTGAGTTTTTTGCCGAATTCAAAAACCCTTGTTTTGAGTTACAAGTCGATGCGGCTTGCTGTTGCTCGTTTGCCTGTTTCGTTCACGTTTGCCAGTTTCGTACGACAGAATCGCTAAGTGAAAAGAGACGAAACCGAGAAAGTAAACGCTCGAGCAAGCTGCGAGGCAAGCGCCCTCGCGCTATACTGACGTCACAGCGCATATTGATATTTGCGTAGGTTTTGCGTGCAGTCGAATCCAATGATTCATGAATTTCAAAAGAAGGCCAAAAAGCTCCCCAAAGGCCACTATTACGAGGATTTCACCGTTGGTTACGTCTTCCAACACCATTGGGGCAGAACGATCAACGAAGGCGACAACAGTCTTTTCAGCACCGCCACACTAAGCTTCAACCCGTTGTATTTCAATGCCGAGTACGCCCGTGCCCACGGCCATCCGCAAGTAGTCGTCAATCCGATGTTAGTCTTTCTCGTAGTGTTCGGTCTTACGGTGGAAGACCTGAGCGAGGCTGGGGGACTGTTTCTCGGGGTGGACAAGCTTACCTTCCATCGGCCCGTCTATCCCTGTGACACGCTTTACGCGCGCAGCACGGTTATCGACAAACGGGAGTCATCCAAATATCCGACCAGCGGGATCGTAACTTGGCATACTGAGGGCTTCAACCAGCGCGACGAGCTGGTAATCGATTTTCGGCGGACAAATCTCATTCCAAAGCGAAAAAAGCCCTAGGAGAGCGTCTTGTCATGAGCTACATGACCGAGGAGCGAAAGTTAATTCAGCAGACGGCGCGCGAATTTGCGATGAAAGAAGTGCTGCCGCTGGCCAATCGGCTCGACCCAGAACAGGGCGATATCCCGATGGAGCTGCGGGAGAAAATGGCGCGCATGGGCTACTTCGGCATATTGATCCCGCAAGAGTACGGCGGGCTTGGCCTCGGGGCCTTCGAATATGTGCTGGTGACCGAAGAGCTTGCACGCGCCTGGATGAGCGTGGCCAGCATAATCGCCCGAGGCAACGGGATCTGGGGCGACCTCAGCGAGGAACAAAAGCGCAAGTATTATCCGCCGATGGCGCGCGGCGAATTATTGGGGGCTTTCTCGCTATCGGAACCCGAAGCGGGTTCTGACTTAGCGTCGATCTCATGCCGGGCGGTACGCGACGGCGACGAATGGGTGATCAACGGAAGCAAAACTTGGGTCACTTTCGCCGACGGCGCCGATTTTATCCAGCTTTTTGCACGCACCCAGCCCGCGCCTGACGAGCGGCGGCGCTACCTCGGCATTAGCCAATTCCTCATCTTCAAACCCAGGGGTTCACTTCCGCCAGGCGTAAAGGGCTCGCCGATCCGCAAAATCGGCTACTTCGGATGGAAAACCTGGGAGCTTCATTTCGAAAACTGCCGTGTTCCGGCCTCCGCTCTGGTCGGCGAAGAGGGTCGCGGCTTTTACGCGATGATGAGCGGACTTGAGCTTGCGCGGGTCCATACCGCAGCCCGCGCGATAGGCCTTGCCCGCGGCGCGTTGGAAGATGCGATCGAGTACGCCAAGCAGCGCGTTCAGTTCAAGCGCCCGATCGCCGAGTTTCAGTGGATTCGATTCAAACTGGCGGAGATGGCAACCGAAATCGAGGCCGCGCGCCAATTGACCTACTTCGTTGCCAACGAAATGGACAGTAAGCGCCGGTGCGACAAGGAGGCTTCGATGGCCAAGTGGTTTGCCTCGGAGATGGCCGAGCGCGTAACCAGCGCCGCGCTGCAAATTCACGGCGGCTATGGCTATACGAAAGAATTTGCGGTAGAGCGGTATTGGCGTGACGCACGTCTGACCAGAATTTTCGAAGGCACCTCTGAAATTCAGTTGCGCATAATCTCGAACAGGCTTCTGGGGAGCATCGAGTAGCCGTGGACGTCAAAACGCTAACTGGTACGCACAACTATTTCGAAGACTTCAACGTCGGGGACGTCTTTGAGCACGCGCGTGGCAAGACCGTCACGGAGTTTGACAACGTCATCCTTACGAATCTCGTGCTGAACACGGCGCAAATTCATTTTAACGAACATTTAACGGCTACGCTGCCGTACAAGAGCCGTCTCGTTTTCGGCGGAGTTACTGCCGCCCTCGTGATCGGACTTGCGATGCAAGATACGGGCGAAAATGCACTAGCAGAACTAGGCCTCGACGAGGTGCGCTTCAGAGCGCCGGTTTTCCACGGTGACACGCTGTACGCTTTCAGCGAAGTGCTAGACAAAAACGAAGCGCCAGCGAACGTGCCCTCGAACTTCGAGGCCGGCGAGGTTCGCTTCCGCCACTGGGGCATCAATCAAAACAACGAGATCGTCTTCGAGGCAGTTCGCCGCGTACTGATCAAGAAGCGACCTCGGTAAGCCCGCAGCCACATCAGCCGTGCCACTCCTGCCAGTGTCTACGATCTCGCGCTGGCCCTGGGTTCCCGGCACGCCAAGGTTCGTGATTTAATACCGCTTAGGCAGTTTTCGGCCGCAACCCTACTCAACCTTGACTGCCTCGTATCACTGTCGGCATTGTCGGGCGGCGCAAACGAACGTTTGCAGGCTCGGTCAAGTTAGCCTATAAACGTAACCAATGGAAGCGTCGGTTTGCAGAAATCTAACGCAACAAGAATTCGCCGAAAAATATGGCCTTGGCTGAAATCATAAAAGGGGCTCTGGACGGCAAGCGGCTTGAGGAGCGCGAGGTAGTAGCGCTTTTGGAGTGTCCGCAGGGCGAGCTCGAGGGGCTGTTGTGTGCGGCGGGGGAGCTTCGGGACCG
>JAJPIL010000007.1 GCA_021324755.1 Pseudomonadota bacterium
CGGTCCCGAAGCTCCCCCGCCGCACACAACAGCCCCTCGAGCTCGCCCTGCGGACACTCCAAAAGCGCTACTACCTCGCGCTCCTCAAGCCGCTTGCCGTCCAGAGCTGCTTTCAAAATCGAGCTTATTTCACTCGAACACATTTTACCTTATCTTTAAACTCTTCGCCTTATCGTTAAGCTGAGATTATCCCCCACAATCATGCTTCATCTTTCCAGGCAACGCCTCTAAAAACAAGCTTTAGTGGGCCTCTAAATTGGCCTCCTACGATTCGTGGACAGCGCCTTTGGGCAGCAAGGAGATTCCGGAATGATTGTCATGAGCGCGGTCTGTTGTGGCGTTCGCAAAAGCGGCAGAGCGGTCGCTGCCAAGGGAGTAAGAAGATCACCTCGATGGCGAAAATGGGTGTGTGGTATCCCGTCGACCGCAGACGTCCGCTCGTCGACGGGCTTAGGTCGCATAGTTCAGAGCTATGGGTTTTTCTTCTCAAGCGCTTTTTGGCCCAGCTCAGATATTTCCCCCAATGTGACGGGGCAAATCCGAATCCATTAAGCTCTCCCCCGTACCTGTAAGAGTGTTGCGACGCCATTGGGCTGTGTTGCGCCAGCGAACGATCTTGGGACCGTACGGAAGCCTTTCGAAGTCGTATTCGTTCAGCCTGGTTCTCATTTTTTTCTCCGACCTTAACCGAGACCTGGTGAAATTGGGTTCGGTCGCCGAGCTCGACCAAGGCTTAAAGCGTCTTTGCGGTGTGCGAAGGCCGCGCAACAGACCATCTCTTCCGGAGAGGTCTCCTTTTGGACGGCGCACCGCCCGTCTGCTCGCCATCGCAGTCCGTTCTTTTTGGATCGCTTTGACTTTCTGGTCAATTCCCGCCCTCGGCATTCTACAAAACCCTTGGGGCACAACCGCTGAGCCGTTTTAACGTAGGTCGTATCGAGCAGCGGGTTGAGGCTTTAAAATCGTCCCCGTTGAGTGAGAGCTTGACCCTGGGCATGCGCGACGTACATTTTCGAGCAATGTGAAACAAGCCGCGCCCCAAAGAGAGCGTTACGCTTTTTTCAGGGCCGCCAGAACTTTATTCCAGTGCTCCAGGATCGCGCTCCGCGCTTCGCGATCGCAGGAAAATCCGATACCGTGAGTTACCGGCATCCCGGGATGCTCGTCGCTTTCAGCGCTATCGATTACGATTTCGACTCGTTCCACCCCAGCCTGGGGGTCGAAACCGATATAGCGGGGCGTGCCTTTGAGATAGAGAACTAGCTGCGGGCGAATAAAGCAGAAAAGAACGCGCTTACCTTTTTTGAGGTTGTTTAGGGTTCGGCTATTGGGCCAAAGGCCCACGCGCAATAGCTTCGGCCCGGCGGCAAAGATCTCACCCGCGCTGAGCATACACATTCGAGGCGTTCCGTCATCATCGGTGGAAACCAAAAGATGCGCCTCGCCGAACTTTTCTTCCAGGCCGGTGCCGTCAAATGCCCGGAGGCATTCCTCCGGAATGGTATCTGACACGTAGCGGCTCATCTAACGCTCGACAACCGGATAGTACGCACACGTTCTAATGGGTGGAATTTTCCCCCTTTTACCGTGTCAGGCCGAAGCCAGCCAGCTCCCACCTCATCATCAGATTAACTTTCACCCCAGCGTTTGAACAGCCTGTGCTCGAAACCGAGCTGGTCGAAAATTTTCCCGACGGTATGATCGACCGAATCGACGATCGTTTGCGGCTGAAAGTAAAAAGTAGGCATCAGTGGCAAGATAATAGCCCCGATTTCGGCGACCTTCACCAACGTCCGAAGATGTCCGAGATAGAGCGGGGTTCCCAGCGGAACAAGGATCAGGGGGGCGTCGCTCTTTAAGGCACACGTCCGCTGCGCGGGTCAGCAAATTGCTGGAATCCCCAACAGCGATCGCAGCGAGCGCCTTCATCGAGTCTGGCACCACTACCATTGCGCAGGTCTTGAACGAACCACTTGCGGTTGGCGCGGCGAGGCTGCGTAAGTCGTAGACGGTATCAGCCTTGCGTTCCAGATCGTGCGGATCTATGCCCATCTCGTGCGACAGCGTAATCCTGGCCGCCCTGGTCATTACCAAATGGACTTCGAGGTCGAAAGTTTGACTTACCCAATCGAGAAAGCGCACTTCATTAATTATCCCATTGGTGCTGGTAACGTTTACTGTCAGCCGTCGTTTTTGCATCGGTTCACTTCTTTGGCCGAGAGATCACCAACCGTTACGAACGCTCTTACTCGCGTAGCGAAACTTAAGGTAGCTACGGGCGCTTTTTGAATGACTGAATTTTTGTGAAAAGACCGAACTTCGTTGATACCTCACTCCGTTGACCCCTCGCAAAATCCGACTACGTAATCGTAGCTCGGGTCTCGGTTGGCTTGAATGCTATAGCGGCGGTAAGCTATGCCTGAATCATCCGAGCGATGCCGCACTCAAGCGGCTCAACCTTGGTCACGTCGGTCGCTGGCTGTGCGAAAAGACGAGTCTTGCTTATTCGCGCCAAAGGGAGCCTGACCACGCGCTGCGGATAAGTAAGTACCGTCCCTATTAGATTCAACCGAAAACTCAGCCGAGCGGTACCTGAGGGCTAGTTCTTTCTATTGCTTGCCGCGGACCATCCTGTTCAAATTTGCGCCTTCGCGCCGACCTTTGGGTTAAAAGCTAGTTTGCCCGGGATGTTGGTGGCGTCGCTATGATCGAATAATCTACTGATTATGAAAGAGTTGGCTTGGAGCTAGCTATGGCAATTGAGAGTCCGAAGCGAGCAGCGTTCGAGCATCTCGCAGCCGTCGCTCGGGCGCTTGGCTCCGCGCATCGTCTGGAACTGCTCGAACTCTTAGCGCAGAAAGAGCGGACCGTGGAAGCGCTAGCCGGTCTGACCGGGCTTTCGATCGCTAACACGTCCCAACATCTTCAGACATTGCGGCGAGCCGGTCTGGTCGTCGCGCGCAGGTCAGGCCGACAGGTGTTTTACCATTTAGCCGATCAGGAAATTGTCTTATTGCTCTCTGCGCTTCGCAGGGTAACTGAGCGCAACGTTAGCGCGATCGAAAAGGTGCTGAACAGCTATTTTCGCGAGCGGGATAGCCTCGAGCCAATTTCTCGCAAAGAGCTGCTACGGCGAATACATCAAGGAACCGTTACGGTGATAGACACCCGCCCGGTGGAGGAATTCAATGCAGGTCACCTGCCAGGAGCTCTTAGTCTTCCCTTGACGGAGGTCAAAAGGAGGCTTCGGGAATTGCCGCGCGACCGGGAAATCGTCGCCTACTGCCGGGGGCCGTACTGTATATTGTCGTACGAGGCTGTGGCTGAGTTGCGCAAGCGTGGCTTTAAGGCGCTGCGGTTGGAGGACGGCTTTCCGGAATGGAAAGCGGCTGGATTGCCGGTCGAGACGAACTCACCAACGGTCTAGCTTTAACGCTTTCGCTTTGGTGTGAGCGAGCGCGCGCATTGCCCGCTCTAGGTGGCTCAGCGAGCTGCAAATTGGTAATCTGCTCGCCCTGACTTTGTTTTCCGGTCACGTGCCCTCAACTAAGCTTTCAGCTTAACTGTGGCAGTTCTTTTCGTTACTCCCCTCGTAGTTGCTAACTGAGAGGTTGGTACGTCTCTTCGACGGGCTCGCTGATCGTCAAGAACGGGGGTCGTGAAGAAGTTACGCTAAGACGGATGTCGCTAGAAGATCTCGCGGCTTTAGTGAGCTTGGTCGTTATCGAGCTTCTATTGTCGGCTGATAATTCTGTCGCGCTCGCTATTCTGGTAAAGCATCTTGGTCCTGGTCTTCAGAAAAAGGCTCTGTTTTATGGCATAGGCGGAGCTCTCGCGTTCAGAGCGCTGGCGCTGCTGGCCGCAAAATGGCTGCTTGAAAGTTGGTGGCTTCAAGCGTTAGGCGCGGCCTACATGGTGTATGTGGTGTTGCATCATTTTGTCAAGGGTGAGCCCGAGCAGAGACATGTCAGTACGACTACTAAGTCGAAAGGCTTTTGGCGTACCACGCTTGCGGTCGAGCTCGTAGACGCAGCGTTCGCGGTCGATTCGATTTTGGTAGCTGTAGCGCTCTCCCGCAAGCTGTGGGTGATTTATACAGCCGCTGTGCTCGGGATCGTCGGTATACGGGTGGCTACCACGTTCGTTATCAAATTACTTAGCAGATTTCCGATGCTGGAAGACGCCGCCTATTTCATGGTCGGATGGATCGGAATCAAGCTTGCGCTCTCGTCGTGGGCTCTCTTTGCTCACTCGATCTTGTCGTGGCCGCTTGGAAAGTATGAGATGCCCCATTGGGTGTTTTGGCTCGGGATGGGACTGATCTCGCTGTGGTCACTGTTTATGGCCTGGAGACAGAAGCGCTGACGGCGGAATAAGCAATATTATTTTAAGCTTGCCGAGCTGCTGAAGCTCGGCAACTCTCGCTGTCGATTACCGTCGCCGTCCTACGCGCTTTTCGTTTCGTATTTTGCCTTTGGACTTGCAAGATTAGCTCGGGACTTGGGCCTGAAAAGGGGCGCAAGCTTGCTTTCCACCAAAACCTACTCGCGTCTCGCTAGAGCGCTTCACCGGCTCCCTGGTATTTGGTATACATAATACAGAATGGCTACTAAGCGAAATGTCGCTGCCGAAGTCGTCAAGCTCGATGGCCCCGTAACTGGTGCTTCGAAAACGCCAAAGTCCACGCGGCGGCCCAAACTGCTCGGTCTTAGGCCGCTTAAGCCTGATACCACGGTAACCGCGCGCGCTTACGAGGCTATAAAGCGGGCGATCATGTCTATGGACATATACGGCGTCAAGCCCGAAGACCTGCGTCTTGACGAGCGATTGTTGGCCCACGAGCTCGGGATAAGTCGCACGCCTGTGCGCGAAGCGCTCGCTCGGCTCGAGCAGGAAGGCTTGGTCAGGACGATAGCGCGGCGTGGCGTATACGTGGCGCGCAAGTCCAAGGCGCAGATAATTGAATTGATCACAGTATGGGCCGCGCTGGAGAGCATGGCGGCAAGACTGGCGGCGATCCGGGCTAGCGACGAGGACCTAGCATCGCTACGGGCCACTTTCCATGGATTGGACGGCTCGCAAATCGCCGCCAAGCTTGGCGAATATTCAGAGCTCAACCTTCGCTTCCATCAGCGAATTATCGATCTCAGCGGCAACGAGCTTCTAAAGAAGATAGCCGAAAACTTGCTTATTCACATGAGAGCTATTCGTCGGCGGGCGATTGGCGAAAATAATCGGTTCGCGCGCTCGATCGTCGATCACATGAAAATTATCGAGGCCCTGGAACGTCGAGACGCGGAGCTGGCGGAAAAGCTGGTGCGCGAGCACGCGCTCAACCTTGCGGAGCACGTCGCGGCTTACATCAATGACTTGGAGTGAGACGGGGAAACTTCTGAAAGCGAGGGCGAAAGATGGCGGAGAATGTCAGTCGGCAGGAAAGCTCTGGGCGTGGGTCGTCGGAAAAGATGAAAATTTCGGGCGGACATCTGGTGGCCAAAGCGCTTAAGAACGAGGGTATCGATGTAATTTTTACGCTGTGCGGTGGCCATATAATCGACATCTACGACGGATGTCTTGACGAGGGGATCGACATAATCGACGTCCGTCACGACCAGGTCGCCGCGCACGCCGCCGACGCTTACGCCCGGGTGACCGGAAAGCCAGGATGCGCGGTGGTTACTGCCGGGCCGGGCACTACCGACGCTGTTACCGGGGTTGCCAACGCCTTTCGCGCGGAAAGCCCCATGCTTCTGATAGGAGGTCAAGGAGCGCTCAGCCAGCACAAGATGGGATCGCTGCAGGACTTGCCCCACGTCGAGATCATGCGGCCGATTACGAAGTTTGCGGCGACCGTCTACACCACGGAGCGAATCGCCGACATGATTAGCATGGCTTTTCGCGAATGCTTTCACGGCGCGCCGGGTCCGGCGTTCCTCGAGATTCCGCGCGACGTGCTCGACGCCACGGTTGACGTCGACAAAGTGAGAATACCCGAGCCGGGCAAATATCGCGCGTCTACTAAGAGCGTCGGCGATCCGCGAGATATCGAGCGCCTTGCCGAGATTTTGGTAAGGTCCGAGCGGCCGTGCGTGCTTTTTGGCAGCCAGGTTTGGACCTGTCGCGCCACTGAAGCCGCGGTTGAATTCTGCAAGCGTTTGAATATTCCCGCGTACACCAATGGAGCTGCTCGCGGAACGTTCCATCCAAACGACGAGCAT
This sequence comes from Pseudomonadota bacterium, assembly GCA_021324755.1. Classification (GTDB taxonomy): domain Bacteria; phylum Desulfobacterota; class Binatia; order Binatales; family Binataceae; genus JAJPIL01. Next base: position 6,219 of record JAJPIL010000007.1, read on the forward strand.
CATTTCCAACAGACGCGCCGTTATGCCTTCGACAACGCCGATGTCATTCTGATCGTTGGCACGCCCTTCGACTTCCGTTTGGGTTACGGGCGACGGCTTCGGGCCGACGCAACGGTGGTGCAAATCGATCTCGACTATCGGACGGTAGGAAAGAATCGCGACGTTTCGCTCGGTCTAGTAGGCGACGTCGGGGCTATTCTATCAGCCGTTACGCAGGCGACTTCCGGGTTTATCGACAAGGGAACGGCTAAGCGCGAAGAGTGGAGAAAGAGACTTCGGGCCGAAGAAACTCGTTTGGAGCAAGCGTTATTGCCTCAGCGTTTGTCGAATGCCGTGCCGATTCATCCCCTGCGCTTGGCGCACGAAATCGACGCGTTTTTGACCGAGGAATCGATCTTCATCGGCGACGGTGGCGACGTCGTCACCTTTTCGGCCTCGGTGATTAAGCCAAAGGCGCCGGGGCATTGGATGGACCCTGGGCCTTTGGGAACGCTGGGAATCGGCACGCCTTTCGCTTTGGCGGCCAAACGCGCCCGTCCAGACAAGGAGGTCATCTGTCTTTTCGGCGACGGAGCTTTTGGTCTTACCGGATGGGACTTCGAGACCTGCATACGCTTTAACTTGCCGTTTATCGGAGTGATCGGGAACAACTCCCACATGAATCAGATCAGGTACGGACAAATAGCGAGGTACGGCAAGGAGCGAGGAGAGGTGGCGAATTACCTTGGCAATGTGCGCTTTGACGAGTTTGCGCGCATTCTGGGTGGCTACGGAGAGGAAGTGAAAGAACCTGACCAGATTGGACCAGCTCTGCGCCGTGCTCGCGAATCCGGGCGATGCGCGCTCATTAACGTGTGGGTCGATCCTGACGTATTTGCTCCAGGGACCATGAACCAGACGATGTACAAGTAAATAGGAACGCAGCGCGAGACGTCCGGACAACCTTGGAGTTTATCGGCCGTGGTAGTGACGTAACTTAGGCGGGCGATCGCGAGAACAAAGTGAGAGATTCTATTTGGGATAAAACGGCATATGGGTAAAGCGCTTGATGGTGTCCGTGTTTTGGACCTGACGCATGTTCAGTCGGGGCCTTCTTGTACGCAGATCTTGGCTTGGCTTGGAGCTGACGTGATAAAGATCGAGATGCCGGGTCGTGGTGATATTACGCGCAGCCAGTTGCGCGACATCCCCGGCGTGGACTCGTTGTATTTCACGATGCTCAATTGCAACAAGCGTAGCGTGACTTTGAATTTCAAGTCCGACAAGGGCAAGAAAATTCTGGAAGAGCTGGTCAAGAGGTCGGACGTTTTGGTAGAGAATTTCGGTCCGGGCGTGCTCGATCGGGCCGGTTTTACGTGGGAGCGGCTACGCGAGCTCAATCCACGCCTCATTTATGCCTCCATCAAAGGCTTCGGTCCCGGTCCTTACGCGGACTGCAAGGCCTACGAGAACGTGGCGCAAGCGATGGGCGGCTCGATGAGTACCACTGGATGGGAGGACGGTCCGCCAACCGTGACTGGGGCGCAGATCGGCGACTCCGGAACCGGAATCCATATGGTCGCCGGGATTCTGGCCGCGCTTTATCAGCGAGTCAGCACAGGAAAAGGTCAGCGAGTTGAAGTTGCGATGCAGGACGCGGTGCTCAACTTGTGCCGCGTCAAGATACGCGACCAACAGCGACTGATGCGGGGGCCGCTCGAAGAGTACCCGAACAAGAGTTTCGGCGACGCCGTTCCGCGCGCGGGAAACGCCTCTGGCGGCGGACATCCTGGCTCGGCTCTGCGATGCAAGCCTGGAGGCCCCAACGATTACTGCTACGTGATAATCCAAGCCCAGGTTTGGCCAGCGCTGGCGCGAGTGATCGGGCGGCCGGAGCTAGCCGACCATCCTGACTTTGCTACGCCGGAAGCGAGACTTAAGCACCTGGATGAGGTTTTCGCGATTATCGAGCAGTGGACCATGCAGCACACGAAATTCGAGGTCATGCGCATGCTCAACGAGGTAGACGTGCCGTGCGGGCCCGTTTTGTCTACTAAAGACCTTATCGAGGATAAGGCTTTGGCGCAGCGCAACATAATCGCCGAGGTACGTCATCCTGAGCGAGGCGTATTTAAAACCGTGGGCTGCCCTATCGTGCTTTCCGATAGCCCCGTTGAAATTAAGTCTTCGCCCCTTCTCGGGGAGCATACTTTCGAGGTGTTGCAAGAATTGCTTGGCTACAGTGAAGAGCAGGTCAAGGAGCTACAGGCCCAAGGCGTGGTATGAGAGCGCGAGTTAGAGTGCCCGTTGTAGCCCGTAACTCGACTCTCTCGTCAAAGGAGCATCTGCCCGGCAAGGCGGGCTTATTCCGCTAAATTCGGAGCGGGGCGCGTTCGATCAGAATTACGACAGAAGGTTTGCCAGCTCGAGCAATTCGATCCTATATCCGAGCGATCCGATTTGCTGAGCCGCAATTTTCGGTTCGCATATCGTAAGCCAGCTGACAACTTGCGGATCGAGTACCGTCTTTAGAACGTAGCGTATGTCCTCGGGCGCGAGTCGTGCAATATCGCTAAGCAAGCGTTCGTAGTAGTCGGGCTCGAGCTCTCCAATAGCCAAGCTTTCGAGCGCATCTGCGAGCTGCAAGCTAGATTCGCTGAGTGCCATGATCTTCGAGGCTACCCAAGCGCGCGCTCGTTCGAACTCCTCGTCGCCGATCGCTTCGGGGCCGACGAGTTTCTCTAACTCGCGAATCATCTTTTCGAGCGCCGTCCCAGTCCTCTCTTTATCGACCGCTGCGTAAATCAAGTAAGGTCTTTCTGCGCGCGTTGGCAGGGTTAGCGTGCGCACCCCATAGCTCCAGCCATCCTCTTCGCGCAGACGCGAGTTAAGTCGAGAGCTCAGCATTTCAGCCACGAGCGCGCTTGCTATTTGCCAGGCCGCAGCTTGGGGACTTTTCAGAGCGGGCGCCAAACTGCCCATCGCGATGATTGATTGTTCAGCACTCGGCATCACGAGCACGCTTACAAGGCTGGGGCGGCTTACTCTCGCGGCTGGAGCTTCGGGCATGACGGTGAAATCTGTCCGTTGCTTTCCCCATTTTGTAAAGGCCTGAGCCATGAGCTCATTGAGCCCGTCGCTATCAGGCTGGATCACGATCAAACTCGAAAGCTCCGGACGAAACCATCGTTCGTGAAACCCTTCGACCTCTTCTATTGAAATCGCGTTTACGTCAGAGACAAAGCCCGAGCCTGAAAAGGGCTGAGCCCATGGATGGGATGGGTCGAACATGAGGTGGGGCATGACCCGTTTCAGTAAGCCGAGCGGATGGGATTTTTCGGTCTCGATTTGGGCGATCAGTTGCTTTTTTTGTCGCTCCAGGTCATCGGGGTCGAACTTTGCCCCAGTCAACGACTCAGCCAAAACTTCGAATGCTTCTTTGGTAAAAATGTCAAGGCTCGAAATTTCTAAGGTAATCGTATCCAGGCCGACGCTGCCCCTTAGACTTGTGCCACGAAGCGAAAGTTGGCTAACGTGCGGCGCTCGATTTGGCCCTGTGGCGGCTCGGCAAAGCATCGCGACCGTTACCGCGGCGAGCCCTTTTCGTGACGCAAAGTCTCCCAATAATCCCCCCTTCACTATCGCTCGTAGTACGACCAAGGGTGCTGCGGCGCTTGGGCTGTAAAATACTTTGAGCCCATTGTCCAATTGTAAGGAGCCAACACGCGGCCCGGTGAATCGGTGCGAGTCGTGTCCGGGAAAAGGCATCGGCGGCTCATAAACTTTCGCGTTGCTGGACGAAAAGGTTCGGGAGGCTGCGGGAAGGATTTCGAGCGTGAAGCAACCGCCCGAAAGCCATCGCGCCGCAGCGTCGAGCAACTGTTCAGAGTCGGCATTCGCAATCTGTTCAATTCTTTGCACGTAAAAAGCGGGATCGCCGGCAAACAGTTCGCCCTTGACGATAGCCTCGGTAAGACTTGCCGGTCCTGTAAGGCGCTCCAGCTTGAAAAGCAGATCCTTAACCCGCGTCAATCGTGCGGAATAAAGATTTTCTTGCGGAGCACCGTGTCGGATAAAACGCGTGACTTCTTGCTCGATCGCGTCGCTGATACTCCGTGCTTGGTCTGGTGGCACTTTGTGGGCGCGAATAATCAGTTGAGAGCTTAGTTCGCCGTCGCTCAGCTCGAAGCTAACATCGACGGGTGTTTCTGCCATCGCGCTTAGCTTGACGGCGAGCAAAGAACCGCGGGGTCCGCTTAGAATTTCGCCCACAAGCTCGAGCAGAGCGTGATCGGAGCTGCTCCAAGGTGCAACGTTCCAAACTTTATAGACGCTAGCAAGTGCCCCGGGGCGGTAAAGCACCTTTTTTTTCGACCCATGCCGAGATAACTCCCATCTCTTCCACCGTTCCACAGTGGTTCCAGGGCTGACGCCCTCGAAAAATTTCTCGACTTGATCGAAAACGACTTCTGCTGTAACGTCTCCAGCAATTACCAGCATCGCATTGCTGGCACCGTAAAAGCGTTCAAACCATTCGCGCACGTCGCTTGTGGTGATGGAATCCAGGTCCTCGAGATTTCCCAGTGGCGACCATCTGTAAGGGTGATTGTCCGGGTAAGTATTGGCGCGGATGAGCCGGCCTACATCGCCAAAGGGAAGGCTGCTGCGTTCTCGAAGCTCATTTCTTACGATTTCCCGCTGACGATTCAGGTTTGCCTGGGTTAGCGCGCCTAGCAGGTGGGCCATTCGCTCCGACTCCAACCATAAAGCCGAGCTCAAGGCGAAGGCGGGAATCGTGGCAAAGTAGGTCGTATAGTCCTCGGTTGCATTCGCATTAATTGTCGTGGCCCCGAGACGTTCGAGCGTTGGCAGATAGCTCTCCGGATGATGCTCGGAGCCGGCGTACATAAGATGCTCGACGATGTGAGCAAGGCCCGTCTTGCCCGGCTGCTCATCTTTGGAGCCGACATGATAAGCGACATTGATCCCCACTAGACCATGGGCAGGTCGCGCAACAACGACGACTGTAAGACCGTTGCGCAAGACTCGGCGAACATGCGGCAGGCGCAGTCGGCTGAGATCTAACGAACTTCCAGTTTTCGAACCTGAGTAGCTTGCACCCATGAATCATCAAGCTTCATACGTCGCGCCGAAAGAATAATCGTTAAGGCCAACCGTAGTTCGTCTATCAAGCCAGTTTCCCGCGGTCACTAGCGAGCGCCATCCAGTCAGAAGCCGTTTCGACGCACTGAGTAGCGTAGGTATCCGAGATACGACTCATTCCGCTCGACCGTCGCTAAGCCATCGGGCAAGCGGTTCAAAGACACTGTCCTGGGAAAACCTAATCACACTTGCCAGCAGCGCAGCGCCGCTCGCGACACTCACCACCAGTAGGTCTCTGGCGACGGAAAAATCTGGACCAAGAGGTGAACGTACGTGCGCAAGTGTCGCGTGCTTAAGAAGGTCTACGCCATAACTGAAGGGATTGACGGCAGCTAAGAGCTTTAGCCAGGCGGGCAAATGATTGACGGGATAGAGAGCGCCGCTTAGGAAGAAAACTGGGAAGATCACGAAGTTCATCACGACCGCGAAATTATCGAGCGCCCGGCTCGATACGGCGATAAGCACGCCAATCGAGGCGCACAACATCGATGTCGTGACCAACCCAACCAACAGCAGCAGCAAAGAAACATCGTGCGCCAGGTACCCGAGCGTCGCCAGTACAAGCGACAACATGAAAGCCTGTATCAGTCCGACCACGGCCGCACTCATCCAGCGCGCGAACACGATCCACCCGTGCGCGAACGGGGCTGCTATCAGCATTCGCATCACTCCCGATTCTTTGTCATAGACCATCGACAGCGATGCCAACATCGCGCCGAACAGCAACACCATTGCAAGCAGGCCTGGCACTATAAACGATCGATACTGGCTAACGCCGGCCCCTTGTAGCATAGCCTGCACTCCGACGCCCACCGTAAACAGCCACAACAGTGGTCGAACTAAAGCGCTTATTAACCGGCCGCGTTGGCGCAAAGTCCAGCGCAGCTCTCGTCGTATGATTGCCCAAATAGGCCGCCACATTGCCGTGTCTAAGCTAGCTTTCCTTGTCGGCGTAGCCGTGGATTAACCACCAATATACGTCCTGAAGGTTGGGGCGCCGCAGATGCGTCGCTTGCACGTCTCTGTTCAGTTGTCTTGCCGCCTGGTCTAGCGTGAAGTTCTCGTCGTTGATAGCAAACAGCACCTTTGTTCCAATCGTGAGGCCCCTTCCAAAACAAGACTCGAGGTGCTTAGCGATGGTTTCGGGATGTGCTCCTTCTACCTCTAAGACGTAACTGCCAAGAGAGGCGACAAGCTCGCCTGGCGTTCCCTGACAGATAACTCTGCCACGTTTTAGAAATGCCACTCTATCGCACGCTTTGGCCTCTTCCAGGTAATGCGTGGTTACGAGGACCGTGATATTTTCCTCCTGGCGAAGACGTTGCAGAAACTGCCATAGAGATTCACGGTTGGTAGGGTCAAGTCCGACCGTAGGCTCGTCCAGAAATAAAACGCGGGGCCGGTGGAGGACACCGCGTGCGACGTCCAGCGCTCGACGCATGCCGCCCGAAAGTTTGCCGACAGTGACGTCTCTATGGTTTTCGAGTCCGAACAAGCGCAGCAGCTCCGAGATACGTTCGTTGAGGAGTCTCGGCGCCATCTTGTGTAGGGCCCCGGCAAACTCGAGGTTTTCTTGCACTGTGAGGTTACGGTCTAACGCCGGTTCTTGAAACACCAAGCCGATATTTCGCCGGACGGCCACAGGCTGTTTATGGACGTCGTAACCCGCAACCTTTGCTACGCCGCCGGTGGGCCGCATGAGGCCAGCCAGCATATGAATCGTAGTGGTCTTGCCTGAGCCGTTCGGGCCAATAAGGCCGAATATTTGCCCCTCGGGTATACGGAGATTTATCCGGTCAACGGCGACAATGTTCGCGTAGCGTTTTGAAAGGTTTTCAGCGACAACAGCGAAAGGACCCGAGCCTACTTCGGGCCAAGGCTCGAGCATCTGCCGCTCGACCGCTTTCGGACCGGCTACCGGAATGCCTGTACCGATGCGTGCCGATCCCACCATGAGGGACGCCTTCAGTGAGCTGCTCTGACGGAGTTGCGGACGTTGCGGAAAACGATCTTGCCTTTGTCGGAGTGCTGTTGGGCGCTTGCCCTGGCAGAAGCGATAGCGGCGAGCACGAGATCATGATGAGGGGATAGGCTGCAGACCGGGTCAGTATTAGCGGGGTCGCCTGTTAAAAGATACGCCTGGCATCGACAACCGCCAAAATCCTTAAATCGCTCCGGGCAACTGCGACACGGTTCGCGCATCCAATCGAAGCCGCGAAATCTATTGAACGCTGGGGATTCGTTCCATATCCACTCCACGCTGTGGTTGCGAACGTTAGGGAACTCTAGACCCGGCAGCTGACGCGCGGCCTGACACGGCAAAGCGGTCCCGTCTGGAGCGATCGTCAGAAAAAGGTTTCCCCAGCCATTCATGCAGGCCTTGGGGCGCTCTTCGTAGTAATCGGGTACGACGAAAAGCACGCGCATCCGGCCTTTGAACTTCTCCTGATATTCATGTGCTATCTGCTCTGCGCGCTCAACCTGTTCTTTGGTGGGCAAGAGTCGGTCGCGATTTAAAAATGCCCAGCCGTAGTACTGGACGTTGGCCAGTTCGACCTGATCGGCGCCGATCTCTGCCGCCATTTCGAGCATTACGTCGATATGGTCGATGTTGTCTCGGTAGATTACGAAATTCAGCACGACCTCGTAGCCATATTGCTTGACCAGGCGGGCCGATGCGACCTTATGCTCGAAAACTTCGGTGCCGGCCATGAAATCGTTGAGCTCCTTCACTCCCGCCTGAAAACTTATCTGAATGTGATCGAGGCCAGCTTCTTTTAGCGCTTTTATACGCGCCTCGGTCAGACCGTACGCCGAGGTAATCAAGTTAGTGTAGTAGCCCAGCTTTCGCCCTTCCGAGACCAAAGTTTCGAGGTCTCGGCGCAGCAAAGGCTCGCCACCCGAAAAACCTAGCTGAACCGCACCTAGCCGCCGCGCTTGCCGAAGCACCCGAATCCAGTCTTCGGTCGAAAGAGTATCTTTTTGCCAGGCAAAGTCTACGGGGTTGGAGCAGTAAGGACACTGCAGCGGGCACGAATAGGTAAGCTCTGCACACAACCAGAGCGGCTTAGGAAGGTTCTTTGACGTGAACCCATCCGCGTTCATGGGCGACCTGAATGAATTCTTTGACGTCGCTTTCTATCGGGGCGCCTGGAAATCGGCTCTTGAGCTCTTCGATTATCGCGCCGAGAGAGCGCTTGCCGTCGACCAGAGTTAAAATTTCGCTTGCGCTTTTATTTAATTTTATCATTCCTTCGGCATATAGAAGAACGTAGCAGTTTTGTGCCTCTTCCCACTGGAGGCGGAACTTTGGCGACAATGCGAGCACGGAGGCGTCGTCAAGCTGAGCCATGACTAGATTTTCTCCTCCAGCAACGCTCGCGCTGGCTTGATGTTGTCCACGTAGACGACATACATCGCGTCCAGCATTGCCCACAGTATGTCGAGCTTGAACTGAAGGATCTCGAGAGCTCGCTCTTGAAGTTCACGCGTGTTGAAGTAATTAAGCGTTAGCTCGAGTCCGTATTGTACGTCTTCGCGAGCCTCGTTGAGTCGGCGCCTAAAGTACTCGTAGCCTTTAGGGTCAATCCATGGGTAGTAGCGTGGCCAGTTTTCGAGCCGAACACGGTGGATCTGGACAGCAAAGAGCTCGGTCAATGAAGCACATACGCCTTCTTGCCAGGAAGCATTGCGAGCGAAGTTTACGTACGCGTCAACCGCGAATCGCACTCCTGGCAAGACATGCCGAAGCGAGACCATCTCTTCCCGCGTAAGTCCGCACGCTTCGCCGAGTCTTAGCCATGCTTCGATTCCCCCTTCATCCCCCTCTCGCCCGTCGTGATCAAGAATTCGTTTAATCCAACGTCGACGAACTTCTCTGTCGGGGCATTGGGCGAGTATCGCTGCGTCCTTGCGCGGTATATTGATTTGGTAATAAAACCGATTCGCGACCCAACCCTGGATCTGCTCACGATTGAGTCGCCCTTCGTTCATCATCATCTGAAAGGGATGGTGAATGTGATAGGCAGCACCTTTTTGGCGCAGTTTCTGCTCGAATTCTTCCTTGCTCCAAGGAGCCTCCGCGCTAGCCATTTTCTCTTTTCCCAGCTTTCGACAGCTCTCGCTTAACCTTTAAAGAACTATTTCCATCCCGTCAAAAGCCACTTCGATACCCTCGCGTTCAAGGATCGCCCGTTCGGCTGAGTCCTCGCGAAGGATAGGGTTCGTGTTGTTGATGTGAATAAGCACTTTGCGAGGCTTCGGCACTTTACGCAGCACCTCAATCATGCCTCCCGGTCCCCATTGCGGCAGATGACCCATGTCCAGGGCCCGTTTATCTGAAATTCCTTGAACGGCCAGCTCGTCGTCTTGCCAAAAAGTGCCGTCTACTAACAGGCAATCAGCTTGCGCCATTAGCTCTAGGACGCGCGAGTCGACCTTGCCGAGAGCCGGCGCGTAGAACAAAGATTTCCCACTGCGGCTGTCCTCAACACAAACTCCGATTGTGTCGCCCGGATGGGGATCGTAGCGGTGTGGTGAATAAGGTGGCGCTTTGCTGTCGAGCGCGACCGCTTTGAACTGCAAATTCGGCGTCTCGGGGACTGAAAATATGCTGTCCTCTCCCTCGATACCCACGCGATGTCTCTCCACGCCGCAGTAGTTCTCGAGGATTTTAAGCACGGGGAATCCGGTTGTGAGATCCTGGTAAACCATGTCAGAGCAGTAAACACGAAGCGGTGCGCCTTCCCGAAGCAATAAGAGTCCAGTTGCGTGGTCGATTTGGCTATCGACCAAGATGATCGCAGCTATGCCTGTATCTCTGATTTTTCGACTCGGGCGTAAGGGCGGAAAACTTTCTATTTGGATGCGGATGTCGGGGGAAGCGTTAAACAACACCCAGCCAGCGCCGTCGTCACTGACAGCAATAGACGACTGGGTTCGGGGACGTGCCCGCAACTGCCCCGCTCGTACCCCAGCGCAGTTCGTACAGTTGCAGTTCCATTGCGGAAACCCGCCGCCAGCGGCGGAACCGAGCACACGTACCAGCACGGCGATCCCCAGCGGACCCCAAAAGAATCACACTCGCAGCCTTCCCGAAACAAGCGCTCTAGAATCCAACCCAGATGCCGAGCGCGTTTGACGGCCTAGCTAGTAAAGGGCGAAAATATAGGGCTGGAAAATATAGGGCTGGAAGGAGACGTCTCCTTCCAGCCCTACGTCGAATTAGCGGTTGTAGATGTAGAGCGTCAGCTCGAAGCCAAGGCGCAGGTCTTCAAATGTCGGCTTGGTCCACTCCATAGTGCTTACCCCCTCCTTTTTAAATTAAGTTCGCGAGACCCCAGAAGTTGCTCGCCCTAGGCATCTTAATGATATACGTGGCTCGAATTCTGAGTCAAGTAAATCCGTAGAAATAACGGAACGACCTTCTTGGCAACCCTAAGACTTTCACTTCAAACAAAATCGTTGTGACTTTTTCGCCCCTACGGGGCATCGCATTTGAAGCTCCTTGTACAAGCAGCTCAGAACGATAAATGCGCTAGTCAGTCTGCGCTGTTTCTCCTTTTTATCGCGAGCGATTAACAACTTTTTTGCGAGCGAGTAACTAATTTCTGCCCGCCTAAGCAAAAGTTAAATTCAAAGAACAGCGTTCGATTGGGTAAAACACATAACGGTCGTGTCTCTATTAATCGCGCTTTTCAAAAGCTAGTCATTTGGCCGCCCAGCGCTTAAGATCCCGACACTCCGAGCTTTCACATATTCGTAAATCTGCTCGGCATCGTCGGGATCGAAAAAGCCTGCCCATTTTGGCATACCCTTGTCCGGCCGTCCCTCCATCATCGTGGCTATAAACTCTTCCTTCTTCATTCCGCCGTTAAGCGACTGACGCAAGTCGGGCGCGTACTCGCTTCCGGAAGCGTCGGCCCCGTGGCATCTGAAACAGTACGAGTTGAACTTCTCCCAGCCCAGGAAAATCGTTTTGGTTACTTTGCTGTCGGTCGTGAATACAGGAAATGACAGGCTTACGACTTTGCCGTCGGGAAGCTTGTAAGTGTATCGCTTAGCTTGCGCAGCAACAGGCTTCTTTACTTCTACGGGCGCCTTGCTAAGCGAAAGAATCCACTTGACGAGCGTTTCGATTTGAGCGTCGCTCAGCTGGGGATGCGCGGGCATCGGCAGGTTGCCCCAGTTTCCGGCCCCTCCATCCTTTACCTTTTTCACTAGCTTTTGAAGCGCACCAGGACTGTTTGCGTAACGCTTAGCGACCTCGGCAAACGCCGGCCCGACCACTTTCATGTCGACCCGATGGCACGAAAGGCAATCCGTGCTATCCATAATTTGCTTCACTTTAGGAGGCATTGAACTCTTGGATTGTTCTTGAGCGACGCTCGTGCCAGCCAAAAGCCCAAATCCAATCGCAACAACCATCGCTAGCGAAGCAATCGGTCGTGCGAGGCGATAAGAGCGATGTGCGGTGGAAATGCGCGAAATCAACTCTCTTCCCCCTCCCCCAGGTCGAGGATTTTGCAATTTTAAGCTAAATTAATAGGAACCGATGCCTGGTATGTCCGGTTTATACAACTTGACCCCGAAATTATTTAACACTGCGGTTATCTCTGCCTGTCGCTTTTGAATTACCTCGTCTAAGCGCTTTTTGGTGGCTTCATCGCCTTTGCGCACGCCCATTGAAATCGGAAACGAGTACTGTTCGGGCGCGCCGTACGTCCTTTCGTTGGGGACTGCTACGACTTCGAGGTCTGGATAACGCGGCAAAAAGTAGCCTATCGAGGGCTCCCAGGTAATCGCCACGTCAAGGTTACCTTTTTCGATTTCCTCCAGCATTATTGCGGGTGACAGGCCGTCCGTATCCCCGATCCTAAACGGTGTCGCAGACAGCACGAGTCCTCTCAGTTTCAAGCCCATCTCAGGGGGCGTGTCGTACTCAAACCCGATTTTAAGTTTGCGCAACGCAGGCGAATCCATACTTCGAATGTCGTAGTCTTTTCCCTTTTTGAACACAAAAACGTAGGAAGAAACGTAGTAAGGCTGGGTAGTCAAAGCTTGAGCATACCCGTACGGAATTTCCATCACTACATCACATTTGTTAGCGTTGAGCGTCTCGTATAAAAAACCGTCAAATCCTCCTCGTCCTCTGTAGCTTGCCCAAGTGTACTGGAGGTCATCGCCGAGCGTTTTGGCAACTATTTCGGCGATCTTGTTCTCGAGGCCTTGGCCAGACTTGTTCGAAAAAGGCATGTAGTCCGGGTCAGCGCACACACGTAAAGTACCGGCTAGCACCCTGCTCGCTCCCAGCAGCGTAATAGCAACCACTAAGGCCATTACCGCGGGCAAAAAACTCTTTTTTTGTCTACTCATTCGGAGACCCCTTAAATAGGATTTAAAATCAACCTTTCATCAATTAAGCTTAGCTCGCTTGTCCCTCAGCAAGTCAACGTCTCCGCTGGGCCACTCGGTGCCCAATCCGTTTAGGCCTTAAGCAGTTTAGCTTTTAGATTGACGGACTTGGCCAAAAAATGGCGCGAAGATGCACTCGCCGGCTTCGCAGTGTTTGCTACGGGGCGAAATGTAGAGCAAGTAATAATAGGATAAATGGTCCCGCACTCGCCGCTGGACGAGCGCGGGACCATGTCTAGTCAAGCCTCTTGAGTTAGAGCGAGAAGATCATGAGAGTGCCGCCCAGATTGGTGTAGTCTTTTAAGTTAGCGGTCAGCCCGACGGCGCCCAGACCGGCAGTTGGCTCAGTCAACCCTTCAGCCAATCCGATCGCAGGCCAACCACCGACACCGCACAGGACAGCAACGTACTGTTTGCCGTTGTGCATAAAGGTGATCGGGTTCCCGATGATTCCGGAGGGGCAGTGGAACTGGTATAGAATCTTGCCGGTTTTGACGTCAACTGCCCTGAACCAGCCGGTGAGAGTACCGTAGAACGCAAGTCCTCCACCAGTAGTCAGAGCTCCACCCCAATCTTGAAACTCGTCTTTGATCTCCCACTTGGTCTCGCCAGAGATCGGGTCGAACGCGATGAAGCGTCCTCGGTTTCCGCCCTCAGCAGGATACATGCTGACGATCGCTCCTACAAACGGGAAGCCAGCCTTATACTTCACGGCAAAACCCTGGTAGTCCATGCACAGGTGGTTGAGCGGAGCATAGAAGAGCTTGGTGTCGGGGTCGAAAGATACCGGCTGCTGGTCCTTGTCGCCTTCCGCTGCAGGGCAGATTCCCTTTACGTTGACGTCCTGCTTGGTCATGTACCTGGGATCGACCTCCGGTCGTCCGGTCTCCAGGTTCACCTCTTTGGCCCAGTTGACCGTCGGATCGTACTTGTGCGCGGCGATCAACTTTCCGTTAGACCGGTCGAGGACGTAAGCAAAGCCGTTGCGGTCAAAATGGACCAAAGTCGGAACGGTTTTGCCGTTGACTTCCAGATCGGCAAGGATGCACTCGTTGACGCCGTCGTAGTCCCATCCGTCATGGGGCGTCATCTGGTACACCCATTTCGCCATGCCCGTGTCCGGGTCGCGGGCGAAAATCGTCATTGACCATTTGTTGTCACCGGGCCGTTGCGAAGGGTTCCACGTTCCTGGGTTACCCGAGCCGTAGTAGAGGAGGTTTAGCTTGGGGTCGTACGAGTACCAACCCCACGTGGTGCCACCTCCGAGTTTCCAAGCATCTCCCTTCCAGGTTTTGAGGCTTGAATCTTTACCTACGGGCTTTTGGGTAGCACCGTCGATCGTCTTTTCAGGGTCGAAGAGCAGGTCCGAATCTGGCCCTTCGCTGTAGGCGCGCCAAATCCGTTTGCCGGTTGCCAGGTCATAGGCGGTTACATAACCGCGTACTCCGTACTCGCCGCCGGATACCCCTACGATCACCTTGTCGTGGACAACCAAAGGCGCTGAGGTCATCGTCTGGCCAAGCTTCGGATCGGCATTTTGTACCGACCAGATTACGCGCCCAGTCTTCGCGTCAAGCGCATAGACGTGCGCGTCCAGCGTTACTACGATAAGTTTGCCGTCGGCGTACGCCGGTCCTCGGTTGACGACGTCGCAGCACGCTACCGACGGGGCAAACGAATCTTGATGTGGTGTGAATTTCCACACAAAGCGGCTCATGTCGTTGAGGTTTATCGCGTAGACATAGTTCGGATAGGCGCTCTCGAAGTACATCATGTCGCCAACCACTAGCGGCTGCCCTTCATGGCCGCGCAGCGCCCCTGTCGATATGGTGAACACCACCTTGAGGTTCTTGACGTTTTCCGTGTTGATTTGATTAAGCGGGCTGTAGCGTGTAACCGCGTAATCACGACCTGGCATCACCCACTGGTTTGGGTCTTTCGACAGAGCCTCCAGGTCCTCTGCCCAGGCTGCAGTTCCCAGAGAAGCCAGAAAAACGACCCCCAATAAAATCCTAAGCCAAAGAAAAGGACTTCGCCTGCTCTCCCTCATCACTGGTTCCTCCCTAACCATTCAGAAGTAGCAAAGTCAAATTCGATTTTTCCCCTCCCCGGGGCAGCATAACGTTGTAGAAGATGCTTTGCTTTTGGCGTTGTGCCCACTCTGCGCCGTTAGCGCCTCCGCCGGGAAGCACAAGCGTGTAGTGCTACGTGAAGTTCAAATTCTTCACCCCCTCCCTTCGGCGAGTTAATGCCCGGCTGCTCTGGATACGGCGCGGATTTTACCAAACCTGAATTCCTTATGGCAACATCACGCTCGAGCCAGTGGTGCGACGCTCCGAGAGAGCGCGATGAGCCTCGGCGGCCTGCTCGAGCTTGTACCGCTGACGAACTTCGCATCGCACAATTCCGCGTGCGATTGCATCAAATAGAGCACGCGATCGTTCGAGAAGTTCCTCGCGCTCGGCTACGTAATTCGCCAGCGTTGGTCGGGTCAAATAGAGCGACCCTTTAGCGCTCAGGATTCCGACGCTGAAGGGTGGAACGACGCCGGACGACTGCCCGAAGCTGACCATCAAGCCGCGCGGTCGCAAGCAATCCAGCGAGCCCATAAACGTGGCCTGGCCAACCGAGTCGTAGACTACGGGAACCCCCTTTCCGTCGGTGATCTCCCGCACTCGCGCAGTGAAGTCTTCTTTATGGTACAGGATGACGTGATCGCATCCGTGTTCGCGCGCAAGGCGCGCTTTCTCCTCGCTGCCGACAGTGCCGATGACCGTGGCGCCCAGATGCTTAGCCCATTGGCACATAATCAATCCCACGCCACCGGCCGCCGCGTGGACTAAAATTGTGTCTCCCCTTTTCACCTGGTAGGTCGAAAAAAGCAGGTAATGCGCCGTCAGACCTTTTAGCATCGAGGCCGCAGCGATGCTGTCGTCGATTTCGGCGGGCAGCGGAACAAGAAACTTTGCAGGTATGACCCTAACCTCCGAATAAGCACCCATCGGGCCCGTACAGTATGCCACCCGGTCGCCGACCTTAAGCTCCGTCACCCCAGGGCCTACTTTCTCTACCACACCTGCGGCTTCGGTCCCGGGTATATATGGCAACTGAGGTGGCTGGTAAATCCCAGAGCGGAAATAAATTTCTACGAAGTTCAATCCCACTGCGCGATGGCGCACCAAAACCTCGCCCGGACCAGGATCGGGAACGCTGACTTCTTCCCATTTCAGAACTTCTGGCCCCCCTGTCTGATGGACTACTATCGCTTTGCATTTCATCGCTCGCCTCGCCTCGGGTTCATTCCCTCACTAAGAAGGCGAAAATTATCCTCATTGTCGACCGGTGTACGCGATGCGGTAAATGCGGTTGTTGGCATCATCGCAAAATAGCAGACTTCCGTCCGGCATCGACAGTATACCCGTGGGACGACCCCAGACCAGCGGTTCGTTCGGGTCGACCAGAAAACCGGTGAGAAAATCCTGGTAATAGCCAAGCGGGCGGTTGTCAGGTCCGAACGGAACGAAGACTATCTTGTAGCCAGTTGCGACGCTACGGTTCCAACTTCCGTGAAGAGTTACGAAAGCTCCGTTTCGGTATTCTTCCGGGAACGTTTTGCCTCGATAGAAGGCCAAGCCGAGCGAGGCTGAGTGAGCTTGAAACAAAAGGTCAGGGGTTACGGTTTTCGAAGCTAGCTCGGCATTTAAACTGACACCGTTTTTCATCATCCGAGGGTCGAGCAGCGTTGGTGCCAAGTAGGCGTAAGGCCAGCCGTAAAAAGCGCCCTCCTTGATTCGCGTCAAATAGTCCGGAACTAGATCGTCTCCCATCCCGTCGCGTTCATTTACCACGGCGTAAAGTTCGTGCGTGCGAGGGTGTAAATCCATACCCACCGGATTTCGTAGCCCCCAGGCCACTGTCTTCATCTCGGTTCCGTCCAGGCTTATAAGCTGGATCGACGCGCGTGGTAACTTTTCCTCTCCCACATTGGTGCGCGATCCAATCGCGACGAAAAGATGTTTGCCGTCGGGCGCAGCAAGCAGATTGCGCGTCCAATGGCCGCCGTAACCAGGTATCGTAGCGATTAGCTCGCCCTTGCCTGAAAGGCTTGTCTGGCCAGGTTGGTAAGGAAAGCGCAGGATGCCATTGGTGTTAGCGACGTAAAAGTAATTTCCTACAAAGGCCATGCCGAATGGCATGTTAAGCCCGTTCTCAGGTCCGGCGAAGATGTGAGTTTCGGTGGCGCGGCCCTCGTTTTTCGGATCGCGCAACAATCTTATGCGGCTTTTCTCCGACTCCGCCACTAGCACAGAGTCGTCAGGCGCAAGTGCAAGCCAGCGCGGCTCGTGCAGGGGCGGACCGTCGGTTACCTCGCCGGCGTAGACGGTCATCGTAAAGCCGGGTGGCAGCTTTACCACTGGGTCGGTAGGCATTTCAGCGATTCGCGGTGCCTTGCCTGCGCTTGGAGTCGCAAATGGGGGTGGCAGGTCGCTAAGCTTAACCGTGAACTTCGTCGGTGTGAGCGTCTCGACCTTGAATTCCTGTGCCAGGCTTTGTGCTGGCCCCTCTAACGCGAGCGCGCAGAGTACAACACCTACGATAGAAAAGCCGACTAGTCTATTCGGAAGACTTCGATTTTTCCCGCTCATCCGCTTTCGTAACCTTCGTCACGACCTTACGGATAATAATATGCAAACCGAGGTTTACATGCCCCACATCAAGCTTTGACGGCCAAGGTCACGTTCCTGCGTGCTTTATATCGACGCCTCGCTCGGCGTAATCCTTATGGCTGGTTTGGGGCGACAAAGTCAAGAAATTCAATCCTTTCATCCTGTCAGCCAGTTTCCAGCAAAGTCGGAGCATTTATCGCGCAGCTCCATTAGTCGTGGCCCACGCCACCTGTAGCTAGTGCCATGTGGCGTTTCCATTTGGTAGGCTCACCAGCGAGGGGGTCAAGATAGCCGTTGCTCGCTTAACCGTGGTTGCACCGTGATAGCCTAGGTTTCGGTATGCCGTGGCTATCCGGGCGCGTGACCGGCTGGTCGAGTCGTTGCAGGATTTCCCCATTGGGGAGACGCAAGCACAATCGAACGTTTCGAGCAACTCCTTGCCGTAGTGTTCTCTAAGCCCCCTCGTCGTACTCCTGACTGATATCGACATTTGTATAATCCTTGAGCGCCGAGGTGGCAAGCAGAGAGACCACGGCGCAGACGAGTACGTAGCCGGCAATCGCAAAACCGGATTTGTAGCGCGCAAGAAGCGCAGTTGCGATAAGAGGAGCTGGTCCGCCGGCAATAATCGAGGCCAGTTGATAGCCGAGCGACGACCCACTGTAACGGAGCCTCCCGGTGAAACACTCGGCGATTAAGGCCGCTTGTGGCCCGTACATCATCGCGTGCGGAATCAATGACAGCAGGATCGCCAAGTAAATCAGGGCGACTCGGCCGGAGTTTAGCATCGCGAAGTAAACGAAACTATATGCTCCGACCGTCGCCGCTCCCAGCATGTACATGCGTTTGCGTCCGATTCGGTCGGACAAGTAGCCGAAAAGCGGGATCATGAAAAATTCGACCACCGAGGCCGAAAGCACCGCCGCCAACAAAAGGTCGCGCGAGACATGAAGCGAGGCTGTACCGTATGCGAAAACAAATGCTGTGAACGTATAGAAGGGAGCCTGCTCAGCGACGCGAGCAAGGGCCGTGAGCACGATCTCTTTGGGATGGCGCCTGATCGCTTCCACCATCGGGACGCGTTCGATCCTGTTTTCCGCAGTAAGCCGCATAAAAGTTGGGGTTTCGAGGATCCCGAGCCGGATGTAAAGCCCGATACCGACCAAAATGATGCTCAGCAAGAAGGGAATCCTCCATCCCCAAGACACAAACTGGTCTCCAGAAAGCGCGCTGAACGCCAGCACCGCCAAGTTCGCCAGGAAAAGACCGGCTGGAACGCCAAACTGGGGCCACGAGGCAATAAAGCCGCGATGCGAAGCGGTGCGCGACCACTCCATCGCAAGCAGCACCGACCCGCCCCATTCGCCGCCAACCCCAACGCCTTGAATAAAGCGTAATCCGGTCAGAATTATCGCTCCCCATACACCTATCCGAGCGTAGGTCGGGACGAGCGCGACTAAAAATGTTGCAATGCCCATCAGCATGAGGGTTGCGATTAACGTAGACTTTCTACCGATCCGGTCGCCGTAATGGCCGAAAATTGCGGCGCCAACGGGTCTGGCAACGAAACCTACTGCGTAAATGAGAAACGCTTCGAGAGTTCCGATTAGAGGATCCGATTTTGGAAAGTAGAGCTTGGCGAACACCAACCCAGTTACGGTGCTGTACAAGAAGAAATCGTACCATTCGATCGTCGTTCCGATCGTGCTGGCGATCACGGCGCGCCGAAGTTGCTTGCGATGTTCCTCTTCAGACAAGCCGGTTACGGCAATATCAGGTGTCGCCATCGTCGTTCTAAGCCTCCTCTCGAGCTGATAATGCTCGACCAGGCGCGTCACGGGTCACTTTTCTGCTACCGAGCGCCTCCAAAAACGTCACGTCTTCCTTCCCATCGCGCGCCCGCATGAAGCCACAAGCCTACTTTCTGTTTGGTGGAAAGCCAGTAACATATTAAAACTTCCAGCGGCCTTAGGCTTCGCCCCAACGTTTAAATAACGAATGCTCGATGTTGAGCTGGTCGAGAATCTTGCCGACAGTATGGTCAATTAGATCCTCGACGGTGCGTGGTCCGAAGTAAAACGCGGGCAACGGCGGCAAGATGATCGCACCGTTTTCTGCAGCGGCAGCCAGCGCGCGCAAATGACCTAAGTGGAGTGGAGTCTCGCGCGGTACCAGGACTAGCGTCCGCCTTTCCTTAAGGCAGACGTCGGCCGCCCGCGTCAAGAGATTGCCCGCGTAACCATACGCAACCGCAGAAAGCGTATTCATCGAGCACGGCACGATCGCCATTCCGTCGGTTCGGAACGAGCCGCTGGCAATTGGGGCTGCCATGTTGCGCACGTCGTGGACCGCTGTCGCCAACTTGAGCACTTCCTCGGGCGAGCGACCGGTTTCCAGCGTCAGCGTAGCCTTCGCCGCTTCGGTCATGACCAAATGTAGCTCGATATCCGCTCGGCGGGTCAAATATTCGACCAGTTTGACGCCGTAAATAATGCCGGTCGCGCCAGTGATTCCAACGATTAACCTTCGCTTAGACATCGCAAAAAGTTGGAACCGTCTGGAGGCTCGAGCGCTTCAACCCAGCAAAAGCGGGCGTCGCCGTGCCTTCGCAACTGTCACCATGACGACCGTTCGTAGACTATGACCCGTTTGGGGATAGCTCGCTTACCGCGCACCGGCCCAGCTAGCAAGGCAGCATCCGAAGCGGCTGTGCCGCGCGGCTACGTTTCGACAAAAGCCCCCCACCCAGAAAAAGCAAGGATCTTTGAATCTCGGTCCGAGCGCCAACTTTAAAAGCCGTGGTGCGCTTTTTCGCCATGTCGCTAGCCGCGACCGGCTACACCTGTTCTCCCTGGCGCAAGCGCGCCGCGGCCGCCTTGACGGCGTTTATTATGCCGTTGTAGCCGGTACACCGACACAGCACGGCTGAGAGAGCGGCGCGGATTTCGCTTTCAGTGGGAGTGGGGTTGACCCGAAGTAGGTCGTATGCTGTAAGTAACATCCCAGGCGTACAAAACCCGCATTGCAGGCCATGATGCTCCCAAAACGCCTCCTGGAGCGGATGAAGCTTGCCATCGCGCGAGGCAAGACCCTCTACGGTGGTAAGCTCGGCTCCGTCGGCCTGCACGGCCAGCATCAAGCACGAACGCGCTGCTTCGCCATTGAAAAGAATCGTGCACGCACCACAGATTCCGTGCTCGCACCCCACGTGTGTTCCGGTAAGTCCCAGGTCCTCGCGTAAAAAATCTGCCAAGAGTTTGCGCGGCTCAGCGAAACCTTCGCGCATCTCGCCGTTGACTCTCAACCGAATCAATCGCTTCTGGCTCAACTCTGTCGCTCCTTTGCCCGTGCCAAGGCCTTGCACAATGCGCGCTTGGTCAATACGCGTGTCAGATGGCGCCGATAGTCTGCCGGCGCATGAATATCGCTCGAAGGTTCGACCTCCTCACTGGCGGATTGGGCGGCTTCAGCTAAAACCTCGTCGCTAAGGCTGCTTTGAAGGAGGATCTTTTCGGCTTTTTGGAGCCGTACGGGAGTCGGGCCCGCACCAGCCGCAGCAAGCCGCACCTCGGAGCATCGTCCGGCGCGGTCTATTGCCAGTTGGGCAGCTACCGCAACGATCGCAAAATCACCGTGCCGGCGGCTGAACTCCTCGAAAGCCCAGCCCGCTCCGGAAGGCATTGGCGGTATACGCACCTCGAGCAAAACTTCATCTGGTTCGAGCGCGGTCGTCATTACGTCACGGAAAAATTCGCGCGCCTTCATTATTCGTTGCCCCGTGGCTCGACCGATCACCAGCTCGGCGTCGAGAGCGGTTACGAGCGCGGGATATTCTGCCGCCGGGTCGGCATGAGCTAGGCTCCCTCCGATCGTGCCACGGGTGCGAGTCGGCAGATGGCCGACGTACTGAGTTGCCTCGGCCATCAAAGGCAAGCGCTCTCTTACAACTGTTGAAAATTCAATCGTCCGCTGTCGGGTCAGTGCGCCAAAGCAAAGACGGCCGTCGCGTTCTTCGATATAGGACAGGTGGGGAAGTCGGTTTATATCGATTAGAGCGGCTGGCCGGCTTAAGCGAAAATTAAGGAGCGCGATTAGGCTTTGCCCGCCGGCCAAGATTTTGGCATCCCCTTGATAGCGCCCAAGGAGTTCGAAAACTTCCTCCAGTTCGCGCGGATCGTAGTAATCGAAATTCGGTGGTTTCATAGCTGTCGTACTCGGCGCGCCTCTTCGATTAGCCGCCATAACTTATCTGGCTTGATGGGAAGCTCCGTTATCTGAATACCCAACGGGGCCAGGGCGTCACTTACGGCGTTGGCGACCAGAGCTGGGACGGTCATCGAGCTTGACTCACCGAGCCCCTTGGTTCCGAGAAGCGTGAACGGCGAGGGCGAAACTATGTGAGCGATGTCGATGCGCGGCGCCTCGCTTGCAGTGGGTACCAGATAGTCCATGAAGCTTCCGACCAGAAACTGCCCCGCTTCGTCGTAAACTAGCTCCTCATAAAGAGCTCCACCCAAACCGTGCAACGCTCCCCCATAGATTTGCCCTTCGGCGATCATCGGGTTGATAATCGTGCCTGCGTCATGAACCGAGGCGTAACGCAAAATTTTGACCACGCCTGTCTCAGCCTCGACTTCGACAGCCATAACCTCCGCAATAAAACCATAGGTATTGGAAGAGTTGACGCGATCATAAAGATCGGGGCTCTTCGCCTCCGGAAAGCCGAACACTGCCGACGCTTGAAGCCCTGGTTCTAACTCGCGAGGAAAGTCCGCCGCATTCCAGTGTGCGCGCCCAGCTAGTTCCTTGAGCGTAAGCGTGGGGCCCGCCGAGGAACGCGGTTGCACTCTGCCCTCGGAAAACTCGAGCATCTCCTCGGGCGTTTCGGTCAGATAGGAAGCGTATTTGATCAGCTTCGCCTTAAGCTTCCGAGCTGCGAGTGCTGCGGCGCTGGCCCCTACTGCTGCAAAGCGGCTCGAGTAGCTCCCTGACGAGACTCCCCAAAGCCGCGTAAACGTATCCATTTCATCCACTACCATCACGTCGTCCAACGCCACTCCGAGTTCCTCGGCCACGACTTGCGCGATCACCGTGCGATGGCCCTGTCCCTGGGGTGTAGAACCCATCACTACGACGATCTTGCCCAAGGGGTCGACTTTTATCGTGGCCGCCTCGGTCGCTCCGGACTTGGGCAGGTAGCTCGGCCGACTTCGATACTGTGGGTCGAGCGCAACCGTGATGTAACCAATGTTGGAAACAGAAGGATCGACCGCTAACGCAAGCCCGATTCCAAAAAGCCTTCCCTCGCTGCGGGCCTTTGCTTGCTCTTGCCGCAACTCGTCATACTTCGCCAGTTCGAGCGCTTTCTCCAGTACGGCTGGATAATTGCCTGAATCGTAAAGTCCCCCGGTCGGTGTGCGATACGGAAACTGGTCCGGCGGTATCAAATTTCGCCGCCGCACTTCGGCGGGATCCATGCCGAGCTTGGCTGCCAGCATGTCCACCATCCGCTCGATCTCGAAGTACAAATGGCCGCATCCGTAACCACGGTTGGGACCCGTGGGGCACTTGTTGGTCATGACCACGAACACGTCGGCTTCTAGATTTTGGAACCGATAGGGTCCCACCCAGTTACCGATGGGTCTAAACGAGCAACCAGGTTCGGGGCTTCGAATGTAGGCGCCCACGTTGTCGAACCATCGCGCCCGCATCCCCAAAATCGTTCCATCCTTCCGAGCGGCCAATTCGCGATAGACTATTCGGTCAGTCCCGCTCGACGACGCCATCAGATGCTCGCGACGGTCTTCGAGCCAGCGCACCGGCACTCCAAGCTTCATCGCGGCTAGACCGACGAGCGCCATGTACGGAAACACGCTCGTCTTGATTCCGTAGCTTCCTCCGATATCGGGCGGCACAATGATACGCAAGCGGTTTTCCGGCAGCTTAAGCGCTCGTGCTAACAACGAATGAAGAATGAAAGGGCCCATGAAGTTTGCCCAAATCGTCAGCACACCACCGCTCACGTCGTACGAGGCGACAACGCCGTACGTCTCGATCGGCGTGGAAGAAAATTTCGGAAATTTGAAACGTGCCTTGATTACTACGTCCGCCTCGGCAAACGCACGATCTGGGTCGCCGTAAATTAAGCTGCGATGGCAAGCGACGTTCGAGCCTATCTCCTCGTGTAGTAGAGGAGCATCAGTAGCCGTCGCCTGCTCCGGGTCCACCACCGCAGGAAGCGGGTCGTACTCTACCTCGATCACATCCAAGGCGTCTTCGGCCACGTATCGGTCTGTTGCCACGACAAGTGCAACCGGTTCGCCAACAAACCGAACCTTGTCGACTGCTGCACAGTAATACTTGACCGGAGCCTGGACGCCCACTGAAAAGGGCTGCGTTAGCTGGCCAACGTCTTGGCCGGTGATCACGCCTACCACGCCCGGGATTTCGAGGGCCTTGGCGACGTCGATGCGAACGATGCGGGCGTGCGCGTAGGGCGAGCGAAGGATCGCCGCGTGGTGCAAATTATTGAATGGCAAATCAGCAATGAAGGTGCCGCGCCCGGTCAGAAGCGCTGGATCCTCGCTGCGCTTTACAGGCTGTCCGACCAACCGCCGGGATCCCATCAGATACCTCGAAAGTTCGGCTTGCGGCGAGCTTTGAACGACTCAACCCCTTCGCGGAAGTCGTGCGAGCTGCGCAGTCGACCGTAAGCTTCTCCTTCAAGCTCGATACCGACGTGCAGCGGCGCGTCCTGAGCAGCGTTCAGCACTTTCTTGAGCGTGCGCTGTGCCAGTGGCGAGAAGTATTTAAGTTCCTCGACTAGCGCGTCTACCTCCTTAGCAAGCTCGCTGTCGGGTACTACTGCTACTGCCAGTCCCCATTCGTAAGCCTCGCGGCCTGGAATGCGCCGTGACCGCATTGCCATATCTTTGGCGCGCCCTATTCCGATCATCTTGACGAGTCGGCTCGTTCCCCCTGACCCGGGGATCATACCTATACGTTGCTCGGGCAAACCGAGCAGCGCCGACTCGGTGACGATCCGAAAGTCGCACGCGAGCGCTAACTCCAGCGCTACCCCAAAACAATAGCCTTGAATGGCGGCGATCACAGGCTTGCTACATCGTTCGGGAGCGGCCACGTTGTAGGCCAGGTTCGAAAGGTGTTCGGGAGTTTGTTCCAGGAAGCCCGGGATATCGCCGCCGCTCGAGAAATTGTCGCCCGCTCCGCGCAGGACAATTACTCGCACAGATGGCTCTCTATCCAAAGCATCAAATGCTGCGGCCATCTGCTCGCGTTGTTTCATTGTGATGACGTTGAGCGGTGGACGGTCCAAGATAACGTCCGCCCGCTCTTTGTCGCTATTTACCTCTACCCGAAAACCGTCAGCTGTCTTGATAATTTCCGCCAATTCCACAGGTGCGCTCACTTAGTGGGAGTTATCCAATCCACAAAAATCAAAGTTTTAAGGTTTACGAGTCGATCTGATAATTGCCTGCCAGCAACATTCGGCGCAATATCTTGCCAGTGGGCGATTTCGGAACTTCACGGATAAAGACGTATTCACGCGGGCGTTTAAAGTCAGCAAGCCTCGAAGCCCGGCAATGAGCATCGAGCTCCTGCGCGCTCACATCGGCGCGTCGTTTGATAAAGGCGGTAATCTTTTGGCCAAGCCGCTCGTCTGGCAGTCCCACAACCACGACTTCGCCGACTGCAGGATGGAGCGACAGGATGTCCTCGATTTCGACCGGATGGACGTTCTCGCCTCCGCTTATGATCATGTCGTCGACGCGGCCGGTAACGAACAGATCGCCTTGTTCGTCGAAATGTCCCACATCGCCCGTGAAGTACCATCCATGATGTAACGCATTGGCGTCAGCCTCTGGCCTTTTCCAGTACCCTTCAAAGGCCTCGTCTCCCTCCAGGGAGGCGATAATCTGGCCGTCTTCGCCCACTTCGGCGAGATCGTTGGGGTCGGTGGAGTTAAGCTTAACAACACGCACTCGGCTATTTATTCCAGCCTTGCCAGCGGAACCGGGCTTGGCGGCGGCGTTCTGGTTGATAGTGAACGTGTAGATTTCTGACGAGCCGTAATGGTTAACGAAAAGCTCAGGATGAAACGCCGCCGATACCCGACGTAGAAGTCCTTCGCTCATTGGCGCTCCAGCAAAGCCTAACTTGCGCACTGAAGAAATGTCGGTGCTCGCGAAGGATGGGTGCATCAGGAGGTCGTGGTAGAGCGTGGGTATGAGATAAAGGTTAGTTATGCGCTCGCGTTCGATAAGCTTAAGCGCTTGTCCGGCGTCGAACCGCGGCAAGCACACAAAGCAGCCGTTGACCACCGCCATAGCGAGCAGCGAGCGCACACCCATCGTGTGGTAAAGCGGCATCACCCCTAACGTTCGCTCGCCGTAGCTGTAACAGTTCTGCGCGACATGAGCTATCGCAGCCGAGCGTTCGGCGCGATGGCGACGAGGCACCCCTTTCGGCCGACCTGTTGTCCCAGACGTGTAGAACATTAGAGAGATATCGTCCGCTGTAGCTTTGGGCGAAGGACTTGCCGGTGCCGCGCTCAAAAAGTCTGCGAATCGATAGTTGGCGTCCCCGCTTTCGTCGAGCGCGATGCGTACAAGGTGGCGCGCAAGGGTTGACTCCGCTACGGCGTTGGCGGAGACGTCTTGAAAAACGACGGCCCGGGCCTCTGCGTCGTCGATATAAAAATCGAGTTCGGGTGCCTTCACACGCCAATTGACTGGCGTACTTATGATGCCAAGCATCTGGCACGCCCAGTGTATCACCGCCATTTCAGCTCGGTTCTGGAGCACCATTAGCAGATGCTCGCCGCGCCGTATATTCAGCTCTTCCAAAGCAGTCATGACGCGGCAGACCTGGTCTAAAAGCTTCTGATAAGTAAGCCTAAGGTCGCCGTCGACCAGAGCCTCCGCCGCGGGATCTTTTTCGACTGCTGCAATTAATGTCCGGCCTAGGTCGAACATATCTTTTTCCCTCCCCCTCAATTTCCTTTAGCACATTTTTGTCCTAAGCCAGAATTTGCAAGTATACCAAGCGGTCGGATAAAAATTTCCGTATATGACAATGTAGACAAAACTATCCACAAGCGCATTTTGGACCGACTCTATGGTGGCTCTAAAACGCTTCTGTGAATGGGGTAGCGCCTCGGTGTACGATCTGCTAGCTGCGCCTTGGCGTTTTGACGCGTTCGAAACGCGAAGGATCTGCTCCAACAGGAATCGTTGCATCTAGACCCCATTTATCGGTGACACCTCGGCTGTCGGCCGACGGGTCGAGCGGCGAGCCCAATGCCTCCCTTATCAAGATCAAGTCGCGGCCTGGCTGAAACCGTGTCGCAAGCGCCCATTCGACGTCTTCCGGCGAGTGGATGTCGATGTCGTCGTTTACGACAACGACCCGTTTAACTTCGTTCGCGGCCGCAAAGGCAGCCAGAATAACGTTTTTGGCCTCGCCCGGAAGCCTAGGAGTCATCGCTACGACCGCGTGATAACGACACCCAGAGGCGAAAGTGAGCACGACGTCTTTGACGTTCGCCGAGACCTGTTGCGTGGCCTTATACAACGCACATTCGCGCGGAATAGCGCCTAGCAACATATGTTCGCGGCTTGCGGGCAAGATCGTTTGAAAGTAGGGGTTGCGGCGGTGGTAGATCGCCTCGACGCGCACCACGGGCTTGTCGCTTCTGGGTCCGTAGGTGCGTGGAAACTCGCCAAAGGGTCCTTCGGGCTGCCTGACGTTGGCTAAAATTCTACCCTCGAGTAAAAACTCGGCCATGGCCGGACTGAGCAAGCCGTAGCGTGGCGACTTGACCAACGGAGCGGGAACGCCTAAAAGACCGCCCGCGACACTGGCTTCGTCGACACCGTAAGCCGTAAGTGCCTGCGACGCCAGCGTATAAGCGGGTGGAAGCCCTATCGCCAACGCTACGGGTAGGTCTTTGCCCTGATGCTCTGCCTCGGTGAACATTCGCCAAAGGTGGCGAGGCAAGATGAAAATCCCCAGATGTTTCGAGTCGTTTATCTGCAGACGATGGATCGACCAATTGTAGACCCCGTTCGAAAGGCTTCGCGCGACGACGATCGCCGCGGTTATATAGCGCCCACTGTCTTTTTCGTGATGCCATGGAGCGGGCAAAAGGTCGACACGTACGTCAGCTTCTTCGACTTCCAGTACTGGAGCCTCAACTTGTGACACCTCTCGAGGAGTAATCGGGTTTTCCAACGCCCTAAGATACCTTGCCAGAACCTGATCTTTGCTCACACCGAGCGCTCGCGCTGCCTGTGCTCGCGAGCCTAAGGTATTACCAACTACGACACCGGCGAGACTTGGTGAAAAGGCGGGTTTTTCGAACAGGACGGCACTTCGCCCATCGTTATCTTCCAAGATACGGGGAATGTCGTAGCTGAGATCGGCTGACTCCTGCCAGCGCACCAGCTCCCCGTCACGCTCGAGTTGATCTAGCCAGCTGCGTAAATCGACAAACGCCATAGCTTTGCGCGCGAAATGCAAGCGTGCTTTAAGGCTTTCTTCTTGGTCCCCATTAAGCGTCAGTTAGTCGAATACGCCGCCTCCGTCGACCACCAACGTTTGCCCGGTTACGAAATTGCTTTCCGGCGACGCAAAAAAGAGCACAGCGCCAAGCAGATCGCTCGCATCCATCGAGCGACTGAGTACGCGCATCCGGGCGGCGCTACTCAGATACTGTGATGTATTGAGCTTGAGCGAAGCTTGATTTTCCACAAGCCCGGGCGAGACGGCGTTGACCGTGATATTGTAAGGCCCAAGCTCTCGTGCCAGAGCGCGGGTTAGGCCGATAACTGCGGCTTTGGACGCAACGTAATGGGCAAACCCCGCCGCGCCCGTATTAAATACCACGGAAGCAATGTTGATTATCTTGCCAGCGTTCTGCCGCTTCATGTAAGGGGCGACACTTTTGACACAGTTCCACACGCCTCGCACATTTACCGCCATCACCAGGTCCCATTCGGATGTGGTAATCTCGTCGAACGCTTTCTTCTGCCCGAGCGCCCCGTATACCGCAGCGTTGTTGACCAGAACGTCGATTCTGCCGTGGATACCGTTCGCAATAGCCGCCATGCTCCGGGTTTGCTCCTCGTCGGCCACATCGGTTTGCACAAATACTGCCCTTCCAGGTCCTCGTTTTGAAAGCTCTTCAGCCAATTGATTCCCAGCCTCGACAGCTAAGTCTGCAAGCACGACAGAGGCTCCGGCGCGATGGAATGCGCGCGCGTATTCCGCCCCAATGCCGGCTGCACCTCCCGTGATGATTACCGTTTGACCCAGGAATGCTGATTGCATTGTACTTTTTCCACGTTTGATCTAATTGCTTGCTAACAATTCATAGACTCTTGCCTCACTCAAGCCGCCCGCGCGTCTCTGGCACGACAAGAGCACCTACAATGTAGATTACGATTGCACCGACAAGGAAGCTCACAACGTGGCGCGGCAAGGCGGAGATACCAGGGCTAGTGACGGTCGCAAAAGTAGGCATCATCCCGCCCACTGCAAATCCCACGTTCCACGATACAGCGGTCCCTGTTGCGCGAATCCTGGTAGGAAAACGTTCATTAAGAAAGACAAGAATAGGAGCGTAAGAAGCGTTGCCACAGACTGTCAAAGCCAAAACGAGCCAGCGTATGTGTGACGTATCTAGGACAACTTTTGCGTCAAGCCTCGAAAGTTTGAAATAAAGTATCGGAATCAATATCAAGTTTATAATTCCAACGGTTAGAAAAAGCTTTTTCCTTCCAGCTAGCTCGCTCAGATGGCCTGCCAATGGTCCGGTCAGGATGATTAACAGACTGGAGAGAACCAGAAGCGACCCTACTTGAGGTTTCGGTAGATGATTGATTAGCGCCAAAAACGTCGGCAGGTAGCCAGAGGTGAGGTAATACTGTGTACTAGCTCCTACAACGAGCATTAAGTTGGCACCTACCACACGCAAATACTGTCTCGAAAGCAACGTCCGCAGCGGAGCCCGCTGACCGGCTTGAGTATCGATTTTCAGGTTTTTCCAAAGGGGCGATTCCTCAAGCGAGCGAAAGATAAAGAGGCCAAAAATAGAACTTAGAATGCCCGAGAAAAACATCACTCGCCAACCAAAATGTTTGAAGGTCTCCCCAGGAAAAAGCGACGAGATCACAAAGAAGATAGCTGAGGCCAGAAGCCCGCCAAACCCGGCTCCGCCAGCGCCGATTAGACCCGAGAACAGCCCTCGCCACGCGGGCGGGGCAGTTTCAGTGCCTATCGTGTGAGTCGATGCGACTACGCCACCTACGAAAATTCCCTGGATTAAGCGCAAAAGGAGAAACAACAAAGGCGCGACGAGCCCGATTTGATCGATTGTTGGCACCGCCCCCATCAGGGCCGTAGCCACGCCGACGCCAATTACCGAAATTACCATCGCACGCTTGCGGCCGTACTTGTCGGCGTAAGCGCCGAAAATCGCCGAGCCGGCCGGCCGCATCAAAAGCGTCACACCGAAGGCTGCGTATACGCTGGCCAATGAAAGTGTCGGCAAAGACGAGGGAAAGAACAAAGGCGCGATGGTTGGCGCGACGTAAAGAATGATGAACAAATCGAACAGATCGAGCGCCCATCCAAGGACCGAAGCTATCAGTGCAGTAGCTACCTGACCCGGGGTTACCTCGACTCGAGCTAAGGAAACTTTAGCTTCTTTTACCTCCATGTCCCCCCACGAAATAGCGCATCAAAATGAGTCGACAACGGTACTCGTACTCGCGGGTAAAAGCGGCGCCCCCATCTTGGAGCACGCTCTATTAAAGCCGGCAAATATAAAAACCCCGGTCGTTCCGCCGTTTGCCGACTATGCCCAGATTCGACCGGCGCCCCAAAACCTTGCTACCACTTTTTATCAAACTGAGCCCCACGATGCAAAATGTGGCGAAGCTCACTTTTGTTGAAAGGTAGCCGATCACTGCAAGGCTAGGCGCTCACCGAGGTTCATTGACGATAAACAAATCGTAGTAGCCGCGACCGTAACGCGGGTATCGTTCCCACAAGCTCAGACAATCGGCTTTGTGGGGATCCTTTGCGCCGGTCTCCTCACGGCTCGATAAAACCACGAAGCGAACCGCTGGATGTTCTCTAAGCCATCCGCAAAGGTTCGGTGCTGGCTCGTTTGGAAGCTGAACGTGCTCTACTCCGGCATAAAAAGCCACTCGAGAGTCGCTCGCCGCCACCGCGCCCGCTTTGTCGATAGCATGGGCAATTCTAATGCCTGCCAAGCGGTAGCCCCGCATATCGTATCCCAAAGGCCAAAGCGTGCGAGGAAGCGTGACGAGCCCGATCACGGCAAATAAAACCTCAGGCCGTAGAAGGCGTCGTCCGAAGACCTTGAGCCCGCCTAACCGACGGACCGCGAGGCTGATCCCCATCGCAACCCGGCCGAAGGTCAGCGTCATGTAATGAGCAAGAAAACGCTCACCGGTGTAAAGGAAAGCGAGACCGACAAAATAAAAGAGCACGACACAGCCCAGAAGATTTTCCTTCCAGTTGGTGCCCAAAGCGGTTTCGCCAGACCATAATCCCATCACCAGAGCTGCAGCAAAAAGGGGCTCGAGAGCTTTCACCAGATCGTAAAAAGACATAACCAAGTCGGTTGCAACCTTCTTAGCGTAAAGACCCGGCGCTTCCAGAATTGGTTTTAGTATCGGGGCATAGTTTTCGAAAGCCAACGCACGCCACCGCTCGCCAGAGCTAGACACTTCGCCCATATGGTAATAGACTGCGGCTGTTAGCTCGCGACCTACTAGCCAGTGACCGGTGGCAAAACGCAAGTAAATTAGGTAGGGCGAAGCGACAAAGCCGAAGGCGACGCCGTACGTCACAGCCGCCCGAACGCCAAAACCTACGCTCCACTTCTTCGACAGCCTCTGGGCTACCAATGGAAAAAGGGTGAGTATTATGGCAAACCCTATCCCCTCGGTCCTGTACAAGTAGGAGATACCCGACACTACACCTGCCAGTGCCGTCTCCCATAAACTCTGGCGGCGCAGTGAGCGAATAAAAAGGTACAAAGACAATACAACTAGGAAGATAAATCCGGCTTCGGTTAAAACCGAGGCCGAATAGGCAGCCAATCTGGGGTGTATCGCCACGAGCAGCGCAGCGCAGAGCGAAAGTTGTTCGCACTCGTACACTTCGTTCATCAAAGCCCACGCAGCTACGACCGCCGCAGTGCCGAAAGCTACCGAGACGAGCTCGCCCGCTAACTCCCAGTTCGAAATTACGCGATGCGTCAAAGCGATCAGCCAAGGGTAGAGCGGAGAGGGTACGCCAGACAGAGCGTCCCACCATTTGCCAGCTGCAAACAGACGTGCCATCCGAATGTACCCTACCCCATCGCCAGATATGCAAAAGTTCGTAAACGCGAGGTATAAACGAACCGCGAGACCGAATGCGGTAATCACCGCGATTGCTACATAGCGATGGTGTTCATTGCCTGTCAGACGGCGAAACCGTGCCTTGGTTTGTCGAAATAGAACGTCGATCATCTCCTTGCCCCTAGCTGAATGGCCTATGAATACCAACTGATTGATGAGTCATAAAATGAGTCACGCGTCTCATAGCCATCTTGGCTTTTGAGGCCGCGAGGCTGTACGGCTGATGCACCGCGAAAGCATATCTTGTTGTGTTTAAAAGATTGAAACGGCAAGCAAAAATTCAAAGTTTTACTGACTTCATCGTCAAGAAAGCAGCCTGTGGCGAATGAATGCCGGGGGTAAGCGCATTCATGCTCGACAGCAAAGCCAAAACGACCGGTAGCGGTACGGGACGACGGCTTAAGATGCGTCGCTCACATAGCAATCCGGACTCGGCATGCATCGGGAGCGCATTTTGTGCTCGAGAAGGCGAGATGGTAGTGTTTTTGGGGACGCGGTCATTTAGCGCTTGGAGAGCTACCGTGTATGAATTTAAAGTATAAATTCCTCGCTGTTGTGTGCGGCCTAAACGTTGCCTTTTGGGTGGCAGCCTCTGTCTACGGCCACGACGCATTGACGGTTGATGACGTGAAAAGCTTGCTTGCTGCGTCAAGCCCCGCAAAGCCCGCTAACCTTCTTAAAGCAAATCTGGCGAATTTCGATTTGAAGGGCCTAGACTTCAGGGGTGCAAATTTGGCTGGCGCGAACTTGTTTGGCGCAGAGTTAGATGGCGCGAACCTCGAAGGATGTAATCTCGAAGGGGCTAATCTCGACCGCGCCCACATGGTGCAAGCACGCCTTGCGCGCGCTCGGCTTAGAGGCGCAAGCTTGCTGCTTACGATTCTTGCCGACGCGGACCTTTCGGGTGCCGATATGCGAGGCGTAACCGCGATCATAATCGGCCCTCGAATAAAGCTCGCTCGCGCCAACTTGAGCCGGGCCAAACTTGCCAATGATCCTAGCAACCAAATGATGATCGAGTTGCGTAGCGAGTTTCAATCAGGAGACTTGAGCGGCGCCAATCTCGAAGGCGCTGACCTGTCGGAGGCCTTGCTTGAGTCCGCCAAGCTGAAAAGTGCCAACCTGCGTGACGCGAAGATGGTTTGGAGCGAGCTCGGCTCGGCCGACTTCACCGGAGCTGATGTTACGGGGCTTGATCTGTCGAATGCTAACGTTTGGGAGACAAAATTTATTTGCGTCAAAGGAGCCAACAAGATTAAGGGCCTCGACACAGCTCGCAATCGGGAAACAGCCGTGTTTCGCTGCCCGTAACGACTTTTGAGGCTCAACATATTGTGTTCGCTAGGCAAACTTTTTAGTCAGTAGCGGATGGGCGTCGATGGAACGAATAACGATTGAACTCCTTTTGGACAAGGATGTGGCGCGTCGGCTCAGGGAGTTTTGCCAAGCGCGCAACATAGAGATCGCAGACGTTGTTCGCGACCATCTAATTTCATTGGTTGCGAACGCGAGCTCGGCTACTGAGATTTCGAGCGAAAGGCCCAATATCTCCACGTCGGCTGTTTCCGCCGAGCTTCTGGCAAGCCATCAAAAGTCGACCTCTCGATACTCGGTCGAAATTTTAGCTCGAACCGAGAACTTGCGTATGGTATTGATTCATCTTCCCCAGGGTGGTGAAGTGCCGTGGCATTATCACACTGAAGTGTTCGACCGGTTTTTCTGCCTGAAAACGCCAATTGTTATTGAAGCGCGCGAACCTTCGGAGCGGTTCGAGCTTGTGCCGGGCGACACATGCCTTATCGCGCCCGGGCGTCCGCATCACGTGACGTCCCTAGACGGCCAAGAATGCACGTTTGCTTTGCTTCAGGGAGTTGGGCGCTACGATTTTGTTCCTTGTCCCTAAATGACTAAAAGTAAAGAGTGGGGTTTTCACACGAGCAAACCCAGCGAGCGGCGAAAAGCCACTTGGCCTGCTCCCCTTTCTTGCAGCAGCTGATTGGTCCGACTTCGGGTCACACCGACAATTACAAGCTCGTAGCTTTCTTTCGAAAGAGTCGTTACCGAGCGCTAGACTGGTGTGGTCACCATAAACATCCACCGACGCCGGCTTTTAAAGGAAAAGCTAGAGGAGGTGCAGACGAAAGTACACTCAAAAAGCGGTCGGGAACGCTCGAGCCCTTTTTTCGTGCAGAATCTGGAAAACGTTGAAGGCGATGAGCGCGACGTCATATTTTTTACTTCCTTCCGCCGTATATGGCTCGGAGGCTCCCGCCTGCACCCTGAGCAACGCGGCTGACCCATTTACCGCCTTTGGTCGACCGAAAGGTTCTTCGGCCGCAAACGCGAGGAACAACGCCTGATCACTTCTTTAAACTCTCGCCATAAGCCTCCCGGGTACTTAAAACCAGTTGTTATAACAAGCAGTTTCGCTTTACAGCGCAAAGAATGAACAATTGCTTTTACAATACGGTAGATTAACATCTTTTAGTTTTTTCGTTTTGACTACTTCGACAGGTGGCCGAAAATCATCTTGTTTTTCTGTTGACTAGATTGGTCGTCACCTTGCGCCCCCATATAGACGAGCGGGAGGTAACTTGCAGCCACCGTCTAGCGTTGTCTGATAGCGGCTGCACCGCCTAGAATCGGCATTGGCTCAAAGTAAGCAGGGTCCTTGCGGACCTTTTCAAAGCGAAGCCTGCGTGCAGCAGTACGCAGCAATAGGCAGTGGCAGCGCGCGACGACCTCGGCTCAATCAGGACCACGTTGGTTCAGCGCTTAACGTCTGCGCGTTTGGCTTCGTTCTTTAAGATTGAATCCCGAATAACTTCGACTGTCTGGCTGAGCTCTTCCAATACTTGATAGGTTTTTTGGCTTCTTCGGGGTCGATGCGCAAAATAGTGAATCTTCCGTGAACCATAACATAGTTGTCCAACTTCGCCTCCGGAACGTAGCGAAGGCATACGTCGTGAGCGATCCCGGCAAATCGTACCTTGCCGACTCTGGTACCAAGGCGACCCGCCCGAAAGAACGGCACACGAAAATTGCGGACGCGGCGGCAAAAAGCGCTGGCACTGGAGGCGGCTGAATTTGATCGCGACCAGTAAGTACGAGTGTCGGCCTGGAGGAAAATTGAAAGACCTATGGCAAGCCGCTGACAGGGCCGGCGCCGCTCTGGCTGCGCTTCGCAAAAAGCACGCGCTTGAGGAAATAGTGGCCAAATGCATGATCCTGCGAGCAAAAGGCTCGAAGCGAGACGCTATATGGTGTTTTTTAGAAGTTGCTTTAGTTTCAGCGCGGAAGGAAGTTAAAAGCCTTGCTAGATGTGAAAGCGTTGCAAAAAGTCCTAGACAAACTGCGCAGCTCTTTTCTCGCATGTCATCGTAGGCCACAGTACCGGGCAAGACACCTGAACGATTAAAAAACACAAAATCAGGACCATAGCTTTAGTTACGCCTATGGTGAGCGACGAATTTGGCGTTGTGCGATCGGTCGATCACGCCGCCCAGTAACTTTTCGGCCGTGGCGCAGAAGCTCTCTTCGACCACCACTTGCGATCGTTTTGCGAACTCACTATTTTCGGTCGGGAAAATGCCAACTACGTGAAGGTTTAGCAGTAGGGAACTCGTTTGGCCGATCGAATCCGATGCTTGGCGCAAGCGATTTATGCCGTCGGCAAGACGAGGCTTGACCAGCGTTCAATAGCGAAGAACATTAGCTTTTCCTTGACGGTATAATGTCTTGTTCTCGATAATAGGACCGCCAGGGTTGTTATGAGCGCAGCGAACGTGGGATGCGGCTGATTTGGGTTTCGTTGCGCCAGTACTTTTTGGGGGGACATCGCGATGCGGTCTACGATGATGCGGTATCCGTTGACGATAGCTCATGTTTTGGAGCGCGCAAGTCGTTATTTTTCTGGGGTCGAGGTCGTGTCGCTGTTGCCGGACAAGTCGCTTCATCGCACAGACTTTGGTCGCCTCACCGCTCGCGCTCGCGCGCTCGCGCAAGGGTTGCTCAGTGCCGGCTTAAAGCGTGGGGACCGGGTAGGAACCTTGATGTGGAACCATTACGCGCATTTTGAAGCGTATCTGGGAGTACCAGCGGCAGGCGGCGTGTTGCACCCTCTCAATGTCCGGCTCCATCATACGGACCTCCAGTGCATCGTAAATCACGCGGAAGATCGATTTCTCATTGTGGATTCGTCGTTGCTTTCCAGATTCGATGAGATCAAAAGTAGCGTAAATCCCGAACGTGTTTTCGTCGTTCCACTAGGCGATGCGTCGGTTCCGGCAGGGTACGAAAACTATGAAGACCTGCTCGCCCAAGGGGCGCACACCTTCGGCGGCTATCCGGAAATCGACGAGGATCAGGCGAGCGGAATGTGCTACACCTCCGGTACGACCGGGCGTCCGCGCGGTGTGGTATATTCCCATCGCTCAACGATCATTCACACCTACGACGTAGCGCTCGCCCTTGGCATTCGCCCCACCGACGTCGGGCTGCCGGTGGTGCCCATGTTTCATGCATTTGCCTGGGCGTGGCCGTATATCGCGGCGCTGGTCGGAGCGAAGAGCGTATTCGCCGGACCCCATACCGATCCTGAGAGCCTTCTCGAGCTCTGCCGCAAGGAGGGCGTTACGTTCGCGTCCGGTGTGCCTACGGTGTGGCTGCGTGTGCTAGAGGCGGTGCAGGCTAACCGCGGCCGCGCGTGGTTTAAGCCCGGGATGCGCCTGTTGGTTGCCGGCTCAGCGGTGCCGGAGGCGATGTTGCGGGCGTACGACGCGCTGGGCGTTGAGGTGATTCATAGCTGGGGAATGACGGAGGTTACCTCGTGCGGAACCATGGCCATTTTAAAACCCTACTTCCACGGCCTGCCCGAAGAGGAGCGCTACCGGATGCGCGCCAAGCAGGGCTATCCGTTAGGGTTTGTTGAGGCACGCGTGGCCGACGAGGCTGGCAACCCGGTCAATCCCGATGGCAAAACGGTCGGGGAGTTACAGGTGCGCGGCCCGTACGTTACCGGGGCTTACTTTAAAATGGCACCCGACGCGGAAAAATTTACCTCGGACGGGTGGCTGCGCTCGGGTGATGTTGCCACCGTTGACCGCGAGAGATTTATTAAGATAACCGACCGTAGCAAGGATCTCATCAAATCTGGCGGTGAGTGGATTAGTTCGGTCGACCTGGAAAATGCCATAATGGCCCATCCAGCCGTCGCTGAAGCGGCCGTGATCGCAGTGCCGCATCCACAATGGGACGAGCGGCCGCTCGCGTTCGTTGTGCCTAAGCAAGGCGCTACTGTTACAGCCGACGAGATCCGGCAGTTTATCGCCGATAAATTCGCGAAATGGTGGCTTCCTGACGATTATGTCTTTATCGACGCGATTCCACGCACCTCGACCGGCAAGTTCTCCAAGCTCACGTTGCGCGAGCGTTACCGCGACTACTTCACCAAGCGCGCGAAGCACGTCCCCAGCTGAACAGGCGCCCGAACTAACAACGGCTCCCCAGACCGTCGATGCTTGACTGCAAACGCCAGGTCATTGTCCGTGAACGTCGAGCATGAACCAGTGAAGCTGCTTGCAGCGCCGGTCGCGACCATTGCTAGATTACGCCGGCAGTGCGTAGCCTAAGCGGCGGAAGCGCTTGTCAGTAACTCGGCCTTAGCCTACGGTCGAGTACCCACCGCTTACGCTTATTGTTTGTCCCGTAATCCACGCGGCGTGCGTCGAGGCTAGAAAGGCGACCAAGGAGGCGACGTCCTCAGGCTTGCCCAGGCGCTTTATCGCGTAAAACTGAAGGATTCGGTCTCGGTATGCTCTAAGGAATTCGGCGTCGGAATGGGACGTCTCGATTAGACCGAGCGCTACGGCGTTCACCGTGATCTCGGACGGGCCCAGTTCCTTCGCGAGGCTTTTGGTCAGCGCGAGCACGCCGCCACGCGCAGCCGCAGTCACCGCTAAGCGTCGCTCGCCGACCCGCGCCGAATCGCCGACGATATTGATGATCCGCCCAAACTTTCGCTCCACCATCGATGGCGCGAATACCCGACAGCAGTTCATCACGGCGTTTAAGCCGACCGCGATCTGCCGCTCCCATTGCTCGGGCGATGTGTGCAAGAACAGCTCTGGAGCAACAAAGCCGGCATTATTGACCAGAATATCGACCGGACCGAGCTTGTCCACGATTTCGCGTTCGAGCTCTAGTACGGCGCTGAAGTCACTCACGTCAGCCTTGAAAGCCAACGCCCGGCCGCCTTGCGCAACGATCTGGTCAACGGTCTGGTAGGCTTCGCCCTCTGAGCGTAGATAGTTTACCGCGACTGCTGCGCCCTCACGAGCGAGCGCAAGCGAAATCGCCCGCCCAACGTCACGCGCACCGCCGGTGACCAGCGCCACCCTGTGCTGAATCCCCAAATCCATAAGATGCTTATCGCCCTTTCGAAAACATGTGTTCCCGTGCAATATTTTGAAAACCTATTTGAAAACCGCTATCGGTAATCCTAGCTGGACCGGTCTGCAGCGTATTCCCCTGAAGCTCCTCGCTTCTTAAATAGAAGGAAGAGACGCTCCGGCGTGATCGGCAGCTCGTTTATTTCGATACCGAGCGGCTCAAGCGCGTCAGCCACAGCATTGGCGATCGCCCCTGGCGCGCCGATCGTGCCCGACTCTCCAACTCCACGAAAGCCGCCAAGTGCAGTAGGTGATGGTTCTTCGACGTGCGCTACTTCGATTTGCGGAACTTCGCTTGCCGTCGGCAATAAGTAGTCCATCAGGCTCGCCGTGGCCGGCTGGCCGAACTCGTCGTATACCATCTCCTCGAGTAGTGCCCCGCCCAAGCCTTGCACTACGCCGCCCACGATTTGGCCTTCGACGATAATCGGGTTGATAACCCGCCCGCAGTCCTCGGACACGACGTAGCGTACCACGCGAATCTCAAAAGTCTGCGGGTCGATCTCGACGATAGCGATGTGGGCGGCGGCGCTGGCGGTCCCATAGAAAGGGTCGTAAAAACGCGTCACTTCTAGTCCGGGCTCCATCCCAGGCGGCAGTCGTTTGCGGCCTGAATACGCTGCCTGAGCAATGTCGCGCAAGTTTACGCGTCGCGCCGCGGTCGGTGCGTCGTGAGCTTGCACTGGGGCAGTCTCTAGCAAGTGAGCAGCAATCCGATCGATTTTTTCGCGCAAAGCGCGCGCAGCCAGGATCGCAGCGCCGCCCCCCAGCACCGCGCCACGGCTGGCATAACTTCCCGTGCCGTAGGGGGCGAAGGACGTGTCTCCGTACATTACCCTTACGTCCTCGAGCGGAACGTCGAGCTCGTCGGCCACGATTTGCGCAAGCGCGGTCTCGAGCCCTTGACCGTGAGACGCTACGCCGAAGATCGCCGTCACCGTACCCGACGGGTCGACGCGAATGGTTGCTGCTTCAGTGCCTGCGGGAATCGGCATCCCAGGTGCGGCTGGCGTGCCCGAGCCGATGCCGGTTAGTTCGCAAAAAGTGGCGATCCCGATACCGACCAACCGCCCCTCGCCCCGCGCCTGGGTCTGTTCGGCGCGCGCTCGGTCGTAATCCAGACGTTCGACGGCTGTCTTGAGCAGTTCTGCAAAAGGCGCGCGGTCCCACACGATACCGGTCGGCGTGCGGTATGGGAATTGGTCCGGGCGCACGTAGTTGAGCATCCGCATCTCGACCGGATCGCGGCCAAGCCGACGCGCGGCGCGGTCGAGCAATCCTTCCATGACGAAGGTCGAGATCGGCCGACCAACACCGCGATATGGTCCGACGGGCGGTTTGTTCGTAGCCACGGCCCGAGCCCGAGCCCAGTAGTTGGGGACGTGGTACGGGCCGGGCAAGAAGCTTACCGTCTGAACAGGTTCGATCGTAAGCGTCCACGGATAAACTGCGTAAGCACCGACGTCGGCTAGAACGTCGGCCTTGAGCTCCAAGATTCGGCCGTCGGAGGAGACCGAAAGCTCGGCGTCGATAATTTCGTCCCACGCCTGGGAGGTCGAAAGCAAATCTTCGCGCCGGTCGCTGGTCCACTTGACGGGCCGCCCGAGCATCCGGGCAAGCGCTGCGACGGCGATCTCTTCAGGATATACCGACGACTTGGCCCCGAAGCCGCCGCCAACGTCGTTCGATACGACGCGTACCTGGTGCTCAGGCATGCCAAGTGACGCAGCGAGGGCGGTGCGTACGACACCCGGGCATTGCGTGCTCGAACGCAGCGTGAGCTCGCCCGAGCCGAGGTCATACTCGGCCAAGCAGCAGCGCGGCTCGATCGCTACCGCGGCATGGCGTCGGAAGCGAAAGCGCTCGCGCACCGTTAGAGCGGCTTCGGCGGGTGCGCTCAAGCCGAGGCCAGGGCTTGATGCGCCATGCTTGAACTCCCGCGCCACCATCACATTGCTTTCCGCTTCCTCATGCACCAGCGGCGCGCCTTTGAGTGCACCGCTCTCGACGTTGCTCACTACCTCCAGCGGCTCGTACTCAACGACTATCCGCTCGAGCGCGTCCTCTGCGATATAGCGGCTTTGAGCGACAACGACGGCTACCGCCTCCCCGACAAAACGCACTTTGTCGCGGGCGAGAATCGGCTGCTCGGTAATCACGTAAGTGCGCATCGTCGAGGTTGCGCGCAGAGGCTTTGCTAGTTCGGCCATTTGCCTGCCGGTCACGACAGCGACAACGCCGTCGACCGCCAGAGCACGCGAGACGTCTATCGCGCTAATTAGGGCATGCGCGTAGGGAGAGCGCAGAAAGGCCGCCTGCAGCATCCCCGCAGGACTTAAATCGCCGGCGTAACGGCCTCGCCCGAGCAAAAAGCGCCGGTCTTCGACGCGCTTGATTGCCGCGCCGACCAGCCCGCCCGATTTAGACTCGTTCGCCACTTGCAGCTGTAGTGTCGTTTGATGGTTTGCTGATTATTTCGCCATTGAAATGCAAAAGCCAAGACGCCAACGGTATAACCTGCTGGCGCAACGTTATTCCCTGTACTTGCTCCGCTTTCAATACGGCCGGCGTTTGCTTGCGCGTATCAACGCTTACTTGGTACCCTGCAGTTCCTTGCCACGCTGAATCATAGCCTCGCCCATAAGCCGCATCATCTCGCCGTGAAGCTCCATCATACGGCCCCTTAATTTCGGATCGTCTTGCATCAGGTGCATCATCTCGCGATGCATCATCTGCATGTGCATGCATCCCATGCCCATACCGCCGGGACCCATCCCCATCGGATGGCCCATCATCGGGCCCGAAGCGGGCATTCCGGCTTCTTGCTGAGGTTGAGCATGTGCGGGCCGTGATACGGCGAGGGTTAAGGATAAAACTGCTGGGAAGACCGTGGCGGACAAAATCGCTACCAAACGTCTACGAAGTTCCATTGCCGAGCCTCCTATTTTCATCTCGACCGCTACTTGGCGGTCTGCAGTCGACACTCATTCACCTTATTGCTTTGGCTTGTGCTCCATTGTGCCCCAAGTAAGAAACGCTGCGCAAACCTCAGCAGCGCGAGAATTACCGAGTCGTGCTTCGTTCGTGCATTTTGCTGCTTGCTTTGCCCCGGCTACAGCAGAAATTTCCGAGCGCTTACCGTTGTGCAGAGTCTCCTGAATGAGAGTTGTTCTGCCAAAGCCTTGGACGTGCTGGGGGTTCGATTTATTTAAGGCAAACTTTGGAGGCTATCGTTAGACGGGGCCTCATTCTTCGTGCGACCTGTTCTTCGGGAGGCGATGCTCGACTCGCTCGTAAAGGATGATCACCTCCATGAGCCACGAGCTGGTTCCGATGGCGGGAACACGCTTCGAGCTCCTAATCCTTCCACTCCCAGCTCTCCATCCGCCGGGTAAGGGCTGCTGACGCGGCAACGAGTCCGGTAACTCGTCTCGCAACGGGTGGCGCTAGCTTGAGGCTCGCGAGCGGATCGCAAAGTGGAAACGCAATCGGTTCGGCAACGACTCAGCGGCAAAACCCAAGCGCTTCAAACGGTCCAAAGCTTCCTCGAGGGTGTAGGTATGCTCAGGTGGCGGACCGACAGGCCGTGGCACCCGTGCGTCCCAGTCTATTAATAGCGCAAAGCCTCGCCGAGCGAGTAACTCTCGAGCCAGTTGCAGCGAGTCGTCGTCGAGTTCGTGCAATACATTGAGGGCTAGCAGCCTGTCAGCTTGGCCTTTATAGGCGGCTATTTCGCTTGGCCCGCAAACAGTGATTCTGCTGCTGTTCAGTGCGGGCTTGGACCTCATCATCGCCAGCATTTCGGGTTGTATATCGTAGGCGATTACTTGGACCGAAGGCCGGTAGCGGGCGATTTCAGCCGAATAGAGTCCGGTACCGGCACCGAAGTCGACCACCGTCATTCCGTCCTCGAGTTCGAGCATTTGCACGATCTGGGACGGCGGCAGGTAATCAAACCGTTCGGTGTCATCGAGCAGAGCGGCGCGCTGGGGATCGAATGGTTCGGGCTGCCGCGGACCTGTTAGATGGTGCTGGTGCGGAGGGCACGAAGGTGGGTGCGTTTCACGTCCTTTTTTACTGCTGATGTCGTCCGTCATCTAATCTGCGGTGCTAACAACGAAGGCCGTTTCGCACCGAACAGCCAACATGTGGCGTTTTTGAAATACTATCGAATCCCTACAACTGCCACAACGCTCCAGAACGCGCACAACAATAACCACCATAACTGGGCCACTACCTTATTCCTATCCCGCCAAGCCGAAAAGCGAACGACTGTCTCAGTCGAGCCGTTGGCAATCACGCCGATCACCGGCTTTCGCGACTTTGCCATGCAAGCACCAAAGAGCCGTCACTCAGCACGTAAGAGCGTATCAACTCGCCAAAGTGCTCGCGCTTTGGGCCAGTTCCCGCCACTAATGTGTGCCTTGCATACCAAATGCGTTGCGAAGCCCGGAAAGATTCAGCTTTCGGCATCCCAACGATGCCGGGCCGCCCCCGGCTATCACCTAAACCGCACGATCGCTCAGTTAGACGAGGTTCCACTTACGCTCCTCCGCAGGTATGTTCTCGACTTAAGTAGTGCGCTTGCGCAGGGTGCCAATGGCGCCGTTCCCTTGCCCAAATCACGTGCACTACGAAGCGTGGCGCGACCACCAGGTTGTCGTTTTGCCTAACACTCACGCGATAGACCGGACGGTTAAAGAAGCCGCGCAACGTAAACTGGAATAAGCGTTAGCATAGTCGTCGAGCTCGGCGCGGGCGCAGCCTTGCAGCCGATGCAAGCCAAAGGGCCTAGGCACCGGCCTGAACGCAATTTTACGTTCCACTGCCACCTCATTTCGCCGGCAAAGAGACCAGCAATCCGCTTGACTAAATGTGCCTAAGCCTTATCACCTGGCGTCGGCCGCAACGGATTGCAGCTGTCAACTGTGCCACAATCGCCGTTGGCTATTCATCGCTCCTGCATTCTCCGTGATGATGCTGGTTTTCGCGCTATACCACGCGCCTAAACGAATCTCTCTGTGCGGTTTTTCTTCTCCACTTAGCTGCTGATTGCCACTACCGCAAGTTGCGTCGTGCGGGGGCCTAGCAATCGTCGCCAATAGAATGACGCAGAACTGCCGTAACGGCCCGCCCTAAGCGCAAGACCAGGGTCATCAATAACCGAGTCCGTCGCCAGCGCCTTGCACTGCTCGACAGTCTTTATAGTGTCTCGCCCTTCTCACGCCCGTAACGCGAATTTTGTGCGAGCTTATGCCTCTTAATTGAAATTGAAAACGATTTTCATTATCGTATCGGACAGTAAGTCCGATGCCTAGCCTTTGTTCCGAACTGCGAACGCCAATTCTGGCTTTAATCAGCGCAAAAGACGAGCCTCGTTCCCAAGTAACGTTTTCGCAACTCGCCTGCAGGGGCAAGGGATGTCCTTTCGCACGTCCTCTTACGCCGTTTGCTGCCGACATATGCCGTTCAGACAACAGGCTAAAAATTTCGGATACCCAGCACGCGAGCATAATCAGCAACCTTCGCCCTTGCGTCAGAGGCAGCAAAGGTCCCAAGCCATCGGCCTTAATAAGCCTTCCGTGCAAAGGATCGGCGAGTAGGCCGGGGGTTTTTGGTGCGTTTCGCATCATTCACATACTGTTACTTACCGCGGCTTTGCTGCTTGGGTTTTGCGTTTTGGCACGGGCTGGTTCGGAGGGGATTGGCGGCACCGTTAAGGATGCACTCGGACGCCCGGTGAGCCAGGCACATATTGGACTGCTCGATCAAAACGGCAACGAGGTTGCGCACGCAATCTCCGATTCACGGGGAAGGTTCCAACTTTCGGTGCCTAGGTCCGCGGTTTACGCGCTAACCGTGCGCAAATATGGCTTCAAACCCTCAATTAAGATCGTGACGTTTACTGGAGAGAAAGAGTCGAACCTGGATATCACGCTCGAATCGGAACGCGCGCTTACGTTGCAAATTAAAGAGCAGGTGTTGCGCACGCAAAACGGTTTGTCCGATAACGGCGCTACCAAGTACACGATGAGCGAACGCGACATTAGCGAACTGCCCAAAGGCGACTACACGACGTT
Source organism: Pseudomonadota bacterium (assembly GCA_021324755.1). Lineage (GTDB taxonomy): Bacteria > Desulfobacterota > Binatia > Binatales > Binataceae > JAJPIL01. The sequence goes on from JAJPIL010000007.1 coordinate 50,429, forward strand.
GAGCGACGTGCTCGCGCAGATGCCTGGAGTAAGCTATGACCGCAACGGCTTAATTCACGTGCGCGGGTGGGCGATTGGAAACGTTCAGTATCAGGTTAACGGAGTAACGCTGCCGTTCAACATTTACACCAACTCGGGCTTTGTTCAGGTCCTGAACTCGTTCATCGTCAAGGACGTAAGTCTATTGGACGGCATCTTGCCGGCGCAGTACGGCTTCGAAAATGACGGCGTAGTTCAGGTTACAACCAAGAACGGTTGTGCCGACAAGGGAGGAAACGTCGGCATTTACGGCGGCCAACGCGAAACCGCTCAACCCAGCGTCGAGATGGCGGGCTGTCATGGGAAGCTTAGTTACTATGTGATGGGCATGTACCTGCACAACAATATCGGTTTTTCATCTGCCACACCCGGTCCGAACCCTATTCACGACGAATCAGACCTGGGCGAAGGCTTCGGCTATTTTACATACGATATCTCACCGACGACGCGACTAAGTCTCATCACTGGTCTCGCTGCGTGGAATAGCCAGTTTCCTGATAGCATAGGTCTCGCACCGCAGTACAGTTTGGCCGGCGTAAATCCGGTCACCTATCCGTCCACTGCGATCAACGACAATTTCGAGCAGCGGGATTACTGGGCGGTGCTTGCTCTTAATGGTCTTATTACACCGACCCTCTCCTACCAGCTTGCTTATTCTACTCACTTCCAGAGCCAGCATTATCTTCCCGATCCAGTCGGTGACCTTATTTACCAAGGCGCGTCTCCTGACGCCTTGGTCGAGGGTCTAGCGAACACGTTTCAGGGCGACTTTACATATCACTTCATGTCTTCTCACACAGTAGCCGCGGGCTTTTACGTCGGTGCCTATAACACATACGCAAGAAGCCTGACTCTAACCTTTCCGGTTAACGACCAAGGCCAGCAAACCAGCGATACTCCGATTAGCGTTGCCGATGGCCTTAATGGCCTGAACATGGTTTATGGCGTTTACTTGCAGGATACATGGGACATAAACGAACGGCTAAGCGCTAACTTTGGTGCTCGATGGGACAAGGTCACCGGTTTTGCTACCGGCGAGCAGCTAAGCCCCCGCGTAAACCTAGTGTACAAAGCTCGCCCCGACACGACATTACACGCGGGCTTCGCCCGTTACTTCCAGGTTCCAAATTTTTTCGCCCTCTCGCCCAACGCCTTCGGCGCGTTCGCAAATACCTCTGCTGGGTTTGGCAGCGTGCTCGAAGGGCCATTCCCCAAACCAGAGAGGGACTGGTATTGGGACGTTGGGGCAGTATATCGCGTGACGCCGCACCTCGTCTATCAGCACGATGATTACTTCCGCCTCGACCGCGACTACCTTGACTATGGCTACTTTGGTTACGTTCCGATCGACATACCGTTTAACTTTAGCCACGGCTACGGTTGGGGCACTGAGAACAGTCTCACCTACAATATCGAGAATTTAACGCTACGGCTAAACTTGAGCATCGGGCAAGAGACGGACAAGGGAATTGCAACCGGTCAGTATAATTTCGACCAAGCGGAGCTCCAATACATCAACACGCATTATATCGTGCTCGACCACGAACCGCTGGTTGCCGTAAGCGGCGGACTCGCATATCACTGGGGAAAGTATCTTTTCAGCGTGGATGGTATTTACGGCAGTGGTTACGTGGGTGGATTTGCCAATACGCAGCAGGAGCCGATGTGGTGGTGGATAAACTTGGGTGTGGCAAGGAAGTTCTCGCTGCCGTGGATCGGGGAAGTCGAAGAACGCGTTATCGTTAATAACGTATTTAATCGCACCAATTTGCTCCGGCCTGCCGGAGGAATCGGCATATTCCAGGCGATGTACTCACCGAGACTAGCGGTCTATAACAGTATCGCCGTGCCGATCCCGCCGCTATAGGACCTTGCCCGTCGCGCGGTTCCCAAGACAGCCTAGGACTGGGCGACCAGCCGTCGCGCGGCCGTTATTATGGTTTGTGTGTCGATTCCGTAAGCGCGGTACGAATTCTGTTGTAAGCCGCTTCGACCGAAGGCGCTAACGCCCAGAGCGACCGTCCCAGGCGAGAGTGCACTCCCATTCGATGAGTCCCCCCTCCCACGTTCGTCGAGGTTGGGAAGCCGGGCGAGAGGGTCGCCGAATGTTTTGCAATTTTTGGTTGGCGGCTCAGCGATAGAAGGATCGGTCGAAACGCGCTCTGGATCGAAAGCTTTGCACGATATACTGCGCACAATCGTTGCCAAACATGAACCTTCGAGCTCGCCGCTAGCTTGGGAGGGTTTGGCCAACGTAAGGCGCTTATGCGCTCGCTGATATACTCATCTTCTTCACTGTCTGGAACAGAGGCAGGAAAGTCCTCGCCGGGTGGTATTCCCGGGCTCTGGTTCAGTTTTTCAAACCGAGCCAGGCTCAATCGATAAATCTCTGTCTTGGCTGATACCGGTGCGGCCTGATCTTTAGATATCACCTCTCTTATGTCCAGACCGACACGACCGAAACGCCAAAAATCACTAACGAAAGCGATGCGGCCACGAGTTTCCCGGTTTGAAGAGTTGCGATGCACGTTGCCACGTTTGTGTTTAAGCCATTCACTTAAGCCGGGATTTTCGTATACGCAGCTTGCTGCCTGAGGCTATCTAAAGCACGAACCCAAGCTGCGAAGCAAACGCACGGGCATTCGCAGGTCGCAACCTTCTGTCCGTCGCTCCATCCAAAGGTTTAGATGTTGAACCGAACTTCATGCCTGTGTGCAGCTTTGAGCACTTAAGCATAAGTTCACCTCGTACGAAAACGGCGAAATTAACGGAACCGAGCAATCGCCGTGGGACGGCTCGATCGCTGTCGCGTGATAGAACGGCTCCAGCTATTTTTTCAAATTCGCTGCGACGCTTCGGCCGACCTCTCGCGCTAGTGTAGGCAAGCGAATTGCCTCATGGCCGGCCGTCATGCCCGCTCAAGTGGATCGCACGTCAACGGCCGGCGCGAATCCGCTTCGTGGTTTGCCCCACGCGCTACGGTGACGACGAAAAAAGCGGCATCGTTTTTATCACCGGCCTTTGCAGTACCACATCCCAACCAGCACAGGCGCGAGTTGGTGAAAACCCCGTAGCCGTGTGGCTTCGACGAACGCTGGTTCAAACGGTTTCGGGTCGTTTAATTCCACTTGCCAGCCTGACAAATGAGCGCTTGACGGCGCATCATTCGCGCGTCGTCACTTTGTAACTCAACCAGTACCGCAGCCTCCAGACCGGCGAACCGCGTTGTTTTGAAGTGTCGGCAGTGGTACAGCCGATGCGACTAGAGACGGCTTTTGCGACCGGGGTCACCGTTGGCGGCGGAAATTTAGGAAGCGAGGCGAGGTGCGACGTCGTCGACGTTGCTGTCGACCATCCCATTTCGCGCGCTCCATAGTATAACCTCCACATCGCGGCCGCCAGCACCGATCCGGCCTAATTCTTCAATCTCGGCTTCGAACTTCTACCATTCAGGGATGGTAGGAATCTTCTAGTCGGAAAGTACCGGGATGGGTCGGCAGCCGCTAATCTCGTAATCCTAAGAGCTTCTACGATTGAACCGATGGGTTTTGGGGTTAGATGGTTTCGCCATCGAAGCCTTCATAAGCTAATCTCTCGTTGCAAATCGGGCAAGCTTGACGCTGTTGCGCATTCCACACACGACCTGAAGCTTTCGAACGTCCGCGCGAGACATCGTTGAAGGGGAAAACGATGGCCGCTTCGACAAGCGGCAAGGGTCGAGTCTGATCATGCGGGTTACGATCGCACCGAGCCGTGGATCGATTCTGCGAATCAAGTTACCGATCCAGTGAGTTTCATCTTGGCTGCACCAAATACCGACATCTTTCCAGCCGACGCTATGCACGCGCGTTTTCCATCGACGCCTGGGTCGAAGAATTCAGTGACGTAGCGCGAAGCCGCGCTCGAGAGCCCTGTTATACAACTCGACGATGCAGATAAGAGCTTTTATGCGCTCGCGCAGTTTGTGCGCGATGTACTTCCCCAACTCGCGACTAAAGCGTCGGAAACTGCCACGGGTCCAAGGCCGTTGCTGAAATTCAAAGCAATTGATGAACGACTTGAGGTACGCGAGCTTACGTGGTTCTCAGCGGCGTTTATCACCGCCGTAAAGGGAATAGAAGTTGCCTTAATTCGCGTGTTTTGGGTCTGTAATCGCTGTTACTACGCTTTGCCGGCTGACCGCGCGACGTAAAGCCGCCGCTGGATCCGATGGCCGTGCACGGCGACTTCAAGCGCTTGCTCAAAAGGGGGGCTGCCGACCGCGATCCGGTTTCACGCATCGAGGTATTCCGCGGCGGTGTACTTGTTAGGCGAAGGCGTTGACCTCAAGACGATCAAAGGGCCGCTCGCCCATTCGTCGCTTGCCGTAACGTCGGGCTTTTATCTTCACGTTGCCCCAGTGAATTAAAACGCCAAGCCGCCGCGGCGATCGATCGGGTAGTCGCCGGCAAGTCGAACTAAAGACAAAAACGGGCAGTTCTGAATCCCGTGGCTGTCAGAAGGCCTACCCTAGCGTCCAACTCGAGAAACCTCATCGGCCAAAAAAGCTAGCATTTTCAAGGGTTTTTGGGTTGGCGTCCCCGACGGGATTTGAACCCGTGTTACCGGCGTGAAAGGCCGGTGTCCTAGGCCGAGCTAGACGACGGGGACGCGATTAGCCCATGTCAAAAGAATACGGCTGGCAAGCTAGCAAAGAAAGGATTGCCCTTGCAAGCTCTATTCGCTGCCAAAGCCTCGGCTGCTTAGCTCAGCATAAGACCTCTAATCCTTCCGCGTTGGGTCCGCAAAGCACAAGCGAAATAAGGATTAATCGCGAGTCCTTCTCGAGCGCGTCAATGCAAACTACTCTTCAAGTAAGTGATTATTTAGTTGCGCCTGCGACGCTTTGACAACGTCGCTCTGATACTTAAGCTTAAGCTTTATCCTGGTAGCGTTACCAATTGAAGCCTGCCCATAGATTTTAGGAGGCGCTTGACGATTTTGATAGAATTAGAATAACACGATATGAATAGAGTTCGGCCCGTTATCATTCAGGAAGATACCTTCAAGCGCATGGTCGATCACGCTGAGCGCTCGTACCCTTATGAGTGTTGCGGCGTTGTGCTAGGTATCGGGCCCGAAGAGCAACTGAGACCCATACGTAACATCCAGAACGAAAAGCACGCTGAGAGCCCCGAAGAATTCCCGCGCGACGCTCGCACCGCCTATCTTATGCATCCTGCGGACTTTCGCGCCGCTTTAGAAGAGGCTGCAACTCGTAAGCTTCCACTTTCGGTTATTTACCATTCCCATCCCGACCACGATGCATACTTTTCGCCAACCGACCGAGCTGCGGCTTGCCTGTTCGATCCCAACGAAGCCGATTATCCAGACACCGCCCAAATCGTGATTTCGGTCAAGAGCGGGCGGTTTGCTGACGCTGCGGCGTTCGTCTGGGATCCGATAGTTAAGGACTTCGTGCGCACTGAGCTCATTCGCCGTTGAGATAACTTTACGCCGGTTACGTTACGAAGCCACCTACCTATCGCCCACGGCAAGCTCGGCAAAAGACGATTAGCGTCCTAAAAGCTAGTCGTTGTCGACGCGAGCTAAGCTGGCTTCCGTCAGCATTTGAGCTGTGCGGCCCGGGATCGAGCTCGAAGCTCTGGCGCTCCGGGCCGCAGCCTGAGTTCCCCGCGGACAGCCATCTAGGTTGCGCTTTACTTCGAAGCCAGCTGTATAAGCTCAGTCGTCGTGTTTTCGCAAAAACGTCGGAATGTCGAGGTTATCCTCGCCTTCTACCAGATGTTTTGCCTCCAGGTGCACCATCGTGTAATCCGCGTCCTCACCGCGACGCTTGAAGGTGGGGATATCGAGACCGTCGTCGATGATCATCCCGAGTCTTCTCACCGGTCTATTGGGCGCAACCTTTGGCGGCTTCGAGGTCGCGGGCCGCACAGAGATGTGGGGCACTTCGCCTGGTTCGACGGCGTTGGTGGCTGCCGCGTTTGCCGGTGCGGTAACTCGCGCATTGGCGGCAGTTCCGGAAGTGAAGATGGTCGAAGTGGAGGACGACGTGGGGCTATAGCGCGTATTCAGATCGCCGAAGCCGGTGGCGATCACCGTGACACGGATTTCGTCTTTGAGATTCTCATCGATGACGGCGCCAAAAATTATGTTGGCGTCTTCGTGAGCTTCCTCCTGGATGAGCGTGGCCGCCTCGTTGACCTCGTAGAGCGACATATCTGGGCCGCCGGTGATATTGATCAGCAGGCCACGTGCTCCTTTGATCGAAAGCTCTTCTAGCAATGGGCTGGAGATAGCCCGTTGAGCGGCTTCGACCGCGCGGTTTTCACCCACGGCCGAGGCCGTTCCCATGAGCGCCATCCCCATCTCAGCCATAATCGAGCGGACATCGGCGAAATCCAAATTGATCAGGCCTGGAATCGTCACCAGCTCGGAAATACCGCGCACAGCTTGAAGCAGAACGTCATCGGCTCGCTGAAACGCTTCGCTCAAGGGCGTGGTTCGACTCGCTATCGAAAGCAGCCGCTGATTAGGAATAGTTATCAGCGTGTCAACCGCATCCCTAAGCTCGCGTAAGCCCTCTTCCGCCTGCGCCATGCGGCGACGTCCCTCGAACTGAAAGGGTTTCGTCACCACCCCGACGGTCAATGCTCCGGCTTCGCGAGCCAATCGCGCGATTACTGGAGCGGAGCCAGTGCCCGTGCCCCCGCCCATACCGGCGGTGACGAAAACCATCTCCGACCCTGTCAAACATTCGCGCAATCGTTCTTCGTCCTCCAAAGCGGCTTTGCGACCGATTTCCGGATTTCCGCCTGTTCCTCGGCCACGCGTGATGCTTTGTCCGATCTGCAGTTTCAGCGGCGCTTTGCTCAGCTGAAGCGCCTGGAGATCGGTGTTGACCGCTATGAACTCGACGTTTTTAAGGCCGGCTGCGATCATGTGGTTTACCGCGTTACCACCACATCCACCGGCACCGATCACTTTTATTCGTGCTCCTGGATCTGGGTTATCGATCAATTCAATCATTGCGTCTCCTCCCCGCCGCTCCCCATTGGCGATCAAAGTTGGTTATTTAGAAAAACTCCTTCACCCATTCGGTCACACGAGACTTGATCTTCAGCCACCGTCGGTAGCGCCCTAATCCATTTGAGTTGGACGGCTCGTTGTAGGCGTAAAGGACCAGCCCGGCGGCGGTAGTGTACATCGGCTTCATCAGTTCTTCTGGGATGCCTTTGAGGTTTACCGGCAACCCACGCCTTACCGGAGCGTTGAAAACCCGCTCGGCCAGTTCCTGCGCTCCTTCGAGCAACGAGCTGCCACCTGTGAGTACCAAGCCGGACGCTAAGTTATTCCCCACGCCGGAGCGAGCCAACTCGCGCTGTACCAACGCGAAAATTTCCTCCATCCGAGGCTCCAAGATTTCGCCCAACAGCCGGCGCGCTATCGCCCGCGGGGCTCGTCCTCCAACCCCTGGCACGCGCACCATCTCGTCGCTTTTCACCACCAGATTGGTTGCCACGCCGTATGCGATCTTCAGCCGCTCGGCTTCCGCAACCGGCGTTCTCAGCCCCGCGGCAAGATCGCTGGTGAGATGGTTGCCACCAACTGGCAGCACCGCGGTATGCATCACGGCGCCTTCCAGCATCACGACGATTCCCGTCGCACCGCCGCCGATATCGACCAGACCGACGCCTAATTCTCGCTCTTCCGGGAACAGAGCAGCCGTTGCCGAGGCGAGCGGTTCAAGAACTAGTTGACTTACTGCTATCCCGGCGCGCTCGCAGCATTTGATAAGGTTTTGCGCGTAGCTTTGCGCGGCTGTGACGATGTGGATGTTGGCCTCGATCCGTACGCCGGCCATCCCGACAGGGTCGCGCACTCCCTCCTGGTCGTCGACGGTAAAGTGTTGCGGAAGGATGTGAATCACTTGACGATCTAGGGGTATCGCCACGGCGCGAGCAGCCTCGATCACTCGCTGAACGTCGCGCGGCGATACCTCGCCGCCTTTGACCGCGACGATTCCATGACTGTTGAAGCCGTTGATATGCGCACCCGCGATACCGACCACGGCTGAGCTTATTTTTACGCCCGCGCTTTTTTCCGCCTCCGTTATAGCCGCCCTGATAGCCTCGACCGTCGCGTCAATATTCACCACCACGCCCTTGCGCAGGCCTCTACAAGGCGAAACGCCGTAGCCGATCGGCACGGGCTCGCCGTTTTGGCTTGCGCCCTCCGCAACGAGCGCGCAAACCTTGCTTGTGCCGACGTCGAGTCCAACCACAACGTTCTTCATCAGCGGCTCGAATTCTTTACGACAGCTTGGGCGTTAGCCTTAAAACGCGGCCTTTTGCCGTCCAACTGCTTGTCAACGCTCGCCACGCGCGCGGTGGCGCGTGGTGGGACGCGAAGCGAAACGACCGCCTCATCTTCGGGCGTTACGTCGATCGCGGCAAGCAGTTGTTCGCGACCGCGCCATCGCCGGATCACCTGCGCTGCACGCTCGAGCTCGCTTGAGGCTCGAGCGGTGTCGAGAATGACTTCGGTGTGGAAGTCCGCCAAATAAAGTCGCGCTAAGCCAGGTTTTTCGACCCGCACTTCCGACACTGTTTGCGACAGAGCCGCCTCGGCCCTCACGGCCAAAGCCGCGTACTCAACGAGTTTTTGCCCCGACGCGTTTTCGACCGCGCTGCCGGCGAGGATCGGAACATCGCTTTGGGGTGTTTCGGATACGGGGCCGCTGACGCGACCATCCGACTCGAGCACGTAAAACCGGTCTCCCTGGCGCACGAGTGCCGCCGGAAAGCTTTGAGTTGTCAAGCCGCGACTTGTCGCCAAGTGGCGCAATCGCATGCTCAGGTCCTTGACTCGTCGCAGCCCATGCTCGATCGCGTCGGTCGCCTGGCCCCGTTCGGTTTTTGCTCCGACAAAAACGCCCATTGCGAAAAAAGCGCAAAGCGTCACTCCCAGAAGCCTTCTGCTCCATTCGGTCAGCTCTCGCGCTTTTCGACTCTTGCGTGCCATCCTTTAACGTGCCCGAGTCGCTTTCACCATTCGCCGACAAGTTTAACTTCCGGCTCGAGTTTAATTCCTGTTTTTTCCTCCACGATCGCTTGAGCGGTTTCGATCAGCTTTTTGACGTCGGCTGCGGTTGCGCTGCCAAGATTTACGATGAAATTCGCATGGCGTTGCGAGAACGCCGCTCCGCCGATGCGCTTGTCTTTAAGACCGCATGCCTCGAGCAATTTTGCTGCGAAGTTGCCCGGAGGGTTCTTGAACACCGATCCGGCGTTAGGCATGTCGGTCGGCTGGCGCGCGGCTCGTTTGGCTCTAAGTTCTTCGACTCGCGCGCGCATTAAAGCCTTCTCTCCGCGTGAAAGAGCGAATTCCACCCAAGTGATTACCATTTGTTCGGGAAGTGTCGCCGCTCGGTAATCAAAACGCAACTCGCGTCGCTCGAGCTTAAGTTTCTCGCCACGCATGGTTACCCCATGCACGGCGGCGACGGCCGCGGACAATTCACCACCGAATGCGCCCGCGTTCATCAGGAGTCCGCCGCCGACCGTGCCGGGAATTCCTTCGGCGAATTCGAGCCCGCTTAAGCCGGCTTCGATCGTCGTCTCCACCAATCTGCGAAAAATTACAGCCCCGCCAGCCTTGACGTTCGTTCCTTCGATTTCGATCCGGTCGAAGCTTTTGCCGAGCTTCACCACTAGGCCGCGCACGCCGCGGTCGCTAATGAGTAAGTTCGTTCCGGCTCCCAAGCAGAAAGTAGGGACGCCGTAATGACTTGCCGTTTTGAGCGCGTCGCAAAGCTCCTGCTCGCTTTCCACGACAAGCATCAAATCCGCCGGTCCGCCGATACGAAAAGAAGTGTATGGAGCGAGCGGCTCATTAACCTTAACTCTCTCTCCAAAGCGTTGGCGAAGCTGCTGGTAGAGTTCGCTCATCTGATGTGCGCCTCGTCGGAAAGTTTTTGAAGTATAGTCTCGCCAAGCTTATAGATGTCGCCGGCTCCAAGCGTCGCGATCACGTCGCCCTCCCGCGTAGCCTCGATTACCGTTGTCGCCGGATCAGGTGCTTCGCCCAGAAAGTGCACCGGTGGCCATCCTCGGCGCAGCAAAGCCTGGTAGAGTGCGCTCGAAGAAACCCCCGGGATGGGCGTTTCGCCCGCCGGGTAAACCTCGGCCAGGTAGAGCAGGTCGGCCTCGTCGAACGCCAGCGTGAACTCGTCGAATAGGTCGAGAAGGCGCGTGTAGCGATGCGGCTGAAAGATCACCACAAGGCGCCGGTCTGCGAATGCAGCGCGAGCGGCGGCGATCGTCGCGCGCACTTCTGCCGGATGATGCGCGTAGTCGTCGAGCACGATCCGCCCTTGCGCTTCACCCTTGATTTCGAACCGACGGGTAACGCCCGTAAATTGCGCCAGAGCCTGAGCAGCCTGGGCAAAATCTATTTTCAACTCGCGCGCAAGCGCGATCGCGCCGAGCGCATTGAGGGCGACGTGAAGCCCCGGCAACGGTATGACCACCTCGCCTACAAAGCGTCCCCGTTCCAATACGTCGAATTTCGTGTTGAGTCCCGTTATTGTTACGTTTTCCGCACGGTACTCGGCCTCGCGCGCGATGCCATAAGTGACTGCGCGCTTATGCAGGCGCGGAAGCAAGCCCCGAACCTCGTCGCTGTCGATTCCAAGGACCGCAAAGCCGTAAAATGGGACGCGGTTGATAAAGTTGACGAACGCTTCGCGCAGATGCTCCATCGTCTGGTAATGATTAAGATGCTCGCGGTCGATGTTGGTGACCAAAGCGATTGTGGGTGAGAGCAGCAAGAAGGAGGCGTCGCTTTCGTCGGCTTCGGCCACCATGTAGTCGCCTTTGCCAAGCCTGACGTTACTCCCGTTGCTACGCAGGTTGCCGCCGATTGCTACTGTCGGGTCAAGTCCCGCAGCCTCCAAAATTGCGGCGACCATCGAGGTGGTTGTGGTCTTGCCGTGAGCTCCGGCAACCGCTATCCCGACACGGCAGAAATGCAAGAGCTCGCCGAGCATTTCGGCGCGGGGTATTATCGGCACGCCCAACCTGCGTGCCGCCAAAAGCTCTGGGTTAGACAAGTCCACGGCCGAGGAGAACACCACCGCACTTAAGCCTTTGTTTATGTGTTGGGTACTATGGCCGATCGAGACGCGCGCGCCTGCTTCGGCCAGTCGCGCGGTGTTAACGCTATGTCGCAGGTCACAGCCGCTGACTTCAAAGCCCAGGCGCAGGCAAAGCTCGGCGATACCGCTCATGCCTGCGCCACCGATTCCGACAAAGTGGAAGCTTCTCGGCTCGGCGAAAAGTGCGTTGATGGGTAGCGCCTTCATGCCGCAAGCCTCCAGCGCGAGACGATATCCGCGCAGATTCGCGCAATTGCGCAAGCCGCGTCGGGACGGGCCACCGATTGAGCCCGCTTGCCCATCTCAACTAAGCGTTGGCGATCGCCCGCAAGCGCAGTCAGCTCGCGGGCGAGCATTTCGGGCAACTGTTGGTCATCTCGCAAAATAACCGCGCCGCCTTTTTGCTCGACGATCCGGGCATTGAGTTCTTGTTGGCGGTCGCGATGGAATGGGTACGGAACGAAAATCGCGGGTTTGCCCATCAGCGCGATCTCGGACACTGCCATCGCTCCCGCCCGGCTGATTATTAGGTCGGCAGCGGCGAGCTCGCCCGCGATCTCGTCCAGAAAGGCGCTTACGCGCGCGTTGAGTCCAAGCCTCGCATAGTGTTCTTTCACTAATTGCTCGTCGGCGGCTCCGGTCTGATGAACAATCGAAAAGTCACGCACGTAATCGGTAATTTTTTCAAACATGGCCATTACGGCGACGTTTAAGCGGTGGGCGCCGCTTGAACCGCCCAAAATCAGTAGGCGAAACGGTCTTTGTCGAGATTCCTCCTCGTTAGACTGGCGTTGCGGCTTAAAGCGAACCGGATTACCGGTCACCCAAACCTTCGACCTAGGAAAGAAAGCTGCAGCCGGTTCAAAGCCCACGCATATAGCGTGCGCAAAGCGCCCCATGATCCGGTTTGCCAACCCTGGTCGTGCATTCTGCTCCATCAAAACCAGGGGAATGCGGCTCAAAACGGCGGCAACTGCCGTAGGAAGCGAAACGTATCCTCCGCAGCCGACCACGAGGTCGGCGTCGAATTGCTTAAGGAAAGCCTGAGCCTGCTTGGTTGCTCGAAAAAACTTGATCAACGCGTTGACTCGTTCGCGCGTCGTATGTCCGGTCCAGCCGGATACGTCGAGCAGTTCGTAGCTAAATTCGTGTCGGGCAAGCCACTTGGCCTCGAAACCTTCTCTTGAGCCAACCAAAAGCACTTGGCTTTCGACGCGCTGGCGCAACAACTCTTCCGCGACTGCGACAGCGGGAAACAGATGTCCGCCAGTGCCGCCCCCCGCGATAACCACCCTCATCGCGCCTCCACTTGCCGACTCAGATTCAGTAGCACGCCCAAGGCGGCTAGCGACCCTACCATCGCAGTTCCCCCATAACTCAGAAAGGGAAGCGCAAGCCCCTTAGTAGGCAGAAGACCGGTTACGACTGCCATGTTGATAACTGCTTGAAAGGTCAGAAGGGAGGTCATTCCAGTTGCAAGCAGACTTGCGAAACTGTCGTTATGACGTCTGGCCAGACGCATACCGCGCACCGTAATCGTGCCGAACAGGCTTACTACCAGCAGTACTCCCGCCAATCCCAGTTCTTCGCCCACAACTGCGAAGACGAAATCGCTATGAGCCTGGGGCAGATAAAACATCTTCTGCCGGCCAGCCCCGAGACCGACGCCCCATTTGCCGCCCGCGCCGATCGCTATTAGCGACTGGACCAACTGAAAGCCCGCACTGCGTGCAGTTTCCCACGGATGGGCGAAGCCCAACAACCGTCTTGCTCGGTACGCTTTGTGAAAAGCCTGGTACGTCATGAACAACGATAAGGCGCCGCCGGCCGCGCCAAGATGCGCGACCGGCACGCCGGCAGCAAAACACATAGCAAGCAAAATTAACGCCAACACTACTGTGGCGCCGAAATCCGGTTGCTCCAATGTAATGAGAGCAAGGAGCGCGAAGACTGCGAGTAGCGGCATTAGCCCGCGGCGAAAGTCGTTCAAACGGTATTGATAGCGGCTCAGTCGCTCGGCAAGAAAAAACACCCAGCCCAACTTGGTCAATTCCGCAGGCTCGATCGTAAGCGGCCCAAACTTAAGCCATCGTCGGGCACCGCCGCGCACCACGCCCAAGCCTGGAACCCAAACGGCGATAAGCAACAGTATGCCGCACACGAAAACAGCGAACGAAGCTTGTTTTAACCATTCGGTTGGCAAGCTTGCGAGGATCGCCATCGCAGCGAGCCCAAGCAACACGCTGAGCAACTGGCGTTCGAAAAGGTAAAAGGGCGCTCCGGTTTTATTTAGGCTCAGGAAGTATGTCGTATTGAGCGCCATCATCAGTCCAAGCAATAAAAGCAGTCCCACAGCACCCAAAAGCCATGGATCGCCGAGCCATGGGCTAGTCAGCCTATAGCGCCATGACCAGTTTTTTGAAAACGCGGCCGCGTTCCGCATAGTCTTTGAATTGGTCAAAACTGGAGCATGCAGGCGAAAGTAAAACGGTGTCGCCTGAGCCGGCCTGGCTCGCGGCTTGCTCGACCGCGTCGGCGAGCGTCGGCACGAGCACTGTCGGCGCTGCGTCGCCAAGCTGTTGTCGTATGCGTTCTCGCGCCTGCCCCATCAAGATGGCTACCTTCACTTTCTCTTTAGCGATCGGCCGCAGCGGCCCATAGTCGCCTCCTTTGTCGAGGCCGCCGGCGATCCATACTATCGGAGCTTTTACCGTTTGAAGCGCAACGCGGGCGCCGTCGACGTTGGTGCTTTTTGAATCGTCGATAAACGTGATACCCCTAAGTTCGCGCACAAATTCGAGGCGGTGTGGCAGACCGCGATAACGCGCCAGCGCTTCTTCGATAACCTGCGGCGCGACTTCACAAATAAGCGCAACCATAGAGGCCGCCATGGCGTTCGCGATGTTATGCAATCCGGGCAGACGCAGTCGCTCGATCCCTATCGTTCCCTCTCGTCCTTTAAACGCGAAGTGGAGCGCGCCTGCGTCGTACCATATGGCATTTGCGTGGTCGCATCTCTCCATTCCAAAACTGGACACTCGTGCGCGTAGGCTAGGGGCGTTGCTCCACACACGCGCGTCGTCGCGGTTTAGCACGGCCCAGTTGTCGTTGTGTTGGTTTTCAAAAATCCGCGCCTTAAACCGTCCGTATTCGTCCAGGTCGCGGTAACGGTCTAAATGGTCCTCGCTCAAATTCAGATAGACGGCTATCCAAGGGCGAAAAGTCCGTATCCATTCGAGCTGAAAGCTTGACACCTCGGCGACGATAAAATCGTAGCTGCTGCCGATCGCTTCGATCAGAGGCACGCCGAGATTACCGCCTGTAAACACTCGAGCCCCGCTGGCTTTTAGGATTTCGCCGACCATTGTCGTCACCGTGCTCTTGCCGTTGGTGCCGGTGACAGCGATCAATGGGGTGTCGATAAACCAGTTCGCAAGCTCGATCTCGCTGACCACGGGAATGCCCAACTCGACGGCGCGTCTTATTAAGATATTGCTACGCGGGACTCCTGGACTGGTGATAACAAGGTCGACGTTTTCGACGCGCTCTAACGGTGCTTGCCCCAGTACGAGTTCCGCGTTTGTCGGCAGTCCAGCGGTATCGACGTCAACGCGTTGGTCGGTCAAAACAAGTTTTACACCCCGCGCGTGGAGAAACCGCGCCACGCTGCGGCCGGTTATTCCCAGGCCGATAACGAGCGCCCGTTTTGCGAGCAATTCCGTCATCGCAACTTGAGCGTGCTCAGCGCCAAAAGCGCACATACCACCGACACGATCCAGAACCGGACCACAACTTGGGTCTCAGGCCATCCCGCAAGCTCGAAGTGATGGTGGATCGGCGCCATGCGAAAAATTCGTTTTTTCGTGAGTTTGTAGTAATAGCGTTGGATAATCGTCGAAGCGGCTTCTACCACGAACACGAAGCCCGCGACTATCAGCACGAGCTCCTGCTTGCATAAAACCGCGACCACGCCCAAAGCAGCGCCCAGAGACAACGCTCCGACATCGCCCATCATCATCGAAGCGGGATAGGCGTTGTACCATAAAAACCCGAGCGAGGCAGCCACCAAGGCGCTGCAAAAGATGCTAAGCTCGCCCACGCGAGCGACATGGGGAACCTGCAGGTATTCGGCGAACTTCGCGTTACCTGCAACGTAACTGAACGCCCAGTAGCACGATCCGACAGTCATCACCGGTCCGATAGCCAGACCGTCCAAACCGTCGGTTAAGTTGACCGCGTTCGAACAGGAAACGATCACAAGCGCGGCAAACGGCACATAAAGCCACCCAAGGTCAGGGTTAACGCGCTTGAAGAAAGGAACCGTCAAGTGGGTGTCGAACTTCAGCACTGCGATCAACACGAAGGAGATAACCAACGCGAACAGCGACTGAGAAAAAAGCTTTTGCGGGCCGCTCAAACCTCTGCCTTGGCCTCGGCGCAGCTTGAGCAGGTCATCAACTAGCCCGATTCCAGCAAAGCTCAGCATGACCGCGATTGCCACCCAAATGTACGGATCTCTCAAGTCTGCCAAAAGCAAGGTGGCCACGAGCGTTGCGGTCAAAATCAAAAGCCCGCCCATTGTGGGCGTGCCGGCTTTTTTGCGATGACTGACGGGTACCTCGACGCGAATTGTCTGCCCAAGATGGGCCTGTCGAAAGCGGTTAATTAGAACCGGTCCTAGCGCCAAGGACAGCGCCAGCGAGCTAATGCCGGCCATCATCGAGCGAAACGTCTCATAGCGTAAGACGTTGAACGCCGGATGGGCTGTATGAAGCGGGAATAGAAGCATGTAGAGCATCAAAGGTACGTCTTTTTGAGTTCCTCTAAAACTACTTCTAAGCCAACAGCGCGCGAAGCCTTCAGCAAGACC
The DNA here is from genome assembly GCA_021324755.1 of Pseudomonadota bacterium. Taxonomy (GTDB): domain Bacteria; phylum Desulfobacterota; class Binatia; order Binatales; family Binataceae; genus JAJPIL01. The sequence continues at coordinate 66,499 of JAJPIL010000007.1, forward strand.
CTGTCGCCCTCTCGGAGTTGGGTTGCAAGATAGGGCGTTAGCTCCCCAACGCTTGCGAAAACGACGACTTTTGCCTCGTCCATTCCTGCATTTCGTGCTCCTTGAGCTAATTGTTCGGCAAACTCACCGACTCCCAATAGGAAGTCGATTCCGAGCTCGGCAACCAGCCGACCTATCTCTTGATGAGCCGATTGTGACATTTCGCCGAGCTCCCGCATGTCGCCTAACACGGCGATCCGGCGGCTGGCGGGCAGCGAAGCCAGTGTTCGAAGCGAAGCGGCCATCGAAAGCGGGTTTGCGTTGTAGGCGTCATTGATGACGATTATATCGTGCCCCAGACGCACCATTTCTCCCCGCATGGAGAGCGGTCTAAACGCACCTAGCCCCTCAGCGATAATCGCTGCTGGGATACCCAAGGCGTGGCAGAGCGCGGCGCTCGCTACAGCGTTAGCCCGCTGATGAGTCCCCGGTAGAGTAAGGCGTACCCGAACTTTTTCGGTGCCTACCACGAGCTCGAATTCTTGACCATCCAGGCCAAGCTCGCGCACCCCACCGCAGCGTACCTCTGCCTGTCGATTCGCGAAATCCAGCGAGAACCGCACCTGCTTGCCGCCGCGCTGCCTGGCTAGTCGCACGACCTTCGGATCGTCCAGGTTCACCACAGCGACGCCCTGGGGCTTCATCTCGCGCCAGAGCTCGCCCTTGGCCTGCGCCACGCCTTCCAGCGAGAGCACAGGACGCGGCGCGCTGTTAAGCGAGATCGACCCAGGCGACGGCCTTAGATGGGCAAGCCCAATATTGGTAATCAAGCCGACGTCAGGATCGGCGATTGCGGTAAGGCGCGCTATCTCGCCCAAAGCGTTCATGCCCATTTCCAAGACGACGACTTCCTCGTCGCCTTCAAGGTTAAGCAGCGTGAGCGGCAATCCGACCAAGTTGTTTTGACTGCTTTCCGTAGCAGCGACGGGTCCGCTTAAAACTTTGCCGACGGCTGTGCGGCAAATCGTGGCAGCCATTTCTTTGGTACCGGTTTTACCAGCAGTACCTGTTATCGCAGCCACGCGTGCCTTAAGCTTCTGCCGGGCGAATCGTGCAAGCTCGCCGAGCGCGTGCAACGAGCTCTGCACCCGTAACACCGGTCGGTTCACTCTCTCGGGCAGGCCTTCGATCGGCCACCGCTCGACCACTGCCGCCGCCGCCCCGCGAGCGAAGGCCTGCCCGACAAAGTTGTGGCCGTCGTTGCGCGGTCCGCGCAATGCCACAAAAAGCTCGCCTCCCTTTACCTTGCGCGAATCGGTCGTCGCGCCACAAAAAGTCTTTTCTCCGGCATCTGCGATCAGCGATGCATCGGTCACGCGCGCGGCTTGTTCCACCACTATGCGCATACCTGAAGTCCGTTTTTTTTGAGTACCTGTCGGACTACTTCGCGGTCGTCAAAGCTTAGTTTTCGATTACCGATTAGCTGGTAGGTTTCGTGCCCTTTGCCAGCGATCAGCACAACGTCGCCAGCCCAGGCGTTGAGGATCGCGTGCTCGATTGCACTGCGCCGATCAGGTTCGACGAAGTAACCCTTTTGAGTTCGCGCTATATCTGCAGGGTTCGAAAGGCGAGGCAAACCGAGCTGAGCGATGCCGCTTTCTATCTGGTGAATAATCGCGAGCGGATCCTCACCGCGAGGATTGTCTGAGGTGATAATCGTTATGTCCGCAAAGCGGCCGGCGATTTCCCCCATAATTGGGCGTTTGCCCGCGTCTCGCTCGCCTCCGCAGCCAAAGACGCATAAAACTCTCCCCTTGGTCAAACGTCGCAAGCTTTTGAGAACGACCTCTAATGAATTGGGCTTGTGCGCGTAGTCGACAACTATCGTAAGGTTCGAGGCATTCGGCACGATCTCCATCCGACCGGGCGCGCCGCTACAGCGCCTAATTCCCTCCAAAACGGCCTCATGGGGTATGCCGAGGGCAAGGCTAGTAGCTATCGCCGCAAGAACGTTTGGCAAGTTGACCTCGCCCAGAAGCGGTGAGATGACGGTCAACTTTTTGCCGAAGGCTACTACTTCTGCGCGAAGATTTGCGCGGTCAGCCTCGAAGTTTAGCGCCCTTACGTCGCATGTGGCGTCGAACCCGAAGCTCACCTTGCGCACACCGACCGCGTCCAAGATGCGCTTGCCGAACGGGTCGTCGCCTCGCACTACGACCACCGGATCGGATTTTGACGTGCGAGGCAAGATCTCGGTGAAGAGCTTGAGTTTCGCCGCAAAATAGTTTTCGAGCGTCCCGTGAAAGTCCAGATGGTCTCGCCCCAAATTGGTAAAGACAGCGGCGCGAAAGTGTAGCGCGTCGGCCCGGTGTTGAGCCAAGCCGATCGATGAAATCTCGGCCGCTACCCAACGAATCCCAAGTTGCTCCATCGTGGCAAGCTGCGACTCGAAATCGATCGCCTCCGGAGTCGTCAAACCTTCGTAAATGCGCTTAGCCCCGGCGAAAGCGCCCAGGGTTCCAATAATGCCCGCGGAAAAACCGGCGGCTTCGAAGATGGATCGAAGCAAAAAGCACGTCGTGGTCTTGCCGGCGGTTCCAGTGACACCGATAAGTTCGAGCCTTTGGCTGGGCGCGCGGAAAAATCGCGAAGCCACCGATGCCATCACAAGGCGCGGCTCGCTACACTCGACCACCGTCGCCGCGGGGCGCACCTTGCCGCCCCACCCTGTCTCCGTCACCACCGCATGCGCCCCGCGCGACAAAGCTTCGTTCACGTGTTGTCGACGTTGCTCCAGATTTCTTGCCAAAGCAAAAAAAAGGTCGCCCTCGGAAACCCTTCTGGAGTCGTAAGTCAGACCGGCGACTTCGACGTCAAAGTCGCCTTGAACGCGCACAATCTCGAGACCGTCAATAAGTTCACGAAGTTTCACGGCAAAAAGCCTCGAGAAATGGTCCGGTCGGCATCTGCACGAGCGCGATCGAACGAGAAACGATTGTGCAAAGGTGAGCCTTCGACTGAACCCGCTAATACTATTTTGATTCGGCGAAAAGCTGGAATCGGCGACCCTGGGGCAGGAGATTGCGCCACCACATAGCCGTCTCCGGAAACGTCGAGCTCAAGATTTAGGCGATGCGCCAGCTGAAGCGCGTGACGCAAGCTGAGGCCGGCAAAATAGGGAACGCACCAACCTTCCAGAGACGATACGAAATCCGGTTTACCATCGTGAAAATTGCGGATGTTTGACGAACCTGCAAGCGCAGAAGATTTGTTCGCGGAGTTAAGGAGCAAGCCAAATGGCGCAAGGTCAGCTACCTGGTAACTTGCCTCGGTTACCGAAGGCTGCCCAACGGGCAAGCCCAGGCGGTCAAGTGCACTGGCAACGATCGTTTTGAAGGCCGGAGCGGCGACGAGTCCCCCGAATTGGCCGTGTCCCACGTCCTCCAGCATCACCAACACGACCAGACGAGGCTGGTCAGCGGGCGCGATGCCGACGAACGAAGCGACAAGCCGGTCTTGATAGTACGCGTGAGTGACAGGGTTCACCATCTGCGCGGTACCGGTTTTGCCCGCGATAGCAATGTTCGGGATAGAGGCGAGACGGCCGGTGCCAGCGGGATCTTCCACTACCGCCCGCAACAGTCGGGCCACTTGATGAGCGGTTGTCGGAGAGATGACTCGTCGAACGATTTGCGGCTTCGCGCGAAAGATTCGCCGCCCTAGCGGATCGTAGATTTCACGCACGACAAAAGGCCGAAGCAGCAAGCCACCGTTGGCGATCGCACCGTAAGCAACGACAAGCTGAAGTGGCGTGACCGCCAAACCCTGCCCGAAGCCCTCGTTGGCGAGCTCGACGCGCTGGGCGATCTGCAGCTGTCGGAGGATTCCGAACGCCTCACCGGGAAGATCAACTCCGGTGGGGTGCCCTAGACCGAAGGCCCGCAACCCGTCGAACACTCGCTTGGGGCCTAGGGCAAGGGCAATTTTCGCCGCTCCGATGTTGGATGAGCGTGCGATGATTTCCTCTAGCGTTAGCCACTGATGGGCACCATGGTCGTGAATGGTTGCGGCTCCGAGACGCCATGCGCCATTTTCGCAGAAAATCCTGCTCTGGGGAGTTACGACGCGGCTGTCGAGCGCAATGGCGGCAAGCAAAGGCTTTATGGTCGAACCTGGCTCAAAGACGTCTTGTACAGCGGGATTATGTAGCCGGTCGGATGGCTCTGAGTCGTCCGCGCCGACGGTGGCCATCGCCAGTATTTCACCGGTGAAAGGATCCAAGACTATCGCGGTGCCTCTTTTTGCCCGATAGTACCGTACCCGTTGGCGCATTTCTGTTTCGACTAGCGCCTGCAGCCGGCTGTCGAGGGTGAGGACCACTCGCGCCCCAGGGCGCGCCTCGCGCAGGACCTCCGGGCTGTCGAGCACGAAGCGTCCGAGCGCATCGCGCTCAATCTCCAGGCTAAGCGGGTTTCCTCGAATCGCTCGGTCATAGCGCATCTCTACCCCGGAGAGGCCCTGGCTATCCGTCCCCGCCATCCCAATCACCGCCGCGGCCAGGCTCCCCTCCGGGTAAAACCTTTTGAACTCGTTTACCGAACCGATTCCAGCTAGGCCAAGCTGGTCGACAGCCCATGCAGTTTTTGCGTCTACCTGACGGGCAAGCCAGATAAAGTTTGCTTTACTTTTAAGGCGCGCGCTGAGCTTGTCCGAATCGATCCCCAAAATTCGGGCCAGTTGAACAAGCTGCTCTCTTCGGTTTTTGCTCCATACCGTTCGAGGACGTGCGTACAGTGAGCGTGCGGGAGCCGAAAGAGCTAAGATAATGCCGTTTCGGTCGACGATCGGTCCCCGTGGGGCGCTGACCTCGACCTTCTCGGTGTGCTCGGAATGGGCGAGTATTTGCAGGCGTGAACCGTCGATCAGGGCCAGAAGCACTACACGGCCAGCGATAAGCACGAACAGACTAGCCAGCAAAATGCTCAGGATCGCAATTCGTCGCCGGCGCTCTTCCATCGCTTCTCTAGCGGACCTCGATAATCTGTTCGGGGTTCGGTGGCCTCATCTCGTAGCGCGACGCCAAAGCTCGCAATCGCTCTTGGGAGCTCAAGCGGGCAACTTCGAGCCTGAGTTCCCGGTTTTGTTCCTGCAGCTTTGCCATCCGTTGCCTTAGCTCCGAAAGTCGGTAGCCTTCACGTAAGACCTCAAGGCGCAAAAGCAAAATCGCGAAACACAGGATCAAGACGCAAGCTGCGGCTAAAGCCTCCGGAAGTTTCGACACATTCTTTGCGCTGTTCGCACTTTTCCGACTCATGGAGCAACCCGTTCAAGACATCGCAGACGCGCGCTTCGAGCCCGGGGGTTATGGGCGATCTCGGCGGCCGAGGGTCGTAAGAGCCGCCCGGCCGGAAAGCCGAAGCGCTTACTGGCGACGAGCTGAGCAAAGGTCGTCTTGACCGGCCTATCTTCAAGGGAGTGATACGCGAGCACGACCATCCGCCCGCCTACCGAAAGCCTTTGTGGTGCCTTATCCAGTAGCCAGGTAAGGCTCTCCAGTTCCGAATTGACCGCGATCCGCAATGCCTGGAAGGTACGGGTCACCGGATGAATACGAGCGTGTGGATGGCGACCGACTGCCGCTTCGACTACCTCTCGCAACCTGCGGGTCGTGGTAATTTCACCGTGACGCCGAGCATTCACAATCGCTCGAGCGATCTTGCGTGCGGCAGGCTCTTGGCCGTAAGCCCAGATAATTCGGGCAAGCTCTGCTTCGCTCAGGCGATTTACTAGATGCGCGGCAGTTGTCGACGACCTGCGGTCCATCCGCATGTCGAGCGGGCCGTCATGGCGAAAGCTGAATCCCCTCGATGGATCGTCTAGCGCAAAACTGCTCATTCCCAAATCTACGATGAGAGCGTCGATTTCACTAAAGCCGCACACCTCCAGCGCCTCGTCGAGGTCGGCGAAATCTCCGTGATAGAACGAAACGCGGCCTTCAAACCGTGCAAGAGTTCTGGCCGCCACCTCGAGCGCACTCTCGTCTCGGTCGATTCCTAGCAAGCAGGCTGCCGCAGGCGCTGCCTTGAGCAGTGCAGCGGCGTGTCCGCCGGTGCCAACCGTTGCATCGACGATGCGCAAGGGCCTACAGGCAGATAAGAGGCTCACCACCTCTGCTGCCATCACAGGCTCGTGCACCGCTATGGCACCCACCTGACGTTCTTGCTGTATCGCTGAGCCACCCATTGCCCTACTTCCTCACAGCCCCAAAGTGCCTCGAAAACTGCGGTCTCCCACCTTGTCGAGCGCGATTTCCCATACCCGTTCAAGCGCCCGCCGGTCCCACAGCTGGAAATGGTCAGGCATCGCAGAAAATGCCACTTCATGGCTCAGACCAGCGTATTCGCGCAATTTCGGCGGAATCAGTATCCTCCCTTGCCGATCGACTGGGACCTCATAAGAACCGCCAACAAAAAACATCTGAAAAAGCTGCAAATTAAGGTCAAAAACACCTTTTTGCCGAAGCAAAGTCACCAAGCGTTCCCACTCGTTCGGCGGATAAATCTCTAAAAACCGTTCGTTCTCGATCTTGGAGTTGGTAATGTAAACCCGGTCGAACTTATGGCTTTGCAAAGCGTCACGAAAAACAGCCGGCAGGCTCACCCGGCCCTTTTCGTCCAACTCCCGGTCGTAACGTCCGCTGAACACCTTCGCGTCGCCCCAATCTTCCCCACAACATCCCACTACATCCCACTGCAGTCAAGGGGCTATCGACGCTCGTCGCCACAAAATTTTCATTGGCTAATAGATGCCCAAAGCAACTTAAAGACGTGTTTTATGCAGTTAGAATAGAAGAGACGGCGTTAGAAAGCTAAAAGCAAGGGTTTTGTCTCGCTCTAAACGATGGCAATTGACGACAATAGACGCGTTTTTTGATCGAAACTTTGAATCGCAGACCTTGTTGATTCTAGGCGTGACCAAACTCTTATCAACCAACTAATTTACCGCCGACCAGGGCACGCAAGTGGGAGCCAGTGGGAAAAATTTGCTAGGTGTGAGCTGAGTCATGAAAGTTGTCAGCGTTACAGCTTATGGGTCACCAGGCTCGAGGCAGACTGGACGTCGCCGGAGATCGCCGTCGTTTGCGCTTGCTATAGCGTTTTTTATAGCAATTTTGCTTGTCTACTTTCGTGTTAGTTTCGCGCTTCAAAATAAAGGAGCAAGCTCGTCGCCTGTTTCGACGGCCTCTGAACCTGCGGGTGTTGTGGTTTGGGACTTCGAGCGAGATACGCCTGGGCAGATTCCGAAGGGCTGGAAGAGCGTCGCCGGTAATTGGGCTGTAATTGCCGACCCTGAAGCTCCCACGCTACCAAACACTTTTGGCCTAAGCCCCGGAAGGTTTTTCGCTTCATTGTTGCGATTGAACTATTACTACCCACTTGCCGTGGTAGATAACTCCCCGAGTTACAGAAATTTTAGCTTGGAGGCTTGGTTCCGGACGCTGGGCGGAAGATTGGACTGTTCGGGAGGTTTGGTATTCGGCTATCAAAATCCGAACGACTATTTTGTGATGGAGGCTGGATGTCCCACTGACCGCATAGCTTTGCTTCGGATGGAAAAAGGTCGCCTATCGATGTTTGCGGACACGGTGGTTGCCATAACTCCTGGAACCTGGTACCGGCTGAGACTCGATGCAGTTAGGCAGCGGCTTACCTGCTTTGTCGACGATCGAGTCGTCCTTAGGGCGAGCCAGCCAGACCTTAGGCCGGGAAAAATCGGCCTTTGGGCACACGCCGACGCTGAGGTTCGATTCGACGACATAAAACTTGCGCCCATCAGATAAAACAAGGCGATTCGAACGCTTCGGCAGTACTCTAAGGGGCTGATACCTGCTAGATAGCGGCGGATTTTAAGTTTTTTAGCTTGCACCGCTGAATGCGAACAATTAGGCTTTAAACCATGCAAGAAAGCGCATCTTCACTCGGACCCCAGGTCGAGAAAGAGGTTTTGAGTTGGCCGGACTTCTTTCTCGAAGTAGCGAGAGGTGTATTGGTTGCTGCAGGATTACTGCTCTTGTGGGTGATGGAGAGCGCGCGAAATAGGTTTTTTCGTCTGCTCGACAGATTGAAAGTACGGGCGCGCCCGAAATCCAAGGCTAGCGCCTTCCCGCCGGGTCCGGTTCCGAAACTAAAGCAGCCTTAAGACTTTTTGGATTTACGTTTTACCTCTCAGCAGCCGTGTCGACGCATAAAAGTCCGAGAGGTGGCTCTCCGACCTTTACTTCTGTTGAGGCGGGCGTTTGTTTGGTTGCCGGTTGATTGAAATTACGACCTTACGGCTGACAACGCTTGCCCCACTTTTGAAGGCTCCACCCTCGCCTGCGACCTCCCAGCGCTTTTTGAGTTTAGCTTCAGGCAGCTCGATAGCGTCAATTTTTTCATCCAGGAGCCTACGCAAGTAACCGGTTAGGTCATCGTCTAACACCTTCACGAGAGCCTCAGTCTGCGCGGCTTGGACAATTTTCAAAAAGCCTTCAAGTCGTCCCTTTTTATCGTGAATTACGATCAAACGGCGGATCGCTTTTTGCGAAAGCTGCACGAGTTTGGCTTCCAGAGCTTGCTTCAAACGGCTTTGCAAGTCGTCCACGCTCGGCAAACTTGCCCCGAGCACGTAGCCACATGACAGACAGCGAGGCACTCGATCAAGCTCGCTTAGCTCCTCACTGGCACATTCCGGCACCGCCCTTGCCATCGCCTCGAGCTCGCAGGCGAAGTTTGGTGCCTTAGGCGGACCCAGCACTTCGATCGAATCTAGCCGCGCCAGCGCTTCAAGCCAGGCCCGGGCGTTTTCGATCTGCCGTTTTAGCTTCTGCAGCTCCAGCAGCCATTGTCGGTGTAAAACGCGATAGTGCTGCGCGTAGTCAACCTTAAACCGGGCAAAGCGCGCCTGAAGCGCCTCATAGGCGGTTCTGCTGTTACCCAATACTTTGAGAGTGAGTTCCGCAGCCAACAAACGCGCGTCGGTTCGCAATTTCGCCGTCGTCGCTGCCAAACCTTGAGCGGTGGTTGTCTCCTCTGCCGGCTCGAGCAAGCCCGATCCTTCCAGATACGCACGCATTTGCAACGTTTGGGGCACCAGCGTGGCGATCTCCTTTAACGCGCGGAAGGCGTCAAAAGCTTGCGCCAGTCGTTCGCGATTTTCAACGCAAGCCGCCTCTTCGATTATTGCTCTCGCGCCTCGGCTTACAGCTTCGACGAAATTGTCGAAGTCTTGCGCGTATCGGCTCAACGCCTCGGTTCGCCAGTTGGGGCTCAGCGACTTGAGTGTTTCGTCGATCGAGTGCGCTACAAGTACTGCGTTGTCGATCGTTGTCGCCAATCTGCCCAATGACTCTCTAAGCTCTTGTTCGCTCTCGGTCTCACCGAGCGCCGGGTCCAGTCGCTTGAGTAACGGTACTGCCGCGTTGTACGACGCGAACATTTCCCCTTCGAAAAGCTCAGGATTGAAGCGCGCGAAGTGTCCGTCGAAGCGGACTGCTCCATTCGAATGTTGTGCGAGATGGCGCAAAATTGAGTACGCGCTCTGCTCAAGCTCTTCGTTCGGGTCTGGAACGTAGTCGGCCAGCTCGTCGAGCCCGATTTCGCGTGCGTTTAGATACGCAAGCACCAGCGAATCGATGATTGCGAGTGCGAGATTTTGGGTGACCCCATCCAAAGGCTTTGCGGCCGCGCGCGCAGTTTTGAATGCGGTGCGTCCCTTTTCGCCCAAAAGCGCGTCCACTCGGCGGCGCACGGCTTCGCTTACGAGCAAATCGGCGGGCTTGAGCAAACGACGCAACTTTAGAAGCGGCCGACTACCTGGTCCAAAAAGTATTTCGGCCACTAACTCCGCAAGCCCTCCTACCCCTAAGCCCGCCGGCATCAAACCTCGAATGACGTGCTTTGTTTGGGGATGGAAAGGAAAGATTTGCTGTGTACCGGCGACACTTCGCTGGCTAGGCGTATAAAAGCGCTCCACGATCTCCTTCGCCTGGGGCTTGAGTTCGCGCCCTCGGGCCAGGGCCACTTCTACCAATTCGTCTTCGCTGACTGGCCCAACTTTCAGGGAGATTGCCCAGTCCGGCGGAGCGCTTCTCGTTGCTACGAACAGAGTAACCTTCGGGCTGCGCGTAACCTTCAGTATTGACTGAAACGTATCGAAAAGTTCGAGCAGTGAAGCCGGCTCCAATTCGCCGAAATCGATAGCCAACGTAAGGTCTCGCACACCCGCTCGTCGCGCTTCTCCCAACGCTACGCTCAAGCCCTGGGCTGGACCCAGTTCCTGCCACAGTCGCGCATCGCGGCGGCTTCCGCCAAGTTCTCGCGCTATCGAGTGAAACAGCAAAAAATCAAGTTGTCCCATCTCCTGCGGCCCGGACAGGTCCAAACCCAAAGTGAGCGTTCTACCATTTCCAATTTCATGGGTCGCAGTCGTATACCTCGTGGCCAAAACAAAGTTTAGAAAGTGGGTTTTCCCTGTATCCGGAGGTCCCCATATCCAAAAAGACGCTCTACTTTCGCGCATGGACGCGCTAATCGTTTCAAGGGCTTGGGCTGCTGAAGATGTCAGGATGTATGAATTTACTGTCTGGGGCTCGGGACTGGTTTCGAGACGGAGTCGCTTTGGAAGAAAAGCCTGCCGTGTCAGGAGATCTTCAAGTGCGGGCAGCGTGGACTCTTTACAAACTGTCACGCCCAGACGCTATCATTCGCTAAAACTACATGCAAGCGTCTGAGTTTCGAACAAGCCTACTAAAATCAATTTCTTGATTTTATTCACGTAAATTATTAGCAAGATAGCACGATTGTAGGCACAATGCTTTTAGTTAGCTTTGTTTTGGGTGTGTTGATTTTTGTAATGTTACCATGCTGCTGATTGGCAATGCAGCAATTTGTCAGAAGCACAAAAGTGGGTCGAAAGACCGTCCAGCGTAAGTTCTGGAACCGTAGGGTGAACGAGATGTTGTTTTTTTAGGACCGAAGGCAAGTTCTACGTGTTTTGAAATTTTATTGCTTTTTGTATTTTGCTCGAAGTTCCGATTATACATCGAAGCTTGTTCTCGTTTGTTGTCGAGTAATCGGACCCAAAGTTTTGGGCTATTTACTACATGGATTGCTCGATGTGTCTTTTCAGTGCGGCCGTCCATCGCTGATGAAAAGCGGGGAGATCGACGCTCCCCCAGGTGCCCTTTATGTCAGCGTCAATCGCATCAATATGGTTAAGAGCCCTCGTGAGCTCTTCGATCGCTTCCAGAGCGCGCTTTTTTCCGGCGGCGTTTTTTTGCTCGAGCGCTTCCAGGTATGCGGCCAACGCTCTTAAGCTTCGCGCGCTGTAGCGCCAAAGCTCGCCCTCTGCCCGAACCATCTCCGAATCGACAGAGTTTGCTACCTGGGACGCGATTTTTGCGGCCTTGTCGTAATGCACGGCGGCAAGTCTTAGGGCTCGGCCCCTTTGGCTTCGTAACGAAAGCGGGATTTTATCAACGCGGAGCATGTCGCCGTAGGTTGGCGCCAGACGCGAAGCCCGCACGACCAGCGCATACGCGTGCCTCATTTCATCCACTTGCGCGCGGTGTCTTTGTCGTGCCGTTTCGGCCAAGATGGTTTGTAAGCCGGACCTACAGCTTCTTGCCCCACGAGCGAATGCGAGCAGGTTGGCTGGGTATGCCAGAACACTGTAAGCACCGAAGGTGAGGCAAGAGATGCTGCTTAAACCGAGCCGTTGGTAGGCGATCAAATCGCGCTCGATCACGGAAGGCATCATCAAACCTATACCCGCGAACAATGCGGCATCTGCATAATACTCGAAAACGTGGCCGCGGCCAGAGAATATTTCGACATAATGTTTGAGCGTCTCGTAGTAGCGTGCATTAGTATGGCACCGCGGATCATCGATCGCATGCGCGTAGCATCGCTCGCGCGGAGCCCATTCGAACTCCACGTTGGGGAGCGGCGCAAGTTGCGGATCGGGTTCGAGCGTATCGTGGTAAGCTAAGTAAGTAACGCAAAGCGTATCACTGTGGCGCGCGACGGCTTCGGCGATTGTATTGATAAGGCGCATGTACTGAAGCTGTGGCGAGAGCCTAGCGCACGATGGACATGCGCACCAAGCGCCGCGCCAAACGTCTGCTCCCCAAACGTGTAGCAGGCGGTTTTCCGGATAGTCTCGCAGGTAAGCCAATGCGTTGGCGGTCACAATTTCTAGCGCCTGCGGATTCGAAACGCATAGGTTGCCTTTTGGGTTGCGCTCGCCCGCTTCATCCATCGGAAAAAGTTGTTGGTTTTCTTCGAATCGCTCTCTTTCGAGCAGCAGCTGTACAATATGGCCGCCGTACTCCGGCTCTATTCCTCGCTGCCGCAGGTCGGCCACAAGCTCGTCGATTCGCGCCTTGGTATCGCGCGCGTGTCGTATGTAGAAAAAGCGGTTTATTCCCAGCCACGCCATCCACTCGATAAATTTGCGGTCGTGAGCCAAATGCAGGCTCATCAGGCGTGGGTCTTCGTAATGCCAGGTCATGATGTCGGAAACGAACGCGCGACGCTTAAAAGCGGGCTTAAACGTCCAGTCTTTGAGCGTCCAGGGAAAGCTTCCCTCGAGAGAGGGAATGCGAAGATCGCCGTCGACGGATAGCTCCGCCCCTAGTTGGCTAAGCGCGCAGAAGACAGCATGAACCAGAGCCGATTCGTCGCCGCCCGTAATCAAAACCGTTCGCGACTGGACCCGTATGCTGAATTCCCCTGGGCAGATTGTCAGGGGAGACCGGGCGAGCTCGTATCCTAGTACGAGCTCGAAGGGTCTTACTTCGGGTGAACAAGCTATCCTAACGGTGGAATGCGTGGCGGCTTCAATCGTGCCCGCTAACTTGTTGGCCGCGAATTGAGCTGCCTCGCCCGCGTCTTCGGCTCTCCAAACCGTCAGTTCTGCTCGGGGGTGCGTCGTCATTTTGATGCTCATTTTCCCTGAATGCGCGCATGCGATGCATGAAATTTTCGAGCCGAACGGTCATAATGACCTTTAGGCTTAGCCGGTTTGCTGGAATGCGTCCAGCTGGCCGAGCATTAAATGGCCCGGTGAGATAGTTGCGATGCCGACGCCACAAGAGATTCTCGAGGAACTGAAAAAAGTCAAATATCCCGGCTTTTCTCGGGATATCGTCTCGTTTGGTTTGATCAGAGACATCCAGGTGGGTTATTCCGGCGTGACCGTTTATGTAAGGAACCCCTCCAGCAATGAAGAGGTTGTCGCCACTATCGCGCGCGAAATCGAGCGATCTGTCGGCGCGATGGCCGGTGTGGAGCAGGTCCGGGTAGAAATCCTTGGTCCCGATCCGAACGAGCAGGCGCGTCGAGCGATCCAGTCGCAGCGTCGAAAGCCGGAAAATGTGCGCCATGTCGTGGCAGTTGCCAGCGGCAAGGGAGGGGTGGGCAAGTCGACGGTAGCGGTGAACCTTGCGCTTGCGTTCGCGGCACTTGGATGGCGTACGGGGCTCATGGACGCCGACGTGTACGGTCCAAGCTTAGCTCTGATGGTTGGAGGCAAGCAACCTGTCACGCTCACTGCTCAAAAACGTATCGTGCCGCTGGAAAGATACGGCATCCGCTACGTGTCGATGGCGTTGTTTATCGATGACGAGCGGCCGGTAATTTGGCGCGGCCCGATGGTGGCAAAGCTTGAAAACGAGTTTTTGTTCAACGTCGAGTGGGGCGAGTTGGATTGTCTTGTGCTCGATCTACCTCCTGGCACTGGCGACGCGCAGCTTACGATCACGCAGCGAGTCGCGCTCGACGGTGGCATAATCGTCACAACTCCCCAGGAGCTGGCGCTTCTTGACGTACGTCGCGGCGTGACAATGTTCAAGCAGGTAGGCGTTCCGGTCCTCGGCGTGGTTGAAAACATGAGTTATTATACGTGCCGCAACTGCGGAAGCCGTCATCAAATCTTTGGCCAGGGCGGCGGCGCACGGATGGCACGGGAGATGAATCTAACGCTGTTGGGCGAACTGCCGATCGTATCCGAGTTGCGCGAGGGAGCTGACCGCGCCCGTCCTTTGGTCGCTGTCAATCCGACTCACCCGGCAAGTATCGTGTTTCGCCAGATAGCGGCCAAAATAAGGGCACAGTTGGACCCGACTTTGTTCGCTCGAGTTGAGACCGGTTCGAGTGCCGACTAAGAAATTCGTCGACTCGGCGGTTGCGGGATGAGGTACGCGATCTTCGACATCGAAACCCGAATCGACAAAACGCTTGTCAATGAGGTCTTCTTCCCCCAGGCAGGCCTCAGCGACGACGAGGCTTTGGCCCGATTTCGGGACGACTTGATGCGCGAACAAGGCAACGACTTTCCGCCGCTTGCTTTCCATATTCCAATCTCTATCGCGGTGGGCGACGTCAGCGCTGACCATAAACTTTGCAGGGTCGAGAGCCTGGCGCGCGATCGTTACTCGGAGCGCGAGCTAGTGCGCGAATTCTGGGAAAGGCTTGAGCGGTTCGACGGGTGCCTGGTAAGCTTCAACGGACGGCGCTTCGACCTGCCGGTTTTAGAGTTGCAAGCTTTTCGTCACGGTATCGTTTGCCGTTCGCATTTCTCCGAGTCGGGGCGGCGACGAAGATACGACATAGCTCGCCACCTGGACCTCCATGATTTCATTACCAACTACGGAGCGTTTCGCTTAAGGGGCGGAATGCACGCCCTTTTGCGCATGATCGGTCTGCCGGGCAAGGAGTCGATGGACGGAGGCAAAGTGCAAAAGCTTTACGAACAGGGCCGACTTGAAGAGATTCATCGCTATTGTCGCAGCGACGTCATCAAGACCTATTTTTTGTTTCTGCGAGTCCAGCTTATCCGCGGCGAGATCAACGAAGCGCAGTACAACGAAGCAAAGCAAGCGTCCGCCTCGTTTTTGGACGAACTGGTCTAGAGCAGGTGCTTGGAAGATTGTCGGTAGCGATGACGAACCGTCCCAGCATTTCCTTGGTCGTTATTACCTACAATGAAGAGGAGCTTATCGGTCAGTGCCTTAAGAGCGCTGATTTTTGCGACGAAAAGATTGTTGTCGATTCGTTTTCGACCGACCGCACCGTCGAGATAGCGCTTGCCTCCGGCGCCAAAGTGTTCAAGAAGAAGTTCGAGGGCTACGTCAAGCAAAAACAATTTGCTCTCGAACAGGCGAGTTGTGAATGGGTATTGAGCCTCGATGCGGACGAGCAGGTAACCTACGCGCTGAAGCGGGAAATTCTTGAGGTATTGGGACAGAACCCGCAGGTCAGTGGCTATCTGATCCGGCGGGTGCTTTATCACCTGGGCGGCTATTTTTCGCGCGGTCGTTATCCCGATTGGCACCTGAGACTGTTTCGTCGCGATAGCGCCCATATTGCCGGGTGTGAGCCGCATGCCAAAGTGATCGTTTCGGGCCCTACCGCACGGCTCAAATCGCCAATCCTGCATTTCAGCTACAAGGACATAGCCGACCACGTTGACACGATTAATCGGCTTACGTCGAGCGCCGCCGGGCAGGGCGAAGTGGATGCTTTTGAAGGCTTTCGAATGGTTCTCCATCCGGCGTGGCGCTTTTTTAACTTCTATCTTCTGCGCGGCGGTTTTCTCGACGGCTGGCGTGGCCTCTATGGCGCTATGGCTGCATCCTTTTACGTGTTCGTGAAGTACGCCAAGCGATACGAGCGTTGGCTTCGCAACCGGCGGTTGTAATGCGCAAGCCCCGTCCGGCTCGACCAGCCAACCGTCCCAACCTGACAAAGCATTGGCAGGTTTAGATTATCAGTGTAGTTAGATACGGTCGGTCACCTTTTTGTCGCGCAAGGAGGATGAGTTTTACTAGCGCAAGGTAATTATGGCAGCGATGCTATGGCCATACATCCGCCGCCGCTGGGCCATGTATGCGTTCGGCTTTTTGTGCCTTATTGGGACGGCAAGCCTAGCGATGGCGATTCCGTTCATGGTTCGGCTGGAAATCAATTGTCTGGAGCGAGGAGAAATCAGGCTCGTACCGTACTTCACTTTACTTATTTGTGTTACTGCGGTGCTGATGGGGCTTGTCAGATGGGTGTCGCGGTTCGTGATCTTCAACTGCGGGCGCGATATCGAGTACGAGCTACGCCGCGACCTCTTTGCTCGCTTGCTCCGACTGGGACCCGATTTCTACCACGCTTATACCACAGGAGATTTGATGTCGCGCATGGTAAACGATCTGACCGCCGTGCGGCTGTTGGTCGGCTTCGGCATCCTGACAGCGGTCAATGCGCCGCTTTACTACCTTTACGCGATGGCTATTATGCTGTCGCTCAATGCGAAACTTACGGTGCTGACCCTTTTGCCGTTCGGACTTGTGCTGCTAATTGTGCGGCGGCTTGCGCGATCGCTCATGGAGCGCACGCTAGAAGTTCAACAGGGATTGGGGCAAATAAGCGCCAAGGTTCAGGAAACGCTCTTCGGTATCCATGTGGTGAAAGCCTACGCGCTCGAAGAGCAACAGGCTAAGGCTTTCATAAGGCTCAACGAAATTTACAACTCCCGGGGACTTGCCTTGGCGCGCTTGCGGGCCGCGATTGCCCCGCTGATGCGGATGGCGGCGACCTTCTCGGTGGTCGTCGTCTTGACGTACGGCGGATACCTCGTGCTTTCGCGGCAAATCAGCGTCGGCGATTTAGCCGGCTTTATGGGGTATCTCACTCTGCTCGCTTCACCGACGACTAGCCTGGCATGGGTAATCTCGATTCATCAGCGAGGCCGAGCGGCGATGAGCCGGCTCATGGATATTCTGAACGCGCCAGTGGCTGCGGAGCTAGACCATGACCAAAGCGCCCTTCTCGAGGTTCAAGGCGAAATCGAATGGGACAACGTGTGGTTCAGCTACTCCAAAAGTACGATAAACGGCCTAGATGCTCCGATTGTATGGGCATTGCGGGGCATAAGTCTTAAGGTTCCCGCCGGCTCGAAACTGGCTATCGTAGGTCGCACCGGCGCGGGCAAGACTACGATGGTGAATCTTCTTTTGCGCCTAATTGAACCCACGCGCGGAAGGATCCTTCTGGACGGCCAAGAGTTGGGCAAGCTCCCTCTTAGGTTTGTGCGTCGCGTCATCGGTGGCGTACCGCAGACGCCGACGATTTTCTCCGATACGCTTGCGCGCAACATAGCTTTTGCTCGGCCCGAACAACCAGCGACGATCGCCGCTGCTGCGTACGACGCGGGGCTTGAGCAGGATCTCGCCGCGATGCCGCAGGGCCTGGATACGATCGTGGGCGAAAGAGGTATGAGCCTTTCGGGCGGGCAAAAGCAAAGAGTGGCGATCGCGCGCCTGCTCGCTTACGATCCGCGCGTGATCGTTCTGGACGACGCTCTCTCCAGCGTCGATACGCAGACGGAAATGTTCGTTTTACAGAAACTGGCCCGGCGCCGCGCGGGCCGCACCACGATTGTTGTCTCCCATCGTATCTCTGCGATTCGCGACGCAGACCAGATAGTCGTTTTGGAGCACGGCGCAATCGTGGAGCAAGGCACTCACGACGAGCTCATCGCACGTGAGGGAATTTACGCCGAACTTTTCCGGCGACAGATGCTCGAAGAGGAGTTGGCACAGTACTGACCGGGGACATGTTTGACGAGCGCGAAACCGAGTTCGACGAACCTAGGGACCTGGGACTACTCGCCTGGATATGGCGATTTTTACGACCATATCGGGGTTATATAGCGCTCGCAATTGTGCTGATGCCGGTTTACTCCGCTTTTTCTCTAGCTCAACCGTACGTTATCAAACTGGCAATCGACCTTTTCATCACGCCAGCTTCGCGGCCACACATGCCAGGCTGGTTAAGATGGCTCTCTACTGTCTCGCCAGCGCGCGGCATCCTGCTGGCTGGAGCGGTTTATGCCCTGCTTGTGCTAGGCGAGTTTGTTTCATTCTACGGGCAGTACTTTTTGACGATGCTCGTGGCGCAGCTCGGACTTTCTGACCTTCGCGTGGCACTTTTTCGACATATCGAAAAGCTGCCGATGGCGTTTTTCGACCGAGAGCCCAGCGGGCGACTGGTGAGCCGAGTTACCACCGACATCGACGCTATTGGCGAGATGTTCAACTCTGGCGCTCTGACGATATTTAGCGACGGTTTAGTTTTGCTGAGCGTCGTAGTTTTGATGTTTCGGTTAAGCCCGGTTTTAGCTTCGGTCACGCTGTTGACTACGTTGCCTCTGCTGCTAATCGTAAAGGTTCTCCAGGTGCAAGCTAGACGCGTATACCGAGAAATTCGCCGGCGCTTGGCCGCACTTAGTGCTTACCTGTCCGAGGCAATCGAGGGAATGACTACTATCCAGCTCTTCACCCGCGAGGACCGTTCGTTGGCTGAGTTCGACGAATTCAATAGCGCCTGCCGAGATGCTTTAAGGCGAGCAAACATTTACGAAGCGGGCTTATACTCCCTGGTGGAAGCAGCAAGTTCAATTTGCGTGGGAGTGCTTCTGTGGCGCGGGGGCTACCGCGGAGTAAGTCTCGGCACGCTGGTCGCTTTCGTCGAATATGTACAAAAATTTTTCGTGCCACTTCGGGATATGTCTACCAAGTACGCCGCGCTACAGTCGGCCTTAGCCGCTGTCGAGCGCATCGTTGAAGTGATGCTTCGCAACTCGACGGAATCGAATTATGCGCCTGCGCTGCGTCTTGGACGGCCCCCCAGCGAAATCCGTTTCGAACACGTAAGCTTTTCTTACCGACCCGGAGAAAAAGTGCTCCATGACCTGAGTTTCTGCGTCGAGCCTGGCCAAAAAGTTGCAATTGTTGGCCCCACCGGAGCGGGGAAGTCAACCATAATTAAGCTTCTCGTCCGCTTTTACGATCCACAGGAGGGTAGAATCCTGCTCGATGGCGTCGACTTACGTAAGCTCGACCTTTCCTACCTTCGGCGCGTGGTGGGAATCGTTCAGCAAGAGGTCTTCATTTTCTCCGGCACAATTGCCGACAACGTTCGTATGGGGCGCGATGATATCAGCGAAGCGCAAGTGATCGCTGCCCTCAAGCGAGCCCAGGCGTACGATTTTGTTGCTCGTCTGCCGCTCGGGCTCAATCAACCCATCGGAGAAAAAGGGTTGGAACTTTCAAGCGGGCAACGCCAGCTTTTGGCGTTTGCGCGAGCGCTAGCGTTCGACCCGCCCATTTTAGTCATGGATGAGGCCACTTCCAGCGTGGACCCCGAAACTGAGCGCTGGATTCAATGCGGGCTGGAAGAGTTGCTTCAAGGCAGGACGGCGCTGATTATCGCCCATCGGCTTTCGACCATTCAGAAGGCTGACCAGATACTGGTGATAAGCCACGGAACGCTACGTGAAAAAGGGACTCACCAGGAACTGATAGCGAAACGTGGATTATATTGGCGTCTGTTCGAGCTTCAGTACGGATCGGTTGAAAAGTTTGATTCCACTGTTTCCGCGATGTAAAGAGCCGAGCGGTTCAACGCGCTTCGAGCTACGGATCCGGAGCATAAAAACGCTCGTGAGCGCCCCGCTTCGCACGACTCTTGCCCTTGTGGTGGCGGTAAGCCTGGCGGGATGCAATCTCGGTTACTACGTTCGTGGTGCCTACGAGGGCGCGCGCTTACTGTGGAACCGACAACCTATTGCCCGCGTTTTGGAGCGCAAGGACTTAAGCTCGGACCTCCGTTCCAAACTGGAGCTGGTGCTTGCGGTGCGCAATTTTGCTAGCTCGAAGCTCGCACTCAAGGTTGACGGTGCGTACGAAACATTGACCCAAGTCGACCAAAGCGCTGTGAGCTGGGTCGTTAGCGCTGCGCCAGTGGATTCGCTGACTCCTTATACGTGGTGGTTTCCAATCGTCGGCGCGGTACCCTACAAGGGCTATTTCTCAAAGGCAGAGGCGCAACGTGAAGCACAGTGCCTACAGAAACGAGGCTTCGATACCTATGTCCGGCCCGTGGTAGCGTTTTCGACGCTGGGTTTTTTTGGCGACCCAGTGCTCTCGAACATGCTTTCGTTGCCTAAGGTGGTGCTGGCGGGTGTGATTATTCACGAACTGTTTCATCGGACCTACTTCATGCCCTCCAACGTCACCTTTGACGAGTCGGCGGCCAACTATGTAGGTCTGAGCGGCGCGGTCGCCTTTTTCGCTGCTACCCAAGGGATTCAAGCGTCGTCGACGAAGCAGGCCCAGGAAGTTCTCACAAGCAATCTTAAGTTCGCGAGCTTTTTGCACGACGAAGTGGCTTCGCTTGAAAAGCTTTACCTAAGTGGTCTCTCGCGAGAGGAAATTATCAACCGTCGGCAAAAGCTTTTTGCCAAGATCCAGGCTGATTATGCGCGCTTGGCGCCCTCGTTGTCGGGCTTGGAGCGGTTTGATTTGGACAAGCAGCCGCTGAATAACGCAGTCATAGTAAGCCTGATGGTTTATTTCCGCGATCTGGACCAATTCGCTCGGCTGCAAGAGCTTTACCACAACGACTTGAGAGCCACGATTCGGGCAATAATCGACTTGGCAAAGCGTCACCCAGAAGATCCTTTTTTTGCCATCTGGCAAGTTGCTGAACAGGTCGCGCCGCTTCCGACCTACTATCAGCACTAGCCATAACGGCAAGCGGGACGAGGCACACGGCTTAAGGCAAATGCAGCCTAGAAACTTCTAACACCACAGTCCCGCTTTACAAAGCGTCCCTGTCTACGGAGCTCGCAAAAAGCAGGGACCGCAGACAAAGTTCCGCAGAAACAACGTCTGGTCCGCGGTAAAATGGGGATTAGCTCGATGAGCCTGCACAATCCCTAGCCGCGGACGTCGAACCCTATGGACGTTGAGCCAAAATTTGCCGCCGACCGGATGCTGGGTCGACTGGCTCGGTGGCTTCGCTTGCTAGGCGTCGACGTGATCTGGCATCCAAACCTTCACGGGCACGAACTGCTGCGCCTGGCCCGCAAGGAAGGAAGGATCATGTTGACGCGGGATCGAAGGCTTAAAACCGCTCCGGACGTGCTTTTTATCCAAAGTCAATCGTTTCGGGACCAGTTACGCGAAACTTTCAGTGCGTATCCGTTCAAGTTGCCCGCTGAGCCGCTTAGTCGATGCTCGCGATGTAACCAGGTTCTGGAAGAGGCCGATAAGGAAACTGTGGGTCGCTTGGTGCCAGCTTTTGTTTACGCTAGCCAGGAGCGCTTTGCTGTATGCCCGAATTGCGGTCGCATTTATTGGAACGGCACGCACGCAAAGCGAATTTTAGGCGAATTGGCAACCTTTTTATGCGGCTCAAAGGAAGCTCAGGACTTGGAAAAATAAGCCTTCGTGGTTAAACAGGCTAACTAGAAGGAAACTTCGGTGCCATTGGCTTTGGAATCGCTCGTCTACCGAATCCAAGTAACCAAGTAGTTACATCTCTGAGTTGTCCTATGGGAAACTCGTTCGACAAGCATCAACAAGCGATGGCTCTGGTCAACGGGGGGCTTATTGCGCAAGAGGAAGGTGAGCTCGACAAAGCGCTAGAGCTCTATCGCCAATCGCTAGAGGTTTATCCGACGCCCGAAGGACACACTTACCTTGGCTGGGCGCTCAGTTATCAAGGGAATTTCGACGAGGCTATAGCGCATTGTCGAGAAGCGCTAGAGCTCGACCCGGAATTCGGTAACCCCTACAACGATATCGGTGTTTATCTTATGCAGCAAAAGCAATTTGACGCTGCAATTCCGTGGTTCGAGCTCGCAAAGAGGGCGCGTCGCTACGAACCTCGTCATTACCCATACATCAATTTAGGGCATATCTACGCCGCTCGAGGTGAGCTCAAGAGGGCGTTGGAGGAGTTCAAAGCAGCTCTCGAAATCGTACCGGATGACGAAAGGCTAAAAGCCATTGTGGCCGCGCTTGAAACTAAGTTAAACTAGTTAGGCGGTTCGGCGGCCAAAGCGCAGACGCAGTTAGGAATTTTAATCCGCGTCCATCGCGTCGCAGACGGCGCGTCGACGCGGATTTTTTTGCGAAGCGGTATGGACGAACGTTACGACCCAAAAGCATGCGAAAGTAAGTGGCAGCAGGTGTGGGAGCGAATGCAGCTTTACCGCGCCACGGAGGATCCTTCCCGACCGAAGTTCTACCTGCTCGAGATGTTCCCCTACCCTTCGGGCGACGGTTTGTCCGTAGGCCATTTGCGCAACTACGTTCCCTGCGACGTCATAGGCCGCTACAAGCGCATGCAGGGCTTCAACGTGCTCCATCCGATGGGATGGGACGCCTTCGGTTTGCCGGCCGAAAATGACGCCTTGCTCAAGGGACTCCATCCCAAGGAGACCGTTCCACGCTACGCCGCAAACTACCGGCGTCAGTTAAAGATGGTCGGCTGCGCCTACGATTGGAGTCGCGAAATCAATTCGTCCGACCCGAAGTACTATCGTTGGACCCAGTGGTTCTTCCTCCTGCTCTACCATCGCGGGCTTGCCTACCGCGCCTTGGGATCGCAATGGTGGTGCGAAAAGTGCCGTACGATTTTGGCCAACGAGCAGGTGATCGAAGGTTGTTGCTGGCGCCATCCTGATACGCCGGTGACCAAAAAGGACCTCGAGCAGTGGTACTTCAAAATCACCGCTTACGCTGAGCGCTTGCTCAAGGATTTGGACGATATCGACTGGCCCGAACCGATTAAGGTGATGCAGCGCAACTGGATCGGCCGCTCCGAGGGCGCTGAAATCGCTTTTCCGGTTGTGGGGCATCCTGGACGCGAAATTCGCTTTTTTACCACGCGCCCCGATACCGTCTTCGGCGTCTCTTTTATGGTGCTTGCGCCGGAACATCCGCTGGTGGCCGAAATCACCACCCCCGAGCAACGCCAGGCGGTGCAGGAGTACGTTGCACAGGCGCGCAGACAGAGCGAAATCGAGCGTCTGTCGACGGTAAAGGAAAAGACCGGGGTCTTCACCGGAGCCTATGCGTACAACGTCTTCTCGCAAAAGGAAGTCCCGATCTGGGTGGCTGACTACGTGCTGATGGGGTACGGAACGGGCGCGATCATGGGAGCCCCGGGCGAGGATCAACGCGACTTCGAGTTTGCCAAGAAATACGGACTTGAGATTCCGCGGGTGACGGTTCCCGCCGACGGCAGCCCGGTGCCGCAAGACAGAGCTTACACCGAATACGGTAAAACCGTAAACTCCGGCTTCTTGACCGGCATGCCGACGGAAGAAGCGATAAAGGCCGTGTGCAAATGGGTCGAAGAGAAAGAGATCGGGAAGGCCACCGTCACTTATCGAATGCGGGATTGGCTCATTTCGCGCCAGCGCTACTGGGGCGCACCCATTCCAATCGTTTATTGCAAGCGAAACTGCGGGATCGTTCCCGTACCGGAGGATCAGCTGCCGGTGCTTTTGCCGGACCTCAAGGAATATCAACCCTCGGGCACTGGACGCTCACCGCTGGCAAACGTTCCTGAGTTCGTGAACACGAACTGCCCGCGATGTGGTGGACCCGCTGAGCGCGAGACCGACACGCTTGATGGCTTCGCCTGTTCCTCCTGGTATTATCTGCGCTTTGCCTCTCCTCACTACGACCAGGGACCGTTTGACCCGAATGCAGTCAACTACTGGCTGCCCGTTGACCTGTATGTTGGCGGTGCAGAGCATGCCGTGATGCACCTTTTGTATGCCAGAATGTGGACCAAGGTGATGTTCGACGCTGGCTTGATCAATTTTCACGAACCCTTCCCCAAGCTGAGAAACCAAGGCATGCTCTGGGCTGCGGACGGGCAGAAGATGTCCAAGAGTCGGGGCAATGTGGTAACGCCGGACGCGATGGTCGAAAAATATGGCGCCGACGCGCTCCGACTCTGGGAAATCTTCATGGCGCCTTTCGACGAGTCGACCAACTGGAACGAGGACGGAGTGGTCGGCGCATCCCGCTTCTTAAACCGAGTGTGGAGCTTCGTTCGCCGCTTCGTGCAAGCCGGATGCCCAGAGGGTAACGTCAGCGTCGAGACGCAGCGACGCGTTCATAAGGCCATTCGCACGGTGACGGATCATATCGAGCGGATGAGATTCAATACGGCGCTTGCCGCTTTGATGGATCTCCTCAACTATCTCGGAAAACTTGAGCCGACGGAGCTAAACCGGTTCGTGATTGAAACGTATATCTTGCTGCTTGCGCCTATGGCTCCTCACATCACAGAGGAGCTTTGGCAAGCGCTCGGCCATAGCCGTTCGATTCATCTTGAGCGATGGCCTAGCTACGACCCTGAACTGGCGCGCGAAGAGACGGTAACGATTGTCGTACAGATTAACGGAAAAGTGCGGGATCGTATCGAAGCACCGGCTGATATAGACGAGGCTTCGGTGCGAGCGATGGCAATGAAGAGTCGGGCCGTTGAACGCTATCTAGCCGGGAAAACGCCAAAAAAGGTTATCTACGTGCCGCGCAAGCTCGTAAGTATCGTGGTGTGAGTTTTAAGCTGGGGGGGCCTGCCTTTTTGACTGACGACTTTGAGCGCTTTTGTCGCGCCCAAAAACGTCCCGAGAAACTCTACGTTAGCTCTGTTCTCCCGAGCTGTGAATCTCATAGTTTGCCGATTTGTAAAAGCTAATGACAGCTATAATCGTCTCCGATCGATAGGAAGTAATCGGAAAGGGACTCGAAATGGCACACGAAGTATTGCTTGTAACGAGGCATGAGGACTACGCAACACTGACTTTGAACCGCCCCGAAAGGCGCAATGCACTTAGTGCTCAGCTAATCCAGGAGATGGAGGCGGCGCTTGAGGCGTTGGAAAAAGAGACGTCGATTCGAGCGCTGCTCGTGAAGGGCGCTGGAAGCACGTTCTGTTCGGGAATCGACTTGCGTGAAGTAGAACAGATGGAGGACGCCCATCATCCGGTGAGCGTTCAGCGTCTGTTTGCGCGCCTCGAGAACTTTCCGGTTCCCACGATTGCCGCTATTCAGGGGGCTGCATTAGCTGGCGGACTTGAGCTCGCGCTACATTGCGATATTAGAATCGCCACCCGCAAGGCGCGTCTGGGGATGACCGTAGCGCGAATCGGGCTGGTCGTGCCTTTTGTTTTGACCAGGAAACTGATCGAAGTGATCGGCGCGCCCGCCACGGCTGAAATCTTGTTTACGGGCCAGCCGGTCGATGCTCAGCGCGCTTACGAGATGGGCATGGTGCACGAAGTTGTGGATGAGCAGAACCTCGATTCCGCGGCCGAAGCTTGGATCCAAAAAATAACTGCGAATGCGCCGCTAGCACTCAGAGTGATCAAAGCGAACATTCGCCGGTGCATGAGCCGCGCCTACGACGCTGATCACAAAGACCTCGACGAACTTGCCCGTCAGGTCCGTCAAAGCGAGGACGCTAAGGAGGGAATTCGCGCTTTTCTCGAAAAACGTAAACCAGTCTGGCGTGCCCGCTGAAAATGCGCTAAACGTAAGCACATTTTAAAATTTACGCTCACGTGGTTGTCGGCGCACGTCCGAGAAACTCAGGCAACGACAAACTCTTGCCCCACGGAGTCGGTTTGTGTGGGTGAAAACCTGACGGTAGCGCGACGATCGACATTTCTTGAGTTTCCCGTGATTCGGACGGCTAAAATTTCTCTGTGAACGGGCGCAACTCGGTCTCCATCGTCCAGGCGCTTTTATCCTGATGTGCCAAATGCCAATAGGTTTCGGCGATCGCTTCTGGCTTAAGGAGGTTTTCCTCCGACACGCTGCCAAACCGTGCCCTCACTTTCGGTTCGTCGATCATGCCGTCAATGTTTATGTGGGCCACGTGAATCCCCAGGGGTCCTAAGTCGCGCGCCATAGATTGTGCGAGACCTCGCAAGGCGAACTTTGCCGGGCCGAAGGCGGCTGAGCGTGGCCCCGCCTTGACGCCGGCGGTTGCCCCAGTAAAAAGTATGACGCCGCTTTTGTGCCGAAGCATCTCTTGAATTACTCGCTTCGCGCACAAGAACGCTCCAAAAGCGCACGCCCGCCAGTTTGCCTCGAAATCTTCCGCCGACACTTCGCGAATCGAGCCGAAGATCGCATTGCCAGCGTTATAAATCAGGGTATGCACCCAGCCGAGTTCACGCTCTATCGTATCGAAAGCCCGACTTACCTCCTCGGGCTTGGTAATGTCGGCGGCGACAGGAATGCCCTTGTAACCGTTATTAAGCAACTCCTGCGATAGAGTATTTAAATACTGTTGGCTTCGCGCGATTAGCGCCACTGGGTAGCTTACGGCAAATCTGCGAGCCAAAGCCGCTCCAAGGCCAGGGCCTACGCCTGCGACGGCAACTATCCTGGAGTCCATAGTGCTGTCCATAATTTTTGTCTCCCAAAGATACTTCCTTTAAAACCGACGCCGCCTCGCCACGAATTTCGTTCACGAGGTCGCAATTGGCTGGCACTTTGGAACAATTGCGTTCTTTGGCAAGAGCTGCCTAGGTTTCCAAAGTCTCATTCTAAGCCTACCTTGCGTCTTACTCGCGCGGCGATTTCACCGATATGGTGCGGAATATTGAGCGTACCCGCCACGTTCGAATACGGAAATAAACGAACGTTGATATGAGCGTGCAAGGGTAGACCAGCTCCCTGGTGAATCTCATAGTCAAGGGGGATAGGCCCGAGAAACGCTAGGATACGATACACGGCGAGCGCGAAGTGGCGCATCAGTTCGGGCGACAGTTGGCTTAGCAAGCCATAAAACTTGGGCATCACCACTTCGTAGCTTTGAGGAAAGGCACCGATTGGGCTAAGGTAGCTCACCAGCCCCTCTCGCCGTTCAATTACGAGTCCTAAGCGGTCTACGAGCTCGACAATTTCCTCCCACACGTGGGGGTCGTGTTTTTGAGCACGAACCTCTGCTTCGAGTGCGGGCAGCAGGCCAGGCGAGCCGATGACCTGCTGATGTATATGTGGCTGCGAGGCCCCAGACTCGGGTCCCTGGTTTTTTCGAACTACAACGGAACCGATCGCGGGGTTCTCGAGCGCCCGCTCTATTACATGAGCCGCAGTGCGCAATACAACGAAAAAATGCTCTTCACCCAGTGCGCCGCTGTATAGAAGGTCGTCCGGATGGCGCGCTTCGTCTAGGAAGTGACGAGGGTCCTCCACAATCAAATAAGACTCGTTTTTATTTCCCGTCAGTTCGCTGGGAATACGGGGAAAAAGGTTGTTGAAAACCCTTATAACCCATTTCGGGTTTGGCGTACTGCCGGCGCCGCGCCAGTGCGGTATCTCGACCGGGAGCACGCGCATGATTTCCTCGGGCGAACGGTCCTCGTGACCGGGGCAAAATGGACACTCTTCGATCGCTTGCTGGCGAAGTTGGGCGTCTAGCTCTGAGACCTCTCGCTCCGTTTTGCGTTCAAAGTGCTTCTTGAGGGTATACGTAAAGCTCTTGGCGCGAAGGTCGAGGGCGTACGAAATAACTCCAGTAAATGGATTTTTAATCCACAAAAGACTGTTGTTGCGAATCTCGTAATCGAGCGACATTGCTGCTGCGTCCAAAAAGCCTAGAACTTGGACCCACTACGCGCGTCAGATTTTCAGATCGTAGCGACAAAGGCAAAATGTGCGCATAACAACTATTAGCAACCTTTTATATCCGAAAACACAAGGTCGAAGGGTTGCTTGACAGGCTGCGCTAATTAAGCCCAAAATTGGGAATGTTCTGAGCCACACGCTGGCTCGGCACGGAATTTTGTTGCCGTCCGCTTTAAGCTGGATTACGTGTATCGCCGCTTTGATTCCCATCTGGAGTTAAGCGAATCAGAAAGTGCCACCGATAAAAAAGTATTTGTTGACCCCTGGGCCGACCGAGGTACCACCCGAAGTTCTTCTCGAAATTGCAAAGCCTGTAATTCATCATCGCACGCCCGAGTTCAGTGCTGAGTTGGACCGAGCCCGCCAGGCGCTCAAGCCGCTTTTTGGCACTCGGGAGGAAGTCTTGATACTGAATTCCTCCGGGACCGGCGCGATGGAGGCTGCGGTGTGCAATTTGCTTGCCCCTGGCGAGGAGGCGATTTTCGTCAATGGCGGCAAGTTTGGCGAGCGATGGGGCAAAATCCTCAACGCCTACGGAATAGTGGCGCACGAAATCAAGGTCGAATGGGGTCATCCGGTCGAGCCCGAGATGGTAGAACAATTCTTGGCGCGCTATCCGCGGTCTCAGGCCGTGTTCGTCCAGGCGAGCGAGACGTCTACCACCGCGGTCCATCCCGTCGAAACCATCGCCGAGATCACCCGTCGGCGCGACGTTTTGCTTGTGGTCGACGGAATAACGTCGGTAGGCGTGTTCGAGCAAAAAATGGACGAATGGGGCGTCGATGCCCTTGTCACCGGAAGTCAGAAGGCTTTGATGCTGCCGCCTGGTCTAGGGTTTATTGCCTTGTCTGAGCGGGCATGGCGCAAAGCTGCACAAATTAGCACTCCTAAATTCTATTTTGACCTAAAGCGAGAGCTTAAAGCTCAGCGGGACGAGCATACCACGGCTTACACTCCGGCCGTTTCTTTGATTCGTGGACTAAACAAAAGTCTCGAGCTAATCCATCGGGAGACGCTTCCAGCCGTCTTCGGACGTCATCGGCTCATGGCCGAAGCGGTGCGAGCCGGTGCGCGCGCCCTTGGGCTTGAGCTTCTGGCCGCTCGTGCGCCTGCTCCCGGTGTAACTGGCATTCTTGCGCCGCAGGGAATTGATGGCACGAAGGTGGTACGGATGATGCGCGATGAAATGGGGGTTAGCGTGCAGGGCGGGCAGGATCACATGAAAGGCAAGCTCATCCGGATAGGCCACATGGGCTACGTTAGCCCCTTTGAGATGCTCGTCGCCATAAGCGCGCTCGAGATTGTGCTTTCGCGCTTGGGATATCGATTTCCGAGCGGTGTGGGAGTGGCGGCGGTCCAGAACGTACTGGCGCGAAGCGCCTCCATATAATTCCGCTTTTTATTTCCGGTTATTTCGCACGAACAACATGGCGAAGTTTCGTATCTTACTGAGCGATCAGCTAGCAGAGCAAGGTCTTCAGATTCTTCGCGCCCATCCCGAGTTCGACGTGGATGTCAAGCTGGGGCTTGCGCCCTCCGCGCTTGCTTCAATTATTGCCGGTTACGACGCACTGATAATTCGTAGCGCCACCAAAGTAACGCGTGAGGTAATCGACGCGGCGAGTAACCTTCGGGTGATCGGGCGCGCTGGGGTCGGCGTTGACAACGTTGATCTGGAGGCCGCAACCAGGCGTGGGATTGTGGTCATGAACAGCCCGTTGGGCAACACCGTTACCACCGCCGAGCACACTATCGCCATGATGATGGCCGTTGCGCGCCATATTCCGGCCGCGGACAGGGCGCTGCGGGAAGGACGCTGGGATCGGAGCCGATTTATCGGCGTCGAGCTCTGCAACAAGGTCTTGGGGATTATCGGCTTGGGGAACATTGGTCGGGTCGTCGCGGACCGCGCCCTAGGTCTTAAGATGCACGTTATTGCTTCCGACCCGATACTGACAAGTGAGGCAGCTAGTAAGCTTGGGGTCGAGCTGGTCAGCCTGGATGAGCTTTTGGCGCGAGCCGACTTTATCACGATTCACACGCCTTTGACGCCCGAGACGCGCGGCATGATCGGGCAGGCGGCATTTCAAAAAATGAAGCCTGGGGTGCGCCTGATAAACTGCGCCCGAGGTGGAATCGTTGACGAGCAGGCATTGGTCGACGCCCTGCGCTCCGGAAAGGTCGCAGGCGCTGCTCTAGATGTCTTTTCTCAAGAGCCGCTTCCGCCGGATCATCCATTACTTTCTTTCCCTAACGTCGTCGTTACGCCGCATCTGGGCGCGGCTACTGACGAAGCGCAAACCCAGGTCGCGATCGACATTGCGCAGCAAGTCGCTGACTTTCTGCTGCATGGCATTGTGCGACATGCAGTAAACCTTCCTGCTCTTTCGCCTCGAGAACTAGAGGCGATGAGACCCCATCTGCAGCTTGCCGAAAAGCTCGGCCATCTGGCAGCGCAACTAATCAAGGAGGCGCCCGAGGAAGTGACGATCGGTCTTGGCGGCGATGCTGCCAATTTGAATCCCGAGCCTATCGTCGCTGCGGCGTTAAAGGGCCTATTGAGCCATTTCATGGAGCAGACGTTGAACTACGTGAATGCGCCATTTATCGCGCGCGAGCGCGGTATCCGAGTGGTCGAAACTCGCTCCCGCGAAGTTACGGATTACGTAAACAATCTAACCCTCGAGGTTCGTACCGCCTCAGGAGTTTTGAAAGTTGCCGGCGCCGTGGTCGGCAAGCGAGGCTTGCGCTTGATCGGTATCGACGGATTCCGCTTCGAGGCTGTTCCTGAAGGAAATTTCCTTGTGCTTCATAACCGGGACGTGCCAGGCGTGGTGGGTGCCGTAGGCACTATACTGGGAAGCGAAGGCATCAACATCGCTGGACTTGACCTCGGGCGAGACCGAGTTGGCGGAATGGCGATAAGCCTGGTCGCTGTGGACGAGCCGGTGTCGAGCTCGGTGATCGAACGTCTGAAAACTATCCCAGCGATAACCTCCGCAGCCGCGGTCAGTCTTTGATATATCTGCCTTTCGGCTGTAGTTTACAACTCTGTCTGATTCTTCAAGAAGATTATCCAGGGTAACGCTGCGCGTTATGAAGACGATTGCCGTGGTGGGCACACAATGGGGCGACGAGGGCAAGGGAAAAATCGTCGACCTTCTCGCTGCTGATGCCGATATAGTGGTTCGCTTTCAGGGGGGTAACAACGCGGCGCATACGCTGGTAGTCGACGGCAAGAAATTTGTGGTGCGGCTCGTACCGGCCGGTGCGCTCCATCCCGGCAAAATCTGCGTGATCGGCCCCGGTACGGTCGTGGATCCTTTCGCTCTGGTGGAGGAGATCGACAGCTTAAAGGCTTGTGCCAACTTCGATGATAGCAGGATCAAATTGAGCTACGACGCACATCTGGTGATGCCCTACCACCGCGCGATCGATCGCGCACGCGAAGCTTCCCTCGGCAAAAACGCGATCGGCACGACCGGTTTCGGAATCGGACCAGCTTATGAAGACAAAGCGGCACGCTCAGGCCTGCGCTTTGCCGACCTGCTCGATTTCCGCAGCTTCCGTCAAAAACTCGAGCGCAACCTCGCCGAAAAAAATCGCTACCTCAAAGCCGTTTTGAAGGTCGAGCCAGTTTCATCGGACGACCTTATAAAGGCGATACAAAGGGTGCGGCGCCGGCTCCTTCCATACCTGTGCGACACGACCGAATATCTGTCGAAGGCACTAAAAGAGGGAAAACGTGTGCTGTTCGAGGGTGCTCACGGCACGATGCTCGATATCGACTACGGCACCTATCCGTTCGTTACGTCATCCAGTTGTATTGCTGGCGCGGTCTTTGCTGGAAGCGGGCTTCCGCCGCGATGTTTGGACGCGGTAATCGGAATTACCAAGGCATACGCGACGCGCGTCGGAGCGGGACCCTTCCCCACAGAGATAAAAAGCAAACTTGGGGAACGCTTGCGTGAAGAGGGCGGCGAGTACGGTAGCGCCACCCATCGACCTCGCCGCATCGGCTGGTTCGACGCTGTGTTGACCCGTCGGGCGGTTTATCTCAATGGCGCTTCGGAGTTGGCGGTGACCAAGCTGGACGTGCTAACGGGGATCGATCCTCTTCGCATTTGCGTCGCCTACGAATTGAAAGGTCAGCGTGTGGAAGAGCTTTCGTTAAGTGCCGCTCGGCTCGACAAAATAAAGCCGATTTACGAGGAAATGCCAGGATGGCACGAGCCACTAGCGCAGGCGCGGACCTTCTCGGAGCTGCCGTTGAACGCTCGTCGTTACGTTGAGAGAATTTGCGAACTGAGCCGCGCCAGATTGAGCATGATCGGCGTAGGCGCCGCCCGCGATCAGGTGATCGTTATTCGAAATCCTTTCAGAGAGTAAACACAGTTGCGCGCGACGGCGCAGGCGAATTGTGTCGCTTGGTCATTATGCTCATGCCGCTTGGGGAGCTTCGCCCTCCGAGCCTTGCACCGACACCCATCCGGCGCGCCCCTCTATGAAGCCGCGCTCCACGCTGCACACAGGAGTGGAGCGGGGGTCTATTTCTCGAGCCAATTCGTCGAGGCGCAAAAAACGCGCATTTAGTTTTTTGAGCCCGCGAATCAGTCCCCTCAATACTTCATTGTATGGTCCGCCCTCGACTTCGGCGTGAACCGTATGGACGTTCGGCAGGTGAGTCGTCACCAGCCTCAGGTAGTAGGCGACGATGTCGCTTGAGTTGCGCAAGCCACGCCGTCCGACGATCTCGTCCAAGGTAGGCATCGTGCTAGGAATCTCCAGGAATTCCAAGATCTCTCCGCCCACACGACACCGGTAAGGTCTGCGCCCTCGCGTATTGCTTTGATAGTGTAAGCGGAACTGACTGAGAACCTTGAGGGCTAAATCATTGACGCGCCAGCCTGGAGCGGCAAAACTCGAGCTTTGCCGGCCAAAGATCCTGCGGTAAACCTCAAAGGCGCGCTCCAATTCAAGTTCGATTTCTTCCTCCGCAAGTGTTTCGATTTCGTCTTGCCAGCGCACGTGATCGAATCCGTGGATCCCTACCTCGAATCCGCGGTCGGCGAGTTCCCGCAGTAATGCAGGAAAGGCAGGCCCGATCGGACGCGCCGGTAGCAAAGTGCCCGAAAGTATCGTGCGAAGACCGTATAGGGCAACCGCTCTGGTTCGCACCATCTTGCGCAAAAAACCAGGGTTGCGAAACATGCGCCTCAGCGCTTTACCAGAGTTGTCCGGCCCCATAGCGACAAAGAAGCTTGCCGTCACCTTCTCTTCCTCGAACAAGCGTGCTAGCGCCGGTGCGCCATATTTGAGGCCATCGTGGGTGCAGACGTCTACTTTGAGTGCTATTCGCGGTGCTATCTGCAAAGACTAAGCCCGAGTGATCTTAATTACGCTTCCCACATCGAAGGCGAGATAGAGTGGTGTAACTACATACCGTAACGCTCAATAGCGGAGAACCATGGCTGAGGCGTCCGCACCGCGTCTAAGTAGATGCGCTCCCCAGAGCGCGACGGTCAGCCCGTCGGGAACAGTTTCCCGGATGTTCGCAGACAGGTTGCAAATTCAACGAAATTGCAACCCGAAAGTAGCTCACGACTTTTGCGCCTGAGAAAATTTGCTCGTCGGCTATGATTGCCTGTATTCCTTTCGGAACCATTCAATCGTGCGCCTTAAACCTTCTTCAAGCGAAACTCTAGGTACTACGCCAAGTAACGTTCGCATCTTGGTCGTGTCGGGGACGCGCCGCGGGATATCCTCGTAGCCTGGCCCGTAAACTTCTTCTTGGTTTACAAAGCGAATACGCGACTTCGAGGGACCGAACAATTTGAGCATCAATTGCGCAAACTCAAGAATGCTCGTCTCCTCTTCGGTGCCGACGTTGATCACTTCACCGTTGACTTCCGGTCGAAGTCCGGCTTGGACCATAGCCTCTACCGCGTCGCTGACGTAGGTAAAACATCGAGTCTGCCGGCCGTCTCCCACAATTGTCAAGTCGGCGCCTCGCAGCAGTTGACCCATGAAAATCGTGAAGACGCGGCCGACGTCCACATGGTCCAGACGAGGGCCATACACATTGAAAAACCTAAGCACGGTCACAGGAAGACCCATCCGATGATAGGCGAAGCAGAAGTGCTCCCCCACGGCCTTCGAGGTTGCGTAACACCAGCGGTCTACGGTTGTGGCACCAAGCACCCTGTCGTCATTCTCGCGCCACGGCACTTTCGGATTACGCCCATAGACTTCCGAGGTCGAGCCGAAAATGACACGCCTGTTGTACTTGTAGGCCGCTTTAAGGACGTTCTGCGTGCCATTGACGTTTACATTCAGTGTTTCGTAAGGATCCGCCACATAGTGCTCAACGCCCACCACCGCCGCCAGATGATAGACCAGGTCGACCTTTGACGTAAGACCGTCGAGAAGTTCCAAGTTGAAAATCGAATCATGGATGTAGTGAAACGCAGGTTCGCCCAGCAAATGACGAACTTTGGCGATCGACCCTGTGTCGAGCACGTAAACCTCGTGGCCGCGAGCAATTAGCGCGTCCGAAAGGTGACTGCCGAGAAAACCTGCGCCTCCGGTGATCAGTACCCGCATCTTACTTACTACGCTCTATTTAAGCCTTGCGTTTAAAAGGTCTTGCCCCAGCACGGTCTGAGGGCAGCCCTCCTCGCCTCCCTCGGGCTGGATTGACAGAAGCCGAACGCTCCCTTGGCCGGCTGCAACTTCGACCGTTCCGTCTGAACAGTGTTCGATGATCTCGCCCGGCTCGCCCAGACGGTTCGTCTCGTCCGCAACACGCGCCGCCCACACGAATATTTTGCGTTCGTCGAGAAAGCAAAATGCTCCCGGATATGGATGGGTTACAGCACGCACCAGGTTGAAAATTCTCCGCGCTGGCCAGCTCCAGTCAATTCGGCCGTCTTCGGGCGTTCTGCGTCCGAAATAACTTGCACGCCGAGGGTCTTGCGGATAACGTGGCGCGGTTCCGTCAACGATTCGCGGATGCCAGTAACGGAGCAAATCGGCCCCCTTGGCGACCAGCTTTTGGTATAAAGTGAAGGCCGTATCGTCGTCGGCAATATCTACCGCCTCTTGAGCCACGATGTCACCGGCGTCGGCCTTGGCTACCATATGGTGTAGTGTAACACCAGTGCGCTTCTCTCCGTTGACCAACACCCAATTCACGGGCGCGCGACCTCGATAAGCGGGTAGCAGAGAGCCGTGCACATTGAAGGCCCCGATGCGGGCGAGCTTCAACACGCTCTCGGGAAGTAGTCTCCGATAGTAGAAAGAGTAAATAATGTCGGGTCTAAGTTTTTCCACGAGCTCGACCCACGCCGGATCGAATTCGTCCGAGCGATACACCGGCACGCCATTTTCGGCAGCAAGTTCAGCGCAAGACCTCCACCAGATCACCTCTTGCGGATCGTCCGGATGAGTAAACAGGGCTTTTACTGAAGCTCCCAGATCGAACAAGACTTTCAAACATGCGTAACCCATCTCATGGTACGCAAAAACAACGCAGGATGCGTCTTTAACCCGTCGCTCCACGGCTAATGTTCTCGAGTACGACAACGCGTTGGCTATGTGCCACTTTCAGAGCAGTCTTTGTGCTCGAGCCCGTTCTGGTACACTGTGCGCACGATGTATGTGGGGCGATGGCGAACTTCCTGGTAAATGCGGCCAACGTATTCACCGATGAGGCCCAACGCCAGAAACAAGAAGCCTATGAAGAAGAATAGCACCGCAAACAAAGTCCATACGGCACCTTCCTGTTGGGGACCGTATAAAATGCGGTGTATAGCAAGAAACCCGGCAAATGCGGTGTCGACGACGAAGATCGCAAGCCCTATCATGCTGACTAACTGGATCGGCGCCAACGAGAAGCCGGTAATCAAGTTGAGGCTGAGCTTGGCTAGACCCCGAAAATTGTACTTCGACTCGCCAGCAGCTCGTTGGTCATGCGCCACGGGTATTTCCGCGACGTGTTTTGCAAAGCTTGCAGCCAACGCGGGAATAAAGGCCGCTTTTTCGTCGCATTTGACCACGGTATCCACGATATGTCGGCGATAGGCCCGCAGCATGCAGCCGTAATCGTGCATCGGCACACCGACTATCAGCGAGGTAATCTTGTTATGAAGTCGCGAAGCCCATCGCCTGTAGAATTTGTCATGTCGCTCGGTACGCCATCCGCCAACGACGTCGTTGCCTTGGTCGATAGCTTCGAGCAAACGCGGTATTTCTTCTGGCGGATTTTGCAAGTCCGCGTCCAACGTAATCACAATTTCGCCCCTACTTTCTCTGAAGCCAGCCAATATCGCGGAATGCTGGCCGAAGTTGCGGGCGAGCTCGACCACTTTGACGCGTGGCTCTCGTCGAGCGAGCTCGCGCAGGAAATTCAACGAGCCGTCGGTCGAGCCGTCGTCTACAAATATCACCTCCCAATCGCGGTCAAGTTTTCGCAAAACCGCACTCAATCGTTCCCATAGCGCTGGGAGGTTAACTGCCTCGTTATAAATCGGGGCCACGACCGAAAGCGTCGCCACATCGGTATGCGCTGCCTTCGCCGCAGCCGCGGGTTTGCTCGCTAAAGCCATTTTCTATCTTTTCTATTTGCGCGTTTTCCTTATGGCATATCAACCGCCTGTCGGCAATCTCCTTCTTTTACGGCCGCTTTTTGCCGTCGGTCGGCTCTGTGCGCGCATTTCTAATAGCTCGCAAGCCGACATAGGTTGCCTTCCCAAGCAGTGGGAAGTTAGTAGGCCTGCTTACTCGTAGGTAGCGAATCACGTCCCGGCTAGCGAAGAAAGTTAGTTACGTAACGAGCGATATTTGCCCTCGGCTTCAACGAGCTATCTACCATCATTTGGTAGACTTATATCCGCCGAGGGCTCTGTGTCGCCTCGGTTTGAAAGCGCTATCATTTGTCCTTCTGCACCGATTATTTGTGGCGCAGGTGAGGAGAGCAGCGCTGTCAGTTTTGCCCGGTCGCGGCGATCCGCCACCACTATAAGGCATCGCTGCGATTCCCATATAGACTTAAGTTCCGAGTCGTTCGTTATGAAAGTCCCAGCCGCGTCGGGCGACCAGCTGAAGGGCGTGAGCTCGCCGCGGTAGCCTACGATGACTTCTCGAGCTCCAGTGTAAAAAGGAAGCGACTGTACGAAGCGGCGGTAAGATGCGAGCATGCATCCGGCCTTAAGCCGCCTGCTTATCGCGCGGGCAAGAGTACGATAAGAACCCAATGGCGCTGCATCCTGGCGCGCTTTTATTAACATGGTCATTGTAATGCTTGCGCTAAGAATGATGCCAAGCATTGCCAGCCGCTTTCTCTCGTATGTCAGTCCTGCGGCGAAAACGCCACCTAACGCTAATGTAGACACGGCGAGCGCCAGGTCTCGCGCAACTTGCGCAAGCGGGCGAAGCTCGCAGACTTTCTCAAATGCTCTATAAAGGAGTAGTGCAACATTAAGAGCCTTCAAGTGCAAATGCTCTCGGGCGCAGGTAGTAAATCCGATTGCGACTGAAGCAGCAAGCAACGCTACAGCGCAGTTTGCAATCGCCGCAGCGAACAGAAGTCGGCGCGAAAAAGCGCAGGGCGCCTCCAAGACGGCAACCATCCCTCTTGCAGCCAGGATAGCCAGCGCAGGCATCGCGGGAAGCACATACGAACCCAACTTGGAGCGACTTGCAGAGAAAAAAATTATGACCCAAGCCGCCCACAGCAACAGGAAGTCAACCGCGTCTTTTTGATTGGCGTCTGACTCCTTTCGTGACGCAACCACAGCAATCGGTATGAACATTGTCCAGGGCCACAGGCCGCCGATTGCAACCAACGGCAAAAACCATACGCCCCATTGATGTTCAGTGTTGTATAGGTACCGGTAGACATGCTCGTGAAGCAGAAAGAATTGGAGAAAGCCAGGATTGCGCAAAGAGACGAGCACGAACCACGGCGCAACGATTACGCTGAAGACCGCTAGACTCGGTATCCATGGGATTTCCTTAAGTCGGCGGGCATTGCCCTTAAGGAGCGCAAACCCAAGACCGATTGCAGCGATTAAGAAGGGCGCAATCGGGCCTTTGGTCAAGGTCCCCAAAGCCGCCGCAATCGAGCTTGCCAATAGCAACGCTAGCGCACGCGGTGAAGAGAAGCGCTTTTCCCTCCATGCGAGGTACCATAGAGCAAGGCCTGTGGTCACGAAGAAGGCGAGTGCCGGATCGAGCGTCAAGAATCTGCTAAACCCGAAAAACAAAGGACTTGAGCCAAGACAAAGTGCGGTCAGGAGTCCCGCCCGTGCGCCAAACATCGCTTCGCTCAGTGCTGCGCTAATAACAAGCTGCCCGACGCTGAAGCAGGCCGCCGGTAATCGTGCAGAAAACTCGTTGACTCCCAAAAACCGAATCGAGGCAGCCGTAAGCCAATACATCAGAGGCGGCTTTTCAAAATAGCGAACCCAGTCGTCCCGAGGCGTGACATAGTCGCCCCGAACCAGCATCTCCCGCGCAATTTCCCCATAGCGGCCTTCGTCAGGCTCCCACAGCGCCGGTTTGCCTAATCCCGTTAGGCAAACGACCGCGCCTATTGCCGCTACTAGCACGAGGCGCTGCCATCGGTGCCAGTTACTCATTTCGCCAACGGCTTGTCCGGAAATCGACCTTCATGAGGTAAAAAATCGGCCCAGAACAAGTCTTCCTGGTCATACGTTTACCTAGCTCGTACCCTTTATGGTATGACCTATGAGGAGAGCCGTAATCAAAGCCTACGAGTATCCGTCTCACCCACTAGCTATCAGCTTTTGGATAGCTTTTCCTTTTTTATCAAACGTTAGGCGTCCCACTTGAGTTAATTGTTTTAGTTAAAGCTATCGTTTCTTGGCAGTTTAGCCCTGGTGATCTCGCTCGGTTAGTCTGAATAAAGGTGAGGCCCGATCTATGTGCTCAGAAGGTGCGTTCGTTTTAGGCCTGTTTTTGAGCTTTCAGTCAAACATCGCCAGCGAACGCTCGCCATAAAGCAAAGCCGCGACCCCTAAGATCGGTGAAAAAGGTTTGCACGTCAAGCTCGAAGCTCGCAGTGGCGCTTGCAGACCGTGCGACTTCGTACTAACTCAGGAAAAAGGCGAATGAGCAACGCCTTCGTTGGCGTGCGGGTTCACTCCGCCCATGGAAGGGTGTTTTCTCGTTCCCTAAGAAACTTCGATCGTGTTGCCCTCCAAAGGTGGCGCGGGCTTTACACACATTACTTAGGAGGGTGTCATGCTTGCTAATTTGGTTGGCGAGAAGTGGCAACGTCCCTCTGGGTGCAAAACCCTACCTGTGTTCGATCCCGCAACCGGGGAGATTATTGAGGAGGTGCCTCTGTCGGGCGAACGCGAGGTCGACGACGCAGTTCGCGCTGCTAAACAAGCCTACGTCAGATGGTCTGCGAGCTCGGTTACCGAGCGGGTAGAACTCATGTTTCGCTTTAAGGCGCTTCTCGAAGCTCACCGCGAAGAACTCGCCGCTATCATTACTCGACATCACGGCAAGACTCTGGAGGAAGCGCGCGGCGAGGTTAGACGAGGTATCGAAGTCGTCGATTTCGCGTGTGGGGCACCGACTCTACTTCAGGGCCGTACGTTGCGCGCCGTCACTGGCAGCGTTGACCAAGACTACTACCGCTATCCGCTCGGCGTTGTTGCGGGAATTACGCCGTTTAATTTTCCCGTGATGATTCCGCTTTGGATGTTCCCCTTGGCAGTCGTTGCGGGTAACACCTTCGTTTTGAAACCTTCCGAGCGAACTCCGCTCGGTGCTGTCCGCTTGGCCGAGCTATTTCTCGAGGCTGGTTTCCCCAATGGTGTCCTCAACGTGGTTCAGGGCGCGGGTGACGCCGTGGAGGCTTTGTTGCGCCATCCCGACGTCCGCGCAATTTCTTTCGTTGGGTCCGAGCCGGTTGCGCGTCATGTCTATCAGGAGGCGGCGCGCAATTTAAAGCGCGTCCAGGCGGCTGGAGGCGCTAAAAATCATATTTTCGTGATGCCGGATGCCGATTTGTCGCTAGCAGTTCCGGCGATCCTCAACTCGGCTTTCGGCAATGCGGGAGAGCGTTGCTTGGCCGGGAGTGTGGTAGTGGCGGTCGGGGGAGCCGGAAAGGACCTACTCGACCGTTTGGAGAGCGACGCGCGAAAATTGAAGGTCGGCCCCGGTGATCAACCCGGTGTGGACATGGGGCCACTTATCCGCGAAGAACATCGCCGTCGCGTCATATCCCACATCGAGCGCGGCATTCGCGAGGGCGCGCAAGCAATTCTCGACGGTCGCAACGATGACTACCTTAAACGACCAGGGTTTTTCCTTGGCCCAACTATCCTTAACGGCGTTTCGCCCGAGATGGCCGCAGCGCGCGAGGAAATTTTTGGTCCCGTCTTATCGGTGTCTTACGCTAGTTCGCTCGCCGAGGCGATTGAGCAGGCGAACAGGGTAGCGTTCGGAAACATGGCTACTATCTTCACCACTTCGGGCCGCAGTGCGCGCGAATTTCGCGACAAGGTTGAAGCAGGAATGGTTGGAATCAACGTGGGTGTCGCGCAACCGTTCGCATTCTATCCGTTCTCCGGTTGGAAAGGCTCGTTCTACGGCGACCTTCATATCCACGGCACCGACGGTGTGGAGTTTTACACTAGGAAGAAAGTGGTAGTCTCGAGATGGTAAAGCTTCGCCTCGCTCGATTTCGAAAACGTGTGCGTTGAACTACGCGGCGACGTTGATATCAAAGAGGCGAGTTCAGCTTAGCCCAGCGTTGGCGTAAGGCTCATCGCCGGTGTGGCTAGTGATACTAAGCGAGCCGTAGTTAGAATTGCTAGCACAAGATGCCGAAGTTCGGGGCGAACTATGACCGAAGAAATGGATTGCCGCTATTCGATTGAACATCTATGGGTCCGGTGTCACGGCACGGACGTCGAGATAGGCGTTACCAACTTCGGGCAAAGACAAATGATTCGGGTCAATGGTGTCGAATTACCTCAGGTGGGAAAGGAGCTAAACCGAGGCGAGATCTTGTGTGTTCTACACGCCATGAAGGCTGCTGTCGAGCTGCCCTCGCCGGTAAGCGGCACCGTGACCGAAGTCAACCGGCAGTTGCTCGAGCGGCCGTGGCGCGTTAATTCGGACCCTTATGGCAGTGGATGGCTGGTGAGGATGCGAATGAGAAATCCGGCGGAGCTGGATGACCTCCTTGACGAAGACACCTACAATGCGAAGTTTCCATGGAGCGAATGGCAATCGAGGCTGTTGAGTAAATATCGACCACCAAGCAACTAGGGCACTGTTAATCGAGAGAAATAAAAGTTTTGGCGTCTCTCGTGATGAGCTCCGATCATTCGTAAAGGGCAGACATTCGGCTTAAGGTTGGACTTAGAGCTGGAGCCTCGTGTGGGGGCGTATCATGGTTAGTCCCAAAGGAGATGTTGCGCGCAGGTCGGAGCTCTCGGCCGTACTCTTATTGCTCGTGTAACTTGAGGGCTTTGCGCATAAAAGGCAGAGCTCGTAAGATGATCGAAGTTGGGCGGGTGGATAGTTGATGCGCGTCGTAATAACAGGTGGTGCAGGTTTTCTCGGTTCGCGCCTTGCGCAAGTTTTGCTCGAAAGGAAATACCTCTGCGACCCAGCTGGCAACCGTCGTGAAATTACCGAGCTAGTGGTGGCAGATGTTCAGGCGCCCGCAGAACCTTTGCCTGGTGTGAGATATATCGTTGGCGACCTTCTAGAGCCCGATTCGGTCGCCAAGGTGTTGGATGCGAACACGGGCAGTCTCTTCCATCTGGCTGCCGTGGTAAGCGCGGAGGCCGAAGCTAACTTCGAACTGGGGATGCGCGTCAATTTCGACTTGACGCGAGCGCTGATTGACCGCGCGCGTAAGATTGGCATCCGACCGCGTTTTGTGTTTACCAGCTCGCTCGCCGTTTTTGGCGCTGATCTTCCTGGTGTGATAACGGATAGGACAGCGGCGATTCCCTTGTCTTCCTATGGCACCCAGAAGGCAATGGCCGAACTGCTTATCAACGATGCGAGCCGCAAGGGATTTATCGACGGCCGAGTGGTTCGCTTGCCCACCGTAGCCGTGCGTCCGGGCAAGCCTAACCGAGCCGCATCGGCTTTCGTAAGCGGAATTTTGCGCGAACCGCTGGCTGGCCGTGAGACAGTTTGCCCCGTGCCGCCGGAAACGGAGCTGTGGATCGCTTCGCCGCGCACTGTGGTGGCGTCGCTCATCCATGCTCACGATCTTGCGCCGGAGCGATGGGGCCACCACCGCATAGTGAATCTTCCTGGAATTACGGTACGCGTGAGCGAGATGCTCGAAGCGTTGAAGCGAGCGGGCGGCGACCCTAGTCTGGTTCGCTTTGAGCGCGACCCGGTAATCGAGCGGATCGTCTGCAGCTGGCCGGCGCGGATGCAAACGACTAGAGCTACTGAGTTAGGTTTTCCGTCAGACACCAACATTGACCAGATCGTCCGCGCCTATGTCGAGGACTATCTGGGGAAGTAAACGGGTTCTAGCTTCGTAGCGAGCCTTCGCCGACGCTTACGGAGGCTATCGCGAAGTGCTGCTTGGTTGTATCGCCGACGATTTTACGGGGGCGACCGATCTCGCCAGTATGCTGGTCGAACATGGGATGCGCACCGTTCTGCTGGTCGGTCTGCCAGAGCGTCAAATGCCCGTGGGCGATACGGACGCTGTTGTAATCGCGCTTAAATCGCGCAATATTCCTGCATCCGAGGCAGTAAAGCAGTCGTGCGCCGCGCTTGAGTGGCTGATCTCGAAGGGCGCAGCACAGATTTTTTTCAAGTACTGTTCGACTTTCGATTCCACCGACGAGGGCAACATCGGCCCCGTAGCTCGCGCGTTGCTTGAACGGCTCGGCGAGAACTTCACTATCGCATGTCCCGCTTTACCAGTTAACGGTCGCACGGTTTACAGGGGCCATCTGTTCGTGGGCGACGCACTGCTATCAGAGTCTGGCATGGAGAAACATCCGCTCAATCCTATGACTGACTCTAATCTGGTCCGAGTCCTGGAGCGGCAGGTGCATGAAAAAGTCGGGTTGGTGCCCTACGAAGTTGTCGAGCAAGGGTGCGAAGCTATCGGTCGTCGTTTCGCCACGCTGCGGGCTCAGGGCATTCGCTTTGCGATCGTGGACGCGCTCTGTGACCGCCATCTCTACGCTATCGGTGCAGCATGTGCTGAGCTTAAGCTGGTGACGGGTGGGTCGGGCGTGGCGATAGGTTTGCCTTCCAATTTCGTTCGCCGCGGCCTTTTGAAGCCCGACTGTCAAGTGAATTCTCTTGGAGCGGTTGAGGGTTTTTCGGTAGTCCTGGCTGGGAGCTGCTCGCGAGCCACGCTTGCGCAGGTAGATTACATGCGAAGGCGCGGCTTTGATAGCTTTAGGTTGGAGCCGCTAAAGTCTTCCGAGGACGAGCTCTGCGACGCGGCGGTACGATGGGCGTTGCCGAGGCTTGGCGACAAGCCGTTGCTCATTTACTCAAGCGCACAGCCGGAAGAGGTAGCGGGCGTTCAGGCGTATCTAGGACGCGAGCGCGCCAGTCGGCTCATAGAACGCGTGATGGCTCGAATCGCCTGCAAACTGGTTGATAGCGGTGTTCGTCGCTTGCTGGTCGCCGGAGGCGAGACGGCCGGGACGGTGGTGCAGGCGTTGAACGTGCGCGCCTTGCAAATCGGCAGAGCAATTGACCCAGGAGTCCCATGGACCAAAAGCTTAGTGGGTCCTCCTTTGTTTCTCGCTCTTAAGTCTGGGAATTTCGGGTCTGAGGACTTTTTCGTCAAAGCTTTTGAGGTTCTCAAGTGAGCAGCGAGGAACGCAAGGCAAGAGAGTCGATTGTCGCGATAGGGCGCTCGCTCTATCAGCGCGGGCTGTCTTATGGCAGCGCAGGCAATCTTAGCGTGCGGCTGGGCGATCGATTTTTGATGACGCCGACAAACGTGGCTCTCGGGGCGCTCGAACCTAAACGTCTGTCGTTGCTCGATTCAAGCGGAAAGCTAATTACGGGCGATCCCCCAACGAAGGAGGCATTGCTGCATCTGGCGATCTATGAGACGAGACCCAACGTCAAAGCTGTAGTACATCTCCATTCTACTTACGCGGTTGCGCTGTCGTGCCTATCCGAGGTAAGTCCCGACGATGTGCTGCCAGCATTGACGCCCTACTACGTGATGCGCGTGGGGCGACTCGTCTTGGTCCCCTATTATCCGCCCGGCGAACCCGCTTTGGCGCATGCGGTGCGCGAGCGGG
Source organism: Pseudomonadota bacterium (assembly GCA_021324755.1). Lineage (GTDB taxonomy): Bacteria > Desulfobacterota > Binatia > Binatales > Binataceae > JAJPIL01. Next base: position 110,317 of record JAJPIL010000007.1, read on the forward strand.
CGCAAATTAGTAGCGCACTTCTACTTGCGAACCACGGTCCGGTGGTTGGCGGTACGTCGCTCGAAGCTGCGGCGCACGCGGCCGAGGAGCTGGAAGAAAGCGCCAAGTTGTTCCTACTGTTGCGTCGCGAAAAAGTAAGGCCACTCAGCCAGGAAGAGGTCGAAAATTTGCGTGCGCGTTATCCTCAGCCCTGAGATTCGCGGCATGGGCAGGAGGATGGAACGATGCCGAAGTTCGCGGCAAACCTCACGATGATGTTCAATGAGTCCGAGTTTTTGGACCGGTTTGAGTCGGCTGCAGAGGCTGGCTTTACCGCCGTTGAGTTTCTTTTCCCGTATAGTTATCCAAAGCACGAATTGCGGGCGCGAATTAAGGACCTGGGGCTCTCGGTCGTGCTGTTTAATCTTCCGCCGGGACGATGGGAGGCAGGCGAACGCGGAATAGCGGCGCTGCCCGGACGAGAAAGCGAATTTCGCGAAAGCGTAAAGACGGCGCTTGACTATGCGGAAGCGCTCGAATGTCCTCGCCTTCACGTCATGGCCGGCCTGATACCGGCTGGCGCCGAGGAGCGCGACTTCGAGGCCACATATACCGAGAATTTGCGTTACGCGTCGCGCGCGGCCAAAAGTTCGGGCGTCGCTTTGCTGATCGAGCCGATCAACACGCGCGATTTTCCGGGCTACTTTTTATACAGAACAGATCAAGCCAGGCGTATCATCGAGAAAGTGGCGAGCGACAATTTGTTCCTTCAGTACGACGTTTATCACGCGCAAATCTCCGAGGGCTTTTTGGTCGAGACCTTGCGCACGAACATCGAAATTATACGGCATATTCAAGTGGCTGGTGTCCCCGGGCGTCATGAACCTGACGAACATCAAGAAATCAACTATCCGTTCCTGTTCAGTGCGATCGACGCCACCGGCTACAGCGGATGGATCGGATGCGAGTACAGGCCGCGTGGTGGAACGCTTCAGGGGCTTGCGTGGCTGCGACCGTACGGTATCAAGCCTGTGCGCTGATTTGGTTATCCGTAAGAGGCAAGCGGGCAGGAATCGGTCGCGTTGCAGGTTCTGCGATTCCTACTAGAGCGTCGCGCCGAGATCAGAAAAAAGTTGTTGCACTGTCTTTGACGTCCGAGATAAACATGTGGCCCGGCGAGTGGGTTATCGCAAGCGGCGGACGCGACGCCGCCACTGCGGCCTCGAAGGTCACGCCGCAGGCCCAAAAGACCGGAAGCTCGCCAGGCGCTATCGGTACTGGGTCGCCGAAGTCCGGTTTGGCGAGATCGCGGATCCCGATCTTCTCAGGCTCTCCGATGTGGATCGGCGCGCCGTGAGAGTGCGGAAACCGTGCGCTGACTTCTACCGCCCGCGCCACAAGCTCGGCCGGTATCGGCCTCATCGATACTACCATCGGTCCTTGTAACCGTCCTGCCGGACGGCAGCGAATATTCGTGCGGTACATCGCGACGTTCAAACCCAGCGAAATATGCTTGAGCGGGATGCCTGCATCGAGCAGCGCGGCTTCGAACGTAAAGCTGCATCCAACCAGGAAGCTTACGAAGTCGTCGCGCCAGAGATCGACGATACTTGTTGTTTCGGCGACCCGCACGCCATTTTCGTAAACCCGATACGCGGGAAGATCGGTGCGCAAATCCGCGTCGGGCGCAAAACGAAGCGGCCGAGGGTCACCCTCGTCTGTTACTTCCAAAACTGGGCAAGAGCGGGGATTTCGCTGGGCGAACAGCAAAGCGTCATAAGCAAACTCTTTCGGTACGATGAGCAAATTAGTCTGAACGTACCCCTTGCACCATCCGGCGGTAGGTGTCTTAAGCCCCTGGCGGAACCGCTGTCGCGCTTGCCTAGGCGTCAGCAAAGCTACGTCGTCCATGGGTCTACCTCGTGCCAATACCAAAATTGACCGCAGTTTATGCCACTTTAAACCGTCCTAATCAGCCGCATTTACGACACCGCTTATCAGATTTAGGCTGTAAAGCTCCTCGGGTTCGGTAATCCTATTGGGGTCTGTTGTTCGAATCGATTCGAAAAGCTTTTCCAATTCGGCTTCCTGATCCCGGCGAATCTGCTCTGCCTCTTCCACGCTGACCGGCATGAACTTGATTTTATCGCCTGGTCGTTTGCGAGCCACGCGAGGTATGTCAGCCGAAATTATCGTGGCGATCTTTGGGTAGCCGCCTGTGGTTTGATGGTCAGCTAAGAGAATTATGGGCTGGCCTGAGCCGGGCACTTGGATTGCCCCAGTTGTGATCGCGTCGGAAACAATGTCGTAGCCTTTGTTGTTGTGCTCGAGTTTGGGGCCAGCAAGCCGCATCCCCATCCGGTCGAACTCTTCAGTGACTGTGTACTCCGCAGTGAAAAAGGTCTCGATCGCTTGGGTGGTGAAATAGTCGTCCTGAGGGCCTAGTACAACCCGAATTGGCTGGTACGAATCGTCTTTTGGCACCGCCGGCAGTGCCCATTCCGCGCGCTGTTCGACTTCGTAAACGGCCAGCGGAAGCACGTCGCCAGCGCGCAGGCTTCGACCGCGAAATCCTCCAATTTTTGCTCGAACCGACGTTGAAAGACTTCCTAGAACCGGCTCTAGTGCGACGCCGCCCTGGATAGCGAGATAGGCGCACGAGCTTCGGCGAAGGCTTGCGCCAGCCCTGAAAACGTCGCCTCGACGCAAGTAAACAGTTTGATAGCTAGAAACTAAGCGGCGCGGCGCCGTTGTAACTTCCAAAACTCCGCCTCCTGCCAGGGCTACGCGCGTCGACTTAACCTGCACTTCCAAGGTTGGGCCATATAAAAAAATTTCCAGCGCAGCGGTATTCGGCGGATTCCCGACCAATCGGTTTGCTATACGAAGGCTCAAATGGTCTAAAGCGCCCGAAACCGGAACGCCGAACGCTTGGTAGCCGAACCTCCCTAGGTCTTGGACGGTCGTTTGAAAACCAGGCGAGATGACTTTGAGCCCGCAAGTCGCGCTCACACTCTGATCTTCTCCCGCGCAGGCCGATATAGATCTGATTCAGCCGCCTGTTCGATCTGGCGAAATTCTTCAACGCCGATTTCCTCGAACATCACAACGTCGCCGGGAGCTAAGAGCGATGGAGGATCCCAGTTGAGGTCGAAGAGTTTAATCGGGGTGCGCCCGATAAGATGCCATCCACCAGGACTTTCAACCGGATAGATTCCTGTCATTGAAGTGGCTATCGCTACCGATCCAGCGGGGACTCTGGTTCGCGGATCGGCCCGGCGCGGCAATCGAAGCGGCTCGGCGAGGTCGCCCATGTAAGGAAACCCCGGCAAGAAGCCGAGCATGTACACGCGGTATTGTCTCTCGAGATGAAGCGCGACTACGCGCTCGGCGCTAAGCCCGGTGCGGGCACAAACATCCGGCAGGTCGGGAGCGAACTCGGGTGCATAGCAGACTGGTATGCGCCAGAGAGTCGCTTCGCTAGAAGCCGATGTTTTCTTTTCTAGGACTTGCGCGATAAGAGCTTTAAGATTCGACGAGCTAGTCTTGACCGGGTCGTAAAGCACGAGCAGCGAACGAAACGTAGGAATCGTCTCTATAACCCCGGGCAGGCGAAGCCTGTTGAGCTTTTGGTTAAGTAGCAACACGCGTTCATTGACGGCACGGTCGATCGTGTCGCCGAACTCGACGATCAAACCGGTATCTCCGCTCGTTAGAAAGCGAACCGTCACTACATTTTTTCAAACGCCGAACCGTCAGCCAAACGCTGCCACGCTCGGGCTGATAGGGCGAGATGGCCAGTGCGTTTCGGGCTTTTTGCCCTGCTGCCGCTTCGGCGTCTTGGTTCTTGTTGGTAACATCTTGGTAGAGGAAAAACAACGTCGTTTTCGGAGTCCGCAGGCAGGCTTTATCGAAGGAATCAGTATCTTTTTGGTGGGGCGCTCGCGATGGCGAAAAAAATCAATTTGAACGCCGATATGGGTGAGAGCTTCGGGGCCTACAAGATGGGGCATGACGAGGAGCTGATCAAAATCGTACGTACGGCTAGTATCGCTTGTGGCTTTCATGCTGGCGATCCGGTAGTGATGCACGACCTGGTAATGCGAGCCAAAGAAGAGGGGGTGAGTATCGGCGCGCATCCAGGCTTCAACGACCTATGGGGATTCGGGCGCCGCCGAATCGAGACAAACCTGCGCCATCTCGAGTACATGGTGGCTTATCAGATTGGAGCGCTCCAGGCGATGGCGCAATATGCTGGGATAAGAGTTACTCACGTCAAGGCACATGGCGCGCTCAGCAACATGGCAGCGGAAGACCTGGAAATTGCCATGGCAATCGGCCGCGCGATAAAAACCGTCGACCCTGAGTTGATATATTTGGCGGTCGCTGGGACGCAAATGGAGGCCGCAGCACTCAAACTTGGTTTGCCCCTTGCCTGCGAAGGTTTTTGCGACCGGCGGTACGAAGACGACGGCAACCTTACCTCGCGAAAAATCCCCGGCGCCGTTATCACTGACCCGCAGCAGGCTAGAGAGCAAGCGTTGCACATGGTACTGAACGGGGAGATAGTCTCGCGCAGTGGCAAGCGCTTGCGGCGACGGATCGACAGTCTTTGTGTACACGGAGACGAGCCTACGGCTGTTGCAGTGGCGCGAGCAGTCCGCGAAGGTCTCGAGCAGGCAGGCGTTCAGGTGGTGCCGCTCACGGAGTTGGATCTGGGGCAATCTTAGGGCGTTGGACCGCTATCTTGGCTAGCCTGAGTAAGAATATGGCGTCTTTGTCGGCTTGGATTAGTCGAGCCGGATAAAAGAGCTCGTCGACGAGCTGCGCGCGATTGGCTAGTTGCAATTTTCTCTGAGGAGAAAGCGATGGCGATTAGTCGATATGTGGAAGTGAACGGACTTCGTCTACATTACCTCGACTATGGGGGCGTGGGCTTGAAGCCACTTGTGTGTATCCATGGACTTACGGGGAATGCGCACAATTTCGACCCCGTCGCGCCGAATTTTGTCGCTAAATACCACGTTATCTCGCTAGACGTGCGAGGCCGGGGAGACAGTCAATGGGGACCGCCTCAAAATTACAATTACGCAACCTACGTTAGTGACCTCGCGGCCTTTCTGGATTTGCTTAACTTCGATCGCGTAAGTTTGCTCGGAACGTCAATGGGCGGGATCATTTCGATGATTTACGCGGGCGATTTCCCCGACCGCGTGGAAAGGCTTGCGCTCAATGACATCGGGCCCGAACTTAACCCAGTCGGCCTGGCGCGAATCGTCGACTACGTAAGCCATGCGCCGCTCGAATTCGGGAGCTTCGCCGAGGTGATCGAATACTACAGACGCACCTATCCGCCAGCGGCTGGCGTATCCGAGGAGAGGTTGGCGGAGTTTTCTCGGTGGGCGGTACGCGAGACCGAGAACGGTCGGTTTACCTGGAAGATGGACCCGGAAGTAAGGAAGCTTCGCGCGGCTCAAGCTGACTCGTCGCTCGCCACGCTGTGGGATAGCTATCGCCGCATCAAAGCACCTGTGCTCGTGCTGCGCGGTGCCGAGAGCGACCTGCTATCGGCGGAGACCGTCCGTAAAATGTGCGAGGCGCATCCGAATACCGAAGTCGTAGAGCTACCCGGTGTCGGACATGCTCCGTTTTTGACCGAGCCTCAGGCGCTAAGTGCCCTTCGAAAGTTTTTCGGATGTTGATATGTCCAGCCCTACCGATCGCGGCAGTCGCGTTCGATTACGAGTAGGCTTGAAAAGGGCGCACTATGGTAGCTCTTCCTTGCGGGCGATTCGCTCAGAGTTCGAAAACCGTCGGAAAAAGCTATTGCTGCTTATATAAGGGCACAACGCTTTACGGCTCGCCAGCAGTTACGACGAGGTTTTCGCCAAGTTGTGGCTTTACAGCGATAAAACGGGATATATTTAAACTGCGTGGTGCTGCACAATAGTGGCGATCCGAGTAAAAGCTTGCTCCTAACTGAAGTAGTTCCGCGGACGTTCAAAGGCCGGTCGTCCGGCGACCAGGGCAGTGCGGTGAGCCTTGCTCGGATGCTCTCTGTGCGTTTCCGGAAACATTTGTTGCTGCTGTCTCGCAAGCTAGAAATACCCTTCTCTTAACTTGCGAGGCGATTTGCGGCCGAACGTTCATTAGGCCTTAGAGATTTCTTTTAGCGGATGACCACCGACCAACAGATCGCGCTTGCGGTTGCGGTAGCGGTTGGCGGTATCGGCGCGCTGGTGCTGATTTCAGCTCTCGGTTTGGCAGCTATGGCGCGCGCGGACGCGGCGGCTATCGACGAAGAAGCGCGCGGTCACGCACCGCCGAGACCTCGGATTCGACTACTGATTGCCCGCGCACTTGCTCGGAAGTGTCCGGTCTGTGGACGAGGACGGATGTTTCGCTCGTACCTTTGGATGAACGTCGCGTGCCCCACCTGCAGTACTGTTTTCTGGCGGGACGAGGGAGAATGGTTAGGGCCGTGGGTCCTTGATTATACGGTAGCGGTAGTGGCCGCGATGTTGGTTTGGTTTGGGGCGTCGATAGTGGGTCTGCCAGAAAAGTGGGAGATTGCGCTGTGCGCCGTCGTAGCAGCTGTTTCAGCTGTTGCGGTGATTCCGTGGTCGCGAAGCTTCTGGACCGCTTTTTTGTACTTCACCGGCGAAACCTTGGCGCGTGAGGCAAAGCCTGGGAGGCGAGTTGGCCGTTTATATGTTGCTTCGACGGCATCGCCACGAGCACGCCGTCGCGGCCAGCTTCACATCCGACTGGTAAAACCGGAAAAACGTCAGGAACGATGATGGCTGGTTCCTTTCTTCGGCCCGCTTCGTGCCGCTGCGCGAATTACTCACCGATTATCTTAATCAAAACGCGTTTGGGTCGGTTACCGTCAAACTCGCCGTAGAAGATACGCTCCCACGGTCCAAAGTCTAGTTTACCGTTGGTAACCGCAACCACCACTTCCCTGCCCATTATCTGGCGTTTATGATGGGCGTCTGCGTTATCTTCGCCCGTTCGGTTGTGTCGGTAGCGCTCGGGACTTGGATCGTACGGGGCCAGCCATTCGAGCCAGCGTTTGTAGTCTTCGTGAAGCCCTGGTTCATCGTCGTTGATAAACACCGAGGCCGTGATGTGCATGGCGTTGACCAGGCATAAGCCCTCCCGGATGCCGCTTTCGGCGACAGCTTTTTCCACCTGCTCCGTGATATTGACGAAATCCATGCGTGCTGGAACGTTCATCGTAAGGTACTTCGTATAAGACTTCATGCCACGCCCTCCATATTGGGATCTCGAGGGTTTCATCCCACAAGATTTTAGCAAAGAACAGGTTAGTTTTGACCGAGTTGGTGAGACGAGCGAAGGTTGCGAGTCGTAAAAGCTTGCGAAACTCTCCGAACGAGGTTTCTTTGCTGCGTTAAAGCGAAGAAAAAGGCCGAAGTCGTGATCTGACTCCGGCCTTTTGGACGTTCTCAACTCGGAACGAACTTTTTACTTACACCGCCTCCGCCGGCACTTCCGCCTGCTTGACCTCGTCCCAGATACGGATCTGGTGCGTCGGCTCCTTCATGAACAAGAAGGAGACGATGAGACCAATGACACAAACCAGAATGGGATAAGCCAGGCCCGCGTAAACGTTACCGGTGTAGAAAACCAACGAGGTCGCAATTAAAGGTACGAAACCTCCAAAGATGCCGTTGCCGATATGATACGGAAACGACAGCGACGTGTAGCGTATACGGGCCGGGAAAACCTCCACGAGATAGGCGGCGATCGGTGCATAAGCCAGTGTGACCAAAATCACGTTGTAGGTGACCAGCAACGTCAAGATTACGGGTCTGTTCGCATTAATCCTCATCAGATGAAAGACCGGAACGAAAGTTACAGCAGCGAGGAAAAAACCGGTATTGAGAATGAGACGCCGCCCCACTTTATCGGATAAATAACCGAACAAAATAAAGAATGGCGAACCAAGGCATAGCGCCGCAACCATAATCCAGTACACGGTCACATAGTCGAGCTTCATCACGGTCTGCATAAAATAGAGTGCGTAAAATTGGCCCGTATACCACACCACGCCTTCTGGCGCAGTGGCTCCAAAGAGCGCGATGAGCATGAGTCCCCAGTTGCGTCCGCTCCCAAAGCTTTCGACTAGCGGTCGCGAAGAGGCCCTTCCCTGCTCTTTGATTTGAGCGAAAATTGGTGTCTCTTCCAGCTTGTACCGTATATACATGGCGATAGCGACGAGGACGATAGAGAGAAGGAACGGAAAACGCCAGCCGTAAGCCTTAAAATTGGCATCGCCCAAATATAGCCGGAAGAAAAGGATTACGAGTAGTGACATGACGATGCCGATCGTCGCAGTCGTCTGAAGCCAGCTGGTATAGAGGCCACGTTTACCGTCAGGCGAATGTTCAGCTATGTATACCGCAGCGCCTCCATATTCGCCGCCCAGCGCCAGTCCTTGTAACATCCGCAGCGTAACCAGCAAGATTGGCGCTAGGATTCCGATCGACTGATACGAGGGCATCAGCCCGATTAAAAACGTGCCCGACCCCATGATTAGCAGGGTCAGCATGAACGTGAATTTGCGACCGATTAGATCGCCGAGACGCCCGAATAAAACCGCCCCAAAAGGCCGCACCGCAAAGCCCGTGGCAAATGTTGCAAGGCTTGCAAGTAGCGCTAGCTTCGGGTTGCCGGGAGGGAAAAACAGCCCTGAAAAGAAGACTGCTAAGCTGCCGTACAGGTAAAAGTCATACCAGTCGATAAGCGTTCCCAGTGAAGCGGCCGCTATAACGAAAGGAAGAGTGACCTCCCGCGAGGCACCTGAAACACTCCGTACGTTTGCCGAAACAGACTCTGCCATACAAGATTCCTCCCCCAATCTGTAAGACCCTACTCCTGCCGCCACACCAACTCCTAACCTAAGTAACCCAGCCACTGGCAAAAATCAAGTCGTAAATGTGTATAAATTATCTAAATTAAGGCTTAACTCGTTTTAAGATTTTTTGTACCAAGGGGGCCTTGTTGATTCTTTCGCTGTAAAGCGCTGTTTGCGGAGCGCAACCATGGTCGAAGACATATGTGAGCTGGCAGCCGCGCGCAAAAACGGCGTTCCACAAACTGCAGAGTATGAGCCTACGGGCGCGCTCGCTCCGTGTGCTCGCGAAATATTTCGACCTTTTGTCGTTAAAACGTTGCGGTTTTAAAGAGCTCGCGCGCCCGATCTCGGTATTATCACACTAAGCGCCTGTGCTTTGCGAGGCTATTTTGGCGCGTTAGTTGCTTTCCACTTGTGGGTCAAGCAAAGGCCCCGTTTCAGCGCGCTTGAATAAGTGCCCACCGTCGCTAAGATACCGCGTCGGTAAGCTTTTCGGTGCGTCGAAGCCCCATTGCGTCGAGCTTTTTGATTACCCAATCTATTCTGTCGTTGCCCCAGAACAACTCCCCGTCGACAACGAACGTAGGCACGCCAAAGACTTGATCTTGCTCAGCCTCTTGAAAACAACGCTCGAGTTCGTCGCGCGCTTTGGTATTTACGTAGGCTCGAAAGTCTTGGCCATCCAGTCCCACCTCGGCCAGGATACCCTCGATCGCGTCCGGATTCTCCACGTCAAGCTCTTGGCGCCAAAAGCGTTCGAACACGCGCTTGGAGTATTCTCTGAAGCGATTGTGGGCCAAAGCGAACAGCCCTCCGTAAAACGCGAGCCTGCAGGAGAAAATCTTCCGAGGCGGGTAAATAACTAAGCCCCTTTCCTTAGCAAAGCGCCGGGCGTCAAGGTAAAGATAGCGCACCTTTCGGCGATCTGCGTCGGGACGATCCAGGTCGCCGTACGTTTTGCGGATGTTAACGCCGTAAGGGATGAACCGCAGTTTAACGCGATGAGTTAATTCCAGATCGCACGCGGGTTCGAAGGCGAGGTACGAAAAGGGGCTAGTATAGGCAAAGTAAAATTTTACTTCCAACTCCTGGTTCGCGCTTACCATACCCCAAAACTTAGCGAACGCTTCCCAACAACTGAAGCCTCGAGGGGGTAACTAAGTTAACCGCCTGAGGCCACTTATTTCGCTGCCAGACCGGCTTTCGACCCTGCTGTGGAGCTTGCGGCCTTATCTGGCATTAAAGTACACTATAATTGCATGTTTTACGACCCTATCGCCCGGCCGCGGCGCTTAGGATCAAACCAAGCCTTGATGCTGGTGACGCGCGTAGTGTTTGCGGCAATGCTGACAGCAAGCCATAGGCTAACTCGCCGAAGTTGGTTCGCAAGTAGTGACAGCGGAGGGTTCGCAGCCGCCGGATTATGGAGCTTACGTTTTACACGGATTATGCCCTGAGAGTCCTGATGTACGTAGCCTTGAAGCGACCCCAACTGTGCACAATCCGGGAGATGGCTACCGCGTACGGTATCTCGCGCAATCACTTGATTAAGGTTGTGCACAGACTTGCTCAGGCTGGATTTTTGCGAACTCTTCGCGGGAAAGGCGGGGGCGTAACCCTGGGGCGAAATCCGAAAGATATCTCAATCGGTGAAGTGGTGCGTTACACGGAAGGCCCGCTCAGAGTGGCGGAATGCTTTCGCGGACCGGACAACCATTGCGTTATCAGTACTAGCTGTGAACTTGCGCGTGTCCTTAAAGAAGCGTGCGACAATTTCCTAGCTACTCTCGACCGATATACGCTCGAAGATTTGCTGGTGCGGCACGCTGCTCTGAGAAAGGCCCTGAACATGGCGGTCAATAAAAGCTGCTCCGAAAGGCTTAGTTAGGGTTTTGGTGCACTGTTCGAACCGATTGAGTGTAAAGCCCCCTGTACGGCAGTGCAAGGAGCGCGTAAGACCGCAATATTAATTAAAAAGTCTCTCGGCTGAACTTTGCCGTTCGGGCTTTTTCTGGGCGCGCGGTAAAGGCTTCGAAAAACTTGACGCCGCCTACGACCTCTCTAGAACAACCGCTAAGCTATGAATCACGCCTAAAATTAGGCCGTTTTACGGATCAGCGAGCCTTAGATGGCGCGCAGGGATGCTTTGTGATGACACTAAGGCTATACGAGCTTGTTGGTGCAAACGACATAAGGTTTAGCCCTTATTGTTGGCGCGTGCGGATGGCGCTAGCGCACAAAGGGTTGGCTGCAGAAATTGTACCCTGCAAGTTTACGGATAAAGCGCTAATAGCGTTCAGCGGGCAGACGAGAGTTCCGGTTCTGGTGGACGGCGAGCGTGTAATCGCCGATTCATGGAATATCGCATGCTATTTGGAGGACGCGTATCCAGATCGCCCGTCGTTGTTCGGTCCCGGTCTCGGGCGACGGTTAACGCGGTTTTTTAATCTTTGGGTCGACGGCGAAATCAATCCTACGCTGCTTCGCATGATCGTAAGGGACATTCTCGACATCGTTCATCCAGACGATCGCGAGTACTTTAGAAGCTCGCGCGAGGCGAGATTTGGGCAACCGCTCGAGACGGTCCAGAGCGAACGCCACCTCCACATGGAACGCTTAGCTCAATTTCTCATCCCGGTTCGCACGATGCTCGCCGACTCTTCCTATCTATGCGGTGACTCGCCTGGCTACGCTGATTATATTCTGTTCGGCACATTTCAATGGGTTCGGTGCTCGAGCGAGCTTGAGGTACTGGACAGCAGCGATCCCATTTTCGAGTGGCGAGAGCGAATGCTGGACTTGTACGGGGGAGTGGCGCGCCGATACGGGCGCGCTATGGCAATTCGAGACCGCTCTACCTGATTTGTGGCCGGTGACGAGAAACGGTCAAGCGACAGCGGCGCCAGGGGCTCAAGATGTCGCCCGAAGATCCGGCTTAGCAGCAGATGCAAGCTAGCGTCTCTGATACTGCCTTGCGCCGAACATCACGTTCCACCATTCCTTGTCTTGTGGAGCAGGTCGATTCACCTGGTCGGCCATCACGGCCAGTCCTCTTTGAACGGCGGGGCGCTTTTCAATCGCTTCGTACCAGCGCTTTAAGTTCGGAAACTCGTCCAGTTCCTGCCCCTGCCACTTGTACGGTCTAATCCACGGGTAAGTTGCTATATCAGCGATCGAATAGTCGCCGGCCAAATACTCCACCTCGGCCAGACGGGTATCGATTACCGTGTATATACGCCGTGCCTCATTTGTGTAGCGCTGAATTGCGTATCCGATTTTTTGTGGGGCGTATCGTCGGAAGTGATGTGCCTGGCCTAGCATAGGACCTACCGTTCCCATCTGGAACATCAGCCACTGGATCACTTCGTAACGCCCTCGCATGTCGGTGGGCATCAGCTTGCCGGTCTTTTCCGCCAGATACATCAAAATGGCTCCCGACTCGAAAATTGAGATCGGTCGACCACCGGGCCCTTGATGGTCAACAATCGCAGGGATCTTGTTGTTCGGGCTGATCTTAAGAAACTCGGGCTTGAACTGTTCGCCCTTGCCGATGTCAACTGGGATGACGTTGTAGGCCAATCCCAATTCCTCGAGCATTATCGTTACCTTGTAGCCGTTGGGCGTCGTCCAGAAATAGACGTCTATCATAAGCCGCTCCGTAAGCTATTTGCCGGTCAGCCAGGTTAACCTTAATACGCCGTTTGGAGAGATACCGAAATTACCTACACAATCGGAACAAAGCGTGCGCGGGGTAGGAATCTGAGAACGTACAGAGCCTGTTCGCTCCTCGCCTATAAACTCAAGCCTTCGCGCTCGGCCGAGACGAGACCGCCTCGTACCAGCGCGCAAGGTTTTTTTGCTCGGGCTGGATGCGAATTTTCGACACCCGCGCAAAGTCAACAGCACACAGCGCTGTTATGTCGGCAATTGAAAATTGGTCGCCCGCAATGTAGGGGCGATCTGCCAAGATCTCATCGAGCCAGCTAAAAGCCTTCTGCGCGTTCTGATGCTGAAGTTGAGCATACTCGGGCACCTGAACGATGCGCCCCTTGAAGAACTCGTGCTGGTGGCGGAAGGCGTCGGCCACGGGTATAAACAGATACAACTCCATCCGTCGATTCCACATCTCGATTATAGCCCGCTCCTTCGCTCCCCTGCCCATGAGAGGCGGTTCTGGATAAAGTTCTTCAAAGTAGCGGCAGATTGCCACACTCTCCGAGATACAGGTGCCGTCGTCGAGCTCTAGCACTGGCAGCAGACCCAACGGATTTTTTTTCCTGAACTCAGGAGTCCGGTTCACGGCTTTCACGATATCGACTTCCTCGTACGGAACCGTGATCCCCTTCTCGGCCAAGAATATCCGCACTCGACGGGGATTCGGTGCAGTTGAGCTGTTGTAAATCTTCATAGCGTCCTCACGTCGTGACGTGAAAATTGAGTATTCTAGGCGCGCTGACAAAGTTTTCTCTGGTTTTAGAAAAGTATGCCTAATTAACATTAACATCAAGCAACGAGCGGCCAGAACGGAGAAAAACCGGCTACGAGCCTTCCCACACGGAGCGTACTCACAGCCGTGAGTAAAGACTTCAAAGTGCCGCAGCCAATTTTAAGCCCGTAACCGTTGGCTGGCGGCTTCTTGAAAGATGAGGTGCGTTTGACGGTTATTCAGAAGTTTGCCCCATTCGGTCTCCTTGGAGAAGGTGGCTGAGAAAGAGCTTCAAGGCGAAAGGCGCCAACCACTCCTTCCGTTGCAGAGGGAACAGGCCCGAGCAGGTATACGATTTGCCGTTTAAACCATTGACGCTCTCACGCTTTTTGTCGAGTTTGCGCACTCGACGCATCCACTGTTGCGTAGCGCTTCGCTCAAGTATTAGTTTGGCTACCGTAGCCGTGATACGAATTTTGAAGCAAGGATAGACTGCGATGTCCCATGCACAGGAGATTGCAGGCGATACACGTGGAGTTAAAGCGCCATCTCTGCCGACTTTCAACGAGATTTTAGCCGCGCATGGTCTTCATCCGTTGGCGCGAAGCGAGATCACTACTGTGCAGGTAAACGTTGGCAAGGTCTGCAACCAGGCCTGCCATCATTGCCATGTCGACGCTGGACCGAAGCGCACCGAGTCGATGACCTTGGCCGTCGCGCGCCGAGTTATCGAGGTGTTGAGTAAGAGCCGCGGCGTAACCGCGGTGGACATAACAGGAGGCGCGCCCGAGCTCAACCCGAATTTCGCGTTTTTGGTGGAACAAGCGCGAGCGCTCGGACGCCATGTGATGGTCAGGTGCAACTTAACCGTGCTTTTTGTTGAGGGCATGGAGTGGTTGCCGGAGTTTTACCGGCGTCACAACGTCGAGCTCGTCTGCTCGTTGCCCTGCTACGGACGCGAGAACGTTGACCGACAGCGTGGCAAGGGTGTTTTTGACAAAAGTATCGCGGCGCTGCGCTTGTTGAATTCGCTGGGCTACGGCAAAGGCGACCCGCAACTTAAACTTAATCTCGTTTATAACCCGGTGGGCGCATTTTTACCGCCGGCGCAAAGCACGCTCGAGGCAAGGTACAAAGAAGAACTCAAGCGTCACTTCGACATAGAGTTTGACCATCTTTTCACAATTACCAACATGCCGATTAACCGCTTTGCCGCTCAGTTGCGCAGTTGGGGAAAAGAACAGGAGTACCTCCAGTTACTGGTCGATCATTTCAATCCCGCCACTGTTAGCGGCCTTATGTGTCGCTCTCTGATCAGCGTTGGTTACAACGGCCTGCTTTACGATTGTGACTTTAACCAAATGCTCGAGATGGCGCTGCGCCGACCTGACGGAAGCGAGTTGACTATCTGGGATATCGAGGACGTGGAACAAATTCGCTCCATTCCGATAGCTACTGGCCGCCATTGTTTTGGATGCACGGCGGGAGCGGGCTCAAGCTGCGGCGGTGCACTCGCCTAACTGCGGCGGAACGGTTGCGTAAATGAACATCTTGAAAAGCAAACACGCCCTTTTAGCGAAAGCGAATCCCATCGATCAGGCAATCTCTTTTTAGCGCCACTGATCTACGCCCTTCCCTGCTAATTCCCGAACCTTGCTCTTTCGGCGGGTGGGTACGTACCTACATCGATGGCGTCAGTGTGGTGTGCGTTGTGCCGCTTTAGACAGCTTGCCCGACTGGCCGCGGAATTTGGCTTACGATCGGTCAGGTCCGTGTTGATACACGCCCACAAATTACTCGGCCCGTTGACGGTCGTCGAACCCGTACTCTGTGATTAAACGCGAGCCGCTTTGGCGCGTGAAGAAAGCCCATGCCCACTCAGTCAACACCAAAAGCCGGTTGCGAAAACCTATCAAGTAGAAGATGTGCACGAAAACCCACAACAGCCATGCAAGGAAACCACGAAATTTAAGCCGACCAAGGTCGGCGATTGCTCGTGCCCGCCCAACTACCACTAAACTGCCTTTGTCGATGTAGTGGAACGGCTTGCTCGGCCGGTTTTCGAGGGCATTTAATATATTGCGCGCTACGTGCCTTCCCTGCTGAATTGCGGCCGGAGCCAACCCCGGGATGGGGCGCTGATCGCGGTCTACCAGATAGGCGGCGTCGCCGATGACGAAAACCTCAGGGTAACCTGGAACGCTAAGATCGGCCTCGACCGGCACCCGGCCTCCTCTGGCAAGAGGGACACCCAGCGTTTTAAGCAGAGGCGAGCCCGCTACTCCTGCGGTCCACAGGATTAAGTCAGCATCGATACGCTCGCTGTCGAGGCATACGAAATTCGGACCTATCGACGTGACCGCTTTGCCAGTTCGTACTTCCACACCGAGTCTTTTGAGCTCCGCCTCGGCCCAGGCCGCCAGCCCTGCATCCATCGAGGGTAATATTTGGTTCGCGGCCTCGATCAGGATTATTTTTGCTTGCCGTAGGTCGACGAAACGAAACTCTTTGGCCGCTACGCCATAAGCCAGCTCGGCAACAGCGCCTGCGAGCTCGACCCCAGTGGGACCAGCCCCAATCAACACGATCGTAAGCGGCCTCGCCAGGGTGCCCGTCTGACAAGCCCGCTCTGCATTCTCAAAAGTCAAAAGGATCTCTCGACGGATTGCCACCGCGTCTTCCAGACGCTTGAGACCTCGTGCATATTGGCGCCAATCTTCGTGGCCGAAGTAAAAGTCGACCGCTCCTGGGGCGAGAATCAAAAAGTCGTAACGCATCGCTCCGCTCGCTTTTAAAACGACCTGGCGGTTGGGCAAATCGACCGCCACTGCCTCGTCCATCAGGACGCGAGCATTGGTTTGCCGCCGAAGAATCGCCCGAATCGGGTAAGCGATCTCACTTGGCGCAAGTCCCGCGGTTGCAACCTGGTAAAGGAGGGGCTGAAACAGATGATGGTTGCGCCGGTCAATTACGACCACCTCGACCGGTGCGCGCGCAAGACCGCGCGCCGCCTGAAGCCCGCCGAACCCTGCCCCGATGATTATCACGCGTTTTTTGGAAGGTTGAATTAAAGCTGAACGCACGTTCCGAAAATTTCTTCTAATTCTTCTTAATGAGCGTTATACCATGCACAGCCGCGTTTACCACCATGAAGTTCCGTTAAAAAGCGCCTTCTCTGCTTTTACGCTTGGTGGCGGGATTACGAAGTCTTAGCCCAAGGATTTACGCCAACTGTGCCGGCAAGATCCTAGATATTTCGGCTACATTTAGCGTAATAATGAGTCTAACTGCGCGCTTGAAAAAGCGCTTCGAATTCGGTGTTGTCCGTGCCCGTGGCAGCGGCGATTGGGTCTCATTCCGATCAAAGAGGTTACCTGCGCCAAAGCAGGATTTTTAAGCTGCGCTTAGTGGAGTTTCTATCGGGGGCAGTGGCAGAATCCTTTTTTTCGCTTTGTGCCGAGCTGGCGCAGGTTCGTAGCCCCTACCTTGGTTCGGTGTATTCAGTCGCGCTAGCAATGGCATTGGGCGACGCGCTAGGGAATTTAGGCTATGCCCTATCGTCACTGTGGATTCCGTCAGCGCTCGTACCGCTAGCGGTGCTGCTGTTTTTGTGCAAGCGCAGGCAGTTGGGGCTTTTGGCGACGCTGGTTGCGCTTTTGTTAGCTTCCTCGATTTCGGCCCGTAGCGTTTTCCTTGCGACGGCAAATTCGAGATTGCTCTGTGGATGCCCTGACGGGGCTTCTGTGACGCTCGACGGACGTCTTTTGCGAGAGCCGGAAGCTAACAGTGGCAACCTGCGTTTACTCATCGAGGTCGAGCGCGCAAATTTCGACCAGCGCAGCTGGCGTTCCTGCCGGGGTCTAGTGAGAGCTACTGTGCTGGGAAGTGGGAATTATGAGGTGGGAGAAAAATTGCGGCTGGCGGGTCGCCTACGCTTTCCGCGGAATTTTGGCAATCCTGGGGAGTTTGACTACGAAGCGTACATGGCGCGCTCAGGCATTATGGCAACTCTCCTGGTGCGCGATCCTCAACAGATCGTCGTTATCGGTCGCGCTCCTAACTCGTTGTGGACGCGAATAGCGCGAGTGCGCCGACGAATCAGGGCGTTTATCGACTCGAATTTGCCGGACCCGCAGCGCGAAGAAATGCGAGCGGTGACCATCGGCGAGCGGGGCGATCTAGCGCGCGACGTGCAAGAAAAGTTTGCCGTTACCGGCATGACCCACCTGCTGGTTATCTCCGGGCTTCATATGGGCTTTGTGGCTGGCTCGGTCTTCGTTGCGGCGCGTTTTGTGCTTTCGTTGTGGCCGAGGCTTCTGATCTTCGGAGCAGCGAACAAACTTGCTGCATTGGCTGCTGCTCTGGCAGCTATCGGCTATGCGCTCATCGCCGGGCATCACGTCTCCACGCTGCGAGCTCTGATAATGGTAGTAAGCTACGCCTTGGCCGTCGTCTTCGATCGCTCGCGGTCTTCTTTGGCGGCGCTTTCGATTGCAGCGGTCATTATCCTTTTCGCGTTTCCCGGTTCGACGGGCGATATCAGTTTCCAGCTTTCCTTTGCCTCGGTCTTGGCGATCGTCCTTGGCATGCGCCGGTACGTGGCCTGGTGGAAAGTTTACCAGGCAGAGCGGCTGCTGCGTCTGCGCCAGAGCTGGCCTGTATATCAAGCGTTAGGGTGGCTTGGCGGGTACTTGGCTCTGTCCTGGTATGTAACCTTGGGAGTCAGTGCACTCACGGCGTACCATTTCAACCAAGTTTCCTTGATCAGTCCGCTTGCGAATGCGGTCGTGGTCCCAATCATGGGCCTTGTCGGCACCGTAGGCGGACTTTTAGCTTCGGCGCTTAGTTTTGTTGCCCCCAAAATGGCGGCGGTACTGCTGCGGTCAGCTGGCCAATTTATGGCGCTAGGGACAGCGTTAGCGTCCCATTTTGCGGCTCTTAAATGGGCGTGGATACGATTTTTTACCCCGACCTTTCTCGAGATCGGGATATGGTTCGGTCTGTTGATGGTGTGGCTGACGCGTCCGCTCAAGGGAGGCGATTTTTCGATTGTCGGGAGCGCTTCCGGCAATTTAACTCCTTCTCGTAGCGTCAAAGGGTCGAATCGAAACCTGATGGTTTCCAAACGTCAGGATAACGGTATTTTACTCACTCGTCCGCGCTGGCGTCGCGTCGTGTGCTTTGCGCTTTGCACTTTGTTGGCCGTCGATGCGGGATGGTGGACTTATGAGAGATTTTTAAACCCCACTTTGCGAGTCGTTTTCCTTTCCGTCGGTCAAGGTGATGCTGCCGTGGTGCAGTTTCCCGGTTCCCGCGTCATGGTTATCGATGGTGGCGGCGGCCTGAGCCCAGTTTTTGACCCCGGCGAGCGTCTGGTAGCGCGATACCTGTGGTCGCGCAAAATTATGACCGTGAACTACCTGGTGTTGAGCCATCCGGATTTCGACCATTTTGGAGGGCTTGTTTTCCTTGCAAGGAATTTTGCACCTAAAGAGTATTGGACGACCCAGGTCGATAGCTCCTCTCACCGATATCTCGTGCTTTTGACCGCGCTCGCTCGCAACGGCGCAACGCGACTACGCCTCCTTAACGATTCGTCTCCAGTCAGAGTGATTAGCGGGGTCGAAGTACGGTGTTTAAACCCCGCCGCTAATCGCGGAAGTCTTAGACACAACGACGCTTCTTTGGTGTTGCTAATCACCTTTGGCAAAGAACGGGTTATGTTTACCGGCGATATCGAAGCCGCCGCAGAACGCGCACTTGTTCAGCACTATGCTGGAGCGCTCGAGGCATCGGTCCTGAAGGTACCGCATCACGGGAGCGAAACCTCTTCGACCGCGGCTTTTGTCGAGACGGTTCGACCAAAGTTGGCCGTCGTCTCGGTCGGTCATTTGAATCAGTTCCATTTCCCCGCCCCGACGGTGATCGAGCGCTATCGACGAAGCAAGGCACGGGTGCTTCGTACCGACGAGCTTGGCGCGGTGATGTTGCAAATCACTCCCCGTTCGTTAAAGCTAAGAACTTGGCGCTTAGAGGGCGGCTAAGCTTTAAATCGACGCCTGCTTTTGATGACTGGGGACCTTGCAAAGTCGCTGTCAAGCGTGGGATTGCTGTATGTTGTTTTGCAGCTTCGAAGAGGCCAGCTTGTCCCGCAATGGGTTAAATTTGGCAGCTTAAGGGTTAGCTTGTCGTGCTAAGTGAATAAAATTGTAGAAAGGATGTGGGCTCATGAGCGAACAGGCTCAAGCGGAAAATCAAAGTCCTAGACCAATTGTGCCGTTTTTGCGGCTTGAACCCACGCCCCATCTTGTGGGGAAAAAATGCGCTAGTTGTGGAGCTATTTTCTTGGACCAGCGGCCAGTGGCTTGCGCTCGATGTGGTGCCGACGGTCAGTTCTCTGAAGTGGTTCTTTCGAATCGAGGAAAAGTGCACGTGTTCTCAGTTGTCCATCAATCCTTTCCAGGCATAAAGACGCCGTATATAACGGCGATAGTCGATTTGCCGGAGGGCGTAAGCGTGCGGGCCAACCTGGTTGATGTTGACCCCGACGAGGCGGAGAAAAACCCACACAAAATCTTTGATATGCCGGTTGAGATGGTGACCAGCGTCTCTGGCAAAGACCGCGAAGGTCACGATGTTATCGTGTTTTCTTACCGCCCGGTTAGGACCTAAGTTGCGGTTTTCGATACGGGCTATGCCGCTGAGCGGGCAGTAGAGTTACCATCCGTGCGGAAGAGTCGGCGCGAACTCACTGGGCACGCTAAAGCAGCAGGTACACAGCACAATAGTCACGTGCACGGTTGCGTCTGTTCTCTGCTGCGACGGCGGTTGCGCTTTTAGCTCAATGACCGTAGTCTTTTAAGTGAGGTGGGCAGCTTTGGTGGCAGGGGCTGACCGGCCCTCAAATCAAACCTACCCCCTGTGCTGGCGTGATACTGCACATGAGCGTAAGGGCCGGACTACTGCCGGGTCGCCGATTGCGTTTGATGTAAGTGATATTGGGAGGGTTTCACAATGACTAACGTTTATGTACTTGGCACGGGCATGATCAAGTTTGGTCGCTATCCCGAAAAGAACGTTCCTCAAATGGGGGCGGAGGCGGCCTTGATAGCGCTGAAGGACGCCGGCATCACGATCAAGGACGTCGAATTCTTCGCGTGTGGCAATCTGTATCAGGCCAGCATGATGGTCGGTCAGCGAATAATGCAGCATCTGGGGCAGACGGGAATTCCCGTAGTGAACGTCTCGAATGCCTGTGCTACCGGTTCGACGGCATTTCGCGAAGCGTATATGGCCGTCGCCTCGGGAATGTACGACATTGCGCTCGCCGTCGGAGTCGAGCAGATGGGTAAGCAAGGGCTTTTAGGCGGACCAGGTGGCGGAGACCCTGCTTATTCGACCGAAGGCAAACTTGGCTCGGGATTGATGCCAGCGGTGTTCGGGCAGGCCGGGGTCGAACATATGCGCAAGTACGGGACGAAGATTGAGCACTTCGCGAAAATTTCCGTAAAGGCGCATCAACACGCAACAAAGAACCCGTTCTCACAGTATCGCAATGCCCTTACGCTCGAGGACGTACTCAACGCACGGATGATTTGCTACCCGAACACGCTCTACATGTGTTGCCCAACCGGAGACGGTGCGGCTGCGGCAGTTCTAGTGTCCGAAGCCAAATTGCGACAGCTGGCTGGAGGACGCAAAAGGCCGCGTATCGCCGCATCCGTGCTGACGTCCGACCCTTGGACTGAGCGCGATCTGGCGTTGCCAGACGTGAGCACGCTTACGAGGATGGCGGCCAAAAAGGCCTATGAGCAGGCGGGAGTCGGCCCTGAAGACCTTTCATTGACCGAGTTGCACGATTGCTTCGCTACGGCTGAGCTCGTGCACTACGAAAACCTTTTCCTGTGCAAGGAGGGTGAGGCTGCAAAGTTTATCGACGAAGGTGGAGGCGTTCACCCGGATTTAGGCGGCAAGATGCCCGTCAACGTTTCCGGCGGCTTGCTCTCCAAGGGCCATCCTCTGGGCGCAACGGGTGTCGCCAATATCTGCGAAATAGTGTGGCATTTGACCGAAGACGAACGCGCCCGGGAGCGTCAAGTGCCCAACGCTAAGGTTGGCCTTGCCCACGTGATCGGCCTTGGGTCGGCCTGCACGATCCACATTCTTACGATTTGAGGCTTAAGTTACTCCTGCTGCGAAAGCGATCTTTGGCTGGGGTGTCTAGTTCCGGGCGGAGCTTTTAGGACATCCCTCAGGAAGCCGGAAAATCTGTCGCCAGCCAGGCAAAAAGGGCCGCATCTGCGGCCCTTTTTGCTATAATAGTGCACCCATGATGAGGGTAACTGCACCTGGAAGAAAACGGTTTTTTGAAGCTCACGAGGCTTTGCACTTGTGTTTGGCCTCGAATTAGATAAGACCCTAACGAGAGATGGAAAAACTCAAACGGCTCAGAGGTTTTCAGGATTACATCGGGCCGCAAGCCGAACTTCTAAGCTTTATCGAAAGCAAAGCGCGAGAGCTTGCACGGCGCTACAACCTCAAGGAGATCCGAATACCGCTGGTCGAGCGAATCGAACTCTACGAACGTTCTAGTGGGGAGACGTCGGACATAGTTTCAAAGCAAATGTATGCTGTCAGACGGGCTCGCGAGGAAATTTTGACACCAGAAGAAATTCGCGCGAATGCGGGAGCCACACGAGAAGCTTCCATTCGTCGGAACAATTCAGAGGAAAATGTCGCACTTCGGCGTGGCGACGAGGAAGAAAGCGAGCTGATGGTGCTGCGGCCAGAGGGAACGCCTGGTGTTGTGCGCGCGTACATCGAAGCTGGACTCGACCGCACCGACCCTGAGCAACGTTGGTTCTATTGCGGGCCGATGCTTCGCTACGAGCGGCCACAGAAGGGACGCTTTAGGGAGTTTTACCAGTTCGGCGTGGAGATCTTCGGCCGAGCGGACGCGGCTTGCGATGCTGAGCTGCTTATCATGATCGATGACCTAAGGCACGAGCTTGGTATCGAGCTTGATTGTCAGCTAAACTCGCTCGGGTGCCCTGTATGTCGGCCGGCCTACCGCGAAGCAGTTCTGGCCTTTGGCCGAAAACATCTGGAGGCCCTTTGCGAAGACTGTCATGCGCGTCTCGAACGCAACCCGCTGAGGGTTCTCGACTGTAAGAACGACTACGCGCTGACCGAACGGGCGCCTAAAAGCGTCGATTTTCTATGTCCGGAATGCAAAAGCCATCTTTCCACCGTGCTTGAGCTGCTCCAATGCGCTGGCGTTAAGGCGAACCTGAATCCCCGAATCGTGCGCGGCCTGGACTACTACGTTCGTACCACGTTCGAGCTCAGCGCGCCCGCTCTCGGCGCCCAGAATGCGGTGGCAGCGGGCGGGCGATACGACGGGTTGGTAGCTGCCTTGGGCGGCGCAAGCGTGCCGGCGACCGGTTTCGCGATCGGCCTTGAGCGGCTTGCGATGGCACTGCAAGCGCAGACAGAGCCTGGTCACACCAGGCCGGACCTCGCGGTGATAGCCCTTGGAGCGGCTGCCTTGCGTCGCGCCACGGCCGTGGCGCGAGAACTTCGCAGCCAAGGATTTTCGGTAGAGCAGGCATCACCCGAACGAACGCTTAAGGCTCAACTGAAACGCGCCAACCGGATCGGCGCACGCTATGCCGTTATCCTCGGCGATGACGAGCTGGCGCGTAACGTCGCGCTGCTTCGAGACCTCGACAAAAGCGCTCAGGAGGAAGTCCGCTTGGATGAATTGATCGATAAGCTCAAGGCAGTTTTCGTTCCTAATTAAAGTGTCGAAGTTACAGGCAACTGGGTCGTTTTACGCGGTTGTGGGATAAATCATCGATGACTGAACAAATCGGTTTTCAGCCTCTTCCGCCGTGGCAACGCACCGACTACTGCGGGACCTTGCGACCATCCGACGCCGGTCGGCGTGTTGCGTTGTGGGGATGGGTTAACGCGCGCCGAGACCATGGCGGCCTTGTATTCATCGACCTGCGAGATCGCGAAGGAGTGGTGCAAATTGTGTTCAATCCGGAGCGCAGCGCGAAAGCCCACGAACTGGCGCGCTCGGTCCGCACCGAGTACTTTATTGCGGTCAAGGGAGAGGTAGTCCTGCGTGCACCGAATACGGTCAATCCCGCGCTTCCAACCGGCGAAGTGGAAGTAATGGCGGAAGCGCTCGAGGTGCTGAACACCTCTTTGCCGCCGCCTTTTCCCATCGGCGAGGAGCAACAGATCACGGAAGAAGTGCGCTTGCGCTATCGCTACCTCGATCTTCGAAGACCACGTCTTCAGCGCAACTTGCGGTTGCGCCACGCTATAGCGCGCGCGACGCGCGCGTACTTCGACGAACTCGGGTTCGTCGAGGTGGAAACGCCTATTCTATGGCGGCCTACACCCGAGGGGGCACGCGATTATCTCGTTCCCAGCAGAGTAAATCCCGGTCGTTTTTACGCGCTTCCCCAATCGCCACAGCTGCTCAAGCAGATTCTGATGGTCGCCGGATTCGACCGTTACTACCAGATCGCCAAGTGTTTCCGCGACGAGGATTTGCGAGCCAACCGGCAACCCGAATTTACCCAGATCGACGTGGAAATGACCTGTCCCACACCCGAGCAGATTATGGCGGTAATCGAGGGTTTGCTCGCTCGTATCTATCGTGACACTCTGGGCATTTCTATAAAGCAGCCATTTGAGCGATTGACTTACGACGAAGCAATGGAGCGATTCGGGACCGACAAGCCTGACATGCGATTCGGTCTTGAGCTTAGAAATATAACCTCGGCCTTTGCGGGCACCGAGTTTAACGTGATCAAGCGAATCGTGAGCGAGGGTGGCCAGGTGTACGGCCTGAGATTGCCCGCGCAGTATCAGCTCGTGCGCCGTGAACTCGACGAGCTTGTTACACAGACGCAGTCGCGCTTTGGTCTGGGCCTTAGTTGGGCCAAGCTTGCCGAGCGCGACTGGCAAGGACCTGTGGCAAAGCATCTAGGCGCATACGAGCGCGCAAAGTGCGTCGAGGCACTCGACCTTGAGGCAGGCGATACGCTCCTTTTTGTCGCTGGCCCTCAAAGCGTCGCACGTTCTGCGCTTGGGGAAGTGCGGCTAAGTCTTGGACACAAGTTTTCGTTGTGTTCAAATGACTCGCTTTGCTTTCTATGGGTAGTTGACTTTCCTCTATTCGAGTATAGCGAGGAAGAAAAACGCTTGGTCTCGGTCAACCATCCCTTCACTGCGCCTAAACCGGAGGACCTTCCGCTCCTTGAGAGTGACCCGTTGGCCGTTCGCGCGCTAAGCTATGACGTTGTGTTGAACGGGGAAGAGCTGGGTGGGGGGTCGATTAGAATTCATAACAGCGAACTGCAACTTAAGATATTTGAGCTTCTTGGTTTGCCCCGCGAGGAGGCACTCAAAAAGTTTGGCTTTCTGATCGAGGCGCTGAGCTACGGCGCGCCGCCGCATGGTGGAATTGCTTTGGGCCTTGACCGGATTGCGATGCTAATCTGCGGGACCGAATCGTTGCGCGACGTAATCGCGTTTCCAAAAACTCAGAAGGCGGTTGATCTTATGAGTGGTGCACCGGCGGAGGTCGACCCGAGCCAGTTGAAGGAGCTGGCGTTAAAGCTCGTGTGATGAATTTTCGAGGGCTCGCTTCCCTTGCCGCACTGGTTTGTCTGCTAGCGACCGGAATTTGGGGATGTTCCGGGTCGCGCCTTCCCTTCATCGGGCAGCCCTCGGATCTTCAAGTCCAGGCAGCGAAGTCACTGAAGAGCTTGCGCGTGGAGCAAGTTGCTGTGATGCCGTTTCTTGAGCCCCCATCCACGAGTCTTTCGCAAATCGCGCCCAACGCGAGTGCCACCATGACCGCTGAATTGTCCGGTCAACTTGCCTTGTCCGCTGAATGGCGCGTTGTGCCAGACAGTCAAGTTCAGGAGGCTCTTAAGCGCTTCGGCCCGGTAACGCCGCAGAACCAAAGAGAAATTGCGTTCGAGCTTGGCAAAGCGGTGCGGGCAGATGGCGTGTTTTTCGGGATTATTGATTTGTATCGTGAGCGCGTAGGCTTTGATTATGCAGCTTCGAGGCCAGCTGCTGTGGCGTTTACTCTTAACTTTTTATACGTACCTTTGAACCAGGTAGTTTGGACTGGCCATTTCGCCAAAGAGCAACGCGCGCTGAGCGAAAACCTGTTCGATATCCGCAGCTTTGTACGTTATTACGCGCGCTGGGTGATGGCACATGAGATCGCGGAGCAAGGGATCGAGGAGGCCGTGACAGACTTGCGAAGCCGCCTCGCCGCGCCGCAACGTGTCAAGGTATTTGGCAAAAAGAGCTCATACGAACAAACCGTAAGCCAGCGCCAAAAGGTCCAGAACCTCAAGGCTTCAGCAACAGCGCCCTATTGATGCGTTGACGCGCTTGCGTCAGACGTCCCTCGCTTCCCATGGCGAGTAGGGATGCATGCCTAGAGCCTCAGCGACTGCCGGATGGGTTACGCGCCCTTCAAACGTGTTGAGACCGCGACGAATGGCGCTGTTGCGGGCTCCTGCTTCTAGCACCCCATGGTCTGCGATTTCAACCACGTATGGTAGCGTGGCGTTGGTCAAGGCGTAGGTGGCCGTGTGGGGAACCGCGGCCGGAACGTTGGCCACGCAATAGTGAACGATGCCAGCGTGAACATAGGTTGGCCGAGTGTGAGTGGTCGGACGCGAGCTTTCCGCGATTCCGCCTTGGTCGATCGAGAGATCTACCAGCGCGGCACCCCGAGGCATCAGACGCAAGCTTCGCTCGGTTATTAGGCGCGGCGCCCGAGCTCCTGGAATTAGCACTGCGCCTATGACCAGGTGGGTGTGGCGCAATTCCTCCTCGATCGCGGCACGACTCGACATCAAAGTTATGACGTGGCCTCCCATGAGGTCATGAATGTGACGCAGACGCGAGGGATCGCGGTCGACTACCGTGACGTCGGCACCCATGCCCACAGCGACCTGACAGGCTGCGGTTCCAGCGATGCCGGCTCCGAGAATCAGCACCTTTGCAGGTTTGACCCCCGCCGCGCCACTGAGCAAGACGCCGCATCCTCCTGCTCTCGTCTGCAGACACCATCCGCCAGCCAAAACCGCCATCCGTCCAGCCACTTCGCTCATCGGTGCCAAAAGCGGCAACGAACAATCGTCCAGCTGGATCGTCTCGTAGCCGATGGCGCAAACCTTCTTGCGCAACAGCTCCCGGGCGAGGGTCTTTTCGGCCGCCAGATGCAAAAACGTAAAAAGAATCAGCCCGGGACGCAAAAATTTGTACTCGGCAGGCCTCGGCTCTTTAACCTTAAGGATTAAGTCCGCCCGGCGCCACACTTCGGCAGCTGACCTCAGCACTAATGCTCCGCTTTTGCGGTAGGCATCATCCTCAATCCCGCTTCCCTCCCCTGCGCCTGACTCGATCAGTACCGTATGGCCGTGGTCGCACAAAATCGAAACACCCGAAGGCGTAATCGCCACGCGATTTTCGTCTGACTTTATTTCCTTGGGAATACCGATGATCATCCTTTTTCAATAGCCGCCAGTAAGAGCATTGCGTTGAGCATCAGAACCCTTTAACAAAGTACTTAAGCTTAAAGCATGGCCCTTGTACACGCGACGCAGGCATG
This sequence comes from Pseudomonadota bacterium, assembly GCA_021324755.1. GTDB lineage: Bacteria > Desulfobacterota > Binatia > Binatales > Binataceae > JAJPIL01. The sequence goes on from JAJPIL010000007.1 coordinate 137,263, forward strand.
GTTAGTCAGCTTATTGCAAGCCTCGAAACGAACGTGGAGGGTATTGACAAAACGCTCGGCGATGGGCTTGATCGGCTGAAGCCGACTGGCTAGAACCGGGCGTTTCGTCGACTCTCAGCGCGTGGAGGTTCGACGCCTCGCATACCTCGCTTTGCGGAGGAGGTTATGGAGATTCCTGAAGGACTTAAGTACTCGAAGCAGCATCACTGGGTTGCACCTGAAGATTCAACGGTGGTAATCGGAATTACCGATCACGGCCAGCAGCAGCTCGGCGAAATCGTGTATGTCGAGCTGCCCAATGTCGGCGATAAGATAAGTAAGGACGACCCCTTCGGTGTAATCGAGTCGGTTACGGCCGAAACTGAGCTTTATGCTCCTGTGAGCGGTACCGTCATCGAGGTCAACGAGGAACTTCCCCAGAGTCCGGAGATTATCAACGAAGATCCGTACGGCGACGGTTGGCTGGTTAAGGTAGAGCTTGGGGACCCTTCGGAAATAGATGAGCTCTTGGATGCCAAAGAATATGAGGAGCTGATCGAATCCGAAAACGAGTAAGGCTTATCGAGTCTCCGCCTCCGAAGCCTCGTTTGCTTCGCGGGCGGGCTCGACTTTGCCGACTTCAACCTGAAACGCCCGTGCCAGAGCTAAAGGGGGTTCAATAAAGGCTACGACGAATGGCACAGACTGACCAGGAGGAAGAAGGAAGCTGGAAGGAGCCGGAAGCCTCTGAAAAAACGCAATCTCGCGCGATGTCATCTGGGCTACGGTGTCCGACTGGATAGTATTGCCGCAGTAAGCGGTTTGCTTGAGAATCCGCTGGTGCTCTTCGCCCAGTAGGGTCGCGACGATCTCGACGGTATGCAAAGGTGTGGGCGATCGGTTTAGCACCTGCCCGGTTATGACCAGCGCGCGCGTATTGTCTTTCAAGCGTTCAAACTTTGCGCTCACTTCTCGAAGCTCGACGCGCCTTGCGCTTGACGTCCCTTCCGTTTCGCTGTCGAAAAACGGCAGCCAAGTGAGCAGTTGGCGTCCCAGCGCAGGATCGCTGGAAATAAGGATGCTCAAGCCGCCAAACAGTACAACGAAAGCGAAAAACACTGCCAAGAAAAAACCGCTCGAATGAGGTGGGCTGGTCGAGGTCGGCACCCTTGTATGGAAACTGCTTGGGCGACCTAGGCCAGTGACGCGCTCGCTGGCAGCCTGCGCAAAACCGCTTCCAGCAACTCTTATGCCTAGGTTTCCCCGTTCCTCCTGCCGCAAGCCGCCACGATAGCCGGGTTTTGTGAGTTCGAGGCCGCGCTGGCCTTTCTCAGGTGTGCCTCTCAGCCCGCCAAATCCCGGCTGGGAATATCCTGCCGCCCCCAACGAACTCTTTGGTCCTGCACCAACGGGGGAATCTCCCGAAAGCTCGTCAATTTGCTTGATGGGCCATTGGGAATAAAACCCAAGGCGGCTCTTGCTCTGAAAATTAGGCTTGAAATTCGCAAACTCCGTCGGGTTTAGCTCAGAACCTGCCTCGTCCGCTTCGAATTGATCTCCCACAACCCATTCGTCTTCGTCGTCCACGTCTTGGCCCAACGTGTCTTGTGTGCTCAGACGATGAGGAGGAACCTCACTGGCGGGAACGGTCGACTGATCCGTTTGAACAGCAGACGCCATGGGTGGTGGAGAGATGTCGGATGCTGGCGGCGACTTGTCCCTGCTTTCTTGAGACTCGGCTGATACTGCGTCAGCGACCGTAGCTTTTCCTTCGACGGCTGAGGGAGCGTCACTCTTCGTTGATTTGGCCGACAGCGCCCCGCTCGACGTCCTGGAAGTCTCGAACGCACCCGAAAACACGTGACCACATCGGGAACATTTAAAGACAGGGCGGTCTTTGGGAACGATCGACTCGTCGATCCGGTAGCGCGTATTGCAACTCGGGCACTGAATTTCAAGCATCATATGCTTTGTGGCCGACTGGATGTAGCCTAGCATAGAGCGGCTGGAGAAGACATCAATGATCTCACAAACGCTTACGCAATTGAGATCGCGACCATAGGTATGCGAATTGCAATTCTTACTCGACGCTTCAATCCCGACGGCGGCGGAACCGAACGCGACCTAATCGTAACGTGCCGCTACCTTAAAGAGGCGGGCCACGAAGTAGAAGTGTATGTCGCTAGAGTACGTGGTTCTTCTGAATGGCTCACCGTGCGTCGTGTGCCTGTCTTGCCCTTGGGACGTACGGTAGAGCTTTTCTTTTTTGCCCACCTGGCTCCAGTTGTGGCGCGTCGGTCTGGGGCGGAATTGATAATTAGCTTTGGGCGCACGGTTGACGGGGATGTCCAGCGGTGCGGCGGAGGAGTATGCCGAAGCTACTTAGAGGCTGCTTTGCGTTGGCGGGGACGGCTTGGCGCCAACTTGATGAAGCTGAGCCCTTACAGACGACTACAGGTTTATATAGAACGCCGGGGATTTTGCTCACCTCGTCTGCTTCTTACCCTGGCCGTATCTGACGGCGTAAACGAAGACCTACGGCGAATCTTTGATCTGCCATCGGACCGAGTTTTGACCGTTTACAATGGTGTCGATTTGCAGCGCTTCCGTCCGGTGGCGAACGACCATGAGAAACGCGAGGCGCGCAGAACGCTTGGGCTTGACGTAGCGGCCAAAACGATCGCCTTTGTGGGCAATGGATTTGCCCGCAAGGGCCTTGCGTATCTGATGCGCGCGTTGGGACGAACGCGGACCAAAATCAACCTGGTCATAGCCGGGCGTGATCGCACGCACAAAGCCTTCGAGCGTCTTGCAAAAGCGCTGGCGATCGAGGACCGCGTTACGTTCCTAGGCTCAGATGTCGACGTCGCTCTGGTTTACAGGGCAAGCGACGCCTTAGCGCTGCCGTCACTTTTCGAACCTTTCGGTAACGTAGTACTCGAGGCGATGGCGAGCGGGGTTCCTCCGCTAGTCAGCGCCTGGACAGGCGCGGCAGAAATTTTACCGTCTACCGCCCGCTGGCTCGTGGTGGAAAATCCACTAGACATTGACGATTTGGCACGCCGTATCGACACTCTCGTCGAAGCGCCCCGAGAGTTTTGCGAGCTTATGCGCGCCACGGCCGAACGCTTTACGTGGCAGCGTTATGGTGAGCAAGTAATCAAAGCGTTGGAACATTGCCTCAGCGCCAAACGGGACGTTTCTGCTAGGATCGCGTCAGTCGCGCAATAGCTAAATTAAGGATCTGACCTGATACGCGCGCCCGCGGCAGAACTGGAGAGTTCGTTTATCAGCTTCGTTTAAGCCGATTTAGTAGAGCTTTTTAACGTTCCGAAGTTTCGCGACCGGCGCTGGGCAATCAAACCGTCGAGCATCCCGCGGGCCGTTGCCACGCGGCGCTCTTCGCGAGCCACTCGTCTAAGCGGCGCGCAAAACGCTTTAGCAATGGCAAGCCGCAGCATGGCGACTGAATAAAGCGTTATGACCTTAGCTAGCCTGTGGCTTTCGTGTAGGGTGCGTGAATAGCCTCGCCGCCACGCAAGATTAAGATAAGTCTCTCGGTTTGCGCGGGCCGGATCGACCTCGTGGTAAACCAGAGCTCGAGGAGCGTAGCCTATCTGAAACCCTGCGCTCCTGAGCCGCTTAGATAATTCTGTCTCCTCTTCATCCCCGGCAGCCCCCGGGCCCAGCCGCTCGTCAAAGCCGCCTAGCATTGCCAGCACTTGCGCCCTGAATGCCATATTGGCGCCTACAACACCTCGCACCGGTAGGACTCTTTCGCCATGGTCGACGATGGGAAGCTCTAAGTAAAAAGCTAGTTCTCCAAGCTTACGCGCGGGGTCCTCTTCGGGGAGAACCCTTCCTTTCATTGCAGCGTACTCAGGATAATTGATAAAGAACTCCTCGACGGCCTCAAGATAGTGTCGGCTGGCGACGACGTCGTCGTCCAAGAAGACCAAAATATCCGCATTCGCTCGAGCGATCGCCCGGTTCTGAATCCGACTCTTGCCCGGGCGCGCATCATGAAGATGGATAAGCCCAGGGATTGGCAAATTAATCGGCATGGGTGAAGGTGTGCCGTTTTCAGCGACGATCACTTGATGTTTGCTAGGGTTGAGCTGGGGCAGCAAACTATTAAGGAGTCGGCTCAACGAGGTCGGCCGATTAAATGTGCTGATGATTATTGCCAAACGCATGAATTATAAGGATAGCGCTTTGGCGACCCGTCGCAATGGACAGCCAGGCTTTGACCGGGAACCGAGAGGCGTTTTTGTTCGGTAGGCTTGCTCGACTTAGTTCTATTGGAAGGGTAGTCGGTTGCTTTTTTTTGCAAAAACTACGACTCTTTAAAAACAGGCGGTCGCGATAATTCTTAACGGGCCTGTCAAGCGCCGAGCGGTAAAAAAGGATAACCTGGTCACCCTTCATCGGCTCTTTCAATGGAAAGACCGCCAAGCTTCTTGAAATGAGCGAGTTGGCGGGATAAACGGTTTGAGTGCAGATGCGAGAGTGGCGGAATGGCAGACGCGCAAGGCTCAGGACCTTGTGAGGGCAACCTCGTGGGGGTTCAAGTCCCCCCTCTCGCACCAATGACAGCTCGCCGCGCAGCGCTTATCTTTGCGTAAGAATACTTGTTCTCCACAAATCGGTGTCGGATACCCTCGCTGTTTAACGATTTAAAAATCGACGGCACGGCCAGGAAAACAGTGCCGAGAGGAAACAAAGGCCCATTTACTGGAACGATAGCGCCGGCCGCGGAACGGAGGCAGCGTCGGCAAAGCCGATCTCGCTTGAAGAACGGACCTGACCGGCGTGTTGAAAGCATTTGACTGACTACCGCTGCCGTGCCTCGCGGAGCCTCGTCTTTAAAAGCTGCGCTTGAACCAAGGCTTAATGACCGTGGTATAGGCAACTGTTCGGTACCGCCCTTGGTCCAAAGGGCACCAAGGAGCGTTGGCATTTTTCGAGGCTCAAAAAGTTTTTTGCAGCCAGAAGCCGATGAATAAAAGCGGCGCTGGGTCCGTCCCAAACACAAGCTCGACCATGCATTTGGTGGTGGTTGTGACTCAGTCAGCTCGCTCTTCCGGCTTGAGGTCTCTGGATTCGTTTTGTAAACGATTGGATAACCTTTGCTACTGGTATGTTACCGGGCAACCGTCGGCGGGGTTGGGTCGGCAAGCTCCTAGTTGCGAGTAGCTTGACCGCCCCCCTAAATACTTGAGCCGTTGCGTGAAGTTCCTTAGTTGCCGCTCGATCAACTGGTAGCTTTGAATCTGTTCGACTTTAAAAGCGCAAAGTATCTGTCGTATGGTCGACGATAAACCCAAGACTTCTGACCACATTGATGGTCAGTCCGCTGGCGAAGCATTAGATAAGCCAGATCGCTTAGACGAACAGACTCGCGCACGCGAGCCTTCTTTAGAAGCCGCCACGACCTCCAGCCAGTCTGGGCCGCATAAGGCCGATGAACCTCGTAGCTCGTTACAAACATCCGACGGCGAACCTGGTTCGGCAGGCAACGGTGACGACCACGTCGATCTTTCTGGCAGCACTGTCCCAGCTTTTTCGCTGCGCAACCCACATCTGACGATCGTCATCGCCATAATCATCGCGATCCTAGGAACTGTGGCGTTCATGCAGATGCCGATCGACGTTTTCCCTCGTTTGCATATAAAAGCTGCCGTCGTGGGCACGTTTTATCCGGGGTTTGCGCCCTTGGCTATCGAAGCCAATATCACGAGCCGTTACGAGCGATTTTTTACGCTCGGCGCTGGTATCGAGCATATCGAGTCGCGCTCGGTTTACGGATGCAGCATCATCTTTGTTTATTTTCACGAGGACGTGAACATTTATGCGGGTGCGGCAAGCTTGGCTACGTTGGCGATGGGGGATCTTGGGCTAATGCCGCCCGGTACGTTGCCGCCGATTGTTTTACCCTACAACACTGCGTCTTCTCTTCCAGTAATCCTGGTAACGATCACGGGTCCCTACAGTCAGATCAGGCTACAAAACAACGCCCGCTATAACGTGCGCAATTTCTTGGCAACCGTGCACGGCGCGTCCGTTCCCTACCCCTTTGGCGGAAAAATCCGCCAAATCATGGCCTACGTGGAGCGCCAGAAACTTCAGGCGCGTGGCCTTACGGTGATGGACGTAGTCAACGCGATAAACGAAACCAACCAGATCGTTCCAGCCGGCGACGCGAAGATCGGCAACTTCGACTGGTACGTGTACGCCAATGCTGAAATTCCGCATCCAGAGGACCTGGACCGCGTTCCAATCTTCACCGGTCGTGACGAGGCACCCATATATTTCGGCGACGTCGGCAAAGGAATGGACGACGCCCAGTTACAGTATAACCTGGTGCTTATAGACGGCCGACCGTCGGTCTACATCCCGGTCTTTAAGCAAACCGGCGCCAACACTCTCGAGGTGATCGAGGGCGTCAAACGAGCTCTCCCCAACGTTACGGGTCTTCGGCCAGGGATGAAGCTTGGCACCTTGTTCAGTCAGGAGAGCACCATTATGGACGCCGTCGAGGCTCTGGAGCACGAGGCTATCAGCGGAGCGATTCTAGCCTCGATGATGATTCTCCTGTTCCTTGGCGACCTTCGGTCGACTTTTGCGATTTTTCTCTCGATACCTCTGTCCATTCTTACCGGCGTGCTTTGCCTCTGGCTGATGCACAACACGATTAACGTCATGACGCTGGGCGGGTTCACCCTTGCTATTGGCCGTCTGGTGGACGATTCAACGGTCGTGCTGGAAAATATCAATCGTCATCTAAGGATGGGCAAATCGCCGCTGCGCGCCGCGCTGGAGGGCGCGGACGAGGTCACGTTCGCCATTCTCGCTTCAACGACAACAACGGTTGTGGTCTTTCTACCTGTCATTTTCCTTTGGGGCGTCTCCAAGTACTTGTTTAGCGCGCTGGCGCTTGCAGTGGCTTTTTCGATGTTCGCCTCTTATCGTGAATCGATGATGATCGTTCCGCTCTACTGCGCCTACTTTCTTTCGGTGGAGTCCGCGCGTAAGGCTGCAGCCCGGGAAGAAGGCACGTCCGACGAAAAAGGCATCATAGTGGCGTTCAACCGGTTGTACGGCCGTTTCAATGAACGGTTTGCGCAATGGCTTGATTTCGCGCTCGATCACAAGCCAGCCCTCATTACGATCATCACGGTGACGTTCGTGGCGTCGATGACCCTGTTTACCAAACTTGGAAGCCGGATGTTTCCTCGCGTTGACGCCGGCAAGTTCGTCATCACCTTTCGCACGCCTCCAGGTACGCGGCTCGAAATTACTACTGCAATCGGTAAGAAGATCGACCGAATCATTCGCCGTATCATTCCGCCGAGCGATTTGAACACGGTGGTGGAAAATCTGGGCGTAGTGCCATTGATCTCGGCTATTTACACCACCAACGCGGGCGAGGACGACGGCCAGATATTCGTCGACCTCAAAGAGGGGCACAAAGGTTCTACGTTCGACTATGAGGAGCGCGTCAGGAGAGCTCTGGAAGAGGAGTTGCCGGAAATACAGACCTTTTTTTCCTCCGGCAGTATTATCGACGCTGTGCTCAACTTCGGCAGCCAGGCGGCGATCGACGTCCAGCTTAGCGCGCCGATGATCGAGCCCTACTCCCACATGTTCGCCTTTGCGCGCCGTCTAAAAGCGAGGCTCGACCAGCTCCCAGAAGTCCGCCAGACATTTATCAAGCAGCGCGACGACTATCCTTCGCTGAAAGTCGACGTCGACCGTGAAAAGGCCGCACGATTGGGTGTGACCGAACGCGACGTAGTTACGGCCTTGATTACCGCACTTGATAACAACGAAATGATAAAACCTTCGATTTGGATCGACCCCGAGTCAGGTGACGACTACTATCTGAGCGCACAGTACTTCGAACACAAGATAAATTCCTTTGAGACAATTTTGAACTTGCCTGTGGGGTCGCGCTTCAATGGCATGACAACTTACATGGGCCATCCGGAGAAGCGTTACAGTGGAGCCTCTGGACACATGCAGCCCGTGCTGTTGCGCGAGGTGGCCACTCTCAAACGCGAAAGGTCAGTTGCCGAAGCCGACCATTACAACATCCAGCGTGTGGTCGACATCCTTATCGCTCCGCGGACGAAGGATTGGGGTGGAACCCTGGACGCCGTGCAAAAGGCGGTCAGCGAGATCCCGCCTCCTGACCCGATTCGCGTCTACTACCGCGGCTCTGTTGTGTTTATGAAGAAATCGTTCCAGAGCTTTTACGGCGGCTTCGTCTTGACCGTGATTATCGTTTACCTAATCGGCGTGGCGCAGGGACGGTCATGGCTTGACCCGTTCATCTTCCTGTTCTCGATTCCGATGGGCTTGATTGGAGTGGCATGGATGCTTTATCTGACCAACACCACGCTGAACATCGAGTCGATGATGGGCATAATCGTGATGATCGGGATCGTTCACTCCAACGTCATACTGCTCATCGAGTTTGCCAACGAGCGACGCAAAGAGGGTATGCCGTTGCGCGAAGCGATAGTGCAAGCGGCGCGAATCCGGATGCGTCCCATCCTGATGACCACGCTGGCCACGCTCGCCGCGCTCACGCCGGTGGCGCTCAAGCTCGAATCCGGCTCCGAAGCTTCGGTCCCATTAGCACGCACTGTTATCGGCGGCCTTACGGTTTCGACCTTCATGACGCTGTTTCTCGCTCCAGCTTTGTGGGAAACCTTCTACACCTGGAAACAACGCTTAGCTGAAAGACGCCAAGTCCGACGACCAAAGGTCGCTTAATTTCGACCGGCTAGCCCTCGACCGTGTCGAGTTTGCGCCCTAGAAGTTAAGCTCGAGCCACCGTATAAAGGCCCACTTCGACTCAACCTTAGGGGGCGTCAACCATCCAGGCTCTTTGCTTAGGGCCGCGGCAGCGGGTAATTCCTCGAACTTGAACGGTCCGGGCTGGTAGCCTGCTCGCACCATAACGTTGCGAATTGCCGAGGGTTCGACCGCAACTCCGGGCTTGAAGTCGAGCGTCATAAGAGCATCGGGCATATCGAACTTGTAGCGCGCAAGTCCGTCAAGCTTGTATAGGCGAACCACCAGATTGAACACGCCGCGGGGGGAAAATACACCCAGGATTGTCACTTTAACTCGTATGAAGTGCCCGGGCGCGGGCTTAACGATGGTCGGGGAATTAGGGGATGTCTGGTTTTGATGGTTGGCTAGGTGCGTTTCGGATTCGCTAGGGTGCGCCGTTGGAGCACATCCCACCAGCAAAAGCTCGAGAATCACGACGATACAGACAAGCAACTGCCGCTTGAGTAATTTTCGCTGCGCAGGGATCGGCAAAAAAGAGGCGCGTGGATCGAATGACTCTGGCCCCACATCGGCTCGGCGGAACCCGTTCGTGATCATCTCGAGATCCACGACGGCATCGCAAGGTAATACTCAAAGAAAACCAGAAAAGCTACCGTGTTGCTCAGTCGATCGGGTCCGTTAAGCTTTTGCAACAATGGGACACCAACCAACGCCCCAGCCTCCCAGTATATATATTGCAATTGGATTCCACCCCAGAAGAGCCACGTAAAACCACCCGTGCTATTGTCAGTCACACCGTTAATCCTACTGCGCGCATCCCAGATCAGGTTGGTCTCAAAATCGAGCCATACGAAATAAGGCACGTGGTCGGTGGGCAGTGGATAGGGCCAAAGCCTTATTTGAAACTGGCCGTCGGTTCGCACCTCGTCGCCAAGCCGGTAACCAGGAGAAGCGGGTGGGTTGGCGCGCCAGGTCGCGTCCCAACTGATCTCGTGCACCGGATTGTCCCAGGCTGCTGTGACGCCCAGATAAGGGTCGACCGAACCCGAACCGGACTGCATCTGTTCGGGCAACAAACCAAGGTGATCGGACTTGTCGTAGTAGCCAGTGGGAAGAAACGCGCCAGCAAGCGGCGCGACCCGGATCGTGTTGAGCGGCCAGTCGATATCTACCAAAGTATAACGGGCGAAAAACAAAGTGTCTCCGAAGCCGCTAGCGCTACGCGTCACTCGACCCCGCGCCGTATCCTGCCCCATCAAGGCGAATTGCTGTTCTGGCTCGAGCGCCAAGGCAAGCGTAGATGTGGCACCGTAAAAAAATGTGGTAGGAAACTGCACTAAACTCAGATCGCGGTCAAGAGGGCTCGAGTCGTGAAAGTCAAAAAACGGTTGCGAAGTGAACCGGACTAAAAGCTGGTCCTGCGATATCGGCAACGCGGTGATAAATGTCGCGGGGGAGGCAAGGGCCGGCAAGGCGTGGCCCGCCATTAATGCAAACGCCAAAAGCAAGATGAGAGCTTGTCGGTTCAGCCGCATCACCGTGCGGTCGGCTGAGTTTTTGCAACGACACCAAAGCTTCCGTAGCACGTCTGCTTTTCGGCGCCTCGCCCATGGTATCCCAGCGGCTTTCGTGCGTGCCATCTTAAACCTCGGTTCAACTAACACAACTATACCATCGTCTTCTCCTGTCGGCGGCGACAGCGCTGTTACATGCGGCAAGAAAGTTTCCTGGCAAACGAGTGGTCTAGCAAGCGAGTCGAAGTTCGCCACGCTCCGACACGGCGCGATTTGCCTAGATGGTCAGCCTGTGAAGTTCTGTTCGTCTGCTCAAAGCTACTTTTGATGCCCCACCCGCCGATGGTTCGCGCTCTCCGCAAAGAAACTTGACAACTGAGCAGGGCAGCTATAAGATTGCCCGCCGAGCAGAAATTTAGGGGGCGACGCTGTTTCCGCCCAGGGTGACCTTGCTAGCATTAGCTTTGCCAATACCTGCCGAACAAGTATGCTTCTTTGCCGACCCCAGCAGTTGGCGGTCTTCATCGGTGGATCGGGAGTCGCACCCTTTGATGCTCGGCAAAACCGCTTTTTCGCCTAGATCGGCGCCGACGCGCATCGATACTTGTTGCGCTTTGGGCCACCACGGTAGGAGAATCAGGGTGCTTAGTCTACGGAGGGGGCGTTGGCGGTCATAAAAAGCCTTAGTGCCACGAGCCTGGGCCGCAAGCGGTTGTTAGTCTTTCTGTTTGCGGTCGCGTTGCTATTTTGCTCGCTGCCCTGTTTCTCCGGTGTCGTTGTCGTTTTTGACGCCCAACCCAGCTTTACGCTCGACATATGCGGCGGAGCATCCGCGTTCGACCGGTCACCCAGTCCGAACCTGCTCGCACCGCCAGTGAAGAGCGAAGTTGTAACTCCCCTAATTCAACTAGGGTTTGTTTGGAACAGTGCAGGGCCGCAGCGTTTACGCGCACCTGACGCTCCCGATACCCCTCCACCTCGGCCTTCCATCTGAAGGCGTCACCGCTGGTTCGATTTTAGCTTCGTTAGCCTAACCGGCGGTCGCCTTTCTCCAATTCAATAGCAATCTTGTCGGTGGCAGTGCGCTCGCGGGCGCGGGTAGTCCGCGCATTTGCGCCCGCTTTTCATAGGACTGACAAGTCCCACCAGGCGACTGCCGGCGCTTTCGACCAGCAGTGAGCTGTCCGCCGACAAGTTTGCATCAGTAAAGCCGTCCGCGTCGATACCGCTCGGCGGTTCGCCCATATGTTGTGTCGTCGAGGTTCAGCCCGACCACAAGGCAAACGGGCGGTGTCGATTCGCAGAGTTGTCGCAAAACACGTGAAATTGTCGCTGTCCATTACTTAACCCAGCTGCCATGGGGAGGATTGGAAATGGCAATCGCGGAGCTTTGGCCTGGGGAACCGCAGGTAGAAGATTTGCGTGAAGCTCAAGACAGATTGAGTTCGGGCAGCAACTTTATTAGGGGCTGGCTTGGTTTTTTAGTCTTGCTTTGTGCGTTGATTTCGATTCCTGTTGCGCCCCACACTTCAGCGGCGGCGCAAAAGGGGGCAAAGCTTTCGGGCGAGGTGAAAGATGCTTTAGGACACGGGATTCCAAGGGTCGAGATAAAGTTGATCGATCAGTCAGGAAAAGTAGTCGCACGAGTTCTTACGGGGGACGACGGAAAGTTCTCGATTCCGCATGTAGAGCCGGGAACATACGTAATCAGCGCTGAAAAGATTCAATTCCGGACAGCTCAAGCCGTAGTAACCGTAGGTTCACTTGGTTCCCCTGGAACTATTTCTCTGGTGCTGGAGTCGATGGGGCCGCTAACGATGGCGGTTCGAGTCAAGCAGTTCAGCCATGCTCAGAACAGCATATCGTCGGCCGGCACGAGTCAGTTCACCTACAGCGCCAAGGATATCAATGACATGCCGCTTGGCGAGCAAGAAGATGTGAACGACGTAATGGAGCTGATGCCGGGAGTGGTGCGCGACGCCAACGGTCAGTTCCACATACGGGGAGAGATGCAAAACTTTCAGTGGCGAATAAATGGAGTAATGCTGCCGGTGGATACCACTAACGGATTCGTCCAGTTCTTGCAACCTCGCTTTGTCGACCATATAAGCCTGCTGGATGGAATTTTGCCCGCTGAGTACGGCTACCGGAATGCGGGAGTGATCGATATTCATACCAGGGACGGTTGCAATCTTCAGGGAGGCGACGCCACGCTCTTTGGTGGCCAGCGCCAAACCGTAAATCCGGCCTTCGAGTACGGGGGATGCGGGACGAATTATTCCTACTACGTCACAGGGTACTATAAGCAGAGCGACTTGGGACTGAGTCAAGCCACTCCTGGACCCACGCCGATCCACGACTTTGTGCACGAAGGACAGGGCTTTGGTTATTTTTCTTATCAGCTGTCGCCCTTTGTGAAGTTGAGCCTTTTCGGGGGGCTCGAAGTCAATAACAACCAATTCCCGAATTGGCCTGGTGTCGTGCCGCAATACACGCTTGCCGGCGTGAATCCGGCAAACTACCCTTCCACCGCACTGAATGAGAACCTGAACACGCGAACGTATTTCGGCGTAGCAGCGTTACAAGGAACGTCCGGCAAACTCGATTACCAGCTTGCTTATGCCACCCATTACGTGACCATCAACTTCCTCCCAGATCCGATCGGCGATCTGATTTATCTAGGCGTTGCATCCAACGTTTTTCACAGTGACTACGCCAACCAGCTGACGGGCGATTTCGTATACCATCTTAGCGAGGCGCATACGGTTAACTTCGGCTTTTATGCCGGCGAGTATGGTGTCGAGCTAGACGACACCTCCTTGGTCTTTCCTGCGGCCATCGTCAACGGCCAGCTGGTGCAGACGAGCGACATCCCAATCACAGTTGTGGACAACCTTAACAAAATAAACTGGCTACTCGGGATTTATGCGGGCGATACATGGCATATCACGAAAAAATTCAGCCTGATCTACGGGGCACGGTTCGATCAGATGCTCGGCTTCGTAAACGACAATGCCTTCACACCGCGCGTCAACGCGCTTTATCAGGCCAGCGAGACCCTTACGCTTCATGCCGGTGTGGCGCGCTACTTCCAGACGCCTGAGTTCGAAGCTATCACCACCAGGAGCGCCTCGGCCTTCGCCAATACCACTCAGATGATATTCGGGTATCCGGTCGCTATTAGATATCTGCCTTTGCCCGAGACCGACACTTATTTCGACGTCGGGGCGGCCAAACGCATTTCGCCCCATCTTGTTTATTCCACTGACGGTTACTTCTTTTTTGCCCACAACGAAATCGATACCGGCCAACTCGGCGAAACTCCGATATACGCTCCTTTCAACTGGAAGCACGGCCGTAACTGGGGGGTCGAAAACAGTCTCACTTATAACGCCGGCAACTGGACAGCGGTGCTCAATTACACCTATTCGATGTCTGAAGGCGAGATCTTGTCGACCGGTCAATTCAATTTTTCTCCAGAAGAGGTCATTTTCTTACTCAATCACTTCGAGCCGATGGACCACGCCGAGGAACACGTGGTCGAGACCTTTGTTACTTACCGCCTGGGCCGTTGGATGTTCACCGCCGATAGCTTGTTCGGCAGCGGCCTTTGCGGAGGGTTTGCCAATACCGAAAAGATGCCCGTCTACTGGCAGGTTGACGCGGGCGTGGGGCGCTCGTTTTACATTCCAGCTCTAGCGCGCGATATTGTCAGTCGACTAAGCATAGTGAACATCTTCAACCGCACGAACCTTGCACGCAACGGCACGGGTATTGGCGTATTCGCGCCGTCGTACTACCCTCGCCTAGCGGTTTACGGCTGGATCGAAGTGCCGTTCGGGTCCTCTCGTGCGAGCCTGCCCGGTTTCACTCCGTAGAAGAGGCTTCGCCGGCGCTCGAGCCCGCACAGACAGGTGGCAAGCTTTTATCAGGTTCGGCCGCTGAAGGTGCCACGTGTGGCGCTTGTCCGGGGTGTTCGTCGGCGTCGAGCAACGCCGACAGGGCGTCCAGTTCGGCGCGGATTCGTTTCGCAAGCTCTAAATTGATACCTTTGACCTGGGCGATCTCTTCCACTTTAGCTTCGCGAATTCGTTTGAGGCTGCCGAAATGCGACAAAAGGGCTTTTCGCCTGCCCGGGCCGACTCCTTCGATTTCGTCCAGGACCGAGCGCAGCCGAGCACGTCGGCGAAGTTCGCGGTTGTAAGTGATGGCGAAGCGGTGGGCCTCGTCGCGAATTCGCACGAGCAAAAACAGAGCGTTGGAATTGCGCTTAAGTACGATTGGGTCTTTGCGCTGCGGAATAAAGACTCGTTCCTCAGACTTCACCACCGAGACGTCGCGAGGGTCATTAAGCACATGTTGTTTGGCAAGCGCGATTACATCGATCTGGTCGGCCAAGTTAAGTTCGCGTAAAACAGCAAGCGCCACGTTGAGCTGTCCCTTGCCGCCGTCGATCACCACCAGATCGGGGAACTCCTTTTCCGCCAAAGCGCGCTCGAACCGCCGCCGTAGCACTTCGTACATGCTGGCAAAGTCGTCTTGCCCCTCGACCGTGCGGATACGGTAACGGCGATAAAGGTCTTTGCGTGGCTCTCCGTCGTCGAAAACGACTTGGGAGGCGACAACCAGCGTGCCTTGCAAATTGGAGATGTCGTAGCATTCCACGCGCTTGGGCGTATTGCGCAGATGGAGCTTCGCGCGCAGTTCTTCGAGCATCTTTTCGCGTCGCTTCTCGTCGTCGCGCCGAGCAGCGAAACTCTGGCGCGCGTTTTCCTGGGCCATCTCAAGTAACCTAAGCCGCTCCCCACGCTGAGGGACGATAAATTCAACTTTCTTGCCTCCTCGGTCGTACATCAATTCGGCGCGCGCTTGGGCGTCCTCCGGTAGCACGGGGACGATTATTTCGTCTGGGAGCTCGCGCTCGCCGCTATAGAACTGCGACAACAACTGCTCGATCACCTCGTCGTCGCTAAATTCGAGATCCTGAAAGCTCCACGACTGACTTGCCGTGAGCTTGCCCCCGCGAATCATCAAAACAATAGCCTCGATAAAGCCGCCCTCGCGGTATAGCCCGAACACGTCCTGGTTCCCACCCATATGGTGGACGACGGTTTGACGCTCGACGGTCTTTTCTATCGCCCTAATTTGATCCCTGATTCGCGCAGCCTCTTCAAATTCAAGCCGTTCGGCCGCGTCGTACATTCGCTCGCGCAGTTCCTTGACTAACTCGAGGTTTTTACCCTCGAGCAGCATCGCAGCAGCGCGCAGATGGCGTTCGTATTCGGCGCGATCGACCGGCAGACAGCACGGCCCCAGACAGCGCTTGATTTGGTATTCGAGACAGGGGCGGGTGCGATTTTTGAAAACCGTATCCGAACAGGTCCGAAGCGGAAAAACCTTCCGGATAACGTCGATCGTGGCCCTAAGGCCGTCGGCCGAGCCGAAAGGACCAAAGTATTTGCCGCCGTCGCGCACGATCTTACGCGTCACCATGATGCGCGGCCACGGATGGTTTGTAATCTTGGCGCTGAGATAGGACTTGTCGTCCTTGAGCCTGATGTTGTAGCGGGGCTTGTACTGTTTAATCAGGTTGTTTTCGAGGATGAGCGCCTCTTTTTCATTGGCGGTAACAAGCACCTCGAAGTCGCGCACTCGAGAGATCAAAAAGCGCACGTGGGGGCGGCTATCACCACGTTCGCGGAAATAAGCCCGGACTCTTGAGCGCAACGATTTTGCCTTGCCCACATAAATCACTTTTCCGTGGCGATCTTTGAGCAGATATACGCCTGGTTCGTTGGGAATGCGTTCAAGGCGCGCAAGCAAGGCTTCGTCGACTGGCGGCGTCTTGTCTGACGCGGGTTCTTGCTCGACGTCCTGCGCCCGAATGGCAGAGAAAGTTAAAGCGTCCTGCCTCTCTCCCGTCACATTATCCGGCATAGCTACGTCTGCGCGCGGCGACAACTCGCACGTTTCGGCACGGTCTTGCGCCTGAAAAGCGTCGCGGTACGGCTCAGGCGCAGCTAAGTCGGTCGCGCTTCGGTCTGTTTTTGAAAGCTCGCCCATCGCTATGCTTTTATTCTAGCACTGGATTCGTCGCCAAGGTCTGGGCCTGCCGATTCGGGTCGTGTCCGAATGAAAAGTTAGGAGCTCGTGCGGTCGAGCAGCAACGCCAAGGAGGACAAGACAAAATATTTCAGCGTGGGTTATCGGGGACTAGTTTAAGACGTCCACTCTTGGCTTTGGGCGTGCTCGTTGTGGCGATCGATTTGCTTTTACGGGCGCGCTCTGTTTTCGAGCTTTTGCTCCGGTCAGGTGGGCTCATCAACTTGCCGGAAGCGGCTGAGCTGACTGAACCGAAGTCGAGCATTCTGCGTTCAAGGGCTTTAATCCGGTCGCGCAATTCAGCCGCTCGCTCGTATTCGAGAGCGTCGGCAGCTTCCATCATTTCGCGCCGAAGTTCGGCGATAAGCTCTGGCAACTGTTCGGGTGGTACTTGGTCGTCGAGGTCTTTCGGGCTCTCCTTTTCTGGCACGATTGCCCATTCAGGAGAGTACATCTCGACGAGCGAGGCGTCGATAGCCTTTACGACGGAGCGAGGCGTGATGCCGTGTTCGGCGTTGTAAGCCAGCTGTTTTGCACGCCTGCGATTTGTTTCGTCGATCGCGCGCCGCATCGACTCGGTCACGGTGTCGGCGTACATGATAACCTTGCCGTTTACGTTGCGCGCGGCCCTTCCGATCGTCTGAATAAGCGAGCGCTCGGAGCGCAGGTACCCTTCCTTATCTGCATCCAAAATCGCCACCAACGAGACCTCGGGCAAATCCAAGCCTTCGCGCAGCAGGTTGATTCCAACGAGTACGTCGAAATCGCCCTTGCGCAAAGCGCGAATTATTTCGACTCGTTCGATCGTGTCGATATCCGAATGGAGGTAGCGTACGCGTACGCCGAGCTCTTGATAGTAATCGGTCAGATCTTCGGCCATCTTTTTGGTCAAACAAGTCACCAGCACCCGCTCGTTAGCCGCCACTCGTTTCCTAATCTCCTCGAGCAGGTCGTCGACCTGGATGCTCGCCGGCCGCACTTCCACCTCGGGGTCGACCAAGCCTGTCGGGCGGATGAGCTGTTCAACCACAAGACCTTGAGACTTTTGCAATTCGTATTCCCCAGGCGTTGCCGACACGTAGATCACCTGGTTGATAAACGATTCGAACTCCTCGAAGTTCAACGGTCGGTTGTCGAGCGCCGAAGGCAGTCGGAAGCCATACTCGACCAAAGTTTCCTTGCGCGAGCGGTCGCCCCGATACATGCCCGCGATCTGGGGTATCGCGATATGGCTTTCGTCGATAAACATCAGAAAGTCGCGCGGAAAGTAGTCGAGCAAGGTCGGTGGCGGCTGGCCTGGAGCGCGGCCCGTAAGATGGCGCGAGTAGTTCTCGATCCCTGGGCAAAATCCCATCTCTTCGAGCAGTTCGAGGTCGTAGAGCGTGCGCTGCTCGAGCCGCTGTGCCTCGAGCAGTTTGTTCTGCCGCCGAAGCTCTGCTAGGCGCTCGCGCAGTTCCTCACGGATGCTTGCGATCGCGGCCTCCATCCGCCCGGCGGTAGTGGCGTAATGCGAGGCAGGATAGATCGCCACGCTTTTGAGAGGTCTTATCTTTTTTCCGCGCAACGGATCGATCTCCCATATCGCGTCGACTTGATCGCCGAAAAACTCGATCCGCACTGCGCGATTTTCCTCGTACGCTGGGAAAACTTCCACCGTATCGCCGCGCACCCTGAAACATCCCCGATGGAAGTCGTAGTCGTTGCGTTCGTACTGGATATCTACGAGCTTGCGCAGCACTTGGTCGCGCTCGACCTCCTGACCCTGCTCTAGAAACACCATCAGCTCGAAGTAAACTTCGGGTTCGCCCAAGCCGTAGATGCACGACACGGAGGCGACGATAAGAACGTCGTTGCGTTCGAGCAGCGCTTTGGTCGCAGAATGGCGCAGCTTGTCTATTTCGTCGTTGATGCTTGCGTCTTTCTCGATATAAGTGTCCGTGGCTGGAACGTAAGCTTCGGGCTGGTAATAGTCGTAGTAAGAGACGAAGTAACGGACAGCGTTGTCCGGAAAAAGGCTTTTGAACTCGTTGTACAGCTGGGCGGCGAGCGTTTTGTTGGGAGCTATCACCAGCGTGGGACGGTTTACGCGCGCGATCACGTTAGCCATCGTGAAGGTTTTGCCTGAGCCGGTCACGCCGAGCAAAACCTGATGGCGGACGCCCTGCTCGAGGTTATTGACCAGCGCTTCGATTGCGGCCGGCTGGTCCCCCTGAGGTTTATAGTTGGCGGCAAGTCTGAAAGTCCCTTCGTTGCGTCGGGATCGCGAAAGCATTGCTATAAAGAAGCTTAAAGGCCGATTGCGAGCAAGCTCACGGGACGCCTCGATAACTTCTTCGAGGTGCGCGATTACGTAAAAGCGCCTCGCTTGTGTTCGAGATTCACGTTTTTCAGGTTCAACGCAGTTCTTTGCTCGAGTAGCCGAGGATTCGGCGTGCAATTATCAAAAGATTGATTTGCTGAGTCCCCTCATAGATATCGTTAATCTTCGCGTCGCGCATCCATTTTTCCAACAGATACTTCCGCGAATAACCCAACGGCCCCATTAATTCTACCGCCTTTTGGGTGACGCGCGTAACGGCAAGACCAGCCTTCGCCTTCGCCATCGAGGCCTCCAGACTGTTGCGCATCCCGCGGTCGAGCATCCAGCATGCGCGCCACGTTAGCAGGCGAGCAGCCTGAAGCTCGGTTTCCATTTCGATAAAGTCGCGTTCTAAAGCGGTCATTCGACTCGGGCGTATACCGTAGCGAATCTCGATTTTCTGCTCTTTGAGGAAGTCGCGCACGAAGTCGAGAGCAGCGCGCCCAACGCCGATTGCCATCGCCGCTACGATCGGTCGCGTGGCGTCGAACGTTGCCATCACGTCTTTGAATCCGCGCTCGGGCTTAACTTCGGGGCTGCCTAACAGATGGTCCAGAGGGACGCGGCAGTTGTCCAGAAGTATAGCGGCAGTGTCCGAGGCGCGAATACCAAGCTTGTTTTCCACTCTGATTACCGAGACTCCTGGCGTGCCATGCTCGACGACGAACGGTTTGATTCCCGCCCGTCCGGCATTTTTATCCACCGTTGCCCAAACCACGACAAAACCGTCGGACTTTTCAAGCGCCCTTTGGCCCGAAGTGCAAAAAATCTTAGTGCCGTTGAGCACCCAGTAGTCGCCTTCTCGGCGCGCGGTGGTGGTGATAGCCGCCGAATCGGAGCCACAACCGGGTTCAGTGATCGCCATCGCGCCCCATTTCGGTTCCCCGCTTTTGAACCGCGCCAGAAAACGTTCCTTTTGCTCGGGCGTTCCGGCGGCGGCTATCGCTGCTCCGCCAAGACCTGGGCCAGGAATCGACAAAAAAAGCCCTGCGTCGCCCCAGCAAAGCTCCTCGACAAATACCGCGGTCGCCAACGTACGCGCCGTTTGCGAGCGTTGCCCGCCCTCACCCTGCTGTCCTGACGCTCTTTCGGCAAGCGCTCCGCGCCACATCGCCTGGAGGAACTCCTGCGGCTCTTCGTGCTCGTGTTCATCGTAGTAGCGGGAGATCGGCCGCATCATCGTCTCCGCTATCGTATGGTAAAACTTGGCGCGTTCTATAATTTGGGGCTCCAGTTCAAAGTCAACCATTGCTTACAACCTTCTTTCTTCCACAAAATCGGTGCCGAAAAATCAGTGCCGAACGGGCAGCGTTAAACGATCGCCACACCCTCCAAAATCGCAAAGCCTCGAGCGTTGCGTAGCCACATTTCTACCGGATGTTCTCGGATATAACCGTGGCCACCGAGAATCTGCACCGCGTTGTCCGCAACTTTGAGAGCCACCGACGAAGCATAATTTTTAGCGCACGATGCCTCTTTGATCGCGTCCCCACCCTTGTCAAGAGCGACCGCTGCCTGCCACGCAAGAAGCCGTGAAGCTTCTATCTCGAGCGCCATCTCGGCCAGCATAAATGCGATCGCCTGTTTCGTGGCGATCGGAGCGCCGAAGGCGTGGCGCTCTTTGGCGTAGTCACGGGAGTACTCGAAAGCCGCTTTGGCTACTCCGACCGCCATGGCAGACAGCGCCACTCGCGACTCACTGAGAAGGCGCGCGCCATAGGAGGAGTCTTCGCCACCCACAATCGACTCTGGCCCCAGCTCTAAGTCGAGCGCAAGCTCGTAGGAGGCCAAAGCCTTCAATCCCATGTTCTTCTCTCGCTCACCTAGCGACAAGCCTTTCGCGCCGCGCTCGACTATAAAGGCTTTGACCGAGTCGAACCCGTGGGCGCCGTTTTCAAGCTGGGCATAAACTAGGAAAGCCCTGGCCTCGCCTGCCAGTGGCACGAAACACTTGGCACCATGCAGCGTAAAACCCGAGGCAATCTTACGTGCTCGCGTGGTCAGCGCCGTCGGATCAAAGTCGAACCGCGGCTCCATCAGCGCCGCGGTTACAAAGGGAAATTCGTCACCCGTCGCAAGTGGGAGATAAGTCCGGCGTTGTTCGTCGGTGCCGACCTCAAGAATGGGGAACGCAAAAAGGGCTGGCGTCATGATATGGAGTGCGATCGCAAGGTCGCCATACGCCAGCTCCTCGACCGCCACGGCTCCGGTTAGAACAGAGCGCTTCCCTCCAAACCCTCCCAGTTCTTCCGGAATAGGTTCGCGTCCCAGGCCTAGCTGCCATGCCTGCTGGATTAGCTCTTGAGGGATACTTTCGCTTTCGTCGGCCTGGCGAGCCGCTGGTCTTATCCGTTCGCGCGCGAATGCACCCACCGTCTCGCGCACCATCTTTTGTTCATCGCTGAGCTCAAAGTCAATCATGGTACAAAGCTAATGCTCCCTTGTTATCCGGCGTTGGCAAAATTGCCCTCAGATTGCTCCTGACAGCCATTTTTAGGACTGCACTGTACACTTTGGCGGCAAAGCCTAAAGCGATCGGTTGCACGCTTTGTGCTTTGGTGGCGTATGTTCGCTAAGTCGGCGGATCATAACAATGCTATAAAGCTTAGCTGAAGCCCCGTGGGTCCCCCGCCGGCGGCCCGCCTCGAAAAGAAACGGTCGCTGTTACAGCGGGTGCACGGACCAACCTCCGTTATTTGTTTAGCTGGGATGCCCAGCGCCAAAAGCTGACTGCGCATCAGACCACGAAGGTCCAAATATGCCTTGCCGACGCGGCCTGGGTAGAGATGGTCTGACGCGCTTGGTAAGGTGCGCGCAAATTTTTCGGCTAACTGCTCGTCGATCTCGAAGCAACAACGCCCAATCGCCGGACCCATAGCTACCCTTATTCGTTCGGGTTCAGCGCCGAGCCTGAGCATCGCGCCGACGCCATGCTCGACAATGTTGGCCAGAATACCTCGCCAACCGGCGTGAAGCGCACCGATCACGTTTCTGTAAGCATCATAAAGCAAAGCTGGTACACAGTCGGCAGTTAGAATGGTCAGCGCTAAGCGGCGTTTTACAGTCACCATGCCGTCGCCGCAAAGCTCATCGGTATCGGTCCCTCGTTCGACGACTAACACCCGCGTGCTATGGACTTGTTTGAGCCGAACGACTTCCCGACACGGCTTGAGCACTGTCTCGCGCAACAATTGCCAATTTGCCGCCACAGCGCGCGGATCGTCGCCACTGTTTTTCGCAAAATTAAGGCCCCGATACCGCCCCTGACTGAAGCCACCCGTACGGCCCAAAAAACCAGCTAAAACCGGGCCGTCTTCCCACGGCTTAAGAATTTCAAGACCAGAGACTGCTCGAACAGACATATCGGACGAGTCCACCTTAGCGGACCACATCGCCGGCTCCAATCTGTTATCATAGTATCACATCCAGGATTATTCAGAATTGCCTACCCTCTTGTTAGGAGAAGAGTTGCCTATGAGTCAGGATAAAACACCGAAAATGAACGGTTATCAGTACCTGGTTGAGCGAAACCGCCTTCTTATCCGCTTAGAAGACGAGTTCAAGAAAATCGAAACTCTTGAGCCTTCTGAGCGCGAACGGCGCAAGGCGCAGCTCGAAGCGGAGTTCGACTTGCAGATAGCCAAGCTTTATGCTCAAGTCGCCGACGAATACCCAGGCGAGCGGCGCAAAAAAGGTCGACCGCTTGAAGATCCTCACTAAAAAGTGGCGAGCTTAGCCGGCACGATAAGCATCCGTGGCGCCCGCACCCACAACCTTAAGAATATTTCGCTCGAGATACCCCGTGGAAAGCTGACCGTTGTAACGGGTGTATCGGGTTCGGGCAAGTCGAGCCTCGTATTCGATACATTGTACGCGGAGGGCCAAAGGCGCTATCTGCAGAGCTTGTCGACCTATGCCCGGCAGTTTTTGGAGCAGGTCGGGCGACCGGACGTGGACGCGATCGACAATCTACCTCCCGCGCTTGCCCTGCGACAAAAGAACACTATAAAAAACGCCCGTTCGACGGTCGGCACCGTTACCGACATTAGCGATTATTTGCGACTTCTTTTTGCGACGCTCGGGGAGACCTTTTGCAACCAGTGCGGGCAAAAGGTAAGACGTGACACAGTAGACAGCGCTGCGCAGGAAATTCTGGCCAACCCAGGACGTTGGCTACTGATTGCCTCTTTTGATGGCACCGGTCGGAGGGCAGAAGACCTCACCTATTTGGCGCAAAACGGTTATCACCGGTTGTGGCTAGACGGCGCGATAGTTGACATCGAAGAACTTTTGCAGCGCGACCACTCCGTAGCCGAGCCCCTGGAAGTTGTCGTCGATCGATTGCTGGTCAAGGGCCCCAGTGGAGCGGCACGTTTGCGAGAAGCTCTGGAGCGCGCATTTTACCTGGGTTCGGGACGAGCGAAGGCGGTTAAGCTTGTCGAGCACGGAGCACAAAATCACGCCCCTGCGACTGTACTCTCGTTTAGCCAAACGTATGGGTGCGCGCGGTGCGACAAGCTTTTTCCCGAACCCAATCCAGCGATGTTCTCGTTCAACAGTCCGATTGGAGCCTGCTCGGAGTGTCAGGGGTTCGGGCGGACGGTTGGGATCGACCCAGAAAGAGTCATCCCCGACCCTGAACTAACGCTACGCCAGGGTGCGGTCGCGCCTTGGCGAACACCTGCCTATTACGAAGTCGGCGAATGGATGGTCGAATGTGCACGTAAAGCCGGGGTGCGGTTGGATGTGCCTTACCGTGAGCTTACGCCGCACGAGAAAGCATGGCTCTGGGATGGAGAGACAAAAGCGCGTCGGCACGGCGTCGAACCCTGGTTCGGCATCCGCGGCTTTTTCCGCTGGCTTGAACGCAAACGCTACAAACCTCACGTTCGTATCCTACTTGCTAAGTACAGACGGTTCGACCTGTGCAACAGTTGCAGGGGCAGCCGACTCAAACCCGAGGCGCTAAATGTTTTGGTCCACGGCCAAACGATCGCTGACGTAAGTCGTCTGTCGATAGACAAGTTGGCCGAGTGGCTCGACACCATCGAAACACAAGGCAGCTCGGCGCTAAGAGCGAGCACCCTGTTGCGCCAGCTCAAAACACGCGTGGGTTTTCTGCGCGGTTTGGGTCTTGGCTACTTGAGCCTCGATCGCCAAGCGCGCACGCTCTCTGGCGGCGAAACTCAGCGCATCCACCTGGCAAGCGCGCTTGGAAGCGGCCTTACTGGTGTGCTTTACACGTTGGACGAGCCGACCGTGGGACTCCATCCCCGAGACGTCAGACGGCTTTTGGCTTCACTGCATGCGCTTCGCGATTTAGGCAACACAATCGTGGTCGTCGAGCACGACCAGACGGTTATCTCCGGCGCAGATTATAAAGTCAAACTTGGTCCCGGAGCGGGTCGCTTCGGCGGCCATCTGGTTGCCTGTTCGACGAACCGCAAAAGCAGACAGACAGACCGTTCCAAGACGATTCGGGTCGCAAGGGCTTTTCTTCTACGAGCGATCGCCCACCAGAAAGAAGTCGCAAAGAATACGGGCAGCCTGCGCATCGTTGGCGCCCGCGCCCACAACCTCAAAAACTTGACCGTCACGATCCCTTTGCGCCGCTTGGTTTGTGTGACCGGAGTATCTGGCTCGGGCAAGTCAAGCCTGGTTTATGACGTGCTCTATCAGAATTATTTACGCTCGCGCGGTGTGCCGGTTGACGAAGTCGGCGAATGCGAGCGAATCGAAGGTTTTGAGCAGCTGACTGACGTTCACCATCTTGGTCAAGAGATTGGTCTTAGGTCGAGTCGCTCGAATCCAGCGACGTATCTAAAAATTTACGATGAGATACGGCGCCTGTTTGCTCAAACCGATCAAGCGCGCCAATTCGGTCTTTCTAGCCGGGATTTTTCCTTCAACCTACCCGGTGGCCGATGTGAGCGGTGCCAGGGCGCGGGTACGGTCACGGTGGAGATGTACTTTATGGGCGAGGTCGAAATTCCGTGCGAAGTTTGCGCAGGCAAACGCTTTCAGGAACGGGTTCTAAAAGTGAAGTACAAGGGGCTCAACATCCACGAGGTCCTAAAGCTGACTGCAGAAGAAGCATGTGAGTTTTTCGCGGGGCATCGCTCTATTGTTCAGAAGTTGAACGCGCTGACCGCGGTGGGGCTGGGATATCTCGAACTCGGACAGCCCACGGCCACGCTGTCGGAAGGCGAGGCGCAGAGACTGAGGATCGCTGCGATACTATCAGAAGGGCTCAAAACGCGCCCCAAAAAACCACCAGACGATTGTCACACACAACTTTTCATCATGGACGAGCCGACCAATGGGCTTAGTTCCGCGGACGTGAAGGTCGTGATGCGAACGCTGCGCCGATTGGTAGCCGAAGGCAGTTCACTGCTCGTAATCGAGCACAATTTGAAGTTCATCGCTCAGGCGGATTACATCATTGACCTCGGCCCGGGCCCTGGCGAAAGTGGCGGCAAGCTAGTTGCAGCGGGCTCGCCGTTGGAAATTTGCGAGTGCCCTGAGTCTTACACCGGAGCCGAGCTCCGCAATTTCTTTGGTCTTGGTCGGCCGAGCTGGGCTACTGAGGGCGTGCTGGGCGGGGCCCAATCTTGATGGCCCCCACCGGGCGCCTGGGTTCTAATGTTAGTAGGAGTGTTGCGCTGAGCCTTAGCACCATTGCCTCTTTATGGTATAAAGAAATTTAAACCGCGCCGCACAGCTTTGGTTAACGGAAGGGACAGAACGAGTTATGCCGATCGAGAAGCTGCCGCCAGAGCGACTTAAGGATTTCTTTTTGAACCTGACCGGACGAAGCTTTAGCCAACTTGGCTTAAGGGACAGACAAGTTATCGAGTACGTTGCCTCAGTGTTGACCGATTTCGCCCATTCCGACCGGTGGCTTATTATGCGCGACCTGGAGGGACGCCGGCTTGGCAGTGTGGTTGAGATGTTGGTGTCGGCGATGAGCTTTAACGAGCAGGCTCGTGTTACAAGCGAGCGTTCGTTGCGCAAGTATGTGGGCGATTACACGCTTTTTATGTCTGGTCTGTTCCGAGCCTACGTCGAACGAGGCGGTTATTTATCGTACTACTTCGAAGAGGGTAAACGGTCCTACCATCTAGTTTCGCAGCTTGACCTGTCGCTGCATCGGCCTGGATTTCTCCTTTTCGAGGAACTTGGGCGGCACTTTGAGTTTTACTCGGGCGCGCTGGATTTTATGCGCAAATGTTTTTTTTCGAGCGCGCCGGAGCGGCCTTCCTTCGCGGGTTTCCTTGCTCAAATCGAGGGGCTGCTGAAGGCTGGAAGACCAGAGAACTGACGGCCGGCGATGGAATTACAGTTGCCGGAAGGTCAAGCGGCTGTTCGTCTGGACCGCTTGCTGGTCGAGCTTGGCCTTGCTGGATCGCGTCGGCAAGCGCAAAAGCTGATCGAACGCGGAGCGATCCGCGCCGGTGGTAGACGCTTAAAAAAGGGTGACGTTGTCGGGCCCGAAGATCGGCTTGAAGTTGACCAGGCAGAGCTTGGCCCGCAAGTTCTTAAAGCTAACCCTGCCATTGCGCTATCGGTGCTTTACGCTGACAGCGCGCTCGTTGTCGTCGCCAAGCCAGGCGGCATCCCATGCCATCCGTTAAACTTCGCTGAAGACTCAACGCTGATGAACGGCGTTGTGGCTCTTTATCCTGAAACCGCAAGCGTCGGTTTCAAACCCCTCGAAGGTGGTTTGGTTCATCGCCTGGACAACGGTAGCTCGGGAGCCGTGATGGTGGCCCGCAACTTAGAAGCTCTCACCGAGTTGCGTCGCAAGCTACGCAGCGGTGAAATCACGCGAATATACGAGGCACTAGTGTGTGGTCGACTGGTTGAGCCACTTGAGATACGCACTCCGATTGCGCACCACCCCACCGATCCGCGTCGGATGGTTCTGTTATCAGAGGGCGCCAAACGATGGCGGGGTAGACCACAGAAAGCCTTGAGTTACGTTGAGCCTGTTTGGTCTGGTGAGAAGTACACGCTGGTGCGAATTAAGCCACTTACGGGAGTTCGTCATCAGATTCGGCTTCATCTGGCAGGAGTCGGTCTGCCGCTTGTGGGCGACACGCTCTACGGCTCCGCGCCCCTGCCGTTGCTTGCTCCAGGACGCATTTTCCTTCATCTGCGGTCGTTAGCGCTTATCTCGCCTACTGGGGCCGCAGTGGACGTCGAAGCGCCGCTTCCCACTGACCTCCAAACGGTTCTGAAGCAACTTAAATTGATGTCAGGCGACCCCTGATTAGGAAGCGCGCCGAGCTAGCTCTTTTTCACGTAAGCTTCGATGGCCGCCCTTCTTTGCAAGCTCGCGTTTATCGAAGCGTAGAGTCGGCAACGTTAGCTTGCGTCGGACAGGGCAGCTACCTAAGACGCAATTGAACCGAATAGCTACCTATTTTCCGTCTCGCGGTTTACCCTAAAGATTTTTGTTCGGCGGGCGGGCTGATATGCTTGTAATTAGCACGTCTAGGAACTAGGTTAGTGAGTAGAACCTAGCTCTTCACGCATCCTGTGCGTGGTCTCCGGTGGCAACCCGCCGGTACATTTCACCTCGATAGAAGGAAAGAGTTCTATGGCTGAGTACGCACATCCGGAAGTATTGGTTTCTACCCAGTGGGTAGATGAGCATAAAAATGACCCTGGAATTCGGATCGTAGAGGTCGATGTCGATACTTCGGCTTACGAGCATGGTCATATTCCTGGAGCGATCGCGTGGAATTGGCAGACCCAGCTTTGTGATACGGTGCGACGCGACATCATCAGTAAAGAGGACTTTGAAAAGCTGATGTCCGAGTCGGGAATCGAGCCCGACACCACCGTCATCCTGTACGGAGACAACAACAACTGGTTTGCAGCCTGGGCGTTCTGGCAGCTCAAAATCTATGGCCACAAGTCGGTCAAACTAATGAATGGTGGCCGCAAAAAGTGGTTATCCGAGGGCCGGGAACTGACTAAAGAGGTTCCTAAAGTACCGCGTACGAATTATAAGGCGCAGGACCCCGACCTAAGTATCCGGGCTATGATGCAGGATGTGTACAAAGCGATGGAGAACAAGTCAGCTGTCCTAGTTGACGTGCGGAGCCCGGCCGAGTTTACAGGGGAAATACTCGCGCCTCCCGGCCTTCCAGAGACGTGCCAGCGTGGCGGCCATATTCCGGGTGCCAAGAACATACCGTGGGGCTTGGTATGCAACGAGGACGGCACGTTTAAGTCAGCAGACGAACTGAAGAAGATTTACGCAGAAAAGGGCGTCACCGAAGACAAACCTGTCATCGCATACTGCCGAATCGGAGAGCGATCGAGCCATACGTGGTTCGTCCTGAAGTATCTGCTCGGGTATAAGGACGTGCGCAATTACGACGGTAGCTGGACGGAATGGGGCAACATGGTTGGCGTGCCTGTCGAACGGTAAATTTTCCACGTCCTCTCAGAACATCTTCGGCGAAGTTGTAAAGGTTAGGTATGAGAGCTGAAGGGTACAGAGAACGTAAGGAAACCGTAGGAAGGTGGGAGATACGGGTGGTCAGCTACAAGGTGGGCGATGAATGGATTGCCACAGTTGACAACGTGTCGCCCGGAGCTAATATAGCTGGGGCTTCCGGAAAAACCCGAGAAGAAGCCGAAAATAAGGCTCTGGAACGGGCCAAGGAACGTCTTGCGGCGACCCGAACGTTGACAGTGTAAGCCAAGGCGAATCCAGCCCCTAGGCTAGGCGCTGGATTCGCCTTGATCGTGTCTGAATTCTAACGGGTGGTTGTATTCGGACTTGCCGAACTTAAGCCCAGACAAACCACCTTTTGAGCTGCGCCGAATATCAAACGTCCAATACTACTTTGCGGCTTTCAAAAAGCCATCTACCGTCAACCTTCCTTAGCTGGTCCTCGTAAGTTCCTACACCTATCATTTCGGTCTTGCCGTTTTTAGTTAGATAAAGGTTCAGATAACATCTTCCACGGGCTCGCTCGCCGGCAACGTCCACAAGAACGTTACTGATTACGTGACGGATTTGGCCGCCTTCAAGTAAGCGTTCATATTTTTCGACGAATTTACGCAGCTCATCGCGTCCCGCAAACCGGCCCATCCGCGAACTGTCGAAGACGCCGTCTTCTGTAAAACAGCTTATCCACTCGTCATACTGGCGGCCGTCGATCGCAAACGCGTACCTCACGTAGAGTTCCTCAATCTTCTGCCTATCGTCCATCTATTCCTACCTCCGCAGTGCAACTTACCCTTCCACATTAAATTGCGAATGACCGCGTTTGCCCTGATGATTTTGAGCTGCGACAGGTTTGAATCGACCTTGTCTCGGGTTTGCCACGCCCTCACTAGTACATTTCGGCATCTCGTTGGGGCTACAACCGGCTGCTGCAAAATCAAATAATGCCCTTTGCGCGCAGCTGTTCGACCTCGTCCCAGCTATAGCCGAGAAGCTCTGTCATAATCTGTTCGGTGTGTTCACCGAGTTCTGGCGCGCGTCCGAATGGGTCGCCGGGCGTCTGGCTGAACTTGATCGGCAAACCGACGATTTTGGTAGGACCGATCGTTGGGTGGACGTAGTCTACGATATACTCGTTTGCGATAACCTGAGGATCGTCCGGCAAGTCGTCAATCGAGTTGACGACTGTGAATACAAAGTCACCGCCTTGGCGAAGTCTACGAACCCATTCGTCGCGGGGTTTGGTGGCAAATATGCGGTCCAAGATTTCGATTAACTGTTGGGCATTTTTGCCGCGTGCAACGACGTCGCAAAAGCGCTCGTCGTCGGCCAGGTCCTCGATTCCCATCACCCGGCAAAAGTCTTTCCAGTAGCGGTCTGCTTGTAGCATCCCCAGGCAAATCCATTTACCGTCGGCGCATTTGTAATGGTTCCATAAGGGATTGAAAGCCTGCGTCCGAGGCTTGGGCACCATTTGCGTCCCCATCATAGCGCGGCATGAGACGTTCAGGCCCTGCAACGCAATCATCGAACCGAGATGCGACGTATGGACTTCCTGAGCAATGCCGAAACGTTCGCGTACCAGGAGTGCCACCACGATGCCGTAGGCGAGCATAATCGCCCCCATCTGGTCGGCGATGCCGCCATAAATGTAACACGGCTCTCCGTCGGCATTGCCTATCGCCATCATTATTCCCGAGCGCGCTTCACCCAAGTAGTCGAAAGACGGTTCACCGCTTTCTGCTCCCTGCGGCCCGTAGCCGGTTGCGTTGGCGTAGATCAACCGCGGATTGTACGCACGAAGTTGTTGGTAGCTGAGTCCCAAACGCTCAGCTACGCCTTTGCGAAAGTTTTGGACAAATACATCGCTTTTGGCCACAAGACGGTATATTATCTGCCGCCCCTCGGGCTCTTTCAGGTTGACAGTAAGGCTTTTTTTGTGGCGATTATTGGCCTCGATATAAAAGTTCGGTAATCCGTTATTAACCGGTATGCCAGCAACTGCTAAGACACCACGCCCAGGGTCACCCCGTTCGCGTTCTTCAATCTTGATCACCTCGGCACCGAGGTCGGCTAGCATCGCCGTTGCAACCGGTCCTTGCTGCCAAATCGTCCAGTCGATTACTCTTATTCCCGACAGCGGCTTTTCCATAGCATGGCTGATTTTACTGCTTGGGCGCAGTCGAAAAAAGTTCTCAAGTGGCCTCGACGTCTTGGAACGTTAGGCCTGTGACCAGAGAGAGCTCTGCCAGGATGCACATATCAGCGCTAAGCTTGTTTTTGGATTTTTTCTTTCCTCCGCGGTGTGCTGCGTGCGACATGGCGCTCGAGGCGGCAGAGGGACGAATCTTTTGTAAAAACTGTTTTGCTAGTCTTGAGCGTGTGCGGGAACCTTGGTGCGAGCGTTGCGGAATACCGATCTCGGGGACAGTTACGAGCCCGACGGTGTGTGGACGATGTCGTGTTTCACCTGCGCACTTTGAGAAGGCCCGCGCCCTGTTTCGATACTCTGCTTCCTCTGACGGTGATAGTAGCCCTTTGAGCGTCGTGTTGCGGCGCCATAAATACGGATTGGACCAAGCTTTGGTAAGGGCGCTTCGCCAGTGCTTGGAGGGACCGCTTCCTCTAGGTCAAGAAGGATACGACCTAGTGCTCCCTGTCCCTTTACATTCAAAGCGGTTGCGATGGCGAGGGTTTAATCAAGCGGCTTTGATCGCTCGTGAAGTGGCGCGCAAACTGGGGCTTCCGCTCGACGTTGCAAGCCTTGTACGCGCAAAGCCGACGCTTCCCCAGACTGCGCAATCGCGCGACGAGCGGCTACAAAACGTAAGGGGAGTCTTTAAAGTAACCAGGCCTTGGCGCATCCGTGGGCGCAGAATTTTGCTGGTTGACGACGTGATGACTACCGGAGCGACAGCCGACGAATGTGCCAGAGCGCTGCTAGAGTCGGGCGCCGCATTCGTTCATGTCCTCACTTTGGCAAGGGCTCTCTAATGATCTGCGAATCCGACCACGCGAGGGTCAAAGAGGAGTGTGAGCTCGCCGAGCCCGAGCCGTTCGTTTTGGAAGTGTTACCGCGCCTACCGAAAGGTTTGGTGCTTGACGTGGCATGCGGAACAGGGCGCCATAGCGTTTTGCTGGCCTCAGTCGGTAATCGCGTCGTTGCCGTAGACAACTCGCTTGCGGTGCTAGCCGTTTTGCACGACGTCGCAAAAAAGCTGCAGCTGCCGATCTACCCGGTGGCGGCTGACCTTGGGCGATTCCCGCTACCAGTCGACACGTTCGACGTAATCGTCAACGTTAACTTCCTCTGCCGCCCGCTCGTTGCTGAGCTTAAACGAGCACTTAAGCCGGGCGGAATGCTTGTGTTCGATACCTTTTTAATCGATCAGGCTGAAATCGGCCGTCCCCGAAATCCGGCTTTTTTGCTTAGACATTGGGAGCTAAGGGAGATGCTTGCGGACTTAGAGCTGCTCGAATATCGCGAAGGTTTGGCTTCTCGTCACGATGGCCGACGATCGTGGCGGGCCAGTGCGTTGGCGATAAAGCCTAAGCCACGACATGACTAAACGCGGGTTTACGTACAAGGACGCTGGGGTTGATGTCGACGCGGCAAACGCGCTTGTTCCGGTTCTGCGGCGCCTTGCCCGCAAGACTTTAAGCCCCGATGTGATTGAAGGTATCGGCGGCTTTGGCTGCGCAGTAAGGATTCGCTCGAGTAATGCTCGGCGCGCGCCAGTAATCGTGGCTGGGACCGACGGTGTCGGAACGAAGCTCAAAATTGCTTTTGCATTGGGGCGTCACGACACCGTGGGAATCGACTGCGTCGCGATGTGCGTCAACGACATCATCTGCTGTGGGGCGCGCCCGCTGTTTTTCCTCGACTACATCGGTATGGGCAAGCTCGATCCACGCGTGGTGAGCGAAGTGGTGAAAGGTGTGGCGCGGGGATGCGCGATGGCGGGGATTAGCTTGGTAGGAGGCGAAACCGCTGAACTGCCCGGGATTTACGGCGACGGCGAGTATGATCTCGTGGGATTCGCGGTCGGGATCGCCAGCCTGGATGAGCTTCCTTCGCCCAGTAGCCTCAGGGAGGGAGACGCGCTAGTCGGTCTTGCTTCGAGTGGACTTCATTCCAACGGCTTTTCGCTGGCGCGCAAAGTGTTGCTCGAGCACGCCAAACTTCGCCTTGAGTCCGTGGTGCCTGAGTTAGGATGCACCCTGGGAGAGGAGTTACTGCGCCCGACTCGGATATACGCTGGGCTCATTACCGAGATCCGGCGTCGGTTTCCGATAAAGGCCGTTGCTCATATAACCGGAGGCGGGATTGTCGATAATTTGCCCCGGGTCTTACCCCAGAACCTGGCCGCTAGGATCAAAACCGGCTCGTGGCCCGTACCCCCGATCTTCAAATTAATCGCTACTTTGGGCAACGTTAGCCAGGACGAAATGAATCGCACGTTCAACAACGGACTTGGAATGATCGTCGTCACCGCTGCGGAGTTTGCCGACCGGGTTATCGCATTTTTGAAGCGCCGAAAGCTGCCTGCTTACCGAATCGGTATGCTCGAGCGAGGCAAGCGGCGAGTTATTTTCGACTAACGGCTTCGCAGCGCGGCAAAAAGGACGCTTCGATGGCGACAAACGAGCGGATTCGATTAGGAGTTTTGATTTCAGGCGCAGGAACCAACCTGCAGGCGATCATCGATGCGATCGAACGCGGCGAGCTTAAAGCAGAGATAGCGATCGTGATTTCGAATAAAGCGAATGCCCCTGGACTCGAGCGGGCATCTCGGCACGGCTTACCAACGGCAGTGATCGACCATCGGCGCTTTGCGCGCCGCGAAGACTTCGACGCCGAACTTGTCAGAGTGCTCAAAGAGCACGACGTGGAATTAGTCGTATGCGCCGGCTTCATGAGAATTCTCACCCACGTGTTGTTGTCAGCCTTTCCCAACCGCGTGATGAATATCCATCCATCGCTTCTACCCGCTTTTACAGGAATCGACGCGCAGCGCGCTGCGGTAGAGTACGGCGTAAGGTTGGCCGGATGTACGGTCCATTTCGTGACCGAAAAGGTCGACGAAGGGCCGATCATCATCCAGGCTGCAGTGCCAGTTTATCCCGACGATACGGAACAGACGCTGCGCGAGCGTATCTTGGAGCAAGAGCACCGAATTTATCCCCAGGCGATCGCACTGTTTCAGCAAGGGCGTCTCGAGATCGTGGGCAGGAAAGTCCGTATCAAAGACTTTCCAATTAGCCAAAAAACGGTTTGCCTCGTGAATCCGCCGATCGACGAATGACCGCAACCTGGGGCGGTTAAGCTTCCATCATGGGCGAACGCTTATCGGTGATCGTGCCGATGCTGAACGAGCGTCTGGCGATTGCGAAAAGCTTGAGTGCGTTGCGCGCCGGCGCCCCTGGGGCTGAGCTAATCGTTGTGGATGGTGGCAGCACTGACGGAAGCCTTGAGTTGGTAGCCGGACGATGTGACAAACTTCTGAAGGCGCCTGCTGGGCGGGCGCTCCAGATGAATTACGGAGCGCGCGAGGCCAAGGGCGACATCTTGGCGTTCGTTCATGCCGACACCTTGGTACCTGCTGATTTTCAGGAGCAAATCGAGCTTGCCCTGAATGACTCGGCGGTTGTCGGCGGCCGCTTTGACGTCGAACTTGACGATCCGCGGATGGTTTATCGATTGATAGCAACGCTAATTAATCTGCGGTCCCGTCTGACAAAGGTCGGCACCGGGGATCAATCCTTTTTCGTGCGCAGATCGGTATTCGAAGCGCTCGGAGGATATAAAGCGATTGAGATCTGTGAAGACCTTGACTTCGCCCGTCGACTGAAACGGATGGGAAAAATCGCCTGCCTGCGTTCGCGCGTGATAACGTCTGCCAGACGGTGGCAAAAACATGGGGTCTTGCGCACGACCCTCCTCATGTGGTTCATAAAAATGATGTTCCTACTAGGTGTTCCGCCAGCGTTTCTCAAGCGATTTTACACCGCCGTGCGATAGCTCACGGTATCCGCAGGTCGCGGGTTTCGCTAAGCCAAACTGAAAACTTTTGGAAGGATTACTCGAACAGTGGCTAGAGTCGAAATTTACACCACAACCTATTGCCCTTACTGCGACAGAGCTAAGGCTCTGTTGCGGAGAAAGGGCGTCGAGTTTGAGGAAATAGACGTTACCGATGATCCCGACTTACGGGCGGAGATGATCCGAAGAGCTAACGGCAGGCGGACAGTTCCAGAAATCTTTATCGACGGACAGCTCATCGGGGGCTACGAGGAACTTCGTGCCCTTGAACAAGCCAAGAAGTTGGACGAATTACTCGAAAGGCGGAACAGCAGATAGTTCGAGCGGTTCAGGATTAGCTAACCGAAAAAGAAACAAAACCCGAAAAGGTTTGTGAGTTAGGCTCCTAGTAACAAAACATGTGCACTTGAAGAAGTGCCCGCGTACATTATTTAAGCGAAGGCCAAAAGGTTGCTATGCCTGGCGTGTTCAAACGTTGATGGCTCAATGACCCGCACCAGTTAGAATCAAAAACTGCACCGTAGGCATCACCGATTTCGCCCACCCGCTCCCGCTATCCGCGCTTCGCTCGGAGTCAAGCAACTTGGGCTCTGTGATTAACTCTTGCGGTATTCCAAGACTCTCGAGAGTGTCGCGTAGAGCCCTGGCACGCTCCAGCGCAAGTTCCACCGCTTGCTCGCGGTCGACACCGGAAGCTGTCTCTATCACGACGTTAATCAAACGATGTTGCCGAAATCGTTTCAGGATCAGCTGGCATCGCCCCTTCCCCACCTCAGAGAGCTCTTTTGAACCACCGACGAAGCTTAGGTTAGCAAAAACGACTTTTTCTACTGCCGAGAACGTATTCGAATCGGCCTGGGCAAAGCGTGTGACCGGAGGCAAGGACGTCTGGGGATTGAGCGGATAGTCGGCAAGTAGCGTTTGCATCCTTCCATGGGAGGAGAAAGCGTCAGTCGGTGTCGTATCGGCCTGAAGCAGCGATTCAGATTCGGAAACTGCACGCGGGTAGCGAAGCTTGAACGCAGTGCCCATCCAATCCTGGTCTTGAAGCAAATACAACCGTCTTGCAGCCCACCCGGTTTCGAGCGTAGAGGCGACTAGCGCTATGGATAACCCAGCTAAAAGGCAACCAAATCTGCTAGATGTTTTTCTAAGCAGTCCGCTACCCCCGTTTATCAGCAACTGCAAGGAGACCACTGCGTACAGCGCTGGTCGAGTAGGTGGCATTAAGCTACCATCTAGATAAAGCCGTTGACAAGAACCTATGACAATCATGCCTGAGAATTCTCCAAGGGACGAAATCGATCGGTTGAATTCAACCAACCTCGTGGTTTCGTCGCCCGATTCCTCGACCACCGCAATTTCAACAGCGCTTTCTACCGGGTCGTATCCCGACAGCATCGGACCGAACTTTTACGTGGGGACCATAATCAAGCTAGATCGAAACAGAGGCTGGGGTGTGATTCGCTCCGCAAGCGGTCGTGAACTGGTTTTTCAATTTCCTTTCGTCACAGTACTAGGGGCAAGGTCAGGCGGCAAAAATGCAGGACTCGAGCTTTTAAATGAGGGCGATATCGTCGGCTTCGACGTAACTAGAACTTCTAAAGGTACGCGTGTGTGCACGATCAAGCCTGCACGGAAGTAACGCCGTGACGATCGCCACTTAAGCCTCAAGGCTTTGTAGCGAATGGCCTCGCAAGATAAGCTAGCCGGTTGCCTCCTTGGGTGCTACTAGGAATCGTTCGGTAAGCTAGTTAGTTTGCTATCATTTCGCGAAACAGCCTTGCTCGGCCGCATTGCGGGTCGTGCGGTCGGTCTGACCTAATCCGTTTGAAAACCGTCGACCGCAAGCTCTTCCGCGAGTTTCGACCACGAGTACGAAGCGGTCTTGAGCTGAGGAACCCAGTTGCACTGCCGTACTTCGGCGTAGCATTCTCTTGGCATAAACTATTGGCCTTAAAATTAGTCATATGACCACTGGTTTGGCGGACGGCGAAAAGCTAATGGATTATGAAATTACGAGCAAAGAGGAGCTCGTTCGCTACTTCCAAGACGGCGCAAAACCCAAAAAAGACTGGAAAGTTGGCACCGAGTACGAGACCATCGCCGTCTCAAGCCTCAGTGGTAAGGCGGTGCCTTATTCAGGAAGCCGTGGCGTCGAGCAGATGTTGCGGGCAATCGCCGAACGCTTCGGCTATACCGTAGAAGAAGAAGACGGACGTGCCCTAGCTCTGCGAGGACCCAAATCCGCTATTACGCTCGAGCCGGGCGCCCAGATCGAGCTTTCCGGGGAGCAGTGCGATACTATTCATAGTGCCTATCGAGAGTTCTCGCGCCATGTCGAACAACTCGTTGCCGTTGCCCGGCAGTTCGACGTTACGTTGCTGGGACTCGGGATGCAACCGCTCAGCACATTGGACGAGATCGAGCTTATTCCCAAGGCTCGGTACCGCATTATGTTTCCCTACATGGCGCGTAAGGGGCGGCTCGGTCAACGGATGATGAAGCAGACCGCTGGCGTCCAGACCAACGTCGACTATAGCGACGAAGCCGACGCGATGCGTAAGCTTCGAGTAAGTGCCGGCTTGACTCCGTTAATATACGCGCTTTTCGCCAACTCTCCCTTGAGCGACGGAAGCCTTAACGGGTATCAAAGCTTTCGCGGCCATATTTGGACGCAGACTGACCCTGACCGATGCGGCACGCCTGAGTTTTTGTTTCGCCACGACGCAGGCTTCGAGGACTATGTTGACTACGCTTTGGACGTCCCCATGTACTTTTTGGTGCGCGACGGGCGCTACCTCGACCTTACTGCGCCACCTGGCCTGACTTTTCGACAGTTCATGGAGCATGGATGGAGGGGCGAGCGCCCGACGCTTCGGGATTGGGCTATCCATCTTACGACCATTTTTACGGAGGTTCGACTCAAGCGGTATATCGAAGTGCGATGCGCGGACAGTCAGCCGCCAAACTTGATGCTTGCGCTGCCGGCGTTAATCAAGGGTGTGCTCTACGAACGGGACGCGTTGGATGGAGCGTGGGATCTGGTTAGGCACTGGAGCTTCGATGAGCGCCTTAGAATTACCGACATGGCGCATAAGCTAGGGCTCGAAGCCAAGGTTGGGAAACTTCGGCTAAAGGATCTTGCCGTCGAGCTTTTGGCAATCGCCATCTCTGGTCTTGAACGAACTCGGGCGCTTAACGAGCGCGGCGAGGACGAAAGCATCTATCTTTATCCGATGCTCGATCTTGCGCGTAGCGGCCGCAATCAGGCGGTGTTGACGATCGAGCGTTGGAAGGGTCGATGGAATTATGAGCCGCGTCGAATGATCGAGGAATGCTCGTACGAGGCGCAAACAATTTTGTAGATGTTTTTAAGGCTAACTGAAAACCACGTCGTAGCCCTCAACTTCGCGCTAATCGCCGGCATCGCTTTCGCGGCCGCTCAGGTCGTGAACGACATAGTCGAGTGGCGGCTTATAAGTATGCAAGCACCTCCGATTTATTCCGCTCGGCCACCCAGACGCGCAGGGCGACCTTATTCGCGCAGCGAATTTCAACTAATCGTCGAACGCGACATCTTCAATAAGGTTAAACAGGTTCACGCGCGCACGGTAGTAAAGGCCGTCGATCTTCATCTGCGCCTGCTCGGTACTTCACAGCTGAGCCGGTCGCGACCCTACGCAGTGGTAGAAGACGAAATTACACGCAAGCAATCGCTTTATCGCCTGCAAGATGAAATCCCTGGCGTGGGGCGAATAGTGGGAATCGAAAAGAACCGCATCCTAATCGATCGCGGGGGCCAATTAGCTAGTGTCGAGATGCCGCCTGCGGCCGAGCAGGCAGCAACGCCCTCGTCACTTGGGGGCCGCGCACTCACGCCGTATCCCGGCGTGCGGCAAGTTGGCACAAACCACTGGCAGATAAACCGCTCCACTGTCGACCGAAGCCTGCAAAATATGGGGCAGTTATTGATGCAGGCCCGAGCGACCCCTAATTTGCGTAACGGCAAGATCGAAGGTTTTAGGCTATCGGAGATTCAACCAGGTTCGATCTTCAGCCAACTCGGACTGCAAAATGGAGACATAATAACAGAGGTAGAGGGTCAAGAGGTTAACGATCCAGCTCGCGCGCTTGAGATGCTCAGCCTCTTGCGCGACCGCCCGTCAATTTCGCTTACCGTCATGCGAAACGGTCAGCCCGTGCAGCTGAATTTCGACATCCGCTGAACGATGGAGCTACGAAGCGCACGTTTTGACGAGCGGGACGAAGTGTTGGACTTGTTGGCTCTTTGGTACGGAGACAGAAACTTTTTTGCGCGCTACAACCATAACGATCCCTCGTTTCGCGACGCTCTGTGCCTTGTAGCCCGGATCGATGGTCGCTTGGTCGGCACCGCCCAGATTTTCGATCGCCGGATTAGGCTATGCGGTCGTAGCTTTTCCGCTGCCGGGTTGGGTTCCGTGTTCGTTCATCCCGACTACCGTGGTCGCGGAATCGGGTCTTCGCTCCTATCGCTAGCCGTAGCCACAATGGAGCGGGAGGGCTTCGAAGTTTCGCTTCTGTTCAGCGATAGGATCGATTTTTACCAACGGTTTGGATGGCGCAGCGTGCCGCGGACCATTACGATCCTGTCTCCGCCCAAAGACGGCTCGTTCCCGGATTCCCCAGTGGCAAACGTGGTATTTCGCAGGTTTGACGCGGAGGCGGACCTCGCTCGGGTTAGCGCGATCTACGACCGTTACAGTGGGCAATTTAATACCAGCATTGTGCGCGACTTGCCTTATTGGCGTGGAAATTTAGTCTATGCTGGGAACCCTGAGGAGTTGTTTGTAGTCGCCCGGTCGGCCGAGCTCAACTCGCCCCTGGCAGCCTACGCGCGAATAATTCGCTACTTTGAGTTGCCGCTGGTGATGGAGTATGGATACGAGCCAGACGCCCGTCACATAATGGTATCTCTGTTCGAGCATCTGCTCGCTTTGGCCTGCGGACGCGCTCGGGAAAGCTTTTTGGCTTGTGACCCTCTAGCGTCGCTTCTACTGCCGACAAATGAAGGCAGCGCAGCCGCCGGGTTGCTCACGCAAACCGCTCACGATCCGCCTCTCGAGGCTGACCTTCGTCAGCGGGGATTCTCTTTAACCTATTACGCCGACAACAACTACATGTGGCGCTTAGTCGACAGCGCGCGCGTCTTGAAGTCCTTGGGATTCGCGTCAGAGCGGGATTTTTTCGCCGCTGTGTCGTCCAGAAACGCTCTCTTCTGGACCGCCGACCGATTTTAAGCCGGTAAAAAGAAAGCGGACGGCACGCTTCTCTTCGCTACTGTGTGGAGGGAGCACGCGGCAACTGTGTTTGTCGATCTAGAGCTGCTCCGATGGGAATTCTGGGTGCGCCGTTGGTCGATTTTCGCGGCGCTCGCCCGTTCAAAGGAAAGCTGTAAGCTTTTGCTAAGCCGGAGCAAAGCGCCAGAGGCAGGTCGATGTTAAGACGATACGCAATTTATTTGGCTTTGATCCTTCTCGGATGGGGAGCGATTATTCTTGCCCTCCATTTCGGTCAGAAATATCACGATCGCCTACCATACGACGTGGACAAAGCTTTTCCGCCTGATAAGCCGTTCGTTCCAGGCGAAATCTACGCAACGACACTAGCTGAAATCATGGACCACGAGCTACACACCGGCTTCGGTTGGCGACCGAATGACCTTGTCATATGGGGACCATATTTGATGGCGGACAACAATTCTGATCGCCAGCTGGGAATAATTATGGCTGTACGAGAAACCTGTCGCGTTTTCAAGGACCATCTGACGAAAATTTCCTCCAACCAGTACGATCCGAACTTAGTCATAGCCGACACGGATTTCCGCAACGACCCTTTTAAGTGGATTTTTCCGTCGGCAGAGTCCAAGTACGAGGATGGAATAAGGCATCTGCGGGCCTACGTAGCGGGCCTGCACACTCGACCTCCGACCTCGCGACCGTTAAATCAGCGCAACATCGAGTTAATCCGTCTGTTTCAGGCATGGACCGACTTGTTAGGTGACGCGCATGCCAACTTATACCGCACGCGCAAGGACAACGGTGACCCTGTATACCCATGGGACGTCGACGACTACTTCTACCACGCTCAAGGCTACGCGCACGTGATGTTTCACATGATGAAGGCCGTGCGGCGGGAATACAGCAATTCGCTGCGGGTTAAGCCGGTTTTAGCTACTCTTTTCGACGAGACGATCGCCCCGTTGGGCAAGGCCGCGGTGATGAAGCCCTTGATAGTCCTTGACGGTTCGCCGACTGGGCTCTTTGCCAATCATCGAAGAAATCTCGACGCCTATATCACCGAGGCACGCCAAAAAATGTACTCAATTCGCGAGGAACTTGAACGTTGACCAAAGCACAGGCGGCAGCAAAGCATCGCATCGCAAGGCGCAAATCAGAATAACAGTCCTAAAAGCAAAGGGGTGTTGTGCGAAAGTAGCTTTGTTAAGGCCGGTATCCAGCTTGTGTACGGCCCAAGAATAGGAGTTAAAGAGTTTTCCAATGGTAGGCTTAACGGCCTGAGCGGAACGCCCAAACTTAACCTCAAGCGCCAAGGCGAAGGATAATAAAGGACGTGTCGATAAGGTTTTTCGGGGGAAAGACCGGCCTTTTCGCGTGCGAGCTCGATCGCTCGAGTAAGCCCTCCTATTTCGTCGACGAGACCACACGCCTTTGCCGCTAGGCCGCTCCAGACGCGACCCCGCGCGACTTCCTCTGCTTGGGCGTAGCTCAAGCCCCTTGCCTGAGCCACGCGCTGCGTGAAATTGTTGTAGAGCTCGCCCATCACGCTGTCTAATTGCGACAGTTCTTGTGTGCTTAAGGCTCGGACGATAGAAAGTGCGTCGGAAATTTCCGCTGTTTTGACCAGATCGAAGTCAATGCCGAGGCGCGCAAGAAACTTACCTAGGCTAAATTTTGCATACACGACCCCAATTGAACCCGAGATTGTAGCTGGATCAGCGACGACAGCGTCAGCTGCACAAGCGATATAGTACCCTCCAGATGCGGCCACGTTTCCCATCGACACTATCACTGGCTTGTTGCGTTCTCGCGCGGCCTTGATCGCTCTCCAAACCGTGTCGGCAGCAACTGCCGACCCGCCGGGGCTATCGATCCGCAGCACGATTGCCGCGA
Organism: Pseudomonadota bacterium; assembly: GCA_021324755.1. Taxonomy (GTDB): domain Bacteria; phylum Desulfobacterota; class Binatia; order Binatales; family Binataceae; genus JAJPIL01. The sequence continues at coordinate 178,706 of JAJPIL010000007.1, forward strand.
TCGACGAGTCTTTAGAGGCATGCTCCAGCGCGGAGGCCATCTCTTCTCCGTCGATAAAGTCGCCGGCCGAAACCTCTCCTGTCACTATAGGTCCCACGCCATAGATAAGGGCGAGCCGTGCCCCACGTCTGAGGGAAGAGAAATAACGGGCACGCCTGAAATACGTGTCAACAACGACGAATTTTTTGTCGTCGTCGGTGAGCTCCCTTTGCAAATCCTCGAAGTGGCCGATTCGGTCGATCAGTCCTAGCGACCTTGCGGATGAGGCACTGAGAAACCCTTTTTCTAAGAGACCGCGCGCCTGGTCGTTGTTTATGCCCCGCCACTTCGAAACGCACTCTACCAACACTTCCTTCCAGTCCTGGACCAAGCGCTCAAGGCTATCGCGAAGCGCCGGCGACATGCGGTCGCTAGTAAACGTCTCGCCAACACCTTTGTATTCTTTCCATTGAAGCACCTGCGCCTGTACCTCGAGCCTGTCGAGCGCTCGCTTCAGGAAAAAAGAACCGCTCGCCACGCCGAGCATCGCAAGCGTCAGGTTTGGGTTGGCGACGATCTCACTTGCCCCGGCGGCTATCAAATACTCTTGTACTCCGATCGAATCGCCACTAAGCAGCGCCACCGTGCGTTTGCCATGCTCGCTTAGCCTGCGCAGCGCAGATCCTAGTTCATGAGCGGCAGCTAAGCCGACATTGAGATCAGCAAGTTCAACCAAGACGGCCTTTACCCGCGAGTCGTTCGCGCAAAAATCGAAAACTGTTGAAAGCTCGTAAAGGCTAGGCGTGACTCTGCCGGCGAGCCGTTGAAAAATCGGCGGGACACCCAGCTCGCGGATTGCGCCAGTGAGACGAATCACAAGGACGCTGCCCTTGCGAATTCGGGTCGGCCAAACGACTAGTGCTATGTAGAGCGTTGTTAAGCTGAACGCGACAGTTAGGATTGTCAGCCCTAAAACGCGCCATCCATCTGCAAAGCACAAGAGGCCGAACACAAGGGCTAATAAGCCAACGATGAGGCGTGTGTCTCTGAACATTTACCCGTCTGCCATACGCTTGATTAAGAGTAAGTTTTGTCTGCGCGCTATGGAGCATCAGCGCCTTATACTTTTTACTAACACTATCAAGTATGCCATGAACTTCCGTCTAGCTCGCAGACAGTTTGCGCTTGTGCTTGCAATCGTTTTGCTAGCCAGCTGTGCTGCACGCAAACATGTACGGCCAGAACATCCGTCTACTAGCACTGCTGTTGCCGGTCGGGTCAAAGTGGGGCCTTTCGCGCTACTGCCCGGGGTAAAGGTAGTCGCGTTCGTTCCTCTGCCCTCTGAGTTCGAGACGCAACTGCCGCCGCTATGGTCCCAAAACGATTCTTCCCTTTACCTGTTTAGCCCAAGTGCGAGCCGGCTCTTGGCTTTACGCTTCGACCTCCACAAACAGACAAAACGTAACTCCGTTAGCTCACTCACTTTGTATCATTACGATAAGCCTACGAAGCTTGACCTTGGCGGCCTTCTGGACTTTGCCGTCAGCCCCGACCATGGGGCGGTTGCGATAGTAGCTGCCGACCCCGACGCCGACACGACCGAAATTTTCGTTCGTAAGCTTAAAGCTTCGGCCGAAAACCGTAAAATTGCGCGTTTTCCAGGGGTTGCCGAGGCGGCTACCGTCTTTTGGAAGGATTCGAAGAACCTGATAGTAGGCTTGGGACCGAGCCTAGATCTGAAATCGAAAGTGCAAAATTTTAACTTTGCTGGGCTTTATCGTCTGAATGTCGAAGCACCGGGCGATAATTCACAAATCTATCCAATTTGCGCGTCGGCCTTTGATTTTTCGCGTTTTGTGGTGAGCCCTAGCGGAAAGCGAATCCTTGTCAGCTCAGCAAACAATGGCCGGGCGGTTGTATTTGATACTGACAGTTTTTTATGCGCAGAGACCAAACTAAATAGTCTCTCGCAACTTGTCTTTTTGGGCTGGTCACAAGCTGAAGATCGAATTCTTTATGCCACTGAATTGTCCTACCGCGATTTGAGATTTCCCGGTGTGTTCGAGTATGACTTTCAAAAGCGGAGTACTCGCGTCGTTGGCGCTCCGACGGCGAGTGCGACGTATACAGCAAGCGATTCAATAGCAATCATAGGGAGTCGCAGCCTCAGCGCGGAAACACTCAGACGGGCCGCAAAACGACTGCTCCCTGCGCAAATAGGTTTGATGTCGCCTTCGCGCGATGAGATTACGATTTTTCCAACCGGTGCCTGGACGACTCCGTACCTTCTTTTAGACGCCTCTCTTACTTATGCGAAGAATTGGGACGCCTTAGTGCTTCAGGTCCCGGTACCGTCCACCAAAGGGTTCATGCCGACACTGATAAGCTTTCCTATCTCCAGCAAGCTTGTCGAACTGATTGGCAGCGGACGAGAAAACGCTCGTCTTCTTTTCAGTTGGGCGCGCAGCGCTCCGTGGCTAGCAGTGTGTGATTGTGAGCGTAAAAGCCCGACTCTGTTAGTTGTAGCTCTCCCGCTGAAATAGCTTCAGATTAAGTTTCCCCAATCTGTCGAAGTCCGGAACCGGCACTTCGTTTGAGTAGGCTCCAATAGTAAAATCTCGCCAAATCACTCGTGCTCAAAGGGTTAAGCAAAATTAGCTCCGGCAGTCGAGAAAGCCGAACTCGGCAAACGGAACATCTAACGAAGACCTCTTTTTTGGAAAATCGGATTAAAACATTTCAAAAGGCGAGGCAGGACGGTGGTTTCGGTTCTCGACCGGTATGCCGGTGTAGTGCGATCAGCCCGGATGAACTTTACCTAACTTGCTGGCCGCACAGACTTGCGGAAGTGACCGTGATTCAACCTCTTGCCCGCACAGAGCATGTACCGCTCGCTCGGTTGGGGCCTCTCAGACTTTTATGAACTTCCAGGAACATGGGCCTGAAGGTAGAGGTGAGTTTGCCGTGCAGAAAGCAATAAAAGACGCTGCAAACGAGAAAACGCGGCGTTGGTCGCGTCGCGAGGTCTATTTGGCGTCGTTTCTTGCTTTGTTAGCCGTAAGCGCCGTAGGCGTGAGCCTTTACGGGAACCGCGGACGATACGAACACGTGGACTTTCGTCTATTCTACGGCTGGTGGACGGAAGTTCAAGAACATATCGACCCGTATCGTGCATTCCAGAAGGGAGACTTAGTTAGGGGCTCACAGCAGCTGCCATTGGTTTGCAATAATACCCCAGCGTTAGTTTTTATTTTTTCGCCGCTCGCGCAACTGCCACAGCCGGTTGCTTTCTGGATATGGCAATTAGGGCAGTTGAGTTGCCTTGTTCTGGCGGTGATTCTGCTGATGCGCGCGTTAGAACCTCGAATAAGCGGCGCAACCATATTGTTGGCGGTCGCTCTGGTGTTGTTGTTTCCCCCACTGCACGGTTCGCTGCATTATGCGCGGCCGACACCGATGCTTTTGGCCCTTGTATGCGCGTCGTGGTTCTTCGATCAACGTTCGAAGCCAGCGGCTTCGGGCCTAACGCTTGCTATGGCGGCGCTTCTGAAACTCTATCCGGCTGCAGCCAGTGGGTACTTTTTGTTTCGGCGACGCTTAAGTGTCCTGATGTGGGCAACGTTTTTTGCTGCGCTTGGCGTGCTTGTCACGGGCGTGAAATACTGGCGCGAGTTCTTCGTTTACGGAGTCCCGATTATAACCAATTCCACCTATGTACCAAGCGACGGGCGCGCTGTCTCGTTGCTACTCAATTTTAACTACCTGTTCGGTCAGCTATTCGGCGTGCCTGGCGAGCCTGGACGGTGGATTACGGCTAGCGTGTTAACGGTAGTTGTAGGCCTGATGTTGATCGCCCTGGCTGGTACGCTCGCAGCCAATTTGTATCCAAGTGCCGAGGTTATGGGGCTTTACTTCGGCGTTTGGATAATTTTATCCCTTCTACTTTCGCCGATAAGTTGGAACAACGATCTCGTGTTTTTAATGCCAGCCTACGTTTTTTCGATTATTTGCTTCGCGCGGGGTCTTTTACCCTCTCGCACCCATATCGTCTGGATAGGGCTTTGCGCGCTATTGCAAGCAACAGACTTCTTTTTTGCCGGCTTGCGCCCTTTGCATATTTTCCCCGTTTCAATCCTGATATTGTTCGCCGCTATGTGCGCAGCGGTGCGCTCGGCAAGGCCCGACGTAAGTTCTAGCCAGCGAATCTTCCGAGTGTGCGAAGCGGATACCCAGATTACACAACGCGGACATCCTACGTCGTCGCGCAGTACTTCGATGTAGCGGAGCAAGCTCCGCCGCTTCTAGCCGCAAGCCAACAATTCGCGCCTGGCGCGAGCGGTTGACAAGACGTGCTACATTGGTGGCTCACACAAGAGTGTGACTTATCACAAAGCTGCACGAAAACTTTGAGCTGGGTTCGCGTAGCATGGGATTAATTCCCTTGAGCGCAAGGCGTTACTGCTTGCGTCTTTGCGATTTAGACGGGGCTAAAAGTCTTCATCAACGAAAAGCATTCGCGGCTTCGGGGCGCGCTCTCGAGTGAAAAAAAGACACCCCAGACTTGTGTGTCGCCTGGGAAAAGTAAGGATGTCTCTTCGCCACGGGAGCGAAACACGAGAAAACCCGTCTAAGCTGATTGTTGGCCTGAAGTCTGAGCGATCGCGAGCGCCTCGCTCAAAGTGAATCGCTGTTCATAAAGAGCGCGGCCGATGATGACGCCTACGACTCCTCGACTAAAAAGCTCGCGGGCGCGCCTGACATCCGAGAGCGAGGCGACGCCACCGGAAACAATCACCGGTATCTGCGCTAGAGAGGCGAAACCCTCGAGTTTTGCGATATCGAGACCCTTTTCAAGACCGTCGCGCAAAATATCGGTGTAAATAATCGCGGCCGCACCAGCGTCGCGCAACCGTTTTACCACCTCAAAGACGCTAAGCGAACCCTCCTCCTTCCATCCTTTGATAGCGACCTTGCCGTCACGGCAGTCGACCGATCCGAAGACACGCCCAGGGTATTCGCGCGCGGCCTTTTCCAAAAGCTCAGGGGCAAGAACCGACGCCGAACCTAGCGATACGAAGTCGGCGCCGGCCGCAAACACCTTCTCGAGCGATTTCATCGAGCGAAGTCCGCCGCTAACCTCAAGCACGCAGCTAACGGCAGCACGAATTCTCCTAAGCGCGTCGAGATTTTGGGGTTCGCCGACGCGGGCACCGTCAAGGTCAACAACGTGAAGTAGGCGCGCTCCCTGCCGGTCGAATTGGGAAGCTACAAAAGCCGGGTCTGAATGGTACATAGTCTCGCGGGAAAAGTCGCCCTGAGCCAGCCGTACCACTTGGCCCTTGCGCAGGTCGATCGCTGGTACGACCGTGAAAGACTTAAAAATGTCCATCACCGACCCGAGCTAGCTCAGCGTGCCTTTGGTCGAAAGTACCCCACTTATCCGAGGATCGAGCGAAGTGGCGGTATCCATCGCTCTCGCTAATGCCTTGAAAGCTGCTTCGACTATGTGATGGGGATTGCGGCCGCTGTGAAGGATTAAATGGAGATTCATCCCAACTTCGTCGCTGAACGCTTTCATGAAGTCGTGAACAAGCTCAGTCTGAAACGTCCCGATCATTTCCTGCTTTATCGGCATCTTGTACACAAGGCATGGTCGACCGCTGATGTCAACCACGGCTGTGCACAGCGCTTCATCAAGCGGCACGGTAGCCTGTCCAAACCGTCTGATTCCACGCTTGTCGTCCAGCGCCTGCCGGAACGCCCGTCCGAGCACCAGGCCGACGTCTTCGACGGTATGATGGTCGTCCACGTCAAGATCTCCGCTTGCCTTTACCGTGAGGTCGAAAAAGCCGTGCTTGGCGAAACTTTCTAACATATGGTTAAGAAACGGCACGCCAGTGGAAATCTCGCTCTTTCCGCTGCCGTCGAGCGTCAGGTGCACGTAAACTCTGGTTTCCCTGGTAACGCGTTGAACAGTGGCGCTTCTGGCCGGCAGGTCCGACGAAGGCTTCTTGAAACCGTCACCAGTAGTCGCCAGACGCGCTTTAGCTGAGCGCTTTGTTTTAACAGCTGTAGACTTGCTTCGCGTCGCCACTGCTATTCTCCCTTGGAAGACTGCCCACTGAACTAATGACTCAGCCGCAGCTCAATCGCGCGAGCGTGCCCTTCCAGCCCCTCGAGCCTAGCTAGCCGTGCCGCTACGGGCCCCAGTTTTTTCAGGGCAGTGAGCGACGCCTCGATTATACTGCTGCGCTTTATGAAGTCGTACACGCCCAGGGGCGAGGCAAACCTTGCGGCGCCGCCGGTCGGCAGTACGTGATTAGGCCCAGCGACGTAATCGCCTAAAGGAGCGGGGCTGTGGTCGCCGATGAAAATCGCACCAGCCGTTTTGACGCTGGAAAGCCACTTTGACGGGTTTCGAACTTCGAGCTCTAGATGCTCCGGGGCGATCGTATTGGCGAGCTCGATTGCCTCGTCGATACTACTCACCACAACAAGCGCCCCGTTGCGCCTAAGTGCGGTACGGACTTGAGAGGCTCGGGGAAGGGTTTTTAAGGCTGATTCGAGCTCGGCGCGCACTGCCTCGGCAAGCCCGAGCGAGGGCGTCAACAACACCGCGCATTCGTCTCCCGAACCGTGCTCGGCCTGCGCGATTAGGTCTGCGGCTACCCATCGTGGATTAGCCTTTTCGTCCGCAACGACCAGTACCTCGCTCGGCCCTGCAACGGTATCGACATCCACTTTCCCGAACACCAAGCGCTTGGCGGCCTGCACATACGCGTTTCCTGGGCCCACAATCTTATCCACAGGAGCGATAGTTTCGGTGCCAAAGGCCAAAGCAGCGATCGCTTGGGCCCCGCCCACTCGGTACACCTCGGTCACACCAGCCAGATTAGCTGCCGCAAGCACCGCGCACTGATCTTGTGGGGACTTAATCGGGCACACCATTACGATTTCCGCCACCCCGGCTACTTTCGCCGGAATCGCCGTCATCAAAACCGAGGAAGGATACGAGGCCTGGCCGCCAGGCACGTATATCCCGACACGACGCAAAGGCCGTACGATCTGGCCGAGCCGAACGCCTTGAGCGTCGCGGTAACTGAACGATTTCTCTAAAACTCGGCGATGGAAAGCCCGGATTCGCCGCGCGGCAAGATCCAGCGCCTTGTACTGTTCCTTTGGCAGCATTTTCGAAGCCGAGGCAAGCTCGCTTTCGCTTATCCGCAGCGAGCCTGGCTCAAGCGAGATGCCGTCGAAGCGCCGAGTGGCGGCTATTAGTGCTTTATCGCCCTGGCGTCGCACCGCATCGATTATTCGCGCAGCGGCCACCGTGACTTGGCCGTTTACAACTTCTCGCCGCTTGATTAGTGAGTCAAGCCAATGCCGAAACTCTGCGCCGTCGGATTTAAGTAACCGAACTGCCATCGATGTTCCTCACTCTTTGACCCGCTCGATATCTGCACCGAGAGCCGCGAGTTTACGCTCCAGAGCCTCGTACCCTCGGTCAAGATGATACACCCGGCTTACTTCAGTCTGATTGTCGGCGGCAAGCCCGGCTAGCACGAGCCCCATGCTGGCGCGCAAGTCGGTCGCCATAACCGGCGCTCCACTCAGACGAGGCACGCCTCTTACGATTGCCGTCGAGCCTTTTACCACGATATCGGCGCCCATCCTGCATAACTCGAGCGCGTGCATAAAACGGTTCTCGAACACGGTTTCGTTGATTACGGAGGTACCCTCGGCTTTGGTTAAAAGCGCCATCATCTGGGCTTGCAAGTCCGTCGGGAAACCAGGATAGGGAAGCGTGCGAAGCTCGATCGGGCGGATCGGACCGCTTCGTCTGACCCGAAGTCGCCCGTTCTCTTCGAAAACTTCGGTACCAGTCTCCTGAAGCTTGGCGATCACCGCATCGAGATGCGAACGCGGGGCGTTTTCAAGCACGACGTCTCCCCCAGTAATCGCCGCCGCGATCATCATCGAGCCCGCTTCGATCCTATCTACGATTACCGTATGGTCTGCTCCGCTCAACCGCTCTACGCCTTCTACTTCGATCACGTGCGTGCCGGCGCCGTAAATCTTGGCTCCCATTCGGCTTAGCATGTTAGCCAGGTCGACAACCTCGGGCTCTCGGGCAGCGTTTTCGATAATCGTGCGTCCTTCTGCCAGCGTCGCAGCCATCATGATGTTCTCGGTGGCGCCGACCGATGGCGTATCGAGCCAAATTCGCGCGCCCCGTAGACGGTCCGCCCGAGCCTCGTAGTAACCGTGTCTGAGCTGAATGCGTGCGCCGAGCTGGCGAAATCCAGCGATATGAAGATTGACGGGCCGAGCGCCGATAGCACATCCACCAGGCGTGGCAACTCTAGCACGCCCCAAGCGCGCAAGCAGCGGACCCATTACCACGAAGGACGCCCGCATCGTCTTTACCAGGTCGTAGGGCGCTTCGTGCGATACAAGCTGACGGGCGCACAAGCGAAGTTCGTGCTCGCCAATCCATTCGTGCTCGACCCCGAGGCTTTTCAGTAGCGCAAGCGCAGTCTGAACGTCGCGAAGGCGAGGCACGTTGCGCAAAGTAATTGGCTCCTCAGTTAAAATCGAGGCCATTAGAATCGGCAACGTGGCATTTTTGCTGCCGCTCAGCCTGACGACGCCCCTCAGTGGATTGCCACCGCGAATTACCAGCTTGTCCACGCGCTTTTTCCAGTTCGGACTAATGCTTTTATACTATTTAATAAAACTGCTTTCCTAAGTACCAAAACTTGTCATCGCGTTCGAAGCATCGCCGGAGTTCGAGGTCAGACAGACAAAGTCAAGAAGCGAAGTCGGACGCCTAAGGTCGCCCAGAATCCACTGTAACAAAGTGGGTTTGCGCGAACGCATACAGTATCGATCTGACCCGTACCGCGTATCGAGCCTTCCAAAATCCTTGAGGATTCCCAACCGGGCGCCTCGTCGCTCCTTAGGCACTATATCAGTATGCGTTTTAAAGCGCGAATTTATTACGTTTTAGAACTTGCCGCTCCCAATCGGCCGTCTGGCCTGGGGCTGCAACAGAGGAGAGCTAGGTCCTAACGGCGGTGGATTCAAAACTGCGCAGAGACAACGCGCTCAATACCAGCCAAGTCCTTTAGCCGCTCTACCTTGCGTGCGCCAGCATCAAGGCATATTTGAGCAACTCGTTCGGCCTGACCTTGGCCTACCTCGAGAAGCAAAAGCCCACCGGGCACAAGACGCTGCTTGGCGCCGTATGCGATCCTGCGGTGATAAAAAAGGCCGTCCGGGCCGCCCAGTAGCGCGATTTTTGGCTCGTAATTTTTAATTTCGGGCGCCAGCTCTTCGAACTGATCTTCAGGAACGTATGGCGGATTCGACACGATGATATTGAACAGAAGTCCGCTGTACTTCTGCTGCTCGAGCGCCTTCCAGAGGTCGCCCGCAACGAAATCAATTCGGTCAAGCACGCCGTGACGCATTGCGTTTCGCCGCGCTAACGCCAGTGCTTCGGTTGAAATGTCGACGCCGACGATATGAACTTTGGGCAGATGGACCGCCAACGCGATTGCGATTGCGCCCGAACCTGTGCCAAGGTCGAGGATCTCATCGACAGCCCGCTCGCCGCTCCATCGAAGCGCGGCTTCCACTAAGAGCTCGGTTTCTGGTCTGGGGATCAACACCGCCGGCGAAACGAAAAACTCTAGTGAAAAAAATTCCTTGTGGCGCAAAATGTACGCGATCGGCTCGCGAGCCGCACGCCTTCTAAGCATCGCCTTAAAAACCGCTACCTGGTCGAGCGTTAGGCAGATTTTGCCCGCTAGTATCGCGCTTCGCTCGACCCCGCACGCCTCGGCAAGAAGGAGCGAAGCCTCGAGCTCGGCGCTTTCGATCCCCGCGGCACTTAGCACTTCGGTTCCGAATCGCAGCCAGTCGCGGGCTTTAGCTTGAGCGGATTTTACGTCTGGCAAGTCTGCAGCTACGCGCCAAGGGCGAGCGAATGTTCGTGGGTAGCGAGCGCGTCGATTATCGGATCGAGCTCGCCGTCGAGCACGCGATCCAACTGATGCAATGTAAGATTAATCCGATGGTCCGTTACGCGGGACTGGGGGAAATTGTAGGTCCGTATTCTTTCGGACCGGTCGCCACTGCCTACCATCGACCGGCGAGTTTCGGCAATTTTCGCCTCTTGCTCTTGGCGGGCACGCTCGAGAAGACGCGCCCGCAAGATCTTCAACGCGCGCGCCTTATTTTTGTGTTGCGACTTCTCGTCCCGGCAGACGATAACGATACCTGTTGGAATGTGCGTAATTCGTACGGCCGAGTCCGTCGTGTTGACGCTCTGCCCACCGGGCCCCGAAGCGCGCATCACATCGATACGCAGGTCTTTTTCCTCGTTGATGTGTACTTCGACTTCGTCAGCCTCGGGCAACACTGCTACGGTGACAGCAGAGGTGTGGATTCGGCCCGAGGCCTCTGTCTCAGGCACTCTCTGTACCCGATGCACGCCGCCCTCAAACTTGAGCCTGCTGTAGGCACCCTTACCGCTAATTAAAACTATCGCCTCCTTAACTCCGCCAAGACCCGTGCTACTCAAACTCAAAATTTCAAAACGCCATCCTCGCTCTTCAGCGTAACGCGTATACATCCGAAGCAAGTCTGCAGCAAACAGGCAGGCTTCCTCGCCTCCGGTTCCTGCTCTGATTTCCAAGATGACGTTGCGCTCGTCGTTTGGGTCCTGTGGGGCTAATAACTTCTTGAGTTGGGCTTCGAGCTCGGCTTGGCGGGCAAGTAATCCCGGAAGCTCCTGCTTTGCAAGCTCCCTAAGCTCGCGATCCTTATCTTCAAGTAAAGCTTTATGTTCCTGAATATCCTTGAGCACACGCTCATATTCGCGGGCTCGCTCGACTAGCGGTTGAAGCTGGGCATGCTCGCGGGCAAGCTGAGCGTACTCTTTGGCATTGGTTATCACCGACACGTCGCCCAGCTTTTTTTCCAGCTCAGCGAAACGCTCCTCAATCGCCTTCAGTCGGTTTAGCAACACGGCCAAAGCCTAGTCCTTAAACACCCTACTGTCTACCTGGCTCGAGGTCAGATAGCCGACCGGGAATCAGGCAAGTTGAATGCGCGGCGTTACTTCGTGCCGTATTTGCGGCGGAAACGCTCGACTCGCCCGGCGGAGGTAACCAGCCGTTGCTGGCCCGTGTAAAACGGATGGCAGTTAGAACAAATTTCGACCTGTATCGACGGCTTTACCGCCCGAGTTTCGAAGGTGTTGCCGCAGGCGCAAGTCACGATACATCGACGATAGATTGGATGGATCCCAGGCTTCATAAGAAAAGCGCTCGCGTGACGAAAATTACGTTACTCTTCTCAAATAATATAACTTGCGCCAGAGGTCGAAACAATGTTCCCGCGGTCAATCGCTAATTTAACCAAAGCGTGGCTAAAACCTTCGCTCATGACGCTAGTTCCAGCGTCACTGGACCTCCCTTCAAGCACGCAACTTCTACGCGAGGTATCTTCAGGTCGGTAGCTAGTCGGCTCGGGCAAAATGCCACCTAGCAGCTATCGCAACTCACAGCGCCGCCCAAAAGAGGCAACTCTCCATACTGCAGCCTAGCTAGAGCGAGTCTGTCGGCTGCTCGGCACAAAAAAGGTGGAGTTAAGTTAGTTCTGCTGGCCTAAAGCAAGCTGGTTTGGTTTTCTAGATGACGCCTTCTTCGCGCAGTTGGGCAATCTCCTGTTTGCTCAAGCCGGCGAGCTTTCCATACACAAGCTCGTTATCATGGCCAACCCGCACCGTGCCGCGCCAAATTTTGCCAGGAGTAAGCTGGAACTTCGGAATAATACCAATACCTTTGACCTTGCCCACCTGCGGGTCGTCCCATTCGATGTGGACGTTGCGCGCTTGGTAGTGGGGGTTTTCCGCGATATCCTTGCTGGTCATCACCGGGCAGCACGGTACTTGCGCTTCATTAAAGAGGCGTTCGACCTCTTTAACCGTGCGCTCGCTGACCCAGCCGCGCAAAATAGCGTCGAATTCGATCCCTTCGATTGATTCGACCTCACGCTGAGCTTTTCGCCATTTCGGATCGGTCGGGTCGAGGCCTATGACTTTGCACACACGCTCGAACACAGGCATCGTGACAGCCCCGATTAACACCCATCCATCTTTCGCCTGGAACGTATCATACGGCTGAAACGCGGTGGCTTTATTTCCGGTTCGTTCGCGAATAATCCCCTTGTGGAAATATTCGATCATCGTTCCGCCGAGGGTGCGGTGGATCGCTTCGTAATGAGCCAAATCGATGACCTGCCCCTTCCCGGTCGATCGAGCGTAAATAAGCGCAGCCAATGAAGCACCCAGGCACATGTAAGCGCAGAGATAATCGCCAGTCCAAGGCGCGGCGCGTACTGGTGGACTTGGGTCGGGAAATCCCGTTTGATACATCATCCCGCCGAACGCCTGACCGATAAAATCGTACGCGGCCCGGTTGATGTAATCGGGATGGCCGTACTGGCCGTAGCCGGCAACGTGCGTGATCACGAGCTTCGGGTTCACTTTAAGCACGGTCTCATCGTCAAGTCCCCATCGCTTGTAGGTGCCAGCCTTTCCGCTTTCCATCCAGATATCAGCGTGGGGAATCAGCTTAAGGAAAAGATCCCTACCCTTGGGTTTCGAAAAGTCGAGTGAAACGCACAGTACGTTGCGTCGCTCCTGCAACCACGTTGCCGAAACTGGAGGGCCGCCGTCGATCGCCTCCAGGCAAATACCTACAGTGCGCCACCCGACGTCGCCCTGGCCCGGCTGCTCGACATTGATCACCTCAGCCCCCCATTCCGCAGCGAGCTCGGCAGCGAAAGGCTGCGCGATAAGCCGACCTGAGGAAATGATTCGAACGCCCTGAAGCGGGCCGAAACGCTCGGGCAACAGCCAATCCTCTCTCATTGGTGCCTCCCTCGAAACGCGATGCTATCGACCGGTTTGTGTCCCCAAGGCGTAAAAAAGTCTATAATTTCAAACTACATTAAACAAGTTTTATTGCTGGAGAAGCGCGAGGGCCACGCGACGTCCGAGAGTGCGAGCCACCGCGGCTTTAGGTTGCGCAATTCCTAGAGCTCCAGAGAGCCTTTGCGAACGTCCTTGCTAGGTTTGAAACGAGTTATGCGCTTCCTTTGCTTAGCCGGCAGGATTAAACCCTTAAATCTTTTCGTTTTGGAAATGTAAAGGGAAGGCAACAATGGAGGGCGAACTTAATCGGCGCCACCTTCTAACTAAGGCGCTGGCCGGCTTAGCAGCTGGCGCTTTGGGATGGGTGCCAAATGAGCTTGTAATGCACGGCCATCGCCTTGGCCAGCCTCTAAGCCCAGCGCTAGTAATAGGAGATTACATTGCCCAGGCAATTCTGGCTGGTCTTATAGGCGGGTTTGTGCTTTCGGCCGAGCCCCCGGCCATCGAGTTTACCGCGCGCACTAAGCGGAGGCTTGTGCAGGCTTTCGTTATATGTGCGCTTTTGTCGTTTTTTTCGAGTTACTACTCGGACCGAGTCTTCAATTCGGTGCTTCAAGCAGGTGGCGTTCGCTTTAACGCGCAAGGCGAGATGATAAGCGGCTCAATTGTGATGCTCGTTGTTGCGCGGGTCCTTGGTTGGGGAATCGAAGGTGCGTTGGTCGGGCTCGGTGTAGGAGTCGCAAGTTTTGTCGGAGCTAACCTCGTAAAAGGTCTCATTGGAGGATTAATCGGCGGCGTAATCGGTGGCCTCTCCTTCGATGTTATCGCTGTGGTTACCGGAGGAGGCCTAGCGGCGAGGTTTTTCGGGTTTAGCGCAGTCGGGTTAGCGATAGGACTTTTTATCGGACTGGTGCATGAGCTTACTAAGGTGGCCTGGCTTAAGGTCGAAGCCGGGCGATTACGTAACCGTCAATTCGTTATTGAGAAGAGTACTGTTGCTATCGGTCGAGCAGAGGAGAACGACGTGGGCTTGTTTGGCGACCCCGAGGTAAAGCCGCGCCATGCCGTTATCTCGCGTTCTGGCCAAAGCTTCATTCTTAAGGATGTCAGCGGGGGTGCGGGTTTGTGGGTGAACGGACGCGCCGTGAGCAACGCAACCCTCAGTGACGGTGATCGGATCCGGATTGGCAACTACGAGCTTAGCTTTCATCTAAAGAAAGCCGCTCAAAGAGTTTCGGCAGCTGAGTCTATTTCGCAAGTGGCCACGCAACCGACTAGCGCCCCTGCGCCGTCAGGGCCGACGCCGCGTCTTGTCGACGAAAACGGGAAAGTTTACGACTTACGGCGAGACGGACCGACTCATTTAGGCAGAGACCTTGGAAACGACGTCGTCTTGATGATGTCTTCCGTGTCTCGGCGACACGCCGTACTCGAGCCGCGCAATGGCGTCTTTTACATAAAGGACCTCGGCAGCCACAATGGCACTTACGTTGGAGGTCAGCGTGTCAGCGAGGCCCCACTCAAAGATGGCGATGTGATTGAGCTTGGTGATGCGAGGCTGGTTTTCCGAACTTAGCGAAGTTCGGCGTTAGACACGCCGCAAGCGCTTGAGTTTGAACGGTTTCAAAACCCGTCCGACGTCGGAACGCAGCTTAAACTAGCGAGGGAATAGGCGATTTTCACGCAAAGTCGTCAGTCGCGCCTGAGCGGCGGCCGCTCGAAAGCGTGCAGCGCAACGTCAAGGCGCGGCGTAAGATCGGTCACACGAAGGCCAATTCGGCACGGGCGATGATTAGTCCTAACACGATTGTCGGCAACCGCTACAAGGTGATAAAGCTGCTGGGCGGCGGCGGAATGAAGCTGGTTTACCTTGCCGAAGACCTGCGCCTGGCTTCGCGTCGGTGCGCATTGGCAGAGATGGTCGACACTTTCACCGACCCTCAAGCCCAACAAGCTGCACTGATCAGTTTCCAGCGCGAGGCAGACATGCTAGCCCAGCTCGATCACGAGCACATCCCGCACATATACGACCGTTTTAGCGAGCAGAATCACCATTTCTTGGTGATGGAGTACATCGAGGGGGTGACGCTAGAAGAGGCGCTCAAAGCGGCGGGAGGGCGTCTTGAGCAAAAGCAAGTGATCGACATCGCCCTACAGATTCTCGATACGCTGGAGTATCTGCACGGTCTGAATCCGCCGGTCATCTACCGCGACCTAAAGCCGTCGAACGTGATGCTCACGCCCACAGGCAAGGTCAAGCTCGTCGACTTCGGTATCGCTCGCTTCTTTCAGCCCCGCGGCAACGCTACGTTAATTGGAACTCAAGGCTATGCTCCGCCTGAGCAATACCGGGGTCAAGTCGAGTGCTGCTCGGACCTCTACGCGCTCGGCGCTACGATGCATCATTTGCTATCCGGACGCGACCCGGCGAGCGAGGCGCCGTTCAGTTTTCCCCCTTTAGCTCAGCTGTGCCCCAACGTTGACCCAGTGCTTGCGGCGCTGGTGGATCACGCCTTGGCTTACGACGCGAGACGGCGAATCCAAAGCGCTAGCGAGTTCAAAGCCCGCCTTATCGCGATTCGCGACAGCTTGGCGTCCACCAGTAGCGCGCCTCATACCCAAGGGCCGGCACCGGCGCAAGCTAGCCAAGGGGACGTTGCTAACGCGCCGACAATGCGGTTGTCCGACAAGGAAATAGCTTGCCCTTCCTGCGGTGCTTTGATTCCTAGCGATTCGCACTTTTGTTCCTACTGCGCTTCCGATTTGCGTCTTGTGCTCGGAGCTGACCACCTTGCGCAAACAACGTCGGCGCATGATTCCGCTCGAGCAGCTGGCGCACTGAACAGACCACAGTCACAGGCGCAAGTGCACCGCGTAGCGCGCCGACGGCGCCGCCATCCGATAGCCACCTTTCTCCTCACGGTTATCTTGGGCGTTTTGGTTCTGCGCGTCATTCCATACATTTTCATGGGGTTTGCAGCTATTCTGGCGTTTTTAGCCGGACATGACGACACGCCTGCCCCGGGCGCTCATCCGCCCGCTGAAGAAAGCCTCGAAGTTTCCCCTGCCGATACTGTCCGCGCCTTTGCGTTGCGTCGTATCCTTGACGCGCAGGGATACCGTTCCGTGAAAGTAAAAGTGCAGGGGCAAAACGTCGAGCTTTGGGGCACGGTCCCTAGCGAGACCGACCGCCTTGCTATCGAAGCGACTGCTTTCGCGGTTACAGGCGCGATAACACTTAACGACCATATAGTGGTAAAAGATCCAGGCACCGTCGAGTAGCCTCGATATTGCACCGCCGTGGCAAGATACCCCTGCTACGCCATGAAAGACGCCGGTAGGGTTAACGTATGCGGTGAGTTTTGCAGCGCATCAAGGCGCACCTGGGTCCTTAAATAGACAGTTCGACATTTCCTCCCAGTATTTAATTCGAGGCGAAAGTGCTTGCGATGAGCGAGTCTATACCTGGTAGGTAAGCAACAACTAAGACCCAGCCGCGGTGGGTGTTTGACCGATAGACTCAAGCTCTCGCTGGAAGAGACGAAGCGCACTCGGGCGGGCTGCAGCGACAATAAGAACGTCGCCCTCATTGAGCGGCCTATCCGGGTCGGCCAGCGTGAACCCTTCAGTGGGTTTGGAAGCGTCTCGAATAGCAAGCACGCTTACGCCGAACTTCGCCCGTGGTTGGAGCTCTCGGAGAGTTTTGCCTGACGCGGCGCGGGGAACGGTAAGGCGTATCGCTCTATAACCTGACGACCACGGTATCTCAACGTCTGTAAGCGACATTGCGGATAGCGAAATCGCCGCTCGCGAGGCTGCCTGGGCAATCGCATGGCGTGTTACAAGGCCAAGATAACGTCGGTTCCTTGTGTCTTCTATCACAGGAAGCTCGTCGAGCCCTTCCGCATTCATCATTTGCAGCGCTTCGTCCAGGTTCGAACTTGGGATGACTGCTTGAGCTTGCGCGCGGCACAGGTCGTGCGCATTAATCAACGTTCCTAGGTCGACGCCGAGCGAAAGTAGCGCCAGAAGGTCTCGCACTACGATAACTCCAACGAGCGACCCACGATTGTCAACCACGGGCAAACTGCTCACGGGAACTTCTCCAGCTAGGCGCAACACGTCAGGCAGACTCAACTTGTCGGACACTACGGGCACGTTTGAACTCATCACATCGCTGACCGGGATTTGTCTCATGATGAGGCGCTCGCGACCAATTGCGAGACTTTTTCCTTCAAGGGCCAGTGCATACGTATCCAACGACTCTCGCTGGAGCATGCGGGATACCAACAGCGCTAACGTGCTGCTGATGAGAATCGGCAAAGCGATGGTATAGCTATGGGTCATCTCGAAGAGAAGGAAAGCTGCCGTCAACGGGGCGTGCGTTGTGGCGGTCAAAAAGGTGCCCAACCCAACCAACGCATACGAACCTCTAGGTCCGGTAAGTCCTGGGGCGAGCATCGTAGAAACTCCACGAAACATTCCACCTACCATTGTCCCGATGTAAAAGATCGGGCCAAAAATACCGCCAGGCACACCCGAGCCGAGCGCGAGCGGGCACGACAGGATCTTCGCAATCGCCAACATAGCCATTCTTTGCGGCAGCAGTTTGCCCGCTAGCGCGAGATTTATAACCGGATAGCCGTCCGACAGATTTTCCGGAACTACCGTGGCGATTAGGCCTCCAATTAGCAGGCCAACACACAAACGAAGCGCCAACGGATAACCGCTGCGGCGAAATACCTGAGCGACCCAGTGAAACAGTTTGATAAAACCCGCAGCCAACCCTCCCATCACCAGACCCATCGTTGCGTACGTGACGAGCTCGATGTTGCGCACGAACTCGAACGTTTGCACCTTAAAGACGGTGGCGCCGCCGAGAATCGCCCGAGAGGTCACCACCGCGCTGGTGGTCGCTATTATCAGCAGGGTAAGGTTCGCCAGCTCCATATCCCCCAGCAAGATGATCTCCTGCGCGAAAAGAAGACCTCCTATAGGCGCGTTGAACGTGGTGGCAATCGTCGCGCCAGCCCCGCATGCTATCAACACCTTGGCCCTGTTTTGATCGAGGCCTAAAAGCCTAGCCAATGTGGCACCCAGCGAGCCGCCGACTTGTGCCACTGGACCCTCGCGGCCAACCGACGCTCCGGCACCCAGCGAAACCGCGGCGGCAGCAGCTTTTACGAAGATTGACCGCGCCGGGAGCTTGCCCCCGCCCAGATGAATCGAGGCCAAAAACTCCGGAAAGCCGTAGCCTAAAACTTCACCCGGAAAGAGATAATGCAGGGTCAAAAGGGGAATCGCGCCGCTTAGAAACACCAATGGCAACGGTATACCTAGTTGTTGCCGTTCCAGCGCCTGAAAAAGCCAAGTGCTTTGCGCGATAAGCCAGCGAAATCCCAGGTTCGCCAGCGCCCCGAAAACTCCAACGATTACCGCCGCGCCTATCAGGCGAACATACTCTAATTGTTCGCGTTCGACCTGTAGTGCCTTGCCGATCTTGGGCCCAACTGTCGACGTCGTAAGCCCGACGTCTCTACTTTTGCCGTTCACAGCCAAAGAACGATCTTACGGTCCGCAAGAATTCTTCCAGTTGATCGTGATGGACCCAGTGGTCAGCTCCTTTGATCGTTACCTTGGTAGCGTGGGCAAAGGCGTCGGTACGTCGGTCTTTTTCCCAGTCTATGCTCCATTTGCGCGACCTGTCGCCCTGGATTAGAAGAGTCGGGCATGCGATTCGGCTCCAGATTTCCATCGCTTCTTGGAGATTGAATCGATAAGGCGAGGTAGAGCGGGTGTAATTGTCGAATTTCCACGAGTAGGTCCCGTCTTCGTTGCGGCGAACTCCGTGGACTGTCAAGTGACGCGCCTGCTCCTCGCTGAGATTAGGATTGGCTTGGCGCATCCGTTCTATCGCGTCTTCGATCCGCGCGTAGCGGCGAACCTGGCGCGAGGCGAGCGCTCGCATGTCTGCCACCCATTGGCGCATCCGCTCTGGCGCCGGCGCATTACTGATCATCGAAAGCGGAGGACCGAGCCCTTCGATCGACACAACCCTTTTGACCCGTTCAGGAAAAACGCCAGCATATTGAAGCGCTACGGCGCCTCCCAACGAATGGCCGATCAGATGGACCTCCTGATTACCGAGCACTTCCATGAGTTGGACGACGTCCAATACGTAGTCAATTAGCGCATAACTCCCACCGATCGCCCAATCGGAATCGCCGTGTCCCCGCAAATCAGGCGCCACGACATGAAAATTCTGGCGCAGGTCAAGCGCCACCCAGTCCCAACTTCGGCAATGGTCCTGGCTGCCGTGGATAAGCAGTAACAACGGCTTGTCGTGATTGCCCCAGTCCACGTAGTGAAGCTTGAGCCGCTGGGAGTAAAAGTAATGAGAAGTCGGACCCAGGATATGCTCGCTCACGCTCTATTGCCTCCTTGTCGTTGGCTTTAGACCTCTCGGTACGCTTCTGGCCCTGCGCCGGTCGAGTTGCAGCCTTTCTAGCTTCGCAGACTTGCTGCTTTACCCTTGCGGCACGAGGCTATTAGCGTCGATTATTTTATCGCGCCTAGCTCGCGCCATCGGGCTATATCTGCATCACGATAGCCCAATTCGCGAAGAATCTCGTCCGTATGTTGGCCGACCTTCGGGGCCACGGTTCGCACTGATCCAGGAGTAGCCGAAAACTTTAACGAGATGCCAATTTGTTTGACGCGTTGACCCTCGTCGGTCTCAAGTTCGACGATCATCTGTCTTGCTTTGACCTGCGGGTCCTGTTCGACCTCGTCGAGCGTTAACATCCGACCGACGCACACATCTACCGTCTTGAGCAGCTCGAGCCACTCATCGCGGGTTTTGGTTCGGAAAATCTCCTCGAACGCTTTTCGTAACTCCGGATAACGTGCCTTATCCGCGCGCAGAGGGGCCAAGTCCTCGCGACCGAGAGCTTTGCACAGATTGGCGAAAAACCAAGGTTCGATCGCCGCGATCGTAATGTATTTGTCGTCCTTGGTGAGAAACGCCTCGTAGAAGGGCGAGCCGCCGTCAAAAGGGCCCTCCCCGCGCCCTGGAATCCGGCCGGTAGCAAAGTAGGTCGAAAATGTCTGCGCCATCACTAGCATCGTGCCGTCCATCATCGCTACGTCTATATACTGACCTCGCCCCGTTTGGTTTCTTGCATAGAGCGCAGCGAGGATGCCGATTGCAGCGTGCATGCCGCCGCCGGCGTAGTCCGCCAACAAATTGTGGGGAATCGTAGGCGGTTGATTTGGCCGACCGAGCACCGACAACGCGCCCGCAGTGGCGATATAGTTAAGATCGTGACCGACCATGTCTCGGTATGGCCCGGTTTGACCATAACCCGTGATAGCGCAGTAAATTACCCTCGGATTACGCAAAGATACGGTTTCGTAATCGATTCCTAGACGCTTGGCAACTCCAGGGCGAAACTCCTCGACGATGACATCGGCTCGCTGAGCGAGGCGTAGATAAATCTCCTTGCCCGCCTGGGTCTTGAGATTGAGCGCGATCGAACGTTTGTTGCGCGCCAAGGCGTTAAAGGGCGAGGTTAGATGGCTCGTTATGTGCTCGGGCGCTATGCCGGCAGCCTTGGCCTGTTCCGCTCGTCTTCCGGTGGGTGGACCCGGCTCGTCTACTCTTATCACCTCCGCTCCCAAGTCGCCCAGGATCATCGTGCAATGCGGTCCAGGAGCAAGCCGCGAGAGGTCTAGAACCTTGATTCCACTTAACGGTCCTTCGCTTCCCATCTTGAGACGGCCCCTTTCGTCGTTGAATTTTAATTTGATTTGCTTAGTCTGGTTGCCGTTTAAAAGTCCTACCTGAAAACTTCCGCAGAGCTGAGGCGTCTTGCGGTTTTGCAAGTTTTAGTAGCTGCCAAAGCGTATTCGTCATCCGCGGCGCTCGAGATCAAGTGCCCGGTTATACGCTCCGACGTGAGCGCGAACGCTTCCAGGGAATTCTAATCCTTTTGTGTCGGCTAAGCACTTGCCGGTCCGCTTATTGTAAGACATTGTTAGACATTTTCTTAAGAGTGAGCGCTAGGCACAGAACGGCAGCGATTCTTATGAAAGCTGGTGGCAGTTAATTGAGCCAATAGCGATACTTCCGGTTTACGAACGGAGCTTTCAGGCTCAAAGTTGAACCGGCCTCTCAAGCCCGGTTATTTAAACAAACCAGAATGAAGTTACAATCGCGTTTGTCAGGTCAGTGAGGCTCTCACTTTGTTCAATAAAGTGGCCAGATTACTTAGACCCGTTGCCATGTGCGCACCGTACCAATGCAGGTCTCGCCCACTTATCAAAACCACACGGCGCGCTAAGGCTGGAGGCAATGCTTGCTTGAGCTCGTCGACGTCCTTCGGCCGAAACCGATAGGGTTCGTCGGGCAACAATATTAGGTGGGGCTGACGGTTGAGTGCTTCTCCTATCGTGACTCTCGGATACCGCTCTGCAGCTTCGGCGAAGATGTTTTTAAGTCCGATTAGGCGCAGCACGTCGTGAGCGTACGTGTCCGAGTTGAACGTTATCCATGGAGATTTCCAGACCGGGCAAAAAACTCGCAAGTTGAGCTTGCTCCAGATGCCGAGCTGCATCTCGATGTGGCTTACTGCGCTTACAATTTGACGCGCAAGAAGCGAGGCTTTAGTCTCTCGACCCGTAATCTTGCCTAACGCGAGAATTGTTTCGACCGCCCCTCCCACGCTTCGAGGGTACGTTACATATACAGGGATGCCTTTGCTGCGCAGCCATTCCACGTCTTCTCGCCGATTTTCCTCGGCGTTAGCGATCACCAAATCGGGGTCAAGCGCGACAATAGCGCTAAGGTCTGGGTTTTTAGTCCCCCCTACTTTAGGTAGGCGCTTGACCGCGTCAGCTGGGGCGACGCAAAACCGAGTGACCCCGACAACCTCTTGCTCGAGCCCCAGCGCAAACAACGTCTCCGTTAAGCTCGGCACGAGCGAGACGATCCTTTCGGGCGTCCCGTTCAGTTCCACCGTATAGCCGGTTTCATCCACGAACGCCCTGCTAGTTCTCAGCATATGCGCCCCGTTACTTGAATACTTTTAAGCATACGGCGTTTCTCAAGCGTCAATCAAAGCCGACAGGCGCGACTGCAGCTTTTTAAGCTTTCCGTCGAGAATAACGAAACTGCCCGTGCAGAGGTGCTGCAATTTTTGCGAAAAACAAGCGCGGCATCCTCGACAGCTTGCCTTAAGGGCGTTTTGTCGGGAGCAATTATGTTAGGAAAATCGAACCGCTCAGCGCGAGAACGGACAAAGCAATGACGGGAGCCAGGGCCAAAGCCCAAAAATACATGCAAAGTTTTGCCAGTTGGCGAACTGTGAAAGACCGTTTGTCGCCTAGCCCTTAGCGCGACTTCGCAAGACAAAGTCGCGCAACCACTCGAGCACGAAGCGGCGAAGCGGACGTTCGTCGAGCTGGCGGACGCCGTTATACCAGTCGAGCGCAATCTCTCTCGCCGAACGGCTAAGCGCGAGCAGATGGCACAAAAGCTTATGCCGAGGTCCGTAGAAGAGGCGAGCAGCTAGAGCAAGGCGAGCGAGTTTATGCCCGATCGCGCCTTGATGCAAAGCGGCGTCGTAGTCAGAAAGCGCGGCGCGGTCTCCGTCAAGGAACCGCGCGATAGCGTTTGCGGCAAGCTTCCCGTGTTCAAAAGCAACCGAGATCCCCTCCCCCATCATCGGATCCACTCCGGCCGCATCACCAACGAGCAGCGTTTGCCCGCTGACAAAGCGCTGTTCCCAATCGTACCATCTAATCGGCGCGCTCCGAACGATAGTTCGACCCGCACCATGTTTGGTCGGTCGATGTTCAGGAAACGCTCTCCATAGTGCCCGTTCCAGTTCCGCCCTGGACTTGTGGTCATCGAGGGCACGACTTGGCGCCTGCTCATAGATGCCCAGGTTTAGATGGGGAAGTCCGCGGATCAAACACGGAAATGCCCACGCATAACCAGAAACATTCCATCCTACGCAGCGAAAATCGAACTTGTAAAGCTGAGAGGCGAACTCTTGGCTCACCGCCGGGTCGACTGGCACGTCGGCGACTAACGCTCTGCCGACCGCTTTTTTCATCCCGCCGAACAATGTGGCCCGCACCTTGCTGCTCGATCCATCTGCGCCCACCAAAACGTCGGCCTCGACGCAGCCCTTTGGCGTGATGACCAGCATCGTGCGCCCTCTGCTCACGATTTGCTCAGCAGGTGTGTTTTCGCACAGAAGAAGCCCCCGCTGGCGAGCCTCTTGTGCGAGCCACCCGTCAAATTCGTCGCGCCTTACCACATAGCACAAAGCCTCTTGGCGTTCGTGCTCGAAGATCCCAGCTTCGGTGATCGCCCTGCCACGTCGGACCTCGACTGACGGTACCGCAAGCTTTAGACCGAGCTCGGCGAGCAAGTTTTGCGTCTTTGGAATCAGCCCACCGGCGCAAACTTTCGGCCGCGGATGCTGCCGCTTTTCAAGTGCCACGACATGACCAGCAAGGCTTGGCTTAAGCTTAAGAAGGAATAGCGCAGTGGCAAGTCCGGCCGGACCGGATCCGACGATAAGGACCTTGCAACGCTCGGGCAGAAAATTCTTAGCCAACAACGGTTTCACATCTTTCTGTAACACTTTGCCAGGATGTCACAGACATTATGTTCTTGACACCCACTTGCGACGCAAAATCGATGGTTGGTCTGCCTTGCCAAAGTTCAATTGTATGGGGTTACGCAGCGAGAAGAGATGGGCTCCTGAACGCAGTTTGCTTTCGTTTATCCATTATCAGGGAGCGAATCGAAATCGGTTCCTCTCGTGCAGGTTTCCCGGCCTTCTTGGATACCCGCGAGCGTGCCGAAAATTTTGACCAAGCCGACGTTTCAGCTGCGCCAGGAGCCAGCCAGCAGATTGTTGGCCCCTGGCGCTCAGCTAGAAACTACCCTTGAGGCTTGAGGGTCAGAAACAGCGAGATATTGCCCCGTTGGACGAGTAGCAAGACAGGGTCTTTTTGCTTTTTGGCCTTGTTGGCCTCGTCGATGAACTGCTGGATCGAGTCGATTTTGTGGCGATTGATTTCGAGCAAGACATCGCCTGGCTGTAACCCCGCGTCCGCGGCTGGCGTGTCGGGCCGGACGTTTTTGATCACTACGCCCTTATCGGTTTGCAAATTGTATTGACGCGCGAGTTCAGGCGAGTTAGGCGCCACCTGAAGGCCCCAATCGCTACTCGGCGTTTCGCTTTTAGCGCTAGCTACTTCGGTGTCTTTGAGCTCGCCGACTTTGACCTGGATGGTTTGCTCCTTGCCGTCGCGCAGAACCTTGACCGTGGCGACTTTGCCGACCGGTGTCTCCGCGACAAGCTCGGGCAAGTCATGCTCCTCTTTGACCGGATGGCCGTCGAACTCGATAATTATGTCCCCGCGTTTTATACCGGCGCGCTCAGCTGGACTATCTTTCTGGACGTTGGCGACGAGCGCTCCTTCGGGCTTGGCCAGGCCAAAAGACCGTGCCAGATCAGGCGTTACTTCCTGAATTTCGACGCCAAGCCATCCGCGAATCACCCGGCCATGTTCCTTTAGCTGCTCCATGACGCTCTTGGCCAGGTCGATCGGGATCGCAAACCCGATCCCTGCATATTCGCCGGTGCGACTGTAGATCGCCGTGTTGATACCGACGACGTTACCGTACACGTCGAACAGCGGACCGCCTGAGTTGCCCGGATTAATCGAAGCATCGGTCTGGATGTAGTTGTCGTAGTTGCCGCCGAGAACTCGGCCTTTAGCACTGACGATGCCGGCAGTGACGGTGAGGGAAAAGCCGAAGGGATTGCCGATCGCAACCACCCAATCGCCAACTTGCGTTTTAGCAGAACTTCCCAACGTGGCGGCTTGAAGCGGCTCTTTGGCGTCAATTTTGATAAGCGCTAGGTCAGTTTTTGGGTCTTTGCCGACGACTTTGGCCTTGAACTCGCGCTTATCCATCAAGGTTACGTTAATCTCCTCAGCACCGCCAATCACGTGATTGTTCGTTAGGATGTAGCCGTCGGGAGACACGATCACGCCGGAGCCGAGCCCGTGCTGCTTGAATTCGCGCGGCATCGGTTGGCCAAAGAAACGACGGAATTGCTCAAATGGGTCTAGGGGTCCGAACGGAGAGGGTCCCGGTGGGCCTTCCTGCGGCCCTTCAGGTTGTCCTTCGCCTCCAAACCCGGGGAAAGCTAGGCCTTTGACACGTTGCGTTACCGAAACGTTGACCACGGTCGGCATTACCCGTTTGACCAGCGGCGCAAAGGACGCAATGCCCACGGGCGGATTCGTCGCTTCCACGGCTACCTGGGAGGCTGGCAATTTTTGTGAACTCTCACTGGACGCTGCGCCCGGGGCTGAAGCGCCTGGGGATGAACCAGACGTGTCGGCATGCTTTTCGGAACCCCAAAGCGAGAAACCATAGACCAGCGCCTGGCCAAGAACTAACCCCACGATCAAGCAACTTGCCAGACTGGCTATCTTTTTGAACATCACATTCCTCCTGACCCTTTAGGGTCTCAAACTTTATTTTTTGACTAGTGGACGCCAATGTAGAGTAGGTTTCAAATAAAACTTTCCACGGCGAGCTTAGGCGCCGTCGCCCGCGTTCAAACAATGCCACGCGTCCGCGTGCGTGTCGGGGACGGCACAACACACCTGCAAAAAGCGTTCATCTAACTATAAAGTCAAGATGATTATTTCAAGACTCGCCGTTAATTCAAAGCCTTCCTTCGAGCTAACGCGGCACGCCTGTAAGCTTCTTGTGTTGCATACCGGCCCAGCAGCAACGTAAAGGCTTGCAGGCTAAACTCATTTCAAGTGGCATCGTCGTTTTCTCAGCACGCCGAACGGAAACAACCTAACCGGCGCTTGCAGCGGCATTTCGACAAGGCGCATAATAAAAACATGCTCCTTCCCGTGCTTGCGTTCGTTCTTGGTATCGTCAGTTGGACCTTCGTTGAATATGCCGTTCATGGCTGGATGGCTCACCTGTACCCAACGTTTGTCCAGCGAATCCATGCCGTCCACCATCGCGATCCACGGGCAGTGTTCGCGATCGGTGCGTGGCCGTTCGTGGCGCTGCTTTTGATTGTGCCAGCGGCAGTGTGGGGAATTTGCTTGAGCACTCTATTTTTGTGTGGTCTGGTAAGCGGCTTTGCTAGTTACGAGATAATTCATTACCGTCTGCACTTCGCCCGTGTTCTCACGCCTTTCGAGGAACGTCTCCGTCGCCGCCACCTGGTACATCATTATGCAAACCCCGAGGTCTGCCTGGGTGTCAGTACATCTTTTTGGGACCGCATTTTCCACACGGAACCAAATCCCGAGCAATTAAAGAAACTACTTCCGAAAATTGCAAAGTTCGCCCCGCTTGAAGGCCCGACCAACCTTAGGCAAGCCCCTCGACTAATGTTCGGGGCGTGGCTTCAAAGCGTGTGGCGATAATCGAAGCTTACGTCGCGCCTCCAGACAAGCGAGCTCAACCCGCCTTCTTAAAGCCCATCAAGTGGCGCATTGCCAAATGTTTACCTTCGTGAGCACCCTCTTTTTTATAGACAGCTTTTCGTGATTTCGCTTCAACTGCGTACTTGGCCGTCTACTCGACTTAATCGACGAACAGTCTAAGGTGACGTTTGAGCCCGCTGCGAACGGGCCTTAGCAGCTGCCATTTTGGCCCCGCCAAGATACGACCTTGCGCGGACATAGCGCTCTTTGTTAAGTTTTTCTTAAGCAGCAGGCGTACTTTTACCAGTTTAACCGCGCGATAACTTACTTTATCCCTGAAGCGGAAGGGTCTCGATAGCACTCTAAAGTTGTCGTTTTCAGTGGTGCCGAGAATAACGGATAATATCCATCGTGATGGGTATCACAACTACTAGCTGTGTCGACGTAACTCCCGAACAACTATATCGCAAGTTTGCCTCGCTCGACGGCCAATACTACGACCGGGCTAGATGTGAGCGCTACGCTGTCCTGATTAAGGAAATAAAGCGTCTCAAGCAACAGCGCAGAGCGATTATTTTGGCTCACAATTACCAAAGACCCGAGATTTTCGAAGTCGCTGATTTTGTGGGCGATTCCTTGGAACTGGCCCGACAAGCCCGAAATGCCCGGAACGCCGATGTAATCGTGTTTTGCGGGGTGCACTTTATGGCCGAGACGGCCAAAGTACTGAATCCTGAGCGCACGGTGCTGCTACCGGACATGCGCGCTGGATGCTCGCTGGCCGACAGTATCAGTGCTGACGATCTAGCCGAGCGCAAGGCCGAGCTGATGAAGATTTTTCCCGACCTTAAGGTTGTTTCGTACGTAAATACAACCGCAGAGGTCAAGGCTCTATCTGACGCATGCTGCACGTCAGCGAACGCAGTTAAAGTGGTCGAGGCGCTGGACTCGCAAAACATCCTTTTCGTACCCGACCAAAATCTTGCGCATTATGTGCAGACGCAGACCAAGAAGCGGATAATTTCCTGGACCGGAAGCTGCTACGTCCATCACCAGATAAACGCCGAGGAAATCGAAAAAGTCCGGCGCGCGATGCCGGATATCAAGGTTTTGGCGCATCCTGAATGCCGCGCCGACGTCCTGGCGCTTGCCGACGCGGTTTTGTCGACCAGCGCAATGGCCCGCTACGCGCGTGAGAGCTCGGCGTCTCGGTTTCTTATCGTCACTGAATGTGGCCTTTCGGACCGGCTGTTGATGGAAGTGCCTGGCAAGCAGTTTTTCAAAGCGTGCAAACTTTGTATGTACATGAAGATGATCACGCTCGAGGGCACGCTCGAATCGCTGCGCACGATGCGCCATGAGATTGTACTGAGCGACGAGGTTAGAGAGGGAGCGAGACGAGCTTTGGAGCGGATGCTCGAACTTGCCGCTTAAGTCCCAAAAGCGACGGCGAGAAAAGAAAGCGCACTTTTTCAACGACCCGGCCCGGTAGGCGAAACGCTCCAATGCGTACCGACGCGTAACGACGGTCGGAACTTCGCGGTCGCATCGACCTGTTTTTCTGCCATCAGGGTTTCGATGTCGCTAGCCCGACACGGGGATGGGAAGGTCGCAAAGGTCCTCAGTTTATAAAAGAGGCTCGTCCCAGGATGGGAGAATCGCGAAATGGGTAGAGGCGTTAAGCGAGAGCGGACAAAGACTCATTTGTTAGTAGGCGGCGCTGCTATCGTGCTGCTTTGCGTGGCCGTAGGGTGGCGACAGATGAACTGGGCCGGTCAAGACGCTCTGAGACCCGATTGTTGCACAAAATCATGCTGTGTTTCCTCAAAAGCTGCGGACAAGTTAGCCCAAGCGAGTGATATCACAACGCTTGACCCGGACCTTTTCGAAGGCGACGTGCGTGAGGCCTACAAGGTCGCCCGCGAGAACCCCGATCTACTCGCGCAACTTCATTGCTACTGTGGATGCGACCGCTACGAGGGACATCGCAATCTCCTCGATTGTTATCGTGATCAACACGGCAGCCGATGCGAGATTTGTGTGGGCGAAGCTCTAGATGCACAGAGACTTTTTGCCCAAGGCACGCCGGTGGAACAGATTCGCGATATTCTGCGCGCGAAATGGGGCCGAAGTCACGGGGGGTAGCTCCATCTAGGGCCCGATGGCTTTAGTATCGAACTATATTGAACATTTCACTTACTTAGGTCTTTTCGTAATTCTAATCCTTTGTGGGATGGGGCTTCCTATTCCGGAGGACATTGTCCTTTTAGCTGGCGGCTACCTCGTCCATCGCGGCGTTATACGCTATACTTTGACCTTGGGAGTATCGTTCATCGGCGTAGTGAGCGGAGATTGCTCGCTGTTTCTGCTCGGGCGCCACTTCGGGCAAAATGTGCTTCGCTATTTGGAGTTATGGAAGCCTGCGGCACGCGCTCAAATCGTCAAACTTGAAGATTTTATGCGCCGCCACGGCCATAAGGCGATCCTTTACGCGCGTTTTCTGGCAGGGATGAGAGCCCTCATTTATATCTCAGCTGGAATGCTCGGGGTGCCGCTAAGCCGCTTCCTAACGTTTGACTTCCTCGGTGCACTGCTCTCCGTGCCTATCGTGGTATCGATTGGTTACTTCTTCGGTGGGCAAATTGAAACGGCGGTCGAATGGCTCGGTGGGGTCGAGCGCGCCGTAATTTTAGTGACCGCGATCTGTTTTGCGGTTTATATTGCGCGGCTGGTGGCAGCTCAGCGGCAATCGCGCGCCGTCATTTGATCCCATTCATCGCAGTTCTTGCGACCTTGCTCAGTCCTTTGATCCAACTTTCGCTGGCTACTTTCGCCAAAAAGAGGCTGTCGAATGAAACTCTATTTTCCAGCCTTTAACCTTAAAGCCAAACTCGTCTTGATAATGGTGGTGCTGTTGGGCCTAACGCTTGGGGCAGAGGTCCTTGCAAGTCTTAGCACCCAAAAAGCGATTGTCGACGCGACCGAACAGAACGTTCGCGCCCTTGCGGATGCGATACACATAAGCGTTCGCGAGCTTACGGCTGTAGGAAAGACCGATCGTGATTTATTGCAGAAGTTCCTCAACGAGCACGCCAACAGCAAGATCGAGGTCTCCATCGTTTCGACCGAGGACTTGGTAATAAATAGCTCTAACCCCAAACTTATCGGCACGGCGTTCAGGATGGGGCCGGCCACTCCGTTGCCCGCTGTTGACAGTGGCAGCAAGGCGAAAAGCGGCGCTACGCCGGTTTACTACAGCGTGGACGAGGCTGGTCTGGGCGTTTACCGCATTCCGGTGGAAATCGAAGACCATTTGATGGGCTACATTTACGTGATGGTGAGGTTCGGCAATCTAACCGAAGCCTTGCATCAGAACCAGGTTCGTCTCATTATCCTGGCATCGGTTATTTTCGCAGTAGGAATCGGCTTTGCTTACTTTCTGGCCGACCGCTATGTTCGCCCAGTTCACGCTGTGGCTGACGCCGCTAAAAATATTCCGGCAAAAGGGCTGGAACCGGTTCCCGAGACCTCGCGCCGGGACGAAATTGGGCTACTTACGCGCAGTTTTAACGACATGGTGATGCAACTGCGCCGCGCCCGAGAACGCGAGCAAGAATTGAATCGGCTCGAAAGATTTACCGCGCTCGGGCAACTGGCCGGGAGTCTTGCTCACGAAATAAAAAATCCGCTGAACTTTATAAGCCTGGCCGTGGATCAGATCCGTAATCGCTACGCTCCAAGCGGCGAGGCGGAGCGCGCTACTTTCCTGCGCCAGATCGCGCTAATCAAGGACGAAGTAAAGCGCCTGTCAGCGCTCATCCAGAACTTTCTCGACTATGGTAGGCCGATCGAGATTCGGCCAGCGCCAACCGACGTTCGGGCGTTGGTGCGCGACGTGCTCGCGCTCGGCGAATCGAAAATGAAAAGCCAAGGCATCGTGGTGCACGAATCGTGCGAAACCGACGACACAGTGCTTAACGTCGACGCTGAAAAACTGAGGACTTGCTTCATGAATGTGGTCTCGAACGCGATCGCGGCGATGCCTGACGGAGGCAGCTTGACGGTCAGCTTTCGCAGGGAAAATGGCCAAATGGTGATCGCTTTTAAAGATACTGGCGTGGGAATGACTCCCGAGGTAGCCAAACGCGTGTTCGAGCCTTTTTTTACCACTAAGCTCGACGGTATCGGTTTAGGGCTGTTTATTACCCAGGCGATCGTCAAAAAACATGGAGGGACGGTCAGGATCGCCCCGAACGATCCGCCGCCTGGCGCTGAAGTCGTATTCTCTTTTCCGTTAGACGGGACGGAAAATAAGGCATGAAACAGGCAACCGTTTTAGTGGTCGAGGACAACGAGCGCGAACGGCTTATCACGGCCGAGACCCTGCGCGAAGAGGGCTTTGTTGTGGAAGAGGCGCCCAGTGCAAAGCGCGCCTTGGAGCTGATTGCGTTGAGCCAATTCGACGTTGTGCTCACCGATCTGATGATGCCTGGGATGAGCGGGGAACAGTTGCTGCTCGAGCTTCGCCAGGCCTACCCAGCAACACAGGTCGTTCTGCTCACTGCTTACGGCTCGATCGATAGCGCCGTCAAGGCGATGAAAAACGGCGCCTTCTACTACCTCACAAAACCGATCGATCGAGAAACGCTCGTGATGACCGTAAGCAAGGCTGCCGAACTTGCCAATCTCCAGCAGGAAAACATGCTGTTGCGCTCGAGTCTTGAAGGCAAGCTCGAGGTGCCTGGAATGATTGGCCAGGACCCGGCGTTTCTCGAAGTGATCAAGGTCGTGCGTAAAGTTGCGCCCTCGAACACCACCGTGCTCATAGAAGGCGAGAGCGGAACCGGAAAGGAAGTAATCGCACGCGCCATTCACAAGCTTTCGCCGCGTGCGCAGCGGCCGTTTGTAGCTATCAATTGCTCGGCCATACCAGACAGTTTGATCGAGAACGAACTGTTCGGCCACGAGCGGGGCGCATTTACCGGCGCCACGGAACGAAAGATCGGCTTATTCGAGGCCGCCGACCGCTCCACGTTGTTCTTGGATGAGATCGCCGACCTCGGCATTGGGCTTCAGGGAAAGATACTGCGTGTTCTCCAGGAGAAGGAAATTCGCCGCGTCGGTGGCAACGAGTCTTTCCCGATCGACGTCCGTCTGATCGCCGCCACGAACCGCGACCTTGCTCAAGAGGTGGCCGAAGGTCGCTTCAGGCAAGACTTGTACTACCGGGTCAACGTTGTGCAGATTGTTTTGCCACCGCTTCGCGAGCGACGCTCGGATATCCCGTTGCTTGCCAACCACTTCTTGCGCATGTTCTCCCATTTATCGGGCGGTCGCGTGAAAGAGATCAGTCGCGAAGCGATGGAGGCGCTGCTCGACTATTCTTGGCCAGGCAACATTCGTCAGCTCGAGTCAGCGATCGAACGAGCCGTTCTGCTGTGCGAGGGCAGCACTATTACGCTAGCCGATCTGCCCAACGAGGTACGAGAGCGCAAGCGACCAGGTGTCCGCACTGACAGAGGCCGTTCCGACCGGTACGAATTGCCCCCCACGGGCATCAACTTCGAAAATTTCGAGCGCGACCTGATTCTCCAAGCGATGGATCGCAGCGATTGGGTGATTGCAAAGGCCGCGAAACTTCTCGGAATGAGTTACCGGACGCTGCAGTATCGCCTCGAGAAATTCGGCCTCAAAAAACCTGATACGAGCGTTCCCCAGTCGACTGAGAAAACCTAGAACCTCAGAGAATGACTGTTGCGCTTTCCCGTAGCCCTATTACACCATCATTGGGCTATCATCTGGCGGTCTTGTAAACGCGGAATTAAGCCGACTTGTGGCTGTAGCGGCGAGCGAAACTGTCAGCGTATCTAATTCAAGTTCTAACTATTCGCCCGAGATCTGCTCGTCGTCTCCGCAAACCTTAGCGCCGGCGGCCTCTGCCGTATCAGATCTCAGCTTTTGGGCGGTCGTGTTGATTTTGTCGAGCCCTGATAACTCCTTCCTGCTGCTTACGCCCAGCTCTTTGAAGCCTTGAGCAGCGGGCAGCACCCGCGATTCAAAGGAGCTGACGACTCGGTTGTAATGCTCAACGGACTGGTTAAGCGACCGGCCAAGCTTTTGCACGTGTTCCAACATCACGGCCAGCCTTTCGTGCAACGTTTGGCCGAGCCGCCTAATTTGTTCTGCATTCTGGGCAAGTTTTTCCTGACGCCATCCATAAGCCACGGCTTTGAGCAAAGCAATCAGCGTTGTAGGAGTGGCCAGAATGACCTTGTTTTTGGCGCCCTCTTCGATCAAGCTTGGATCGTATTGTAACGCCGCGCTAAAAAGCATCTCGCCGGGCAAAAACAGCACCACAAATTCGGGCGCGCGCTCGAATGCGTCCCAATAAGCTTTCGACGCGAGTTGCTCGATATGCTTTTTGACTTGCCTTGCGTGCTCCGTTAGCTTGGCCTGGCGCTCTTGTTCGTCACTAGCATCGAGCGCTTGCAGGTATGCCTCCAGCGGGACTTTGGAGTCGACTACAATAATTTGGCCGCCTGGCAGCCTTATCGTCATGTCCGGGCGCAGCTTTCCGTCGGAACTTTGTACCGGGGTCTGCTCCCAAAAGTCGCAATGCTCTACCATTCCGGCGATTTCGACTACGTTGCGCAACTGGATTTCACCCCATCGCCCTCTCACGACTGGACGAGACAGCGCTTGGGCCAGTTGCCTAGTTGCGGACTCGAGGTCGGTTAACTGAGCTCTAAGCTGAGCCTGTGCCTCGCGACGCTCCTGGTCGATCCGGTGCACCTCTTGATCAAGACGACCAAGCGACTCGCTTATCGGAGCAAACAGTTTTTCGAAGTCGCGTCGACGCTGGTCAAACTCTGCAACCATCTCGCTCTTCAGCGCGCCAAGTCGTTCGCCAGCAAGCCTCAAAAACTGGTCGCTGTTTCCCTGAAGAACCTCGGACGCCAGCGAACGGAAAACGTCGGTAAGCTGCTGGCGCGTTTGTTCGAGCAACTCCTTTTGTTGCATAAGGTTACGTTGTGTTTCCTCAAGTCTGGTCTCCACCGCGCGGTTGTAAGCCTCGCTTTGCGAGAGCTTTTCTCTAAGTTCGTTGAGCTCGCGCAAGTGCTGTTGCTGGCCTTCTACTAGCTCCTCGCGCCGTCTTTCCAATTCCTCCAGTTGGCCCTGCAGCCTAGCGCTTTCACTTTGTACCTGCTCGAGTCGCACTTGCAACTCGCGACCCCGCTGCTCTGCACGCTCAAGCTCGGCACTCTTGGCTCGCAAGCCCACAAACCAGCCAGCGATAAAAGCCACTACGCTTCCCACAGCGGAGACAAGCGTCGTCAACAAAGTCCACTTTTGCATCTGTCAAACACCCCCAAATTGGCACCACTTGCAGCCCATAGCTCCGCCGAAGAGTCGAACGTCTGGGGCTATTTTGGGCGAAGCTGCGACGAAAAGCCAGCCGCGCTATTTAGCAACAATCTCAATTAATTTGAGATATGGCACTTTTTCGAGCAAAAGCCTCGTTTCTCTTGAAAATCGCTCAGCGCCGACGAGTGCGCCAGAAGCTTGCTTGCAAGAATAAGACAGGCGGATTAGGCTTGACTGTGGGAACCATGCTCGTGACTAGAGTCAGAAAGACGCGCCGATGGGGGGGTTACCTGATTCTGGTGACTATTGGGGTTATTTGCCTCGCCGGATGTCTATATCCGATGGGGCCAGGTTTTCAAAGCTTCTCTGCTCCGTCTCCCACCGGTAGTTATCAGTATTCCTACACGAATTTTGGTCCTTCGGCTACGTTCGGTACCAACGGCGCTGAGGACGAGCATCTGAGCACTCCTCTCGATTCAATGTCTGATCAAGAGCTCAGCAGTCGGATTACTGATTACCTACATCGACATAAGCTGCCCCTAGTGCAGGCAACCGTGAACAGAGACAAGGACGGACAGCGAAGGCTCGTCTTGTCGGGTTTTGTTGCAACCGATTTTGGCAAGATTGACGCGGTGAACAAAGTCATGAGCTATCTGAACCATCCCAATTGGCAGGTATCGAACTTTATCCGCGTTAGCCCCGACCTCGCTGCCCTCAACGCGAACTATCGCAAGACCCATCAAACTCAAGACAACGGTGGAACCTTTACCTCGTCGGATGGGTCCTTATCATCTGCACCGGCTAGTAGCAGCGTCGATCCGTCGCAGCTCCCCCCTGGTGCTCAAGCCTACATCCAGCAGCAACAGGCAGCTCAAAGTATGATGATGCCGCCAGTGATGATGCCCATGGGTGGTATGATGATCGGTAACGGTTTCGGGTTTGGCACTGGCGGATTCGGCTTCGGCACCGGCTTTGGCCCATACCCGTTCGGCGGCTTCGGTATAGTACCAGGCTTCGGTTTCTTCCCACCGTAAGGCTTTCTTATTCTCCCAACCCAGGCGTGTTGAGTTAGCGCTGAGAGTTCAGCGCGGGAAATTCTTTTCGTTGGGAAATAATTTACCTAGGTCTCGGAAATAGTGAGTCATCGGTGACGCGGCTGGGGTGTTTCTTGGCGTCGCGAGGCTTTGAAACTAGAACCTACGGCCCAATAACCTTACTTATCGACGCGCATAAGCTAGCAAAAAGCTGCTCCATCCTGGGTTTTGCCTGACGATAACGACGCGAAAAGTTATGGTTGGATCGCTTCGGTCGGCTTTCAATAAGTGCGTCGTCCTGCGCGTCTTGCCCCGGAACACCGTTTAACTAAACGAGGCTTGGCTTTTCTCCTCCCTTGAGGCTGTGACCATCTAAAATCTTCCGCGACTTTGAATTTCTGGCACGAAGTCTATCCCATGCCGGTCACGACCATCGAGTCTGAGCTAGAAGCGCCCGTACCACGGGATGTTGGTATGGGGATTTTCCAGCTCGAAGTCGATTCCGAAATGTGAAAGCAAGCGCCCCTCCGCATGAAGCAACTGTAACTTGGCTTGCTCGAGGTCGACCTCAGTCTGAACTTGGTTGCCTTCGGCGCTAACCAATTCCTGTTCGAATTGAAGCAGGTCGTGCGTCGTCGCCATTCCGACGCGGAACCGCTGTTGCTCGTTGCGGAGAGCCTGACGGGCATACTCTTGCGCGGCGGCAGTAGCGGTCACCCGCTTGAGGTCGGCCCGCAAGTTAGCGATCGAGTTCTCCACCTCAGTAATGATCTGAGATAGTAGGTCGCGATACTGCATCCGCTGTTGCTCGTAGATGACCCGCGTCTGGGCCAGAGCGGCTTTCGCGGTCGCATTGTCGAGCTGCATTTCCCAGCTAAAGAAAGCGGCGTAGTTGTAAAAGGCGAAGTCGAACATTTTGCTTAGCGCCGTGCCGTATTCGCCTTTAAACGGAAATTGAAAGCCAGGTTGACCCGCCGACGTGCCTAAGGTCTGGATGCAGTTTGGCGTGACAAGACCAAATGTTGGGCCGCACTCGACATTCCCCGATTCGTTAGTAATGCCGATTTGAGTTTGAGCATTGAGCTGGGGCAAAAGCTGGTTTTCCTGGAACCTGACCTGTAACAAATCCATCTGAATTGCCTCTCGCAAGTTATGCAAAGCCGGCCGGTAAAGCACGGCTTTCTCCAAAGCGTCGTCGACATCCAGTTGGACCGGCTCACTCGGGTTCGGCCGGTCGGCTGGCTCGATGTCGTCTGGAATAAACACGCCCTGCGGATTTAGCATAACGTCCTGACGCAGAACGACACGCGCAGTTTGAAGATTAGCCTCGGCGGTGTAAACGTTTGCGCGGGCAGTTTCAGCGGCGGACTGTGCCTCTTGTACGTCGATCGGGGCTAATGTGCCGACGCGGAGGCTTATCGTGTTTTGCCGCACTAGGTCTTCGTTAAACTTGAGCGATTCCTGTGCCACTCTGAGATTCTCCTGGGCTCTGACAACGTTCCAGTAATCGTTAGCCACCCGCTGCACAAAATCCTCCATCGCTTGCGCATAAGCCCATTGCGCTTGCTTTTGTTGCGATTCAGCAATCTCTACGCTCAGCGTCGCGAACTTCCATCCGAAGTTACGCAAAAGCGGTTGCGAGAGCGAAAGTTGAAGCACCGGGTTGTAGAATGGATTGACCGTCTGGGTCAAATTGTTGGTGCGCTCGAACAAGTTGTTGAACTGAGCACTGAGCGTGCCGTTTGTGGTTGCGAGGATTTTGTTGATGGCGAAATTCCACTCGTACTGGCGGGTTTCAAGGCCCAAAGCGCCACCAAAAGTTTCGAATGGAGTAGTGGTCGGAAAGTTACTGTAAATCGTACCCAGATTGGCCACCGAGTCGGGATCGAATTCGGCCCATTGCATGTTTACGTTTTCTTGCGCTTCGATAGGGTTGAGCCGAGCAACCTTTACAGCGGGGTTGTTCATCAATGCGATATAAATTGCCTGCTTAAGCGTCAGTTGACGGCGGGTGCGAGAGCGAGTCCGCAAGTAAGCTCGACTTATAATGCTCTCTGCCGGCACTTCTCTTACTGGCGACCATTGATGCCGAAACACCGAGGGAAGTGATAAGACACCTTGTCCACGCTCGAAGGGAGCGGTCTCCGAGGAGGGTATGCTTATTTGTGGCGCACCCTGTAAGCCGCCGATGGGCGTAGGCGGCGTTGTCGAGCTTGTAGCACTAGAACGGACCGATCCCGCGGAACCGGTGACGGAACTCGAAGGGTACCCGCTAACTCCCTGGGCGAAAACGCTTGTACAAAGCGACCCCAGAGCCAACACAAGCGTCATCGCTGCGAAAAATGCCCACTGAGTTCGCCTATCCATAATTACGTTCCTCTCTCGGGCGTTGGCTTTATCCGCCCCGCAATCACGCTCCAGCTGCCAAAACCGTAGCGCACCAATCCTTCAGAAGCGCGCATACCATGGAACCTCTTCGCTCGGATCCTGAACCTCGAAGTCGATATCGTAGTGTGAAAGAAGTCCGCCGGTAGCACGCAGTAACTGGATTTTCGCCTCCTCCAGGTCAACTTCAGCTTGGATCTGATTGCCTTCAGCGCTAACCAGCTGCTCTTCGAACTGGAGCAGATCGTGGGTAGTTGCCATGCCGACCTTGAAGCGCTGCTGCTCGTTATACAACGCCTGGCGCGCATAAGCGGTCGCCGCAGCAGTGGCTGCAACCCTTTGTTGGTCAGCGCGCACGGCAGTGATGGCTGACTCAACTTCTGTAACCACCTGAGACAGGGTGTCTCGGTAAGCCATTCGCTGCTGCTCGTAGGCAACACGCGCCTCAGAAACCGCAGCTTTTGCGGTGGCGTTGTCAAGCTGCATCGACCACGTAAAAAACACCGAGTATTCGTAGAAGCGCACCTGGAACATGTCACCCAGAGCCGAGCCGTAACCGCCCTGGAAGGGAAAACGAAAGCCTGGTAGGTTGGGGAAAGGTGGACCCGTAACGCAGTTCGATACCACCAGTCCGAAAGCTGGTGCGCAGGTTACGCTTCCTTGCTCGGCAGTGAGCGCAAGCAGCCCGGTCAAATTGAACTGTGGAAGAAGCTGATTCTCCATAAATTTTTCTTGCAGCCTGTACGTCTCAATCGCCTGCCTCAGACCATGTAATACCGGTCTATAAAGCACAGCATGCTCAATGGCGCGTTCGTCGTTGGTTTCCACCGGCTCGTTTGGGTTTGGATTGTCGACGGCTTCGACGTTGTCGGGAATAAAGTCATTCGACGGGTTAATCATAACGTCCTGCCTGAGAGTGGTGCGGGCGCTATCCAGGTTGGCCTCAGCGGTATAGAGATTGGCCCGCGCTGTCTCGGCAGCTGCCTGGGCCTCCTGGACATCGATCGGAGCTAGCGTGCCAACTCGGAGGCTTATAGTATTTTGCCGCACCAGATCCTCGTTGAACTTTAGTGCCTCCTGAGCCACCTTGAGGTTTTCTTGTGCCCGCACGAGATTCCAATAATCGTCGGCCACGCGCTGAACGAAATCGTCCAAGGCTTGTTTATAAACCCATTGCGCTCGTTTTTGCTGGGACTGCGCGATCCGAACGCCGATCGTCGCAAACTTCCATCCGAAGTTGCGCAAAAGCGGCTGCGAAAGAGACAGGATAAGCTGCGGTTGATAATAAGGGTTAATCGTTTGGATGAAGGCGTTGGTTGATTCGTAAAGATTAGTAAGCTGCAGGCTTGCCAACCCATTGGTAGTGCTTAAGACTTTGCTGATCCCGAAGTTCCATTCGTACTGCCTAGTGAGAAACACGAGTCCCGGTGCTACAACCCCGTTAGGTAAAGTTTCAGGAAAAGTTTGAAGCGCGGAGACGGCAGGCGTCGTGTTCTCGATATATCCGACTGACGCTTGAGTATCAGGGTCGAACTCGGCCCAAGCCATGTTAACCGCCTCTTGCGCCGCAACCGGGTCGAGGCGTGCCACTTTGACCGCCGGATTATTACGCAGCGCCAAATAGATTGCCTGCTTTAGCGTTAGCGGATGTCGCGCGCGCGAGCGGGTCCGTAAGTATGCACGGTTCACCACGCTTTCCAGCGGAACTTCCCGCACTGGCGTCCACTGTTTAGTCAGCACCGAAGGAAGCGACAGGACGTCTTCGCCTTTTTCGAAGGGTGCTGTATCGGTGATCGGGATATTGACGTCAGGCTTACTTTGGAGACCGAGAGGCGGTGCGACAGGATCGGCGCTCGCCGGCTTGCTGGCCGTGGGCAGCGTTGGCGTGGCCGAGCCAGCCACCACCGCAAGCGCACCGGCAGTTTGGGCGCTCAGGGTACCCTTGCCACACGCGAAGGTCGCGATCCAGGCAGCAAGCAAGCTTGCGAGCGCTACATGCCACCTCGCCATTCCCTTTTTCCCCCTGCGACCATCAAGCTAACCCACTCGTCGGCTCACCTCATCCTCGCGCTCCACGAAGTACCGAGGTTTGCAACCTTTCGCAACGTAACATGCGGATCGAAAAAGTGCCTCGCCTTCCGAGCAACGGTCAACCCATCAAAATCGTCGGCGTGCCAACACAATAGGCTTGCCCAACCCTGCTCAAACGTTGATGATAGCGAATATACACTACGAGAGGTCAAGGCAAAACGGACCGACGAGTTCCAAAATTCGAGGAGCTGAGCCGAAGCTTTTGCTATTTACTTAGCGGATGGCGCAAGGGATGGGAAAACGCATAGCAGCAACGGCACTGCTTGCCCTTATAGTGGAAGTATGTCTTTGGTCGCTCACAGCGAGCCGTCCAGACAACGGACGCGCGCTGGCACAAGTTGGAATTGGCGTGCCGCCGTCGCCGGTGGTGCTTCCACCGCCGGTTTTGCCTGGTGCGCCGCCGCAACAGCTTCCTCCCGGCGCGCCCTCTACTCTAGCTCCGCTCATTCCGTTGACCACAGCGACATTAGCGGCAACTCCAACGCTTATCTCGCCGCAAGCGGTCGCTACGCCGAGCGCTTCGCCCACGCCACGTGTCTTTGCGTGCACGTGCTATGGTTTCGCCTCGCGTCCGTTCTGGAGCGGCAACGTCACGGCCAACAGCTACTACGCGGCGCGAGCGGCTGCCGAGAATGCCTGCCTTACTTTTCAGTTCAGTCGGACGCCAGCAACGGTAAATATTCCCACTCCGGTCTTTGCCTTTTTCCCCACGCCGATACCGCCCGTGGGAACGATTCAGGGTGTTCCTGGATTGCCGAACCTAAATGTCGCCCCGGGAGGAGTGAGCGGTTTTGCGCTTTTGCAAAGCCGACGGGGGCAAGCTTTCATTCCTCGCTGTGCCCAGTGTGCGTGCAATTAGAGCATTTCTTCGCTAGTGCCGGAGCTTGGCCTGTTTTCATGTAGCTTTTTATCAGGTGTCAACCGATATGATGGTCCTCCCGCACGCACGTGACTTCGAGTCGCAGCGACGGACCATGATCCGTCAAGCAAACATTTCTCGTTCGACAAACTTCGATACGGGAGCGGCCTCGCGCACGATGGTAGTTGGACGGAACCAATTCGCGCGTCTCGCTTTACGTCCCTATGCTGGAGGCCGGCGATCCATCGCAGTTTGGTGCTTTTTCGCTTTGTCGGCGCCTTTTAGACTGCGTTGCACTGCTTGAGCTTGAAGTTCCTGAACAAGCTTTGGAACCTCAGGAATACGCAAAACGATTTCTCTGCAGGTCTCTTCTTCGGCGCGCATCAAACGTATATCTCGCAGAGCCTCCACCAGGTTAATTCCTGATTCAAGAAAGATGTCCACCAGCACGAAAGCGGGCCGAATGATCAGTGCGTAGCGACCGCCCGAAGCTTTAATAAGGTCCTTTCCGTTGGAGGTCGATACCATACGGATTCGCAGCCCAACGGTCCATCCACCGATCAAAAAGACGTAATATCCGTCATATCTAGACACGTGTCCATAGACTACAGCGTCCACGTCGAGCCAGGATCCCAGCTGTTGCGGCGACACTCGCATCAAATCTCCGAATGTCCGCACGCCGTGTTGGGCCAAAACCGCGTCCACCTCGAGCGGGCTTACGATCTCGAACTCTCGTTGAGCCAAAAATGCAACAAAAACGCGGCGCACTCTGTTACCGACAGTCCATCGCCACCTTTCGATTTCATCCCCGGAATGAAAAGTCACGGGAATCATGTCCACTTTGAGGTTGTCGCCCTGAGTGTAACTAAACGGCAACACCGCTACGCGGCGAGGCGGATTAGCGTAATATTGGGGAGAGACCTCGATCGGGAAAGTCTCGGGATCGGTTTCGATTAAACGATCCAGAATCGTCTTCCGGCCGTGGCGGAAGATTCTCTTTTCCTTGCGAAAGAATATTTCCGGGCGCTTGTCCGTTTGGCCCGATATCTCGGAGACCCAGCTAGGCGTTTGCGGACAATAAGAATTATCGGAAACAGCTTCCGCTTGAGGGTTTGTTAGCCGCGCAGACCTCGGAATTGAAAGACCCGAAACTTCCTTCGAGCCTAAAGGTACTCCCCAGGCCGAGCCGACCTCGACACCGGCCGGCGAAGCGTGCCCCCCTTGCGTGCCATCTTCGGGCAAGTGGGATTGGGCCGAGGTTGAAGGCGACGAGTCGTTCGCCTTTATATCCACATTCGACGGACCAAGTGCCACGCTTTGACCTTGGGCGAAATTCGACGTCTGCTCTTCCTTGACTTTGGCTTTGTTCGGTGTTTGCACATTCCTATGTCCGGCTGAGGCGCTGCTTGACCGTGCCAGCGTAGCAAGCTTAGCCAGCGTTGCACTTGCATAGTTGGTCAGTGGAATTCGCCAAACCAGCTCGCGCGCGACCTCCTCTTCTGCCCTTCTGAGATCGACATCGCGCAAATCGGTGAGATTCACCGCCGAGTTGAACGCGATGTCGCGCAAGGCAAGAGCTGGCGTGATTTCGTTCTTGTTGCGGGTGCCGATCCCAGCGACCAAAGTGCAGCCGGTCTCTGTCGAGACCATTTTCAGGCGAAGCGTCACTTCCCAACCCACGAACAGCATGAAGTAGTAGACCTCGTAGTGGGTGACCTCGCCGTACACTACGGCGTCGACGTCAAGCCATCGTCCCAGCTCCTGGGGTGTGACGCCATCGAGCTTGACGTCATTGTCTACGCCTCTGGCGGCCAAAACCGCGTCGACCTCAAGTGTGTTGACCGTTTCGAACTCGCGCTGCGCAAGATATCCCTCGACATCCTTGCGCAATCGATTCGAATCGGTCCATCGCCAGTCAGCAAGCTGCTCAGCTCGCCGTATCGTTATCGGAACCTTGTCCAGGACATAGTTGCCGCTTCCCTTGTCGGTGAACGGCAACACGGCCACGCGTCGAGGTGGGTTGGAACGGTATTCGGGACTTACGTATATGCGAAACGTACCAGGATCGAATTCCACTACGCGGTCAAAAAGCGTTTTGCTGCCGTGAGAGCGCGCGCTGTACTCAGGAAGGAAAAGGGGTTGTGGTGGGGGATTGGAGCTGGTAGACCGTAGCGCGCAAGAGCTCCCGAGCCCCAGGGCCGCTGCAAGTAATAGCGATATCAGACGAAATGCCATTCAAGGCTAACCCGTTTTTTTGGTGATGCGGTCTCAAGTTGACCCACATGTGAAATTAGCTTCGCGAGCATCGAAAGTGCTCAGGCTGAGGCGCAAACCCCTTTTGTTCACCACGCTGGCGACTCTACCGCAACGGTGTTAGCTTTTCAACGCACGAAAGCTCGCGTAAAGACTTTTAGTTCCCCAGTATAGTTCCTGCAGCCTTTTCCTTACGCGCCAAGTAAGATCGCCTGAGCTCAATGTCGCGCGTCATGTCAGCTGGTCCGTCTGGACGGGTCACTAGGCAAAGGTTAACTGTCGACCCTTCTGCCGCTCAAGCACCCGTCAAAGTAAGCACGATCCGCTGTGCTGACCCCAGCCAGACAAGTGTTATCGCTCAGGCTCGACATTGGCTGAGCCCACCACTTTCTGCGTAGTGGTTCCCCAAATCCTGTTAGTTATTGCTCAACACGGTCTGAAAGCTCGAATAGAAGACTGTTATGCCTCAAGACCAATCAGGCTTTGCTTAGTACTCGTCGCCAAGCCAGCCTGGGCCGACAAAGTCAGTTAAGGGGCGCGACGACTGGGGGATCCTGGGATCCTCCCGACCGACATCTTAGCGAACGCACTCTTGGAAGCTTTAAGCCCTGCTGGCCCACAGCCATTGTCACAATGTCAAGGGCCGCATTAAGTGCCGCACGATGCGAAGCTAGTGGCCTGCATCGGGAAGCGTCTCGCAATTACAGAGTTAAATCGCGATGGACCTATGATGTCTAGCGGAGGAGCAAGCCCTTTCCAAGCGGGCCAGCGCAAGGATGAACTCGGTCGTTGCTGTAACCTTCTGTGAAGAGCTTTAAACTCACCACCTCTTCTATCCCGACAACGCTTGGCTTGTACGGTTTGAAGACTCTTTTGCGCGTTTATGCCATAGTCAAAATAGTAGCCTAATAAATTGCCGGACTGGCCTAGGACCTACACGAGGACAGCACACACATTTTCAGGATTGAGCTAGGAGAAATAAGCGGATAAGCGAACATAATGCAGCGTAAATTGGTTACTTGCCCCCTCGAACCGTCATCCCCAGCAAAGTATATATCGTCATGTGTTTTAGGTGTTGTATGCTTGCCATATTCGAAATGACTTGCGTTGGATTTTGGCAAACCTCGTAAGAGGGCGCGATGTTTGACGACGGCTCTGCCGGCATATCCGAGTCGAACCTCGGGGCGAAAGCGCTCAAGTGGTGGTTAGTGGTTATCGGGCTAATTGCTGCCCTGGGGATTCTTTCATATTTCGCCGCAAAGCAACGCGCTGCGGAAAAAACTAGTCGTACCCACCGTGCCATTCCGGTCGTAACCGTGGTTCGTCCAAAGCGACGTGACTTGTCTCGTCGAATCACTCTGACGGGCGACGTTCTAGGCATAAAGCAAGCGGACCTGACCGCCAAGGCCCCCGGTTTTATCGAGGCGATTTACGTCGACCGTGGAGACTACGTGAAACGTAATCAGCTCCTTGCGGTCCTGACGTATCCCGAACAGGAGAAAGCCTATCGACAGGCCAAGGCGAATTTCGAGTTGGCGAAGGCGAATTACTTACGCTCGGTTCAGCTTTGGAAAGAGCACGTCATTTCGCAGCAGGACTACGACACCGCGCTGGCAAATTACAAATCGACCAAAGAGGCGTATAAAGAGCAAGAAGCGCTTTACAGTTACCGTATCATCCGCGCGCCGTTTTCGGGGTACATTATTCAGCGTAACTACGACCCAGGCCATCTAGTTTACCCTGGAGTCAGCCAGTCGCCGTTATTCGTGCTGGCGGATTCCAGTAAAGTCAAAATTTTCGTCTACGTACCAGAAGAAGACTTGGGCCATCTTAAAATCGGACTTCCAGCCGAGGTTCGAACTGACGCCTATCCTGAGAAGGTTTTCTCTGGAAGCGTTGTAAGGCTTGCCCAGGGGTTAGACCCATCGACGCGCACGATGCAAACCGAAGTCGACCTGCCGAACCCTGAAAACCTCCTCAAACCCGGTATGTTTGCGCGAGTCACCTTGAAG
This sequence comes from Pseudomonadota bacterium, assembly GCA_021324755.1. Taxonomy (GTDB): domain Bacteria; phylum Desulfobacterota; class Binatia; order Binatales; family Binataceae; genus JAJPIL01. The sequence goes on from JAJPIL010000007.1 coordinate 223,121, forward strand.
TTGTTTACCGAGCACAACGTCTTGACGCTAATTCCAAGCGCCGTGCTGCACGGTGATCAGGGAAGCTTTGTTTACGTAGTGAAAAATGCTCATGCGCACAAGGTGGCGGTAAAGCTCGGTTTGCAGGAAAGCGATGCCGTGCAAATTGTCGATGGGCTTGTAGGCGACGAGATGGTGGTAAGTTCGGGCGCTGAGTTGCTTGATGATGGTTCGCCGGTAAGGGTGGCGGCAGTGCTCGACGAATCTAAGCCATATGCCGCCGCACCGACTCCGAATGTTACTTCGAGGCCGATTGCCCGGGAGGCTAATGGACGCGCGCTGTCGAGCGATGGAACCAGAACTTTCGTCGATCCTGAGAAAGCCTCGGCAACGCGTAGCACAACGCCCGGAATGACGCCGGTAGAAGGCGTTGAGTCCGGAGGCCGTTTTACCCGCAGAACCTCGGGCGGCACTCGCCACACCGATCGGGAGGTGGGCGAACCTCGTCACGCCGAACAGAGGAATTCGGCGTCGGCTCCGAACTGAAGCACAATCTTTTCGCAGCATCTGCCTTCACGCGCCGAGGCGGAAGGCGCATGGCGATGTCGCCAGAGGATTTGGGTTTCCTTATCAGAGAGCGCGCAAACGTATTACCTGGGTGTGGCCGAGCGAAGCTAATCAAGAGCGTCAAGATGGTATGACATTCTCAGAGCGACCACGAGAAGATTCACTTGCAGAGTTGTAATGTAGCAGCTTAGCTGCGGGATAAACAAACCATGTGGCTTACGCGTCTCGCCCTTCGCAACCCTATCTTCATTTTGATGGTTTCTCTTGCGGTCGTGATTCTCGGCGCGACGTCGGCAGCGCGAATGTCGGTCGACCTGTTTCCGAACATTTCTCTGCCGGTTTTGATAGTGGGCACCATTTACGAGGGCGCGAGTCCAGAGGATGTAGAAAAGACGGTGACCTACCAGGTCGAGAAGGCCGTGGCGTCAGTGTCCAACGTCGACCACGTTCAATCTTACTCCAAGGAAGGGCTTTCTATCGTGCAGGTATGGCTGCGATGGGGCGCCAATATCGAAAGCGGCATGGTCGAGGTCACTCAGCACATCCAACAAATCTTAAACATCTTGCCTGCCGGCGTGCAGCAACCATTCGTTATCAAGTTCGACGTTTCGAATCTTCCGGTTTGCGACGTGACGGTTTCGGGCGCAGGGCTGGATGAGCGTCGTTTGTATGACCTTGCCTATAATCAGATCGCGCCCCAGCTAGAGCAACTTCCGGGCGTAGCGACGGCAACGGTTAACGGAGGCAAAATCCGCCAGATAACCGTTTTTCTCGACCGAGAAAGGCTACGCGCTCGAGGGTTATCGATTCTTGACGTAGTCAACGCTATCGGGAACTCCAATTTGATTCAGCCTTCGGGCTGGATACGAATCGGCGAACGGCAATACAATATCTTCTCCAACGCGCAGTTTCGCCTCGTATCGTCCATCGGCAAAGTGGTGGTCGCTACGGTTGGCGGCGTTCCCGTGCACGTGGCCGATCTTGGCAGAGTCGTGGATGGGGCGGAAGAGCAGACCAATATTGTGCGTGTTAACGGGCGCAGAGCGGTTTATTTGGCCGTAAACAAGCAGCCAGGAGCGAACACCGTCGATGTAGTTGACGCCGTGCGCGAACGTCTAAAGCATCTGGTTGGAATTCCGCGCTCGGTAAGACTCGATCTAACATTCGACCAATCGGTCTACATTCGCGACGCCATTCGCAATCTGGAGCATGAAGCCCTAGAAGGGGCCATTCTTGCTTTTGTCGTCATCCTGGTCTTCATCCAGAGTCTAGCCGGTACGCTGATCGTATCGGTGGCGATTCCGCTGTCGATCGTAGCAACGTTCTTGCTGCTTTACTTTTCCGGGCAGGCGATCAACGTCTTCACACTTGGCGGCCTTGCTTTGGGCGTGGGGCGACTAGTCGATGACGCTATTGTGGAGCTGGAGAATATCTCGCGTCATTTCACCGCAGGTGAGCAAGGCACAGCCGGCGTCCTGGCGGCAGCACAGGAGGTTGCGATGCCCATCCTGGCGTCGACCGTCACCACGATTGTCGTTTTTCTTCCTATAATTTTCATCACCGGCGTCTCCCAATTGCTTTTTATTCCGATGGCGCTCGCGATCAGTTACTCGCTGACGGCGAGCTTCCTCGTATCGCGCACCGTAACGCCACTTTTGTGTCTCAAATATTTGGGTCCGGAGCGCGAGCGCGACCCTCACAGTCGCAATCCAGTCGAGCGCCTGGCGGCCACGGTTCAGGCGCTTTTGCGCAGGTTAGAGCGGGGGTATCAGCGAGCTCTCGAAGCCGCCCTGAACTATCCCACGGCCACCGTAGTAGCTGTCGCGCTTCTATTCGTTTTATCGCTTGGACTGGTGCCTTTTATCGGGACGGAATTTTTCCCCAGCTCGGATGAAAGTCATTTCGAAGTGACCGTGCGGGCTCCTGTCGGTTCGCGAATTGAGTACACCGAGCAGCTTGTCCAACGGCTCGAGGACGCGATCAAGCGAGAGCTTCCCCCAGGAACGCTCAAAATGATGCTTTCCAACATCGGTCTTCTCACGACTGCCGGCAAAGTCAACGCTCAAGCGGCGGTCTATTCGCCCAACACCGGGCCCCATTCAGCTTTCATCGACGTCGAGCTCGTACCCCGCGACAAGCGCGATTTCTCCACCACGGAGATCGTCGACCGACTGCGCAACCGTCTTATTGCCGCGTTTCCTGAGGCGCAGCTTTACATCCGACCTACCGGCACCGTGGAGAGCGTATTGAACTTCGGCTCCGAAGCGCCAATCGACGTCGAGGTGCTCGGCTACGATCTGGCAAAGGCGCGGTCCATAGCGGAGGCTGTTGCAGAAGTGATGCGGACTACGCCGGGACTGGCAAGCGTACGCATCGCCCGAGAGCCGGATTTTCCGAAATTCAACATCGCGATCGACCGTGTCAAGGCAGCGCTGATGGGCGTCAATGAACGGGACGCAGCCAATGCCATTCTTTATTCCCTGAACGGCAACACTCTCAACCCGCCGGTTTTTACCGATCCGGTTAGCGGCAACGAGTACAACATAATCGTGCAGCTAAGGCCGGAAGACCGCTCGCACATTTCGGATTTGGGCGAAATTTTTCTAGTTAATCGAGGCTTACAACCTTTTGCCTCGGTCAGTGGCCAACCGGCGTCGCTGAACCTTATTACCTCGGGCGTGCCTGGAGCCGGTCAAAACGGAGGAGGGGAGCTGCCCGGCGGAGGCGAGCAACCACCTCCGGCACCGCTGGGACTAGTTAACGCGAGCGCGGGGGCGTCGAGTAGTCCGGCTCCGAACCAGGTCGTTCCGATAAGGAACATCGCGCGTATTACGCCTGGTGCGGGTCCGCTCGAGATCGACCGCAAATACCTCCAGCGAGTAATCGATGTCACGGCTTCGCCGGCTGGGCGCGATTTGGGTTCGCTTGCCGCAGAGCTACGCGCGCGTTTGGACCAGATTCCGTTACCCCCTGGCTTTGGCTTGCGCATCGCCGGGCAAGTTGCACAACAACAAAGCGCTTTTGGCAGCCTTTACTTTGCGTGCATTTTAGCCTTGCTACTGGTTTATATGGTCATGGCCTCGCAGTTTCAATCGCTGCTCGACCCTTTCATTATCATGTTCACTGTGCCTTTCGGGATGATGGGCGTAATCTGGGCGCTTTACCTTACGGGGACGACGTTTTCGACGAGCTCGTTCATGGGGGTCATCATGATGGCGGGAATCGTTGTTTCCAACGGGGTGCTGCTCATAGATTATACCAATCTTTTGCGCCGGCGCGGGCTTCCCGCGCGCGAAGCGCTCATGAAGGCTGCCAGCACTCGCCTGCGCCCCATCCTGATGACAACGGTCGCTACACTGGTCGGCCTTTTACCGATGGCGCTCGGCTTAGGCGTAGGCAGCGAATCCAACGCGCCGTTGGCGCGTGCGGTGATCGGAGGGCTTTCCGTCTCTACACTGCTTACGTTGTTTTTCGTGCCGGCATTCTACGAGCTTATCGAGAGAAATTTCCCCCGAAGGCTAAGGCCGTATGATGATGACTTGGATTTGATCGCGTCAGATTCGTGATTGGCCAGAGAGCCCTGGAAATGCGAAAGGTAGAAAAATCGAGCGTGCCCTTACGGTAAAGCCCCATGTGGCTCACTCGTCTTGCGCTGCGAAACCCTACGCTTATTGCGATGGTGACTTTGGCGGTCGCCATTCTAGGGGCGGTATCGGTGAACCGTCTACCGATCGACCTTTTCCCCAACATCAATTTGCCGGTGCTGCGCGTGGTAACTTTGTACCCAGGAGCAGGCCCCCAAGATATTGAGCATACCGTGACGTACCCGATCGAAAAGGGCGTCTCCGGCTTGTCCAACGTTGACCATATCGAGTCGGTTTCCAAGGAGGGCGTGTCGCTCGTCAGCGTCTACCTGGATTGGTCTGCCAACCTAGACGCCGCGATGATCGAAGCCAACAATCGGATTCAGCAGATTTTGAACCTGCTTCCCGTCGGCGTGCAGACGCCCTTCATTATCAAGTTCGACCTGGCCAATATCCCGGTGTGCGCGGTCGACGTTTTTGGTGCCGGGATGGATGAGCGCCAGCTCTACGACCTGGCGTACAATGTCATCGAGCCCCAATTCGAACAGCTCCCTGGAGTAGCAACGGCGGCCGTTTCGGGAGGCAAGATCCGCCAGATATCGGTCGCGGTGGATCGCGAGCGCATGGCAGCGGTGGGGTTGTCGCTACTCGATCTCTCGGCAGCGATTAACGGCGCAAATCTGCTCGAGCCGGCCGGCTGGATCAAGGTTGGCGACCGCCAATATGGTGTTACTACGAATGCCCAACTCAAAGTGGTCGATAGAATCAATGATATCGTGGTGGCTCGTCGCAACGGCGTGCCGATAACCGTCGGAATGCTCGGGCGAGCTACCGACAGCTACGAGGACCAGACCTATATCGTCCGCATCAACGGTCAACGCGGCGTCTTTATGGCGATCTACAAGCAGCCGGGGCAAAACACCGTTGAAGTGGTCGATGCGGTCAAGAAAGCATTGGGCCATCTGGTTGGTATCCCGCCGGGTATCAAACTCAGCATTTTTTTTGACGAGTCGACTTATATTCGCAGGTCGATCGAATCGCTTCGAGGCGAGGCTTTTCAAGGTGCGCTTTTGGCGTTCGTGGTGATTTTGTTTTTTCTTCAAAGCCTCCGCGCCACAGTAATTATTTCGCTTGCGATTCCGCTTTCGATCCTTGCCACTTTTCTGTTGCTGTTCTTGGGCCATCAATCGCTCAACGTTTTTTCCTTGGGCGGGCTTGCTTTGTCGGTTGGACGAATGGTCGACGACTCGATCGTGGAGCTCGAAAACATTGCGCGCCATTTCAATAAGGGGGGGCCGAGGCGCAAGGCAGTTTTGGAGGCAGCGAGCGAAGTATCGATGCCCATCCTTGCCTCTACGGTAACGACCGTCATCGTCTTTTTGCCCACGCTTTTCGTTCAAGGCATAGCGCGAATTCTTTTTACTCCTCTCGCGATGTCGGTTACTTGCTCCTTATTGGCCTCGTTTTTGGTTTCGACCACCGTGACGCCGCTCTTATGCCTTCGCTTTTTGACCCAGACAGAACCAGCCGAGAAGCGAAGCGCTCTTTTAACGCGTCTGGCAGCGGCCTGTAGGATGGCCGTTGACTGGCTTGAGCGCAAGTACCGCCAAGCCTTGACGCGCTCGCTAAGGCATAAGGCCCTGGTGCTGTTCGGGGTGATCGGGTTTGCTGCTTGTTCGACGCTGCTGTTGCCCGGGATCGGCGTAGAGTTCATGCCCGCTTCGGACGAGAGCCAATTTCATTTGAGCGTTAGACTTCCTGTCGGCTCGCGAATCGAGCTGACGGAGCAAATTGTCGGAGAGATCGAGGATGAGATCAGACGACAAATTCCGCCTCAATGGATCACCGTAATCCAGTCAAGCATCGGCCTTCTAACCACTGCTGGCCGCGCTTCAGCGCGCCAGGCCACCTATTCATCTAACACCGGGCCTCATGCGGCCCAGTTGAGCATCCATCTGGTGGATCCCACCAAGCGCAGCGAATCGAGCGAGCAGATCGTCAATCGCCTAAGGCCCGTTTTGCTTCGGAAATTCCCTTACGTCAAGCAGTACATGGATAAGGGCGGACTTGTTACCCATGTGCTTAACTTCGGTTCGGCAGCTCCCGTGGACGTACTCGAGCTGGGTTATGACTTGCGCGACGCGGCGCGCTTGGCGCGAACTATCGCGAGGATGATGCGCTCGATGCCGGGACTGGCGGACGTCCAAATAAGCCGTGAGGAAAACTTTCCGGAATTCGACATTACGGTCGACCGCGAAAAGGCAGCTCTAGCCGGCATTTACCAGTACAGCGCAGCCCATCTCATCCTTGACTCGACTAACGGCTCGACCAGTTCTCCTTCGATCTATATCGATCCGACGACGGGCAACGAGTACAACATCGTAGTGCAATACCAGGATCAATATCGGAGTCACATAAGCGACCTAGAGAACACCTTTCTGGTAAACCCGCTCGCAGCCGGCGATCCGTCGCGCAACATGGGGGTCATTCGATTACGTACGATCGCGTCGGTCAAACCGAATGGTGGACCGATCGAAATTGACCGCAAGTACCTTCAGCGCGCAATCGACATTTCAGCCAACACCGTGAACACGGACTTGGGAACCATAGCGCGAGAACTCGAGGCTCGTCTGGCCAAGCTGCAACTCCCGCCGGGCTTTAGCGTGCAGCTCTCCGGACAGATCGTGCAACAAAGGGGCATTTTCACCTCGCTCGGCGCCGCTGCGCTGCTCGCCACCGTGCTTGTCTATATGGTGCTAGCCTCGCAATTCCGCTCGCTCGTCGACCCCTTCATAATTATGGTCTCGGTACCGCTTGGGATCGCAGGCGTTATTTGGGCCTTATTTTTGACGCACACCACGCTTTCCGTCGCCTCGTTTATGGGCGTCATCATGATGGTGGGAATCGTTGTCTCCAACGGCGTGCTGATGGTACATTATGCCAACGTTTTGCGGGACAAAGGTCAGGGCCTATTACAGGCGGTGGTAGAAGCCTCTCAGGTTCGGCTAAGACCAATTCTGATGACCACGGTGGCGACTCTTGCTGGTCTTTTGCCGATGGCTTTGGGTCTTGGAGTAGGCAGTGAAAATAACGCGCAACTGGCGCGAGCCGTGATCGGAGGTCTGTCGGTTTCTACCATCCTGACGCTCTTTTTCGTTCCTGCATTGTACGTGACAATTGAAGAGCGCGCCACACGGCGGCGAAAAGTGCGGTAAACGATTGTAGCTCGACGCTGCGCAGCAAAGTGGTGTAGCTCGAACGCAATTTGTCACGTTTCGCGACGCAACGGCTAGATGATTGGAGCGAACCAAGAGAACTTGCGAAATTGGTTACGGGGAAAGTTAAGCGCGCAGGTAAAAACCAATCGTCTACTGAGTCGGAAACTCGGCTTCTAAGCCTGCCGTGGCTTGCGCAAAACGGCCAGACAGAAGCCTCCGAGGACGCAGCAGGTAGTGAGAATGACTTGACTCGTCCTCTTAAGCGTCGTCCAGGACGGCGACCTGATCCACATCTTAGGCAACGAATAATCAAATCTGCCTGTCAGCTTTTTGGCGCTCGCGAGTTTCACCGCGTGCGTGCCCAAGAGCTTGCCGAGAGAGCCGGCGTCGGCAAAGGGACCCTTTACCGCTGTTTCCGTTCCAAGCGAGAGTTATATTTGGCTGCTATTATCGATGGCTTTGCGCAACTTCAGTGCAAGCTCGCGCAAGCCATGGCACAGGCCCATTCACCACGGCAAAAAGTCGAAACGATTATACGCCAAACCACGGAATACTTTTGGGATAGAAAATACTTTTTTGTCATTCTGCAGAGCGTCGAGCCTGGCTCAGGCTCGCTCTACAACCGTTTTTACGCTGAGCGGACTAAGCTCGTGGAAATGCTTCAGTCTACGATTTCGCTCGGAATTGAAGCTGGCGAGCTGCGCTCAGACCTAGACCCTCGCCTATGTGCAGAGGCCTTGTTGGGCATGGTGCGCGCATTAATTCGTTTTCGTAACCGCACAGACACCCCGGAGCTAGCAGTGCAAACGATCCTTGCGATCTTTTTCGGTGGCATGGAAGCTAAGTCAGGCGGGCGCGAAATAATCACGAGGCGAAAACGCAGCGGTTAGCCTTGTCGCCCTGCAAGACGGACGTTCTGGGGCTGCGTTGGTACGACACCTACATCGTGTCAGGCCTCTACAGCGATAGCCTCTGCCTTGCTGCGGCGAAATGACAGTTTCTTCGCAATGCATTCCTCGCCATGCATTCCTTAAAGGAAAGAGTCAAAAAGCCGTTACGCATCTTTCTGTTGCGTCCTGCTTGCAACTATAACCTGGTTACAAGCAGTCTTCTCGTCCTAAGCACGAACCTTGGACGCTTGGTATTATTATTTGAGCGCATGCGGTAAACTAATCGATTAATAATTCGAGCTGTGTGTCAAACACCTGAGTGGGAGACGCAAGATTGACTTTGGAGGATTCGGGCGTGAAGCGTAAGATTAGGCTCTGGGCCGTTTTGGGTGCGGTTCTGGGTAGCTTATTGATGATTTCACCTGCCGCGCGAGCGCAGGCGCAAGCTGCACCACGAGCTGACGACCAGATGAAGAAATTAAAGCAAGAACTCGGTTTAACCGAGCAGCAATCGAGTCAGCTGCAAGCCTTGGCATCGTCCGGTCAACAGCAAGGAGCGATTCTACAACAAAAAATTTCAGCGGCTCGTCGAAACCTAATGGCCGCCGTACTGGGAGGCGCTGACCAAGCTACGGTACAAGCCAGAGTTGACGAACTCAAGCGACTTACAAATGAAATGATCGACTTGAACACCCGCGAGATCGCAAAACTGGCTAAAATCCTAACGCCAGAGCAACGCGAAAAGCTTCTAGGAGCGCCGGCTGCGCCATCGCAGTAAGTCGACGGCTACGTTTTGCGAAGAGCTCCACGCCGAAGCGTTCGGAGGTAAGTCGCGACGGAACAAAAGGTGCGATGGCGACGAAGCTTTTCTCAATCGTTTTCACCATCCAGTCTCTCGCCGCGCGAGCGTCGCGCTTTCAGCTGATCCGAAGTTAGAGCCGGCTCAGTTTGACTTTGAGCCGGCATGGCGAACTCGGTAACCAAGTCACCAGAGCAGTCGAGAAGCTGTTTAATTCAGGATCGCTGTTGAAAGTGGGGGTGGGTCGATACCTATCCGTCTTATTAGTACCACACCTGTCAGACTGTGTGCGTAGTCGTTTACTCGCGCCGCGTCTGTGCACAAATTGACGTCCGCCTAGCAGGGGAAGGTGAGCGAGGCGATTGAGCTCGAATTATTGATGCGTGCTCGACGCCAGAATAGTGCTTGCGGCCCAGCTTTCGGTGAGCAATAAAAAATCCGCCCGTCATATAGACGTTTTCGAGGCCGTCCTGTTGGGCGTCTTGTGTTCGCTTACGCAAACGGGCGGCACGATTGCGCTTGTTCAAGGAGGTCTCGGAGCGCTTGATCGGCTGAGCAGCGTTGGCGCAGGAGCGATAGGTCTGACCGCGCTGAGCGGCATTTTGGCCGAAATTTTCCGCCTAATTGGACTAGGTTCAAGTTCTCGCGGGTTGAGAACCTCTCCCGTCGCACGTTCGGTAGCTTTTGGACTTGGCTTCGGCGCAGCGCAGTTTTTAAACGCTTCTTTTGCGCTGGTCTCCGTGCCGCGACCCATCGCGCTTACTCTGTTGAGCGTACCTCTTACCGTTCGCATCAGTTTTAAGGGCGTTATGACGAGCGCTCTTCTGGAGGTAGGTTTGTCGGTTCTCGCTACGCGCGCGCTCAATGCGAGGGCCAAGAGGCTGTTGGTGCTCATACCATTGTGCCATGGCGCTTTGAACGGGATTGCACTCAGAGTCTTTTTTGAGGCTGGATTTGGACCCGCAAGCTACGTAATTTTGGTCGCAGCGCTAGCGAGCATCATCGCAGCGCTCCCTGTGGCGCGTGTCGAAAGCCCGACGGTGAACGCTGAATTTTCTCCTTCGCGTATCCCAAAGCCAAGCAACGAAGCGGTAATGGCTCGGGAAGTAATGTGTAGTTACTCTGTCGGCGGCAGTTGGTCGCAGCGAACGTGGCTTGGACCGCTAAACTTGCAAATCGGCCTAGGGGAAAGTGTCGCACTTGTGGGTCCGAACGGGGCAGGCAAAACGACCATTTTGAGGCTGCTTGCGGGCCTGCTTCCACCTAGCCGGGGCGAGCTTCGCGTTTTCGGTACCGATATGGCCGGGCGGCACTCGGACGAGCTGCGCAAGCTCATAGGGTACGTGCCAGACGAAGACGGCTTGTATCCCAAGATGCAGGTAGGCAAGTATCTGGAGTTTTTCACCCACCTGTACGGATACAACAGCCTGCAAGAAGTTGATGAGTTCGATAAACTGCTCGACTCGCTTGGGCTTAAGAAGCTCCTCGAGGCGCGGATCGATTCGCTCTCCAAGGGTACGCGGCAAAAACTTGTGCTAGCGCGCGCGTTAATTCCCAGACCAAAGTTGCTCTTACTCGACGAACCAACCACGGCGCTCGACTTACCCTCTATGCTCGAGTTTTTCCAATACATAGCTCGACTTAAAAGAGCGGGATGCGCCGTCGTACTGTCCACTCACGATTTCGAGGAAGCACGGCAGCTGGCCGACAGGATAGCGTTGGTGCATGCAGGCCGTATCGTTTGGGAGCTGCCGCCTGCAGAGGCTGAGCAAGCTATTTCTGGGAGATGGACCTTTAGGCTTCGACTTGTAGCCAACGCTACACAGGCTGCGCAAGCATTAGAAGTTCTGCAAAAACTCGCGCGCCAAGGGATACTGGAGGACCCTGTTTTATCCGTTTCGAACGACGGTCAGATGCAGGAACTGCTTTTCGCGACCCGGCAACCGATTACGACCAATCCGAGGATCCTTCAAGCTATGATCGATTTGGGCCTCGAGCCCTATCTTCTTGCGCCGGTCTTACGCCAGTGGAGCAACGAAGTCGAACGGTTCGATGATAGCGGGAAGCGAGTTCCGTGAGGCAACTTTTGAGCGAACTCGCAACGGGAGCTTGACAGACGGACTATTCGACGAGATGGCAAGAATCGTTCGCGACATTTTGATCGTTGTAAAGCGAGAACTTAGCGATTTCTCGAAAGAGAGGGCCGTGTTGGCGGCCGACGCGTTCAGCGCGGTGGCGCTGCCGCTTTATCTGGGACGCCTTGCAGCGAGCGTTCACCTTGCGCCTGCTCGGGTATCGATATGGGTGCTTATGATCGCGCTGGCGCAGGTTTTCATCGTTTCCACCTCTGCGCTTCAAGCGCTTGCCTTAGAGCGCGAACATCGGACGCTGGCACCATTGCTGATGACGCCCCTGTCGGAGCGGGCAATTTTTCTCGGCAAGACATTGCCTACCGTTGCTATCGCGGTATTTCAGGGCGTGTTCTCGGTGACTCTGTTCTTATGTGCGACACACTTCAGCGCGCATTGGCCAGTGGCGTTAGCTGACTGGGGTTCGATCGCGCTTGCGATTGCCTTGACGGTAAGTACTGCGTTCCAATGTGCTGGATGGGGCGTAGTGGTTGGCTCGTTAATTCGTTCAAGCCGCGCAACCGGACTTGCAGTGACCCTTCTTTCGCTTGCGTTCTCCGCCTTTGCAGCTAACCTCGGCTTGTGGGCGCTTGCAGATCCGCTTGGGCGTGAGTTTCGTCTCGAGGTCATCCTGACGCAGCCCGCTCTTGGCTTGGGGATGTTTTTATTGGCGGCCTCAATGTACCGGCGAACTACGCTTCTAGCCAGAATTTGGTAATCGAGGTACCGGACAAACGCGCAAGCTCGGCTCTGGCGACTTGCCAGATAACCACGAACCTGAACCTAAGCTTAGTGATGCTACCTTCGAGCGGCTTTCTCGCTTCTCTGTATAAGACGCAAGTGGCGCTTCGATTAACGGTTAATTTGACTCTGCGTCGAAGGCCTTGAGTCTTCAAAGTCCTCGAGCAAAATCCCTGGCGCCGGAAACTGTCGGCACATTTCTCGAACTTCATGTGCCACTTTGGCGATGCGGGCTTCGTCGTCGATATGGCTTATCACCTCGTCGATCCACGAGGCAATTTGGCGCATTTCGCTCGGCCCCATGCCGCGCGAAGTTACGGCAGGGCTGCCAAGCCGAATACCACTAGGATTGAACGGCTTGCGGGGATCGTACGGCACCGTGTTGTAGTTGCAAACTATACCCGCGCGGTCCAATGCCTTCGCAGCCTGTTTACCTGTTACGCTCTTGTTGCTCAGGTCTACGAGGATAAGGTGATTATCAGTGCCGCCCGACACCAAATTAAACCCCCGCGCCAGAAGCTCCTCGGCTAAGACTTTGGCGTTGATCACCACTTGCCGCGCGTAGTCGCGAAACGCTGGCGTGCTCGCCTCCTTGAGCGCCACGCCGATCGCTGCAGTGGTATGATTGTGCGGTCCTCCTTGGAGCCCCGGAAACACGGCTCGGTCGATCTGCTCGGCAAGTGCGGCTCGACACATGATCATCGCGCCTCGAGGACCACGCAAAGTTTTGTGGGTTGTAGTGGTCACGACGTCGGCATAAGGGATCGGACTGGGATGCACGCCGCCGACGATAAGGCCTGCGATATGGGCGATGTCGGCCAAAAAATAGGCGCCAACCTCACGCGCGATCTCACCAAAGGCCTTGAAATCGAGTGTGCGGGGATACGCCGTTGCGCCAGCGACGATAATTTGCGGCTTTTCCTTTTTGGCCAGGTCTCTTACCGCGTCATAGTCGATTCGCCCGCTTTCGCGGTCGACAGTGTAGCGCACAGCACGCCAAAACCGCCCCGTGACGCTAACGTCCCAGCCATGCGTTAGATGGCCGCCATGAGGTAAAGAAAGCCCCATAATTGCGTCCCCAGGTTTGAGCAGTGCTAGGTAGACGGCTAGGTTCGCTGGCGAACCGGAGTAAGGTTGAACGTTGGCATGCTCTGCTCCAAAAAGCGCGCAGGCGCGCTGGCACACGAGCGTCTCTAGTTGGTCGATGTAGCGCTGGCCCTCGTAATACCGCCTGCCCGGATAACCTTCCGAGTATTTGTTGGTGAAGATAGAGCCACTTGCCTCCAATACCGCTTTTGAACAGTAGTTTTCCGAGGGAATCAAACGGATCGACTCGAGCTGATAGCAGCTCTCCTGAAGCAAGAGATTGTAAATCTCCGGATCGACGCTCTTTAGTGCGTGCACGGGCGGTACTCCTTGTTCGTTTTGTAAAAGTCCGCAAAATCTCGGGTTTCCATCTGTGGATCAAACTGATCAAATTAAATGCGCCTGACTCTTTCGGATGCGGCTTTATTTTTCTCCCAGAATGTAGCGCGCGAGGGTTCCTCAAGACAGAGCGTTATGGCTTACGCGAGCTATCCAGCGAGCATAGTCGCCGTCGTAGCCAACCGCCTTCCAGCGCTGATGAACCCGTGCGATGATCGCCGAAACACGCTGTGCGCTCAACGGTCTCCTTGCGCTAATCAGAGCGGCTTGCCGTTCGCCGAATTGAGCGACAACAGCACGCTCAGCCTCACCCACGCCGAAGCCGCCGGGCTCGAGGCCCAGGTATCGCTCCACAATGTAAGTCCCAGTCTCGACCGCGCTGTCCAATGAATCTTTGATGTTGCCCTTGCCGGTAAGCACGTTGCCGGTGGCAAAAACGGCCGTCGGACCGTCGCTTAGTAAACCTAGTTTTTCGTCGATATATTTATAGACTTCGCCTTGTTGAGGGATACCTGGAATAGGCTCGGGGATACTGCCAATCGAACTGATAACGAGTGGAGCGCGTTCTTCGGTTTCTGAACCCGGCACGACTTTGACTTTTCCCTCGCTCACCTGGGTTCTTGCAATTCGAAGTCCAGCGAACTGCTCGTTTTCGATAATCAAACCTACGGGCAGGCTGAGCTCCTGAAAGTCAAACAGGTACTTGCGTTGCGCCTTTTCGAGAATCTTAATTTTCGCGCGCCGAATAGCTTCAACTTTTTTAGCGTCGGCGTTTGGCGGAATATCAGCCAGCGGCATATCGAGTACCGTGCGACGATAGAAAAGCTTGCACGGTTTGACGTCCAGTTGTTGCCAGGTCAAGTTATGGGACTTAAGGACCGGTTCGATGCCCTCTCGCTCCAGGCGAAGCAAGTCTTCCTCGATTCCGCGCCTGGCCAAAGCGCGAAGCGTAGCTTCGAGTTGAAGAACTTTTACGACGTCGATCGACGCTAAGCCTCCTCCTACAACTAGCGTGCCGGGCAGGATCTCGTACTGGGGCCCCGCGTAATCGGGTTCGAGATAGTGGTTAAACCAATAAATAAACGGGTTTTGGTACACCACGCCGCGATTGATCCATTGCTCTGCTCCGTCCACCGGTAGTGGGCGGTCGCGCCAAGCACCGTTAGCCAACACCACGGCGCTAAGCCCCCAATCGTTTACGAGCTCCGGGAATTGAAGGTCACGTCCGAGGCGAGTTAACGGCACGTAGAGCACGTTGGGATGGGACAGTCGGCGGTCGATTTTGGCGTACTCTTCGCGCCGCTGCTCCACATGCCATCGTGGCAAGCCGTCCTCGATCTTACCGTAAGGTCTCGCGTTTTGTTCAAAGACTATGGCGAGGGCGCCGCGTTCAGCAAGGATTCGCGCAACCTCCGAGCCTGCGACCGCGCCGCCGATTACTGCCACAACGTGACATTCCCTTGTTTTGAGTTGAGATAAATCCATAAAAACCAGTTAAGTTTCCTCGATAGCCGGTCTTTTTCTGTTTGCCCTTCCGTGATCGTGACCTACCCGGAACGGCCTCGCATCTTCTCAGCCTACTAATTATATTTTACATTCACACAATCGCAGAATTAGCTGAGGTTTAGCCTACGTTTCTACCTCGTTAGATTCCATCGCCGACTAAGTGATTCAAAGGCGGCGTTATTTTACCAAAATGCGAAGAGAAGCTTGCTACAAGAGTGCGGCGTTTTTGAGCGCTGTTCTGGTTGCCCTTGTTACGGTGTCAATTCTTTGGTCGCAAGTTGTCGCAGATGCTGCGCAGGTGGCAGCTCTGGAAGAACACGAAGTGAATTATTCGGCGTCAGACTCGATGAAGACATTGAAAGGCGTTTTGCGTGGGGAAGGGATTTTGTTCGACGAAACCTCGTCTCACGAGCTCGTCACATTGTGGTCAAAGGCCGACGAGTCGCCAACGTTTTTCCAGAGTCTACTAGGCCAAGAACCACGCTACCGTTACCGGATAACCCTGCTACCCGAAGGCCAAAACCGAACGAGGCTGCGCGTTGAACTCGAAACTGAACATCTGCCTCCCGCTGATGCTGAACGTTACAAAGCCAGCACTCGGTTAAACCTGTTCAAGAAGTTTGACGAGCTGGCAGCGCAGTTTCCTCCGACACCGAGCACCCCGAAGAGCGGAGGAGTTATTTTTTCGCTGTTGCCGAACGAGGACCTAAAAGCCTTCGCGAAGCGAACGACAGGCAACGAGGCAAATTGGCGACAAATAGCGCAAGACAACGGAATCGCTTCACCCGCAGACGTCAAACCTTTTCAAACGCTGTGGGTCAGAAACAGCCTCTTGAGCTCTCCTACGAGCAAGTAAAACCAATCGAATGCGAAGCCCTGGCCGAGCGCCGAGCTTTTGCGGCTCAAAGCAGAAAACCTCTTGTGCCTACCTGTACCTCGGACTGTCCAGCTCCGTTACCGGCCCATGAAAACAGCCGCCTCCGCTGGATAATCATCAAGCACGAGGGGCGACGTCTATTGCCCGGGGGGTACTTCTTTGTACCTCTTCTTCGTACTCAGGGAAAAGCCCCGCAGGCGCAAGCACCGCCACTACGGCCAGAAACTGCTCAAACGTCATTTGCATGTTAGCGAAGCCGCCTTGGCAGAAAACCCAGCCGTAGTAGTCCAACAGCTCGTCAGGAATTGCTGCGGGAAACTTTGGCAAAGTCGATACAACAGGGAATTTTCGAGGGCTTCGGACCTGCGCTCCGTCCTCCGCTTGTGGACGCTCAACCCGCTCCCAGGGAGCCGGATCTTCCGTTTCGCGGAGCGAAATCACCTTAGTCCTTTTTTGTTTCACCATTTCTTTCATCGGGCCACAGCTCAGCCCGGCAAGCGGGCCTTGAGCTTACGATTCAATTCTAAGCCGCTGATAAGTTTGGTCAAGATGCGTACTGCGCAAGTTTGTCGCTAATTCAACCACATTCACGCTCGTTTGACTAGTTATGCGTCATAATTAGCCAATTTTAGATAAAAAGACGCACCCGCAGCCAAAAATAAGCCCGCTTTCCACAGCTATTCAGAGCGCACACTTAAGCCTTTACGCCTGACCCTATCGGTCGTGGAATGGTTTATCTGGCTTTCCCCGTGTCAAAACACCTGATCTCAGAACCAAACACTGCAAACGGCTCCAACGCCTGATAGCCAGTTGCGTCTTAAGACGCTAGGTAGCCAACGAAATATAAGAGCGACCGAGTTAACTGGTTTCGCTAACTGATCCCGCTGAGGCAAGAAACGTCTGGAGCCGAGCGTTGAAGGCCAAATAAATTAGTACTCCTTCTCTACCTTTACCCTTCCGTTTGCGTCGTAAATGTAAAGCTCGCCCGCCTCTTCATCCCGGGTCTTTTTGTGCGAGCCATCACAAAACGGCTTGTTCTTTGAAAGACCACATCCGCAGATAAACACCGGCAACTCGGTCCCCTCAGGGATTTCGTAAGGTCCTTGTCTTTCATGCTTGACTAGGCGTGCCATTATATTCCCAACCTCCGATAGTCAACAGTTAAAGTTGATGCTTGCAGCCGTTAAGACCGCCATCTCGAAACGCACAGCGCCGTCCCCAATAGCCACGCTTAACTAGAGAGGGCCGGAAAGCCTCCGCGGTGCAGCACTTTGCCGCACCTAAGGCTTACCGCGATTAGGTATAGCTTACTCCTTTCTTCTTTTCTATGCATGACGCGGAAGCCCGATCTTTTAAACTGAACTAAAGCTGGTAATTCAGGCTACGAAGCTTGGGCTCCGCCCCGCAATTAGCCACAACTGCTTGAAGAGAGCCTCTATACCAGGTCGCTTTCCCGATCTGGTGGCTCTTTCTCGCCAGAAAAAGAGCACATACGGCGAATGCCAGCGCGAGCCGGTACCAGGCGAACGGCGCATATGTTCTCGTACGCACCAAATGAACCAAAGTAGCGATAGCCAGAAGACCACACAGGGCTGCGGCTGCAAACCCTATCGCGAGCGCACCAAGTTCAGGGTAATTGAGGGCTTCGCGTATTTTCAAAAGACCCGCACCTGCAATGATTGGGGTAGCCATGAGAAAAGAGAAGTTTGCCGCGTCTTGTCGCTCGATTCCCAATGCTCGTGCGACGGTAATCGTGATTCCTGACCGAGAGACGCCCGGAATCAGGGCCAGCGCTTGAAAAAGCCCGATTATCAGAGCGTCCAGAATACTGATTGTGCGAACAGAGCGTAGTCCCGGTGAATGTTTGTCAAAAAACCAAAGAGCGATCCCCATCGCAGAAAGCGCCGCTGCTACAAGCAATGGCGAACGGAAAGTAGTCTCCGCATACTTCTCGAGCAGCACGCCAAAAATCGCCCCAGGAATCGACGCGACAATCAGCAGAACCAGCAGCTCGCGCCCTTTTTGCTCGCCCGTTACTATCGACGAAGCGATGTTCGCCCATTCGCGCCGATAATAGATAAGTAAGGCCAATAAAGTTCCTAGATGGAGCGCCACGTCGAAGGCTAGGCCTGGATCCTCCCATCCAAAAATCCACGGCACCAATGCGAGATGGGCCGAACTGGAGACAGGTAAAAACTCGGTAAGTCCTTGAACCGCCCCGAGAACGAGCGCCTGAAAGTAACTAATCATCCGCTCGGTGCCCTCCAAAGACGCCTCTGTTGCTCAATTGCAAAGACGATGAGTTCCTGGACCGCTTGCGTCAAGTTGAAAAAATCAATCGGCCACACGGAGTGCCCTGGTACACGCCGCGCAGACCATAACTGCGTGCAACTCGAGCCAGTAGCTCAGCCTCGAACCATACTCCGTATCGGCCTTGGCACGACAACCACCCCTTCAATTGCGTCGCACTGTCGTTTCATAAAAAAGGAGTTGACGCAACCCACCTACAATCACGACAGACCCTTTTGGCTAATTTACTTGCCAGCTAGCACGACTTGGGCCAGGCGATTGCACAGAGCTAAACTTTCCCTAAAAGCCCCGCCAGAAAGGCCAAGTCGGATAGGCGCATTTTGCCGAGCTCAGAGCTCACGAGCAACCCGAGGTCGTACCGCAGTTCAAGCATTTGTAGCACGTGCCGTTTCGCACCATCAGGCACCCGCAGTCGGGACACGGCGGCGCGTCCTGCTGATTTAGAAACGGCTCGCTCGCAAGCACACCCTGACTCAACGTCGAAGCTGCGCCTGAGGGGAAATCGTGAGCACTATGATTGCCCATCTCACCTGCAGCCGAGAGGTCTCCAGGCGACGAAGCTTGAGCCTGCAAACCGGCAGGTTGATTTAGTATTACGCCCACTTCTCGTCTCGCTTTCTCATCGAGAAACTTCGCCGCAAGCCATCGGAACAGGTAATCTACAATCGACTTTGCGTACGGAAGCTGTGGGTTTTTGGTGAACCCGGACGGCTCGAACCGCATATGCGCGAACTTATCGACAAGGAACTGGAGCGGCACGCCGTACTGCAGAGCGTAAGAAATCGCGGTTGCAAAAGCGTCCATCAGCCCTGATATGGTCGAGCCTTGCTTGGACATGTTGACGAAAATCTCGCCTGGCGTGCCGTCTTCGTACATGCCGACGGTGATATAACCTTCGAAGCCGGCTATATCGAATTTATGCGTAATCGAACGTCGTTCATCGGGTAGTTTACGACGAACGGGGCGATACTCGGGTGTGGTATTTTGCGTCGCAGCGCTCATCTTCGTTGCACTTGCCGCTTCCTTACCGGTGCTGAGCGGCTGAATCCGCTTCGAGCCGTCACGGTAGATCGCCACCGCCTTAAGCCCCAGTTTCCACGCCGTAATAAAGGCGTCCGCAACGTCGTCCACCGTGGCTTCGTTCGGCATATTGATGGTTTTGGAGATAGCGCCCGAAACGAAAGGCTGAACGGCCGCCATCATCTTGAGATGTCCCATGTAGTGGATCGAACGCTTGCCGTTGCGAGGCCGAAACGCGCAATCGAAGACCGGTAAGTCTGCATCGCGAAGATGAGGTGCGCCTTCGATCGTCTCATGCTCCTCGAGATATTGGATTATCTCGTGCACCTGCTTATCGTCATACCCAAGACGCTTTAGAGCTCGTCCGACGGCGTTGTTGACGATCTTGAGCACGCCGCCGCCGACCAGTTTTTTGTACTTGACTAAAGCAATGTCGGGTTCGATGCCGGTTGTATCGCAATCCATCATAAAGGCGATAGTCCCGGTCGGGGCGATAACCGTGGCTTGAGAATTGCGGAATCCGACTTGCGTGCCCAGGCTCAAAGCTTCGTCCCAAACCTCGCGCGCAGCGTGCAAAAGTTCAGCCGGAACATGGTCGGGATTGAGCTTATAAGCGTAGCTTCGATGGCGCTCGATCACCTTGAGCATCGCCTCTCGATTAGGCGGGTATCCGGGAAACGGTCCCATCGCCTCGGCAATACGCGCCGACTGCAGGTACGCCTCGCCCGTCATCAGCGCCGTTATCGCAGCGGCGTAGCTACGTGCCTTGTCCGAATCGTAGGGTAGTCCCAGCGACATCAGAAGCGCGCCCAAATTGGCGTAGCCAAGCCCGAGTTCGCGATAGTTGTGTGCGTTCTCAGCGATCTCAGGGATTGGATAAGAGGCGTTGTCGACGATAATTTCCTGCGCCGTAATCATGATATCCACTGCGTGGCGAAACGCTCGGACATCGAAGTTCCCGCCCTCGTCGACAAAGCGCATCAAATTCAGCGAGGCTAGATTGCAGGCGGAGTTGTCGAGATGCATGTACTCGCTGCACGGGTTGGAGGCGTTGATCCGTCCAGCAGCCGGGCACGTATGCCAAAGGTTGATCGTGGTATCGAACTGCATCCCGGGATCGCCGCAGGCGTGCGCTGCCTCCGCGATCATCCGCATCAAATCCCTTGCCCGGTAGCGATCGGCGACCTCTCCCGTGGTCACAAAGCGCGTAACCCACTCACCGTCGTTTAAGACCGCCTGCATGAATTCATCCGGTACCCGGACCGAATTGTAGGCGTTCTGGAAGAAAACCGAGCTATAAGCAGGTCCGTCGATCGACGCGTCGTAACCGGCGGCGATAAGCGCCTGTGCTTTGCGCTCTTCCTCAACCTTGCACTTGATGAAATCGACGATGTCCGGATGGTCGACATTGAGCACAACCATTTTGGCTGCTCGCCGAGTCTTGCCCCCGGACTTGATTACGCCCGCCGATGCGTCGGCCGCTTTCATGAAACTCAACGGTCCCGAAGCGGTTCCCCCTGAAGACAAGGGTTCGCGGCATGAGCGGATCGCGGACAAATTGACGCCGGAGCCTGAGCCGCCTTTGAATATCATCCCCTCGTTACGGTACCAGTTCAGGATCGACTCCATGTTGTCCTCCACCTTCAGGATGAAACAGGCGGAGCATTGCGGCTTGGGTTCGATCCCGACGTTGAAATAGACCGGACTGTTAAAAGAGGCCTTTTGGAATAAAAGTAGATGGACCAGCTCGTCGCGAAACGCGTTGCGATCGGCGCTACTGGCAAAGTAGCCCTGCTGCTCACCCCACGAAGTTATCGTGTCCACCACCCGGCTGATCAGCTGCTTTACGCTGTACTCCCGTTTAGGGCTGCCGAGCTGGCCGCGAAAGTATTTCGAGGCGACAACGTTGGTAGCTGTCTGGGACCAAAAACTAGGCACCTCCACGTCGCGCTGTTCAAAAACTACACGCCCGCCCTCGCCCGTAATAATGGCCGACCGACGCTCCCATTCGACCTCTGTCATCGGGTCGACCCCTTCACGGGTGAAAAACCGTTTGATTTCAAGCCCTCTTCGGTCTTGCCACACCCCGTTGGTTATGGGCATCTTTTCGGTGCTTTGTCCCATCGCTGTGCCTCCTCTTTCCGAAAAACGCCTATCAAGGTTTCTCCGCGCCCGCCGCTGAACGCTGATGCCTTAGGCATCCCTTCCCGCTCTCACGTTTTTATCTTTGTCCTCGGGCACGAATGCAAATATGTTCACACGCACACGCTGACCTTATTGTTAGAGCCAGTATTCAGCACCGATCGCTCAAAAGTCAATATCCCAAGCACAATATATTGTATCCACAGCCTGTGGATAACTCAATTAGTTGGCTCCCGTCGCGGCTTTGCATTAGTTAGCTTGCTTAGCAACCCGATTTAGGCTTGACGCCTTACCTTCGCCAGTACTAGCTATTAGCTTAGTTGCGCTGGAGTCGGATAGCTTAGTTGCGTTAGTCGGAGGCAACTTGAATACTCGGCCAGAGCGAATCTCCGAAAGCTTGGAAGCCTTGCTCAGGCGCCTTGATCCAGGGGGTACGTGGATTCTCTTTAGGTTGGTCAAGGCCTGGCCTGAGATCGTTGGCGAAGCGATAGCGCGCCGAACTGAGGTCGTCGCCCTAAAGGGGCAGACAGCTGTGATAAAGGTTTCTAGTGCGCTTTGGATTCAGGAGCTCGGTGCACTGAAGGGTTCGATTCTTCAAAAGCTAAAGGAAAAGTTACCCGATGTGGCGGTATCCGATCTGCACTTTGTCTACGGGCGTCTAAAGCGTAAACCTTCGAGACTGCAAAGAATGCCGCCACGGGAATTGAGGGTCGCTATCACGGGAATCGAACTGAAAGACCCGCAACTGCAGCAGGCTTTCGATAGGCTAATCGAGCGCTGGGGTAGAGCTCCTCGTTAAGGGTTTTTGCTGGAACGCAGCGAAACGCTCTTCGGCCTACTGAAGATGCACTGCGCGATTACTGCTAATAGGGCGATTACTGCTAATACGTTGGTCTACTAGCTCGAGGCTCGGCCCACCTGTTAACCGTTCACCCATAACCAAGAAGCTACAGTCGAAAAAAGGCCTGAGTAGCAGTGAAGATCTCGGGGGCTAAAACGGTTGCAAGTGTTCCTGGCGCATCTTGTTTTCCATCTCGCGGAACTTTGCCAACTTCTGGTCGGTCGTCATCAAGGGCTGCGCATTCTTGGCCACTGGTGCATGGTCGCGCGGCAACTCGCCGTCAATCTTGGCTAATGCTTCTTGAGCAAGGCGGCGAACCTGTGAACTTGGGTCTTCGCTTGCAACTCGCATGAGGAGCTCACGAGCCCGACGGTCGCCTATCTCACCCAAAGCATAGACTGCGGTACCGCGTGCTCGCTCGTCGCGCGCTTTCTCCAAAAAGTGCATCACCGAAAGCGTTCCTCTAGGGTCCCCAATATTTCCCAAAGCAGAAACTAGGTGAACTTTCTCCTCTTCTGGAGTCGAACGCATGAACAGACACTGGCTCATCAGCGGCACTGCATCCGTCATCCGCCGCTTACCCACAATGTCGGTCGCCCGCACCTGAACTCGCAAGTCGGGATCGGTCAACGCCTTTAGCAGTAGGTCATCAACTTGCGGATCCTGAATCGTTGCGACCTCATTGAGGCCCTCGATCCTGACCACGGGGTCTTTGCTTTTTTCGTCGTTTTGAGCGTCAGCGATTTTGGAAGAAACATCCGCCTTATCTTGGCCGAATGAGCCAAAGCTTGGCAGCGAGGTTAACGCGTTCAAACCTGATGGCAAATTGTTGCTGGTAGTGTTGACGGGAGGTCCAACCGTAGTTCCTCCGGGACCGTTCGCGCCCGGCATAGGGCCCATCATCCCGGGAAATTGCGCCCAACAATTGCGGCTGAGCAGGAATATCGAGGCGGCCGCAAGGAGCAGAACGACTATCCGCTTGTTCGACGTCCTCATTTTACTGCTCCCTCAGTATAGCCTTATAGCCTTGCCCTGCTACCGCTCAAAAATTAACTCACAATGGCGGATCTGCTGGTGTCAATTCGCCATTTTGCGAACAAAACCTCTGGTTCGATACCGGTTTAACCGCCAAGTATCCGAAGTTCAAGTAAACGGTCCTTTAGTATATCTTTTTAAAATCAGCTACGCTTGCTCAAGGGCACCGCTTGAACACTAGACGGCGATTAAAAGCGTTTTTTGTTTCGGCCACTGTGGTCTTTACCCTTTTTCTGTATGAAGCGCAAGCTGTAAAAGCTCAACTTGTCTCAAGAACGGGCAATTCAACGAATCTTGTGTCAGAAAAGGTAATACCAATCGGACCCGGACAACAGTTGCTTTATGAAGCAACTTGGATGGGCGTTCCGGTAGCAAGTGCGAAACTCAAGTTCGAGCAACAAAGTAAAGGTAAGGTCTCGATCTGGCGCGCAATCGCGCAACTCAGAACCCACCCTGTTCTCGATCCCGTTTTCAGGTTGCGCGACAGTCTGTGCGAAAATTTCGATTCATACACATTAGCGCCGCAAGAAATGGTGATTAGTCAACACGAAAATCGCACCAAGAATCAGTATTTTGTGAGGTTCGGGCCGCAGCCCGGCCATATCGAGACAGTGCAAAAGAGCCCGCGCGGCATCCGCCGCCGTCATTTTTGGCTAAACAACGCGTTTGGCCCCTTTTCTGGTGCGCTTACGCTACTGTCTCAACCGCTTTCCGTTGGGGACCGCCGTCGCGTGCTAGTTTTCACTGGAACGGCTTATTATACGGTCGAGATAGCCGTAGAGGGCGAGGAGCCAGTGGTATGCCTGTTCGGGAAAGTTCGCGCTCTAAGGCTAGCGCCTAAGATCGTTGCGGCGAGCGATCCGTCAGTAACTCGCGCCGCCTCACGGGTCACAATATGGGTATCGGCCCGCGAGCCCCGCATTCCTGTCCGAATCGAGGCTCAAAGCTATGTCGGTCCAATCCAGGCCGAGTTAGTAACGCTCAACGAGTCGACCACCCGCTTGCGGCGAACGCCGCAATCAAGATCAGTCTGCCCGCAGCTGGCAGAAAGCGAACCAGCGCTGGATGAGCAATCGGGGCTTGCGCCAGAAAATCTAGGATTTTTGGGATTATAAGCCTTGGCACTTCGAGCGCAAATTTGTCGAGCTAGCATGATAAGCATACACGTTGACCGGCGCATTAGGGCCCATCTCTTCGTTTCTACACGGTTTCTACATGGGAAACCGAGAACTCGGCATAGTCTGCAATTGGAGTGCTAGAGCGCTCCGCTAATAAAAGGCATGCGCAACCGCGAACGTGAGCTGACGGTTTGCCATAGCAAGCTATGGGGGAAAAGCAAGACATAGTCATACAATCGAAGGCTGACTTTCTCGAAACACTTCCGAGTACGATTCGGGCTTTCGTGGCGATCAAGCCAGAAGAACACATCGTTCGTGCCATCGCTAAGTTTATCGAAGAGCTGCGGCCGCTCGGCGCAGATGCCACCTGGGTCAAACAATCAAACTTACATCTCACGCTTCGTTTTTTAGGCGACCGAGCGGAGAGCTCGCGGGTCAGGAGCCTGTGCTTGGCGCTGGAAAGGGTATGCTCGGCTTTCCCACCATTTGAAGTAAGCGTTTCGGGGGTGGGCGCTTTGCCGAACTTAAAGCAGCCTCGTGTGGTATGGTGCGGGCTCAAAAGCGGCGACCTGATCTCACTCGCTGAGAAAGTGGAGCAGTGCGCCCGCGAGGTGGGATTCGATCCTGAAGAGCGTCCGTTCGCGCCGCACCTTACCTTGGCGCGGCTTCGAAGTCGCAGGGGCTTTACGCCAACTGCGGAGGCTCTGGCAAAAGCGGCCGACAAAGAGTTCGGTCGGTTCCGCGTAACTGAGGTGATGGTTTTTCGCAGCCAGTTGTCGCCTTACGGTGCAGTGTACACGGGACTTTTCGCCACCAAACTGACGGCTTGAACCTACTCAAGTGCAAACAGGTAGCCTGCCGAGCTGTCGTCGCGTCCAGTAACGCAACGCGAACCCTGAGCGTCGTCAAAAGCCCCTCTTCAACAGCGAGGGTCAACAAATTCGGTCTGTCAGGGAATTGTTTGTGCCGAAGGAATATACGACCTAGACGTTTCCCGGAGCCGCGCTTCGCCCGCAAAGTTTTACACCCGTCGCCGTATCGCCCCGCCCGAGCAGGCACTTCTGGCTTTGGCCAAAAGTCGCTTTTGGGTCTATCCGCTATTCAAGTACAAAGCTAAAAAGACTAAGCGCCGCGGCTATCTCAATTGTAGGATTTAGCTATCGTCACCTGCGCTGCTAGCACTTCTGCAACGTTTGCACTACCTCTTGCTCCCAAGACAGGATATGAGTCAGCTACAAAAAGAATCGGCGTCGTGGGAGTGTGATCAGTCAAATGAGCTGGAAACGAACCGCAGACAGGAACCCGAACTTTACTTCTGCGCGCGCATTTGCGCTAGTTTTCTTTTCCCTTACATGTCTTTGCCCGGGCATCGCAGGTGCGCAGGCCAAAGACTCGAAATTGCGTGCTACGCTGACGGTTTACGGCCACGGGGAAAACCGTGTAAAGCCGGACTTGGCTTTGTTGGACGTCGCGGTCGAGACCACCGGCCCAACGGCTCAAGAAGCAGCCAGGCTCAATGCTCAGCTGTCGCAAAAGGTGATCGTCGCGCTCAAGGACCAAGTCGGCAACGACGGTTCGGTTGGGACGGGAAGTTACAATTTGTTTCCAGAATACGCGCCCAAGGCAGAGGGTGGCGCAACTAAACTCATTGGTTATCGAGTCGAAAATTCGGTTACAGTGCGGACCAGCGCTTTACAAAAAATTGGCCATCTAATCGACGCTGCGATCGCGGCCGGAGCCAATCGCGTCAATCGCCTGTCGTTCACCATACGTGACGACACTGCGGCGCGTAACGCAGCAATAGCTCTAGCGGGCAAGGATGCAGAAAGCAAGGCTCAGGCGCTCGCCTCCGCTTTAGGGGTTAAACTAAAGCGTGTCGTAAGCGCGTCGATCGAAGGGCCGGTCCAGCGTGTTCCACTTGCGATGACTTCGTCGTCCGCTTTCGGAGCCAGCGGCAATGTTCCCACGCCGGTCGAGTTAGGACTGATCGCAGTGCCTGCGACCGTGTCGGTGGTTTACGAAATTGAGTAAAAAGGGAGGGCGGCACAAACGGAGCATTAAATGCGCAGGCTTGAGTTTGAGACAACTGCGGACCAATAAAGCTTAGCGGTCTATGCCAGAATAAGTTAGCTTGCGGCTTCAACTCATACCATGTTGATTTATTTGGCGAAGCGGATCGCGTTCGCATTGTTGGTGCTGTTAGGCGCCTCGCTTATAACCTTTTGCATCGCTTTCGTAATTCCAGCCGACCCAGCAGTTGCGATCGCAGGGGTCAAGGCTGATCCCCAGACGCTTGCGGCGATCAGAGCGCAGCTCGGCTTGGACCAGCCTCTGTATGTGCAATATGTGCGTTACTTATCTCGTGCGCTTCATGGTGACTTAGGACGGTCCTATGTCAGGCGCCAGAGTGTCACTTCGCTGATTCTGGCGCGCTTCCCCGCAACTGCCCTTCTGGCCATATGCGCAATGGGGCTTTCTCTTCTACTCGGCGTGGTCGGAGGAATGGTAGCTGCGGCCTATCGCGGACGCCTGCTCGACACCCTTCTGCTTACGGTCTCGCTGGCGCTGGTCTCAATTCCGGTGTTTTGGCTTGGTACGATGTTTTTGGTAGCGGCTGCAGCGTATTTTCGTTGGCTTCCCTTGGGAGGTTTGGACGGGGCGCGAAGCTTGATTTTACCCAGCCTGGCCTTGGCCCTTGGCTCCGGAGGTTATTACTCGCGTATCCTGCAGGCCAATTTAGCTGAGGTGCTCGAACTCGACTACATCCGCGCTGCGCGTGCCAAGGGGCTTTCGCCGCTGCGCGTGATGTTCCGTCATGCTCTGGCTAACGCTATCTTACCGTTGGTCACCCTGGCTGGGCTCGATTTCGCGGGGCTACTTTCGGGCGTGGTTCTCACCGAGACCGTGTTTAACTGGCCCGGCTTGGGGCGCCTTGCGTTCGAGGCTGTCTTTAACCTCGACATTCCTTTGATTATGGGAACGGTGCTGTTCTCGTCGTTCCTGATTGTCGTCGCCAATCTTGTGGTCGACGCGCTCTACGCATGGCTGGACCCTCGCACTCGTCTGAGTTAGCAGGCCATGGCTCGTAGCTCCATAAACTGGCTTCAGGTTGTCGGTGGAACAATCACCGCAATCCTTGTTCTCGTGGCAATATTCGCTCCCGTTCTTGCGCCTCACGATCCGACCCAAGCGGTTGCCCCGACGTTCGGCGACCCCGGGCCGCCGAGCCTCGCCTTTCCCTGCGGCACGGACCAATTAGGCCGCGACGTGCTCTCAAGGCTAATTTATGGAGCCCGCGTATCGCTAATCGTAGGGTTGAGCGCCATGGCTATTGCGATGAGCGTCGGCGTAGTCGTCGGCCTTTGCGCGGGTTTCTTTGGCGGCTGGACTGAAGTGATTTTAATGCGCATCACGGACGTGATGCTGACGCTGCCCGGACTTCTGCTAGCGATGGCTTTTGTCGCGATTCTTCGTCCTAGCCTGCTCAGCATCTTGTTGGTGATAAGCCTCGTTTCATGGAGCGGTGTGGCGCGAGTCGTTCGCGCCGAAACCTTGAGCATGGCGAGCCGAGACTTCGTGCTTGCCGCTCGCGCCTTGGGCGCGTCATCCTTCCGAATCATGGTGCGTCACATCCTGCCAAATATCGCGCCCACCATTGTGGTGATGGCAGCGTTGAGCACGTCTGGGACGTTGCTGCTCGACGCGGGTTTGAGTTTTCTAGGCTTAGGAGTGCCGCCGCCGACGCCTAGCTGGGGACGGATGGTCGAAGAATCGCAGATCTATTTTCGCACCGCTCCTTGGCTGGTGTTTTTCCCTGGAATGGCAATTCTTTTGGCGGTCTTGGGCTTCAACTTGCTTGGCTACGGATTCTTACGGAAGCGCAATCGCTGATGAGATTACGATTGCTTCGTTGGTTGCTTTTGACGTACGGCATTATGGCGGCAGCGCTATGGATGGGATGCCGATCCGTAAGCTCAACCGAGCAGTCATTTCCCCCCTCGGCTTCCGTACTTCATCTGGCGTTAGCTGACGACGTTCCGACCCTCGACCCAGCCGCGGGGTACGACACAGCTTCGTGGGAGTTCGAGCAGGTGCTTTTCGACACGCTGGTGCGGTATGCGGCCGACTCCAACGACTTAAAACCCGATCTGGCGCTTTCGTGGGATATGTCGCCTGACGCTACTACGTTTACCTTTCATCTGCGCGCCGATGCGTATTTTACCAACGGGCGACGTGTAACGAGCGAGGATGTCAGATACTCTATCGAGCGTGTGCTGAACCCGAAGACCCGATCTCAAGGAGTTCAGTATTTTCGTTCGCTCGTTGGAGCCGAGGACTTCGTGAATGGGAAAGCGGCTCATGTAAGCGGCATCGAGACTCCCGACCCTCAAACTGTGAGATTTCGGCTCATGCAACCCGATCCCATCTTTTTGCACAAGCTCGCTATGCCGTTCGCGGCAGCAGTACCCAAAGAGGTGGTCGAGCGATGGGGAGAGGACTTCGCGCGCCACGTGGTCGGAAGCGGACCTTTTATGCTCAAGGAATGGCTTAGCGGACAGCGCCTTGTTCTGGTGAAAAACCCCCGGTATTTCATACCGGGCAAGCCTAAGGTCGACGCTGTCGTAGCTCTGATCGGTGTCAACGAAGAGCTTCAATGGCTTAAGTTCGAAGCTGGTGAAATAGATATTTCGTCGATCCCACCCGCCGAGTTCACCTACGTGATGAAGACGCCGCGACTAAAAGCACTCACCATTCATCACGTCACGGCGGTGACGAGTTATATGGGGATGAACTGCCAGATGCCTCCGTTTAACGACGTGCGCGTAAGACAGGCCTTCAACTACGCGGTAAACAAACGAAAGCTAATCGCGATTCTCAATGGACGCGGGGAGGTTGCGCGCGGTGTCTTGCCTCCGGGCATGCCTGGCTTCGATCCGGAAATAACTGGCTATCCGTACGACCCGGCAAAAGCGCGACAACTACTGGAGGAGGCAGGAGTGCCGAAAGGTTTTTCCCCAGTGGTATGGCTCACCGCGGACCCCACGATGCTCATTATGGGGCAATCGATACAACAAGACCTAGCGCTGGTCGGCGTAAATTTGGTGCTAAAGCCGGTCGCCTGGGGTCCCTTGCTCGACGCGGTTCGCCAACCCAATACGACGCAGTTGTTCTTACTTGGATGGGGTGCTGACTTTCCCGACCCAGAAAATTTTCTCGAGGTCCTGTTCTCCAAAAAGCAGTGGGGAGCAAACAACGACACTTTTTACTACAATCCTGAGGTTGAAAAGCTCTTGGAACAAGCGAGTGTTGTAGCGGACCTAAAGACGCGCTATGCGCTCTACCAGAAGGTTCAGCGCATAATCGTCCACGACGCTCCATGGGTCTTTCTCTACCATCCGGTCGCCTACATAATCCGTCAACCATGGGTTCACGGGATCCGCCTGCATCCCCTGCGCCCGGCGCGGCTCGATAATATTGAAGTTTCACCCCATTGACGGGGGCCAAAAACTTTTCGTCAAGCTGCTTAAAAACTTTGTCTGCCTGTAACTGACGTCTTTTGGCCGCCGTCCACTCGACGAAGCTTAAGTGATCGACAACGCCAGTGGACCCAAACTTGTTCAAACCGCGAAACGCCCCACGCAGCCCAATCGGCCCTGGCAATGCCAAGCTTTACTCACGGGCCAATGGGCGAAATGTTGCTCGCCTCTTGCGAGGAATTTAAAGCTTAAAATAGGGACGTTCTACGACTGGCTCTGCTGATTTCCTACAGCAGGCTTTAGTATTTATGACGATAAACGGTACCCGTAAAATTAGTTTTGCTATGCAAGGGTCAAACCGGACGGGGAAAATAGCAAAAGATGACGGCACAAAGTGCGTTGAGCAATTGCGGGTTAGCCGCGCAACGATGCTTGGCGATCTTTTTGACTGCGATTCGCAAACTTAGGGCTCGCGCAGCCAGCGCCGGATTTGAATGGCGATGGATAAGCGGAGGTTGAAGCGGATACGCGGTTCCGGTGAAACCGCCTATCACTAAAGCTACTCCGAAAGACAAGCGCGAAGGTCTAGGAAATTCGTCCACCTAGCAACTGACTTAATCGCCGACAATACGCGGCCAGAAGCTTAAGTAAACCAGGCGCCTCCAAATCGCTCGGCCAGGGGCGTTCTAGTGGCTGTTAAACGCGTCGCATTAAAGGCGTACTATGCACGAGCCTAATGAACCTGCCGTGCCCCATGGGCCAACTCGTCGCGCGCGCAAAGTTACTCCCACTTGGATGTGACGGCCCAGCTCGTGTGTTCCAAAGGCGAGTATCCCCGCTGCCCCTTACCCTTACGTGAGCAGCTCATTTAAGTTGAGTAATGTAGGCGCTTTGCGTCTAAGCTCGCTTAATTTTTAAAAACTGTCTTGAAAAAACCCAGTGCAGATTTCTTGCCAGCTGCCCTAGCAACCGCTTGCTGGCTCTCTACGGCTGCTGCACCTGGTTTCCAGAAGGCGCGAATCGCGCAGTCACCATCGAGCTGGTCAGCGTAAAGATGCCTGTGGTGGGGTTGTAAATCTCCGCCGAGTTTGTCACTTGGCCGTTATTATCCACGCCTCCGGCAACTAGGACGGTGCCGTTAGGCAGGAGCTTGGCGATATGGTAAACGCGAGCGGTATTCATCGAACCGGTGGCAGTAAAGGTCTGCGCTACTGGGTCGTAAATTTCCGCGGTGTTCGTCCCTTGCAATGTTGTTCCGGACGTGCTCTGTCCACCTGCGATAAGCACTTTGCCATCGGGCAGAAGCGTTGCTGTGTGGCCAGCTCTGGGAGAGGTCATGCTGTTAGGCAGCGCGGTAAAGCTGTTGGCGTTGGGGTCATAAAGCTCGGCCGAACTGAGAGGGTTGTTGTTCACATCGAAGCCCCCGGCTATTAGAACCAACCCATTCGGCAGGGTGGTCGACGTATGGGAATATCGAGCAGTGTTCATCGGTTTTGCCGGAACGAACGTTCCCACACCGGTCGCATAAACGTCGGCCGTCGCTTGCGCGGTTTGGTTTCCGTTTAGACCACCACTTACCAGCACGTTTCCGTCGGGAAGTAACGACGCTGCGTGGAGAGCTCGTGCGCTGCTCATCGTAGACGAGACGGTCGTAAAGCTCTGACTGCTCGGATCGAAAAGCTCTGCAGTGGGGACCTCTGCGCCGGCCTTATTAACGTCCAGACCACCGCACAGCAAGACCATACCGTTCGAAAGTAACGTAGCGGTATGGAACATGCGCGCGTCATTCATCGAATTGTTGCAAACAGGAGGCGAAGAACTTACCCCTCCAATACAAATAAAGGACGAACTCGATGGGACGTACAGTTCTGCGGTCGCAAGCGCGTTACCGCTTGCGTCCACTCCACCAGCGATCAGAACCCTTCCGTCGGCAAGCGCAGTGCCTGTATGACCATAGCGGCTGTCGCTCATGCTTTGATTACACGCGGGCGAAGAAGTAGAACTTATCCCGCCAACGCATCCCCAACTGCCGGTGAGCGTGTTAAAAAGTTCAGCCGTAGCTAGTGGGGTACCAGTAGAGTCAGCGCCTCCGGCAACGAGAATTTCCGGCGTCGATGACTTGTTGGAGTTCGAGCAGGAGTAACCGAACGCAAGCGTAGCTATAATCAGGATTACGCTTAGCCTGATGGAGGTTGCCCAGCACGCCGAGCCGCGAGAATTCCTTTTTTTCAAACTACTATGCAACTGATGCGAACACTCCGCACACTGATATGGTTTGGCACGGCAAATACTGGCACACCTGGAAACGGTTTATTGTCGTCGAGGCGATATTTAAGTGTTCGAGCACCTTTAAGTCAAGGGTAATATGCCAAAACTTTGTTCAGCGCAAAATGCGCACTCGAAATGTGTACTTCGCGACCTATCGATGCTGTGCTGAAAATAATCGCTAAGATTACCGAACGAGCTCTACGACGAGCGCTTTCGCAGCATAAGCTGACGTTCAGGCTTTTATGGAACATAGGCGGAACAGTGGCTTGTTCTTAGGTGAAGGTTTGCCTCACAAGAGCGCGGGGACGCTGGGTCGAACGGTTCGAGCCGCTATTCTTATCGCGGCTGGCGTGCTCGTTGCCGCACTTGCCGGCGAGCTGGCGCTGCGCATCCTAGGAATCGGCGAGCCGCACTTAATAACTTTCGATAGTAAGCGCGGTTGGGCTTTACTGCCCAACGGCTCCGGATGGCAGCGCGACGAGGGCGAAGCTTTTGTAAGCATCAACCGCTGGGGAATGAGAGGACCGGATTTCTCGTTAGCGAAACCTCCAGGTACATATCGCATAGCGTTGCTTGGGGATTCGTTCACCGAAGCTCAGCAGGTGCCATACGATGCAACCTTCGGTGCCGTTATGGGTCGGGAGTTGAAAGGCTGTCCGGCCTTGAAAGGGCGAAACATTGAAGTGCTTAATTTCGGCGTCGATAGCTACGGGACTGCGCAGGAATGGCTGACGTTGCGCCATCAGGCGCTGAGATTTTCCCCAGATATGGTAATCGTGGCCGTGTTCACCGGAAACGACATCCGAAACAACTCCCTGAGTCTCGAGGGCGACAAGTGTCGGCCCTTCTTCGAAGCGCGCGACGGAGAGCTCGCGCCAGTGGGCCCGTTCAGCAACTCGCTTACCTTTCGCTTATCCTGTATGGCACGATTTTGGTCGCGCTACTCGCAGGTCTTAAATTTGCTTGGGAACGCAAAAAGCAGGCTTCGGCAGCTGAAATTCGAGCTTGCTTCGAGGGTTAACCACGAAAACCACGCCTCCAGTGGGTCGAACGTTCATAGCGAACCCGGCATCAACGACCAAATTTATCTACCCGTACAAACTGAGGTCTGGCAGCGGGCATGGCGCACCACGGAGGCTGAGCTTTCGGCCATAGCGCGCGACGCCCGCTCTCATGGCGCGCGTGTGCTGGTCGTAACCCTGTCCAACTCCATTCAGGTCTACCCGGACCCGCGCGTGCCCGAAGCGTACGCTAGGCGCCTAGGCGTGACCGATCTTTTCGCACCGGAGAGGCGTCTTGCGCAGGCCGCAGAACGAGACGGTTATCCGGAGCTCAATCTGGCTCCGATCATGGCGCGTTATGCTCAAACCCATCATATTTTTCTTCACGGCTTTAAAAATACGTCGATGGGCTGGGGCCACTGGAACGAAATGGGACATCGCTTGGCAGGACGACTTATCGCGGAGCGCGTGTGCGAAGAGCTGGGGGCTAAGCTCGCCGAGCAATAATCCGCATACCCGCCGCAAACTCGCTCGAGGTCTCGTTTCTGACGCGACGGCGCACACCGCCGGATCATTTTTTAATGAACCGAGCGCATCGATGCCGATCTTTACGGGATTGATGGACCCTAGTATCTTTGTCATAAAGCCTTAAAGCTTTCGCCAGGAGGCGAACCAATTCAATAGCCCCAAAGAGCGAAAGCAAAGTGGGGCAAAGGCCTTGGAAAAACACGTCATATACTGCACCGCAAGCTGGCCGATCGCGATCGCAGCAGTGGCAATGTTAGCCTTAGCTTGTGGCTGCTTTTCGCCTTTGTTCATGGGAATCGGTGGCGGGACTGCGATCTATCAACAGGAGACCGCGAAGAAATCGTCGAGCCAACAGGATTCCACCCGCAAATCGTCGAAAAGCACGGGCACTGGCTCACGTTCGAGCAGTTCTGCGGACGCCAACCTTGAGTAGCGCTTGTCGCTCGGCTGGATGAGCGCTGAAACCAAAAGACAACGCGAAGAGCGAGTGTTGCGTCCGATGGTATCTCGCGCGATTGAAAGGATGCGCGAGCTTTATCGGCGCAAACCAAGCTCAGCAGAACTTCAATGCTTCGGTTTTGGTTTAGGAACTGGAATCATCGTTGTCTTTGGCCTATTACGTCCGTGGCTTAGACATTATCGAGCGCCGATCTGGCCCTGGCCGGTGGGCGTCTCGCTGTGGGCAACGGCGCTTCTTTACGCTCCGGCACTGACGGTGCCGTTCAACGTGGTCAACCTCGTCGCCAAAGCAGTGGGATGGTGTGTGACTCAGGTAGTTTGCGGAATAATTTTTTATGGGGTCTTCACGCCATTGGGGCTCGTAATGCGGGCAAGCGGGCGTGATCCGATGGCGCGCAAGTTCGACCCTCAGGCGTCAACTTACCGAGTGCTTAGCCGCGCCCGCACTCGGGAAAGCATGGAGCGGCCATTTTAGTGCTTCTCCGGTCGACCGAACGACCTCTTATGCTTATTGGAGCGATGGTTGCCGATTGTCCCAGCCGTAGGACTTGACAGCCTGCTCTCCGTAGTCAAGCTAGAAACAAAGCAGTGGTTCACAATAATTGGCGACACTGAAGCCCACGCCTAGTGAGATCTTTCGCGATGTTTCTCAAGAAGACACTTGCTTTGCTTTTTGGGATCTTTACAGCTTTGCTCGTATTCGAGGTCACCATCCGCTTTACCCCTTTCGCCGAGCTCCACATGGTGACGTATGACAAATGGCGCGGATTTGCATTGCTGCCCGGAGCCCATGGATGGTACGCGCGCGAAGGACGCGCATACATAAGGATTAATCACGATGGTCTGCGCGACGTAGACCATACCAAGGCAAAGCCAAAAGGAGTGTTCAGAATAGCGGTACTCGGCGATTCGTACGCCGAAGCACAGCAGATAGACCTTAATCGCACTTTTTGGTGGGTAATGCAGGAGAAGCTCAGAGCTTGTCCTGCGCTGTCAGGGGAAAAAGTTGAGGCGATTAATTTCGGCGTGCGCGCTTACGGAACCGTCCAGGAGTGGCTTTCATTGCGTTACTATGCCTGGCAGTACTCGCCCGACTTCGTTGTGCTCGCGATCTATATCGGCAACGACATTGTCAACAATTCAGTTGTGCTGGAAGCTAATAAGTGCCGTCCGTTTTTGGTCGAGCGTCAAGGTAAATTCGTGCTGGGAGGACCGTTTTTCGACTCTCCTACTACACGTTTCCGATGTTTCGTGCGCTACGAGTCGCGCCATTCGCAGGTAGCGAATATTCTTGGAGACGCTGTGATGCGGATTCGAAGCGCGATTCGCGAGCGTCTTAATAAAAACCACAATGCGAACTCGCCGAGAGACGACGGAGCTTGGTTCCTCAACCCAGTATACGTGGAGCCTCGCGACGAAGTGTGGCGCGAAGCATGGGATGCGACCGATGCGGCTATAACGATGACGGCAAAGGAAGCTCAAAGCCATGGTGTAGGATTTCTGGCGGTCACGCTTTCGGACGCTTTCCAAGTATATCCTGACCCGGCTCGACGCGAGGCTTACCAACGCGCATTGGGCGTAAGCGACCTTTTCTACCCAGAGCGAAGAATCGCCAAGCTCGGTGAGCGCGAAGGTTTCGAGGTTCTTAATTTAGCGCCCATTATGCAAGCTTACGCCGACCGGTATCACGTCTATTTGCACGGTTTTCCCAATACAGAACTCGGCGGCGGCCATTGGAACGAACTCGGTCACAAGCTGGCTGGGGAACTTATCGCGCAGCGAATATGCGATATGCTTTCGCGAGGCAGCACTGGAAGATCGATACGTGCCGGCGCCGACGAGAGCGCGCCATCGCCACCTCTGGCTCTGTCGAGCTCGCGGCAACGACAGAATTAGAAAACAGAGCCGTGAAGATCAGAAACCGGCGCCCGCGGGTTTAGCTAACCAAATTGCGGCACCACAAGAGTCTTTTTTGATTTTGGTACCATAGGCGCCGAATTCCCGAATAGCTCCGACATGAGTCAGAAAAGAATTTGGCTTCTACGCATAACTTCGGTCTTGATAGGATTTCTCGTGGCGCTCGTGATTCTTCAGATTGGCGTCATGGTCGCCAATCACTTTTTCCCCTACTTTTACTGTTACGATCCGGACCGTGGATGGGGTTTGCGTCCTGGGGTATCTGGTTGGTGGACACGCGAAGGACGCGCGTACGTGCAGATTAACTCACAAGGGTTACGCGATCGGGAACATCAGAAGCAGAAACCGCCAGGTCGGTTTCGCGTCGCGATACTGGGCGACTCCTATGCACAGGCGATCCAGGTGCCGCTCGAGAAAACGTTTTGGTCGGTAATGGAGCAACGCTTGCGCGCATGCCCTGCCCTTGGAGGGCGAATGCCCGAAGCGATTAACTTCGGCGTTGACGGGTACGGCACCGCTCAAGAGCTGGTGACGTTGAAACGCGACGTATGGGCCTACCAGCCAGACGCTGTAGTGCTCGCAGTTTTCCTCGGCAACGACATACGCAACAACTCGGTGAGCCTCGAAACTAACCGGTGTCGCCCCTTCTATACGCTCGAGGACGGACGTCTTGAGCCGATAGGACCGTTCTTCAGCTCGGCAAGTTACCGCCTGTGGTGCCTTGCTAGATTCGACTACCGGGGCATTTCTCCGTTCAAGCTCTTGGCTAAGGCAGCCGACCTGCTTTTGCACCCAGTGCGACAGCCCACGCCCGACTATCCCATTGAACCCGCGATTAATTATAACATCTATCGCCCTCCGCCAGACGAAACGTGGCGCCAGGCTTGGGAGGTCACTGAGGCTTTGATTGCGGAAATCAATCGGGAGACTCGTAAGCACAACGCGATTCTGCTGGTCGCCACGCTCGACACGGGCATTCAGGTATGGCCAGACCCGGAAGTTCGGCGCCGTTTCATGGAACAGATGGGTCTTCAGGACCTATTCTATCCCGACGACCGAATCGCCGCCTTAGGGCGCAAGGAGGGCTTCGACGTTATCTCTCTGGCGAGACCACTGCAAGAGTACGCGCAAAGCCATCATGCGTACTTGCACGGGTTTCCCAACACGCCGACCGGTTTCGGGCACTGGAACGAGCTGGGCCACAGGCTTGCCGGCGAGTTAATCGCTGAGCGGCTGTGCACCCTTGTGGCGCGTTATGACAATTCTCGAGCCGATCGTGCCGCACGGCCTGTCAGTACTTCGACCTCCTTGCCACCTTAAACGACCAATCATAGCGCTGACCGTTGGCCGTCAGCGAAACGTGGTACGAAGTACCATAGCGTAACGGATACCGCGGAATCAGAACGACCGCTCCAAAAGACGCCAGCACCTTGCGGCCCCATTCCTGATCGGCGGCATTGGGGTTCTGATAACTCGTGGCGTCAAACGCGCAATGCTCTTGCGAGATTCCGTCTGCGTCGAACTCGTGAGCGGAGAGCACCACCGGCGCTTGAACGTTGAGCTGCAGTGTGACGGCTAGGCCCGCGGGTTGAGCGTACCCGGGACAGCTCGCGAGAGGCCGAGGCCACTCTCCCTCTGCGAGCGTCCGTAAGCCGATTTCGCTATCCGGTCCCGGGAACATTACCGGCTTCGGTATCGAAGAGAACAGATTCAACGACGTCGGAAGCTCAATTGCAGACGCACATACACCGTCCTCGCAGTATGCCCCATAGCCGACCCCGCTTACCATGGGAGAGAGCAGCGCGAGCCGATGAAACGGTCCTTTGATCCAGCCGTCGACGGCGCGCACTAAGTCGATCGGTCGCGTTTGCGAATCAGCGAGCGGGTTATACCACTGCTCAACGTTGCTGTGCTGAGCTGCTCGCATTCCCGAGGGCGTGAACCACAAATTGTTGGGATCCTCTTGATGCATAATTGCGCCCATGCCGAGCCCTTGCCGGATAGCTTCCTTGAAATTTTTAACCAGGTAGCGTGCGTGGTTCAGGTCTCCTTCGCTAAGCGCTGTATCCTCGACAACAGGTGTCACCTTAGCAAGCGACCGATAGTAGTTAAGGCGCGTAAGCCAAGGCTTCGAAGCTGCGGTAGGCGCCGCGGCTGAAGGGGCGATCGAAGAGACGCTTGCCGCTGAATTAGGAGGCTGCGCACTTTTCGTGGCCGCCTCAGTTGGAACCCTTAAAAATGTCGGCGCGCCAGGTGTCGACTTGGATTCAACCGCGGTCGAAAAAGGCGTTCCGCGCGACAGCGGAGCCTTTCGGTACGGCCGCAATGACGCGTACCGGACAGCTGCGTAAACAAAACCAGCTAAACCGGCGGCCAGGACGATCTTAAGCGATCGCTTCGCCGACTTTTTTAGACCCGTGATACCTTGGTTACGCGCGCCATCGCCAACACGCTCACCGGTTTCCTCCACGCGCAGCTCGAGAACTACCGCACCCAGCATCACCTGATCGCCTGCTTTCACTCGCGTAGGACTCGCGATCCGGCGCCCGTTTACGTAGGTTCCGTTCGTCGAACCCAGGTCTACCAGTTCCCACTCACCATCCTCGAGCTTGCGCAGCAAAGCGTGGCGGCGCGAAACGGTAGGGTTCTTGATAACGAGAGTACTTTGCTCGCTGCTGCCCAGGAGAAGGTTAGCCTCGATCAGGCGGTGCTTTTGTGGAGGTGCGCCAGCCTTTACTACGATTACGACTCGGCTTTCCAATCCCAGAGGTTCTTTCCAAACAGTCTATAGCGTGCCTTTAGTTTTCCATAGTTTTCCCTGTTGCCAAAGTCGACCTGCCTTTCGGTATCGGGCATCGAAGAGAAAGTTTGAGATCGATAGTGCACTCCACTATTTTATGACCTTGTGCGGTTTGTCTACATTTTTCCGAAGCCGAAGTCGGGTGGATCGGTCAGCGATTTACGAGCAAGGAAAATGCGAAAGAAAAAATCGTGGACTTCAGCGATTCGAAACTGTTTGATGGTCGTTACAGCGCTGGTTGTTTCGCTTGAAGCCTGGAGCGCTCCTGCCAGAGGGATGTCGATTTTCGGCGACCTTGGTTCGGAAGTTTTCGACGACTTCGCCTACTTGGTCGATAACGTCCAGTTAGACGCTGAGGACATACTTACGTCCCCGCTCCACATAGCTGACGAAAACAGCGTTTTTCGTTCGCCCACGTTCTACGTGGCATTCGGGGGTATAGCCGCGGTATGGTTCGGCTCTTTCGCCTTAGACCAAACGTTGCGCAGTCATCTTCGTAGCATGGGTAGCGCAAACGCAAACCTGTTACAGGACATCAGCTACAGTTCCGTTCCCGCAGCGACCGCGGCTTTGTACGGCTACGGCCTTTTCATGGGCGATTCGGTCGCCCGCCAGTACGCTATCACGGCCGGCGAAGGCGCGGCGGTCGCGACGATCGTCGATATTGGAATCAAAGCCGCCTTCGGCCGGTTGCGTCCGCGGCAAGACTCGCACAGCCACACGCAGTTTTTCGACGGCGGTGCTTCGTTTGTGTCTGGGGACGTAACGCCGATGTTTGGGCTAGCTGCAGGCGTCAGCGAATACTTTCACAACGTTTGGTACGTTTCCCTACCTGTATACTCGCTCGCTTTGCTGGACGGCTTCGGCCGTATGGGTCATGATGCGCACTGGTTTTCGGATGTCGTGGGCGCAGCTTTTCTTGGCGCTCTCACCACGGAACTTTTCATCTACTTACACCGAAAGCACGCAGAAGAGCCGAATCGTTGGAGGCTTATCCCCCTGACCGCCTCACAGGTCCTGCCACAATCGCGTTCGCAAAGCTTTGCCCCGGAGGGTTTAGCGATAGCTTACCAATGGTAAGTTATAAAAACACTCCGCTCGGCTGACGCTAGTGGTTTTTCATGGCCAGGGCACTTTGTAAGACTCCGTCTCGCCCGTCTCAAGGTTAGTCAACAGTACCTCGATTCGGTCGTAGCGACCGGCAGGAAAGAATACGTAGCCGCTGGCTGTGAAATCGCGGTTAAGTTTACTCGGACGCAGAGCGAGTGACCTGAGCTGCTGGTTGGCCTGGCGTCTTGCGGCCGCGGCACCTCGGGGCGCGCCTTCAAAGGCTCCCCAACCAGCACCGATCGCTCCGCCGAGAAGGGCGCCTCGCTTCACCCCGCCCCCCACGGCGCCGGCAAGCGCGCCCACGCCCGCGCCCAGCGCACCAGCTGCGGCACCGCTTACTGCTGCGCTTTCCAGTACGCCAGTCAGTTCTTCGGCACCTCCGGCTAGCCGCGCCGCCTCTCCAGGAGGGATGGCAGCTATTCTTGTGCCGTTGGACAGTGCGAAGAGCTGACGCGGGTTCACCTGTCTTGGAGCTGCGTCGCCGTTGGTTATAGCAACGAACACCGGAGTCACACCGCCTACCGTAGAAGCGCGCCGAGCGATCACCGTTACTTGATTCTCCTGGGGCACTGGTACGGCGTACTGCGGATTAGATATGGGCGCTGGCGCCACTCCACATCCCGTGACCAGGATGAGCAAAAATAGAAGCGCGGTTATGCGGTGTTTCGCCTTATTGTGTTCGCTCGAACTTCTTGTCGCGTTCGGTTTGACCATCTTTTGAGCGTAAAACTGTCTTTGATCTAACCTCTGCAAGTTTCCGAACCAAGGACTTCAAGGCCTTCAAATTGACTAGTGGGCTAGCGAAATCTACGGTCCCCACGGAACCTCGTATCGCTCGGTCTCAGCATTTTCAGTATTCACAAGTAATAGCTCGACCGAGGTGTAGTTGCCTTTCGGAAAAAATACGTAGCCGCTGGCGCTAAAGCCCTTGTTAAGCCTTGCTTGAGGAAGAGTCAAAGCCGAAAGTTGTTCGCCAGCCTGACGTTGCGCTTCCGCTTGTCCGGCGGGCGCACTCTCGAAGGCACCGATACCAGTGCCTATAGCTCCACCGTACAAGGTATTTTCCGGTACGTGCTTGGTGCCGGCGCCTACCAACGCCCCAAGCCCAGCGCCTAGGGCACCGCCCGCAGAAGCGCCGATAAGTCCGCTTTCAAGGCTACCGGCGAGCTCATCCGCTCCGCCAGCCATTCGTGCCGCCTCTCCTAGCGGTATCGGTGCTACTCGCACCCCTTGCAGCGTAAGCGCATAAACCTGTCGAGGAAACAGCTCGCGCGCAGTCGCGTCACCATTTGTCACCGCAACGTATACCGGAATTACGTCGCCCACTGCTGGCGCAGGTTTGACCTTGACGGCAACTTTCCCCTCGGCGGCAGTAGGAATCGTATAGTCAGGATGCGCGATAGGCGCGGGAGCTACTGCTATACCGCAGGCGGTAGCTCCTACAGCCAGAGGCAGGACGAATCTAATCCTTACCAAGCGTAGGCAAAATAGGTCGCATACGTCTCGCCATTGGCCAGCTATAAAGCGCTTGCATGCGCCGTCGATGCGAGCTCGGCGCACGGGCCGACAGACGCTAGCAAAAAGACGCATCCACGTCCGCATCCGCATCAGCCCTACCTGAGAGGTCGACTTAAAGCGCTATGCTTTTTTGGCGGCGGAAAAGTGCTTCGAAAGCTTCTGAGAGATGGGCGGTAAAGGAAATCTTACCCCCTAACTACAAAGGCTCCCCCACTTTCTTCGCACGCCCTTAAGGCTATATCGCCTCGCTCACCGGCTCCTCCAGATGAGCCGGCGCAGGTCGTCTCTCGATCGGCACGTAATGCCTAAGTCCTTCGCCGATATACACCTGACGTGGTCGAGCGATCTTTTGCTCGGGGTCCTGAACCATCTCGTTCCACTGCGCCAGCCATCCCGAAACCCTCGGTATGGCGAACAGTACGGGGAACATTACCATCGGAAAGCCCATCGCCTGGTAGATAATTCCCGAATAAAAATCCACGTTCGGGTAAAGCTTGCGCGAAACAAAGTAATCGTCCTGAAGCGCGATCCGCTCGAGCTCGAGAGCAATATCGATAAGAGGATTCTTACCGGTCACTTCGAAAACCTCATTTGCCAGGCGACGCACAATCTTCGCTCTCGGATCGTAATTCTTGTAAACGCGATGACCGAAACCGTAAAGCAACCGCTCTCCGGCTTTGACCTGCTTTATTATCTCGGGCACCCGTTTAATCGAGCCTATTTCCATCAGCATTCTCACGACGGCCTCATTGGCCCCGCCGTGCAATGGGCCATAAAGAGCGGCAACCGCTGCGGCCGTAGCGGAATAGGGGTCTACGTGCGAGCTCCCCACCGAACGCATCGCATTAGTCGAACAGTTCTGTTCATGGTCGGCGTGGAGAATGAACAAAACGTCAAGCGCCCGTTCGAGCACGGGGTTAGGCTTGTACTTCACTTCGGTCATCTTAAAGAGCATCGACAGGAAATTACCGGTGTAACTTAGATCATTATCCGGATACACATAGGGCAAACCCCGCATATGGCGATAAGCGTATGCTGCTAGCGTTGGAAGCTTGCCGATCAAGCGGCGGGTCTGCAGTCGGCGTGACTCCGGGTCAAATATGTTTGCCGCATCCGGATAAAACGTTGACAGGGCGCCGATCGTGCCTAGAAGCATACCCATCGGATGGGCGTCGTAGCGGAACCCGTCCATCAAGCGCTTTATGTTTTCATGTACCATCGTATGGGTCTTTATGTTGTGTTCCCAGGCTTTGTACCGCTCGATGTCAGGAAGCTCGCCCTTGATGAGTAGATAAGCAGTCTCAAGATAGTTACTGTTTTCTGCCAGCTCCTCGATCGGATAACCGCGGTAGCGCAGTATCCCCTTTTCCCCGTCAATGTACGTGATCTTGCTCTTGCACGAAGCGGTGTTGGTGAAAGCCGGGTCGTAAGACATCAAGCCAAAATCATCCTCAGACGTTTTTATCTGCCGCAAAAGCGAGGCTCGAATTACGTTGCCCTCTTCGATTGGAATTTCGTACCGCTTGCCCGTGCGGTTATCTATGATCGTGAGCGTGTTAGAAGCCATTGTTGTTTTCTGTCCTCC
Source organism: Pseudomonadota bacterium (assembly GCA_021324755.1). Lineage (GTDB taxonomy): Bacteria > Desulfobacterota > Binatia > Binatales > Binataceae > JAJPIL01. The sequence continues at coordinate 265,965 of JAJPIL010000007.1, forward strand.
CTGCTATTGCCGCGCAACTCTCCCTTTGCCTTACGGCGACAAAGCGGCGCCAAGGCACAGAGGTCATAAATCTCAAGTAGACACTATATACCTTACGTTATAAGCCTAACAGAGTTGCCGCTCCCTTTTCGTACGGCCTCTTGCACTAATGGGCCTGACCAGCATACCGAGCTATGGCCTCCACCGAGGATCTTCAGAAAGGAGCTAATAACCTTGATACCTAAGCCACCTTCTCTTATTTCGTTTTGAGCGGCACCTTATCAGCTGCAAAACGAACGCTCACACGCAAAAATCGTACCGGCGCTTTTTGTTATGAACTGCTTCAGACTCGCGGAAGCCCGGCTTGCTTTGTCCAAAAGTCCTGACCGTATTGCCTGAAGTTTAAACCAAACACAGGTAAGAATACCATCAACTGAGTTGTCTTGACTTGCGTTAGTCCACAATCATTGGATATTGTGACGTATTCGGTAAAAGCCAGTAAGGAAAAAGATTCAAAGGCGGACCAGAGTTTATGAGACCAGCGGTGTTTGGCCTATTATTAGCGAGCGCTATCTGCAGTGTTGCCTCCCGCGCCTACGCGCAGTTCAGCAATGCAAGCCTCAACATGACGTGCGCGTTTTCAGCGGCGGGCGTTTCGTCGCCTAGTGCGTCAACACCTAATGCCGCAGGGGCGGCAGTTGGTCTGATGACCTTCGACGGCAAGGGCAATGCAACGTTGAGCATTGTCGAAAACTTCAACGGTACTGTCGTTTCCACCGGTAGTACCCCTCTTACGGGGACCTACAATCTAGCTCCAAACGGGAGCGGTGCGGTGGACTTTTCAGCTGCCGGCGGACCTACATTCCAAATCGTAATAGATTCTCCCAGCACCACGACTTCTGGGCTCGAGACCGAAGTCCGTTTTTTGAATATAACGCCTTCTAGTCCTAACCAGCCCACAAATGTGCCTTTGATCCTCGTCGGCACGTGCAAGCAGCAATAGACGATCAGCGAAACAGATGCGCGTATTCGTTTTGATAGCTTTTCTGTGCCTGGCCCTGGGTTTTGCCGGCTGCGGCGGTGGAAGTTCAAGCTCTTCTCCTCCTTCACCAACGCCTTCTCCCACTCCAACACCCTCTCCGACACCCCAAGCGGTGCTGAGCTTTCCGATGCGAGCCTTGCCAGCAATCCAGTAAGCCGGTTCTTCGACTCAGTTTTTGCAAAGAAAGGAGTCGTGGATCGAGAACGGCTTATTCCCCAAACCTTCGCACTGTACTGCAAACTTTCCTTTCATCTCTGCGCTAAAAGTTGCCCAGCTAAATGAGGCTTGCTAGATGTATCTGGCAAGCCTTGAGTAGTAGGCGCAATGAAGAGAAAGAAGGAGGACGGGATGGCGGCAGATAAATTTGGAAGGATGGCGATAGTTGCAGCATCAGTCGCTGGATTTGTTGGCGGCGCACTCAGTAGCTTTGTTCTCAACTCCGGAGTCGCTTCAGCCGCTCGAATGGGTGGAGCTGCCAGAGTTGTCAGAGCACAGAGATTTGTCGTCGTGGACAGCCGGGGGATGCGGCGTGCGGAAATCGGTACTGACAATGTAACCGGAGGAGGTGTTGTCAGATTATTCGACCGGGAAGGAAGGACACGTATAGTGCTGGGTATTGCTGGAGGGCACGCGAGTATCGCTCTCTATGACGAGAAGGGCAAAGTTCGCGTCGCAAGCAGCGCTGGGGGAGGAAACGACTATGTGCAAATGTACGACTCCAACGGTGTCATAAGGGTCGGCCTTGGAGTCCAAGGCGACAGTTCGGCGCTTGCGTTTTCCGGCGCTAACGGCCTTTTGCGCTCCGTACTGGGAGTAACAGGGGACCAAGCCAACGGCCTGACTATCTACGACAAGAATGGTAAAACCCGCGAAGTGATCGGCTTGACCGGTGAGCAACCGTTGATGCAAATCCAGGATGCTGGCGGAAAGGTTTTGTGGCAGCAACCTAAGTAAAGGTCTAACAAGCTTACGAGCGAAAGATTCGTCTGTTTTGACGCGTCGGGCCGGTAAACTTGACCTTACGCGGCAGTCATGGTGTCTCTATGTCTGGTTGCACCCTGTGCAGAAGTTACCGGAACGAGCTTCCGACGCTTGAGTAGTGTACATCCTAGGTATATCGGCTTTTTATCACGATAGCGCGGCCGCACTGCTCCGCGACGGCGAAATCGTCGCAGCTGCGCAAGAGGAGCGTTTTTCGCGAAAAAAGCACGATCCTAGGTTTCCTAAAAACGCTATCGCGTACTGCCTACGCGAAGCAGGTATCGTGCTACCTGAAGTAGCGCGCGTCGCCTTCTACGACAAACCACTGCTAAAGTTCGAGCGGATGATCGAGACTTATCTCGGTTATGCACCGAGGGGTTTTGTCGCATTTGCGCAGGCCTTGCCTGTATGGATCAAAGAAAAGCTGTTTTTGAAGTCGCTCTTGAAGCGCGAGCTTGCGCGTTTGGCGAATATTGATCCATCCGAAGTGCCACCATTGCTTTTCACCGAGCATCATCAGGCCCACGCTGCCTCGGCGTTTTTCGCAAGCCCTTTCCAGCGCGCTGGGGTGCTGTGCATGGATGGGGTTGGAGAATGGGCTACGACGTCCGTCTGGTTAGGCGACGGCAACCGCCTCTACCCGCAATGGCAGCTCGATTTTCCCCATTCGCTCGGAATGTTGTACTCCGCTTTCACTTATTATGCGGGATTCAAGGTCAATTCGGGCGAATACAAGCTCATGGGTCTTGCGCCTTATGGCGAACCCCGATATGTCGACCTCATTTACAGCCGCTTGCTCGATCTCAAGGAAGACGGCACATTTCGGCTGGCACTTGAGTATTTCGACTATCCGAGCGGCACAAAGATGACGAGTTGGCGGTTCGAAGAGCTTTTCGGTGGCCCGCCGCGCCAGCCGGAGGCGCCGATCACTCAACGGGAGATGGACCTAGCAGCTTCCATCCAAAAAGTCACTGAGGAGATCGTGTTGAGGCTTGCCAGAACCGTTCGCCGGGAACTCGACACTCAGTACCTTTGTCTGGCTGGTGGCGTAGCCCTTAACTGCGTGGCGAACGGTCTGCTCCTGCGCCAGGGAATATTCCGTGACATCTGGATTCAACCAGCGGCGGGGGACGCCGGTGGCGCGGTCGGCGCGGCACTGTCGGCCTATCACGAATACGAGCTAGCCCCACGCCTGCCTTCCGAGGGCGACCGGATGAAAGGGGCGCTGCTGGGCCCCAGTTTCACCTCTGCGGAAGTTGCCGAGGCGCTAGACCAGTTCAACGCGCGCTACGAGCGCTTTGATGACGATTCTAAAATGCTCAGACGCGTTGCCGAGCTTTTAGCCGCGGGAAAAGTTATAGGCTGGTTTTCCGGGCGTATGGAATTTGGACCGCGAGCGCTTGGAGCTCGTTCGATTCTCGGCGACCCGCGAAACCCGAAAATGCAGTCGGTGATGAATCTCAAGATCAAATTCCGCGAGTCATTCAGGCCTTTCGCACCTGCGGTTAAGCTCGAACGCGTAAGCGATTACTTCGTTTTGGACCGACCCAGCCCTTATATGCTCCTGGTTGCGCCAGTCAGGGAGGAGCTAAGGACGCCGCTCAGCGAGGAATACGACAAATTGTTCGGAATCGAAAAGCTTAATTTTCCTCGTTCTACGATTCCGGCGGTAACGCATGTCGACTATTCAGCGCGCGTGCAGACGGTTGATAGAAGCACTAACCCTAGGTTTTACGAACTCCTGTCTCATTTCGAAGAACTCACTGGATGCCCCGTACTGGTAAACACGTCGTTTAACGTTCGCGGCGAGCCTATCGTATGTACCCCCCAAGATGCGTATCGCTGCTTTATGCGGACGGAGATGGACTACCTGGCGATCGAAAACTTCCTTCTCTCCAAGGCCGAGCAACCAGTAACCGCGCAGGACGACTCCTGGCGCAGTCAGTTCGAGCTCGACTGAAAAGGAAAGCGCTTTCTCGAAAGGTGCCGGTTAGTTTTGTCAAAGCCGGTAGTTTCGCGGTCGACGGCCTCCTGGTTTGTTCGAGCTTCACATAGGAAATTACCAGCGCTGTAGATACGGCAGAGAATGCCTGGCGTGCAGCTCGAAGTTTTCTTTGTAGAGCTGAGCGAGGGCCGGATCGGTGAGGAACACGACGTTTTCAGCGTCGTAGTGCTCAGCTGAGTAGGTGAAGTTGAAGCTTCCGGTTATTACAGTTTTGTCGTCAATCACTATTACCTTGTTGTGCGCGTTCTTGTGCGCTCCATCCAACAACGGAACGATTCCATAAAAAGCCAGGTAACCTGTCTCCCTGACACCCTCGCGAAGGGCGTTACGCTGGTCCAAAATTACTTTCACTTGCACGCCCCGACGATGAGCGTTTACCAGGGCGCCGACAATCGGTCTTGCAGTTAGGAAGTACGCCTGAACCAGAACTGACGACTTCGCGCTGTCGATAGCCTCGACGATTAAGTCTTCGCAACGCGGGCCGCCCATATATTCGGGCGTAAAACATACAATGATCCCGTTTGCGTCGAGCGCTCTGGACGATCCCCGCCAGCAAGCTCCGCTAAACTGAATCAATACAGCACACGTCACAACTAAGACCACCCAACGAACCTTGTCTACCATCCGTTCGTGCAACTCCTAATTTGTTTTGTCAGAACTATTTGTTGACGATAAAACTTTGCCCGATGTCGCACGAGCCAGTGGGTAGTGTCAATGATTGAAGTTTAGGCACTAGTTTCCTAAATCGCGCTTTAGTAAAACGTGACGTTTCAGCGCGAGAGATGTTTCGAAGGCCTCTAAGCTACTCTCAGTCACAAACGGAGAGACTTACCTTTGGGCAGATTGAGCCCAACCCGCCTGAACCTTAGTCGCGGGCGACGGTTCGCTCACATCCGCGGCTCGCCGCCTTAGACCGTAGGTTTAGGGCTCTAAAAGAGGGTATAAATAAAGGGAGAGATAGTCGTCACCTGCGTAACAACAACTGCCGCGCCCAGAATAACTAAAGTACCGATTAAGGGCAGCAGCCAAAACTTCTTACGCTCGCGTGCAAAAGCCCAGAGATCTTTTATGAAGTCTAGCATTTCCCTACCCGCATATCGTACAACTTGGTTTCTAAGTCGGCGATTCTCCTTTATCAGCTCGGCTCGAGCTTAGCCTCTCGGACCTTGTTAGACAACGTCAACTTTCTTTTCCCAAGATTTAGCGTGTCAAGGCTATGGCGTCTATCCAGCAGACGGATCGCGTGGCTTTTAGTTTCTAACACATGAGGTCTGCGGCCTTATACCGTAGGTAAGTCTTCAAAGTCGGAGCGGACCGCCTATGGTAAAATGAGATTAAAAGCATTGCTAAAACTGTCGGGCTACTCAGCCATCAGCTAACTAGCTAGTATATAACGTGTCTCGAAGGCGTCGAACCAATGGAGTACTTGCCCAGCTTGGAGAGAACAACAGCGGGTAACGGGTTTCTGAGCAGAAGATGGGTGACCAGAGGCGTACTCCGCTTAAACGAGCGCGAATTGAACGTGGCTTGACCCAAACGCAGCTTGCGCGCGAGGCCGGGATTTCGCGTCAGGCGCTAGGTGCGATAGAAGCAGGTCTGTACCAGCCTAGTGTTGGCGTTGCACTAAAACTTAGCCGTGTTCTTGGCGTGAGCGTCGAGCATTTGTTCGCCGATGAAAACGGAGACGCTTTTGAGCGTGTGACGGCAACAGTTTTTGAACCAGAAAAATCTCACGACCTGGAAGGCATGACTGGTTTCCGGCCCTCGCTTTATTTGGCCCGGGTCGGTGGGCGGGTTGTTGCGGCCGTTCAGCCGCCCGTTCGCTTCAAGCTAGAAGCGCCGGCCGGCATTATCGAGCGCCTGGAACATGACAAACGTGCCGATGTAGTGACGTTTTGGTCTCGGCAGGAAATCGAGGCGACCGCTTTACTTGCGGGATGTGATCCCGCAGGCGCGTTATTAGAGGACTACTTGCGCCGACCATCCAGTGAGACGCGCCTGGTGTGTGTCGAACGGTCGAGCGCCGCCGCACTTAACGCGCTGCGCAACGGATTTGTCCATATCGCCGGAGTTCATCTACGCAACAGCGGGTTATCGACGGCTGGGAGAGTTGCTACGGATGTTCAAGATTTCAACGTGGAAGCCGTCGCGCAAATTCTTCAGGGCGAGCCCTCCGTGATGGTCCATTTCGCGCAGTGGGAGCTTGGTTTGGCTTTCAAGGCTGGCAATCCGCTAGGCATCAAACAAGCGTCCGATATAGTTCGTAAGGAGATCTGTGTCGCTCTTCGGGAACCCGGCTCTGGAGCGCACCAAGCGCTGAGCGAGGCTTTGGTGAAAAGCGGCGTTGAACTGGCTGGCTGGCCTTATCCGCATATAGAAGTTCGCAGTCACTTGGAAGCAGCCGCAGCGATTGCACAAGGGCGAGCCGATGTTGCCGCTACGGTGCGAGTGGCTGCCGACGCCTTTGGACTGGGTTTTTTAACTTTACGCCAGGAGCGATATGACCTGGTAATACTCAAAAGCTCCCTAGACCATCCGGCAGTGCGCGCGGTGCTAGAAGCTTTGAACTCGTCTCGGTTTGCGCGACAAGTTAGTAGCTTGTGCGGGTACGATACGAGCAAGATGGGCACTGTTGTCGAAAGTTCCTAAGGCGTGGTCCGAATTAGGTTGGTTCTTGTCAGGCTTTTGCGTCCTCACTGCGCTATGACCATTTGGCAGGTCGCGGACAAAGGTATCGTTACCTGGGGAACAAACGGCAGCGTCGAAGCAAAATTGTATTGAACCTGGACTTGCACTGCGCTTCCAGGCTCGTTGTTCGGAAGCCAAGTCGTTGTCACCGAAAGCGCGTTTGGATCGACCGATACCGCCATGTTGGTTACAAAGGAAGATATCTCATCGGCGGTGACGGGGTTAGGACTAGTCGCGCCACGAACAATCGCATAGCGAGCAGCCTCCTGAGCCGCATAAGAGACGAATTCGTAAGCTGCGAGCAGTTGCCCGCCCCATGCAATTCCCACGATCAGCAGCAACAACACCGGAATCGTGAGCGCAAATTCAATAGCGCTCTGCCCCGCGTTGGCCTTCGACGCTCTAAATTCCGTTTTCACACGCCCGAGTGGTAATCTCGCCCGACTAAGCCTAGTCATCCACGCTACCGCCATCCAAAAGTTGCTTCTCGTGGGGCCTAAACCTAACAACCTTTGCGTCCGGCAGAGATGGACGTTAGTCGACGCGTAGCGTGGCCTGGCTAGATACCGACGAAGGCCACGAAAGTCCGGGTAAAGTTATCATGGGCTGGAAACCGGCGCTCACGTTGACCGTAACAAATACTCCTTGCTGCCCGGCGCTACACGTCCCAGCTCCACACGCAATTTGTCCGCTGGCGCCGCACTGTATATAACACGAGGCAGTGGCGCTGAGGTTAGGCAAGCCTTGGGCGTTTAAAACCGCCGCGTTTTCCATTCCCTGAATGTCAGCAGCAGTGGCCAAACTTTGGGCGCCGTACTGGACGCCGGCTCGAGCAGCGCTATTGAGGACAAGTGCGGTGTAGATTAATCGTCCTCCTTCTATGATTCCCATCATCAGCGCAAGGCAAATAGGCAGAATTAAGGCTGTTTCGACGGCGCTCTGACCGCTGCAACGCGGGCAGGCCAATGCGGTCTGTTTTCCCTTGGGCGAAATTCGCTCCCCTTCCGTAGAACTCAACTTGTTGCCCATATTTCCTTTAACTTGTTCCGATAGGGCAGCTTGAACGAACGCTGAAGTATTTTCCACTCCTTGGTTTTTCACTGGACCAAAATCGCCTGTTTTATCGGCGAACCGTACGCCAACGAGGAATAGTCGTTATTGATTGAGCTACCGCTGCTCATCGTGAGGGTGTCCGCGACTATAATCGTGTAGGCCGCGTCAGCTCCCGAAGAGTACTGAAGCGAAGTTGTAGGGAAGTAAAGCGCGCCCTCGAAAGTACCGTTAGCTCCTGTGTTCATTATGCTTGGAGGCCCGCCGACTCCCACGCTTCGGTCCTGGAAGAACAGAATCCCGGCAAGTGGCCCCGACGTAGGCGCAGTCAGAAAAATCTTTGAACCCGTAGCAAGGTCGATCCCTTGATAAGGATAAGATGACCCGTTTTGGGTGTTGTAGAAAGTTACCCCACTACCCGTTAAGGTTCCTCCCGAGCATACGGTCATTCCCCCGCCTTCCAAAACGTAGGTTCCTGACCCGAGCACGAGAGAACTTCCACTAGAGACTGCGATCCCACCTTCAATCACATAGTTACCGCTGCCAAGGCTCGCATTCGCTCCAGTCGAGATGAGGAGCGCTCCCGCCCTACAATTTGAGCTCGCCAGCGGCCCCTGAATAAAGTAGTTGCCGGCACCAAGAGTGGCGCTTGCAGCGGTAGAGACGGTTAATCCTCCTTGAATGTAATAACTGCCGCTACCCAAATTGATCTGAGCTGAACTCGATACGGTAATCCCACCCTGGATGGTGTAGTTGCCAGGATTGAGGGTCGCGACGCTTGCGCCGGAGACGACCAGACCACCTGCGAGTGTGTAGTTGCCCGAAGCGAACGTCAGGTTGCTGTTCCCACTCACCCTGATGGTCGTGGTGTAGGTACATGGCGTGATCTGCTTTTGCTGGCTTCCGGCGAGAACAAAGCCCGGCTGGCTACAACTCGAGGTACTCGGGTTTGGATTCTCGTTGCTGAAGCTAGGCGGTGCCAGACTCGCCAAAGGATCGGCTACCGGCGCGATCGGATAATGGGTATTCGCAGGCAAAGGTCCCTCGGGTGCAGAACTGCCAAGTCCAATCCAGGGCGCCGTGATATCGCCCCCGGTGCTAAGCTCCAGGGCCTGATTGCTTGCCGAGTTGACAATGATACCACAGCGACTGTCCAGACTTGCGCCTGTATTGACTGTCAGCGCTCCGGCAGCCGAAGGATCGAGGATAAACACGCAGCTGCGGTTATTGCCAACCTCAGCGATCGCCGTAGCGGCAAGCGGTAACGAGTCGATTCCGAAAGCCCGCATGAAAAAGGTCGGCTGATTCAGCGCCACGACTGCTTGGACGTACTGAGAGCCAGCGTACTGGCCGCTCGTCGGCTGGTTCAGGCTGACCGAAACGCCGTTTACCCCGTTGGTGAAACCGTTGAGCGAGGCGCTGTTCAGTCCAGCACTCTGCCAATCCTGCCCTTCACTCAGCGCCCAAGCAGCTGCGATCGCTGCGCTATCGGCCGCATTCTGCAGCAGCGCCTTCTCATGCTGTATGTAACCGACGTCGATAGCCAACGCGGTAAGCCCCACAAGCGCAAGCATCCCCACCGCAACCACTATTACTACCTGACCCGCCTGCGAGCTGCGCTCGAAAATCCAGTCCTTCTCGCGCTTCTTTGACTGCTTTGTCAATGAGGAAACCTGCCAACGCGCGCAATCCATATTTCGTCAATGGTGCATTCTGCATGCCAAAGCCTCGCCTCAAAATAGCTAACAAGTGGCCACTTAATCTCGACTAAGCTACTTCGAGCCCGGCCGCTTTAGCTTTAGTGTTTCGCATCGCTACATTCCCAAATCACACGTTCTTCAACTCCGAAAGACGTGATAATTGCCAGACCGCAAACGTTACGGCTACAGTTCTTTGCGCGGCTTGTGCAATGCGACTTTTGACTCACTGGCTGGGTTCAGACGCTCTCCCGTTTACGCAGAACGAAAGCTTTGAAGCAACTCGCCGACGGATGAAATCACTGAACTGAGCCTAAAAAAAGAGGGACAACAAACATCAGGCGGAACCGTTTCTTAGCAACGGTCATCGAGCGCGATCGCCTTGGTAACCAGCGCATCAGGGTGTAACGAGGACTCGGAATACTAACTGTGACTCGGCACTTAAGCTAAACCGAGGTGGTAGCATAACCTAGATTGTGCTATTCATTTAAGCGACGTGCGCATGGAAAACTCGGTTCGGGAAAGAGTAATATGCGTGTTTTGAAAGCCGTCGCGCTTGCCCTGGTAGTCGCGGCGTGTTGGGGTTGTTCGGCCTATAAACAGTACGAGTTCAATAAAAAGCTTGAGCAGGCCAAGCAAACTGAGGCGATGCTGAGCGCTGCGGGCTTCGTTATGGTGCCTGCAGAGTCGGAGCAGCAGAAGAAAGTGCTGGCCTCCCTACCACCGCTCACGATTAGCCATTATCCCAGTAGAAAAGGAATGGTGTTTTGGTACTCCGATCCGTACAATTGCAAATGCGTCTTCAGGGGAGATCAAAACGCGTTCAATCGTTACCAGCAAATTTTGATTCAGAAGCAAATGGTGGACGAAGCACAACAGGCCGCCCTACTGAATGAGGAAGCTGCACAGGAAAACCAGATGATGATGCTGAATTCTTTTAGTCCGTTCTTCTTTCCCTGATTCGCACCAATGCGTAGCGGAAGGAGAGCCGCTTCCCACGCTCGACTGCAGTTATAAGGCGCTACGTTTGGTCTAAGCTACCTCCTGCATCTTGCCGTCAGCCGTCAGAATCCGCTGTTTTCCGCCCCATTCCACCTTGTTCCCCATAAAGCTCGCGGCCCAAATTCCAACCAGCAAAAGGTCTTTAAACGCAACCAGTAACAGGTCCTTAAAACTTAGCGGAAGTCTAAAAACGACGCGGATCATCCACGCCGCCATCGCGATCCGCATTGCAAGGACGACTGAGAAAAGCTTAATTGCAAAAAGGTTTGCACCCGAAAACAGACACAGCAGTGCCCAAAACGGACCGTTAATAAGAATCCGCCCGCAACTAATGGGGCGGATTCTGCGGTCGACACGCCAACCGCGCAGCTGGTGGCCCCAAAACTCCGCTAAAGTTCTCTCCTCCGTGACCATCGTCACGACAGCGCTCGAGACCTTCACTTCGAGGCCCGATGCGGCGACCTTACGCCCAAGCATGAGATCGTCGCCAAAACAGTCCTTGATGTCGCTCAGCCCGCCTATCGCGTCAAAGACGCGTTTTTTAACCGCGATGCACGAAGCGTAAGCGTGGCGTACCCGCTCGAAATATTTCGACAGAATCGCTAGCGGCGCAAAATCGGTGTTAATAAACAGCGCTTCCAGGCGCGCCCCTAAAAGTGGGTAAGCGGGTCTGGCGCAGTAGATTGAGGTTACGAGCCCAACACGGTCATCAGCATACAACTCGCTCACCACGCGGCGCACATGATCGCGCTCCACGCGTCCGTCGGCGTCGATCATCATAACTACGTCGGCGTGGGGCGCACGCTCGAGCATCCACATAAGCTTTCCCACCTTGGGATTGCCCGTGGGATACTGGCCGAAAGTACAAATCAAGTCGCTTGCAGGGAACTCAGCCTTGATAGCGTGCACTATCCGAGCCGAACCGTCGGTCTCACTGGTAGCGCCAAGGACAATTCTTCTGTTCGGGTAATCGACCGCGAGCAAGTTTCGCACGTTATCAACCATCTGCTCGCTGAAGCCGTGGAGTGGCCTCAGTATAAGAACGCTCGGCGCTAAGCTTGGAAGCGGACCGGGTGGCCTGCGGCTTTCCCGCGCAAAGCGAAGGCCGGCGACCATCGCCGAGATATAGTAACCCAGGGAGCTGTAAACGAAGAACAAAGCTAGGCTGTGAAAATGGCGCATAAGACGATGCTCTTGCAAAACTGGTAGCTGTTTTCCACACTTTGAAGCCGACCGCGGCCAAAGACAAAATTTTGGACCGAGCTTATGGCGGCACAGCCAACAACTCCTTCATCGAACAAAATCACGTTGAGTGGTAAAGAATTAGTTGTCAATGGGGACGATTTTGGCCTTTCGCCCGAAATTAACGCGGCGATTCTTCGCGCCCATACCGAGGGCGTGCTGACGAGCGCGAGCCTGATGGTTTCTGCCAGCGCGAGCGAACAGGCGGTAGCGATTGCGAAGCAGTTCCCCACGCTCGACGTTGGCCTCCACCTGGTCCTATGCGATGGGACTAGCTGCCTTCCGCCTGAGCGACTGTACGGCTTGGTCGACAGTGCGGGTCGCTTCGCAAATCACGAGATTCCAGCAGGATTCCGATATCTGTTCCATCCTCGTTCACGAGCCGCCTTGCGCGACGAGTGCCGCGCCCAAATCGAAACCCACCTCGCCAAAGTAGGTTCCCTCTCCCATATCGACGGCCATCGCAATCTTCATCTTCACCCACAGGTGATCGATATTCTCGCCGAGCTGGCGCCTGAGTATCGCGTACCTTACGTTCGGCTGGTACGGGAGCCGCTGAGCGTAACTATTCGTTTAGCTCGAGATCGGCTCGCAGGCAAGTTTATCGACGCCGTTTTCTTTCGCGTGTTGTCTATTCATGCGCGTCGCAGGCTTGCGCGTTCGGGCGTCAAATTCGCCGACCAGATCTTCGGATTTCTCCAGACAGGACGTCTGGACGAGGCTTACGTGTGCAGCGTTCTGCGCAGCCTTCGCTCCGGCACTGTCACTGAATTCTACTTTCATCCAACCTGCCCCATGGCTAACGGCTGTGCCCACGGGCCGGCAGAGCGTTGCGAAACGAAAATTTTGACCAGCAAAAAAGTAGCCGACACGATCATCAGTGAGAGGATAAGCCTGACTAATTTCGCCGCACTGGCGAAAGCGCGAGCGTGAGCCGACACGGACAGAGCTGCGAAGTTTACAACAGAGACCGCTTCGAAGCTTTTCCCATACGACTTGCGAACCAGCGAAAGGTAACTTCAAGCCCCTTACGCAGCGACGTTGAGGGATGAAACCCTATAAGGTCACGCGCTTTGTCGTAGCTTGCAAAGCTGCGCTCGAGCTCCCCAGGTCGCTTCGGTTGAAAATCGATCGGGTGGTCTGGTTTTCTCGCCATCAACCGTAACGTGTGCGCGAGCTCGAGGATACTTGTCTCGCGACCAGTAGCCAGATGCAGTATCGTGCCGGGCTCCAGCTCGGCCGACAAAGCTTGACAGATTCCGGTGCACAGGTCTTCCACGAACAAAAAGTCGCGCGTAGCCGAACCGTCGCCGTAGATCACCATCGGCCGATTCTCTAGCAACGCGCTAATGAAGCTCGGAATCACGCTACGTTTCAGATGGGAGTACGGGCCGTAAACGTTTGCGAATCTAAGGCAAACGGTCTTAAGCCCGTAGCTTGCTCCAAAAGCATGGCAGTAAGCTTCCGCGCACAGTTTGCTCGCTCCGTAAGGAGATACGGGCTTGGGCAAGGATTGCTCCGTTATAGGTGGTTCGGCGACTCCAACGACGGCACCGGCTGACGAGGCAAAAACGAATTTTTCGATATTGCGCTCCTTACACAGGTGAAGCAAACGTACGGTGCCAGCTACATTAACTTCGAAGTTCTCGAGAACTTGCATGACAGAGTCGACTACCGAGCCGTAGGCAGCAAGATGGACCACATGTTTTACGTCCTTGTCAAGAGCCGAAGCAACTGCATCAGCGTTGCGCACATCGCCTTCTACCACCTCTACGCGAAGCCCCGAAAGGTTTTCTCTGTCACCCTTTACGAAATTATCGAGCACCCGGACTCGAACGCCCAAAGCAAGTAATCTTCTAACCAGGTTGGCTCCGATAAATCCCGCGCCACCTGTCACGAGCACTACATCTGCCATTTTTTACTCCCAAGCCCTTGGCAAAAAGCGCACGCCGGACGCGTCATCGCGCCTTGTTATCGAAGGACAGCGGCAACGTAACAGGCTTATAACCGGCGGGATTTCGTGTGCTGCGCCAATCCACGAGCGGGGGAATCGTCTCCTTCTTGACGCGGTGGCGGTAGCGCGAAAGCTTGTCCAGTATCGACTCTAACAGGACGTCCGAAAGGTAGTGAGGTCTCAATCCAAGATCGATTAGGCGGGTATGCTTGGCGTTATAGTAGTGAGTTTGCGCTTCGACGCGAGGGTCTTCTGTCTGCACGATTTCGACCGCGAAACCCTTTTTTTGCGCGGCATTTTTCACCAGTTCAGCCAACTGACGTACCGTAAATTGCTCCGTAAATTGATTGAACACACGGTACTCGCCTGGAGCTGGAGGATTACATACAGCGAGCTCGACGCAACGCATTGTATCCCTGATATCCAAAAAACCTCGGGTCTGACCGCCCTTGCCGTAAACGGTCAGGGGATGCTCGATTACCGCCTGCACGCAGAAACGGTTCAATACCGTTCCCCAAATTCCGTCATAATCGAAACGCGTTGCTAGCCGTTCATCGAGCGCGGTCTCGTCGGTCTCGACACCGTAGACGATTCCCTGGTTCAGATCGGTGGCGCGCAAGCCCCAATTCCTGCATGCGAACATGATATTGTGAGAGTCGTGAACCTTAGAAAGGTGGTAAAAGGAACCAGGCTGTTTGGGATATGGAAGCACGTCCTTGCGTCCGTTGTGAATAATTTCGATAAATCCCTCTTCGATATCGATATTTGGCGTGCCATATTCTCCCATCGTGCCAAGTTTGACCAAATGACACTCCGGACAGTGCTCTTTCATGGCGAAAAGCAGATTCAGGGTGCCGACGATATTGTTCATTTGCGTAAATACGGCGTGGTCGCGGTCGATCATCGAAAACGGAGCACTTGGTTGTTCGCCGTAATGCACGATGGCATCAGGCCGGAATGACCTCAGCACTTCGCTTACGAACTCAAAGTCGGTGACGTCGCCGATAAACGCCTCGATCTCGGCGCCCGAAACTTCCTTCCAGGCCTTGATCCTGACGTCCAGCGGAAATATCGGGATCAAGCTTTCGGTGCCGCCCCTCTCATCAAGCTTGCGGTGCAAGAAATTGTCCACCACCGCAACCTCATAACCTCTACGCGAGAAATACATCGCCTGTGGCCATCCAAGGTAACCGTCACCTCCAATCACCAGTAACCTCATTCAACGCCCTCCATCCCGGCCGTCGTGGCTCAGTTCTTAAATGGAAAACTGTAGCGTTAAGCGTCGATTGCGGTCAAAAGGGATAATTCACGCCAGAGAAAAATTGCATTCCGTTGGCGCTATAGCCTATGTCGACATAGCCTACGACGTAAGGTAGGGCGAGCGCCCGAAAGCCCATGCCGCCGGCGGGGTGAAGGTTAGAGACAGGGTTGTCCCAAACTCCCTGAAACACCTGGCCGAAGTCGAAAAATGGGGCGAGTTCCAGAATGCCGTGGGTATCGAATAGGTCGCGCTCGTACACTCTGGTTCTGAGCTCTACGCTACCTGCAAACACATTGGGGTCGATAAACCGCCCAGCTCCATAACCACGCCATGTGACACTGTCGCTGAGGGGCAGGGCAAGTAGGCTACTTTCTCCACTGCCATCACCTCCAAGCCAGCTCATCACCCAAAAAGGCACGTCGGAGCCGGTCGGCAAGTAGCGAGCGTACAGTTGAAAGGCAGCAATCAGCCACTTTGTCAGGGCAACATATCGGCGAACATCGACGCCGTATTCAGCATACGTGAAGGAACTCAAAAAACTCTTGTCTGCGCCGCCCACAAAAAGCGAAAACAAACCGCCACGAGTAGGTATTTGAAGGGAATTTCGCGTGTCGTACGCAAGAAACAAGCGCGTGCGAACGAGGCTTCCCCCTCCAAGCCCATCGAGCGTCGGGAACACGTCGCCCGTGAACGGAAGAGCAGGAAGAGCGCCGTGCCCGATCCGCACAAACCACGGCTCGACAGCCAAGGCAAGCTGCCATTGCGACGTTATGTTCAGGTCGAAAATCGTTTCCAAATAAAGCTGTTCGAAAGCATAGTTTGTTTGGCTCGCAAAATTCGACTCATTACCCAGACCCAAGAATCGGTAGGTTGGATCGCGCTGGAACAAGAAGTGACCTTCAAAGGACCACCAGTCTTGGTGCGTCATCCCACTGGCGTAGTCGAACTCTGCGTGCGCGGCGTCTGCCCTCTGGCCGCCGGCAATTCCAAACCACTGCACATCGCTGGACGGATATGCTAAATAACGCAGCGTCCCACCTGGCCCAACGATCGTGTTGTAGTTTAAGTCCGGCGCAAAGATCCTAGTGATTTGATGGTTGGCGTCGGTTTCTAGAAAAACTGTCAGCAGTCCGATCGTCGTGCCGCCTACTGGGTCGGTCGCGACCTCCGGAACTGGAATAAAAGGCCACGTCGTCGGACTAGACCAGGAACTCGGGTTAAACCATTTGTTCGGATCGAACAAATCCGCTGACGCCTGATGTTTGACGCAACAAACTAGTTCCAGAGCAAACAGCAAGCAGAGCGCAAGCCTTTTTACGATCGCCATCTTAAGTCTCGGTTCACAAGTCTCGCAGGTGGACCCGAAAGGCATCAACGACTTTAAAGCATAGGGTCTTCACGCTTGGTGTCTAAATAAGTCACAGCCATCTTACCGCCCGAACTAAACAGCGCGCATTCCGGCTAAAAGCCATTACCTGGGCTTGTTTTTGAGCACGGCTGGCCATGCAAGTTAAACAATCGCTTTTAGCACAAAACACTCTAGCCTATTCCGCTTTGGGGCTACGCGCGTGTCACTCGCGAGTTTTGCGATTGGACCGAAAACCTGAATGCTCGATTTGACAGCGCCCTGGTTTCCGTTTTCGGTTTACTCTCGATCGCGTATGGCTACACCGCCCGATGTCTTCGCCGAAGCGCGATGCGTCAGACCAAAGCTAGTTTTATGCTAAAGCTTCCGTGAATTACCACCTCGGACAGAACGAAAAGACTCCAAAGGGCTCATTACTTGGAGAACTCTAGCCAAAAGACGCTCAATGCTATGGTAAGCAGCGTGATTGGTAATCCGACGCGCAAGTAGTCATAAAATGTGATCCTCACTCCTTGGGAGCGAGCGTTTTCAAGCACGATAAGGTTTGCGATCGAGCCAAGCACCGTTAGATTGCCGGCGTAAGTGCTAGCGCTGGCAAGTAGAAGCGCTGCCGAAGTCGGATGGCCAAGATAGCCAAAAACGGGTTTGAAGAGCAATACTGCGGGGACGTTGCTAACCAAGTTTGACAGGACCGTCGTGACCGCAGCAAGAACAACGGGATCGCGCAAACGATCGATGCCCACTAGTTTTATCAGGTGCTCCTGAAAGCCGGTCTTTTCCGCAGCCGCGACAATCACGAAAAGCCCCGCAAACATCACGAGCAAGGGCCAGTCGATTTCTCGATAAACCCGCTGCGGATTGAGCCGCCGGGTCACGAGCAAAACGGCCGCAGCGGACAGTGCCACCAACGCTGTTGGAAAGCCGCTTATAAAGCCCACGATCGCACCTATCGCGACGACCACCGACTTCGCCGCCATTCCCTTGTTGAGACGCACGGGAGGTCGTCTCGCCTTGCGTGTTGGGCCAGCGACAACCTGCAGTTCTCTTTTGTATACCGCAGCGATAACCGCGTAAGCTACGAGCAAACCCAGCACCGCAGCAGGAGCCAACCGAGAAGCGAACTCGGCGTAACCTACTTTAGCGAATCCGGCCACGATCATGTTTTGCGGATTCCCTGTAATCGTTGCCGCGCTTCCGATGTTACTTGCGGTTGCAAGCCCGAGTAGAAGTGGAACTGGATTGACGCCGCTTGCCGCAGCAGCCTCGATTATAACGGGCGTCAGCACTACGCACACCACGTCGTTAATGAAGAACGCCGCCAGTGCGCCCGCCGTGAGGATCGTCAGACCCAGCATCGCGAAGCCCGACAATTGCCTAGCAAAAAGCCGCGCCGCCAGCCATCTGAAGACCCCCGAAAGCCTCAGATTTGCCACGACTATCATCATCCCAAAGAGCAGAGCTATCGTTGAGAAGTCAACGGCGTCGACAGCCTCGTGGCCTGTTATGGCGCCGGAGATCAGCATGGCAACCGCGCCGATCAAAGCAACGCCTGGGCGGTCAACCTTCAGTTTGGGCAGTCGACCTCCAGCCAAAGCTAAGTACGTGACGGCGAAAATAGATAAAGTTAAAGTTGTTCGCGGACTCAGCGCATGCATAGCCGGGTACTCAAGGCCAAGCGCGGGTGCAAGACGCTTCTAAGCCTTGTTTGCCTCACGTTAAACGATTTGCCGCTGGGTAAGAGACGCGCGGCACTACTCGATGCCGAGTTCTTTGAGCTTTGAGTAAAGCAATTGGCGATTGATGCCCAGAATTCGGGCCGCTTCGGCCTTGTTGCCCTTCGACCGATTCAGGGCCTGAGCGATCATCGTGCGTTCAAGGGCGGCGACCGCTTTGTCAAGCGGCATGCTCAAGATATCCCCAAAACCGGCAAGCCTCAAGGAGTTCTCGCTCGATAAGGGAGGCAAGTCTTGCGGTTCGATAAGTGGCCCGCGCGCAAGGGCTACGGCTCGTTCGACAATGTTGCGCAGTTCGCGCACGTTGCCCGGATAATCGTAGGTTAGCAGCAACCGCATCGCCTCCTCGGTAAACCCCGAAGGCGCGTTCGAACGACCCTTGCTTGCAAGGCTTAGGAAATATTCTGCCAGCTCTGGAATATCGCTTCGTCGCGCGCGAAGCGGCGGAATATCGATCCGTACCACATTGACGCGATAGAGCAGATCCTGACGAAACTTCCCCTCGGCCACCAGGCGCTCCAGATCTTGATTGGTAGCCGCGATCAACCGAAAATCAACTTCTATCTGTTCTCTGCCGCCGAGCCGTACAATACTCCGTTCCTGTAGCGCGCGCAGAAGTTTAACCTGTGCACTCAGCGGCAGGTCGCCGATCTCATCGAGAAATAACGTTCCTCGGTGAGCACTCTCGATACGACCTGGCTTGCTAGTGGTTGCGCCTGTAAACGCTCCCCGCTCGTATCCGAAAAGCTCGCTTTCGGTAAGCGGCTCCGGAATCGCAGCACAGTTTACCGCCACCAGGGGCCCCTTGCTTCGCGCGCTGTGTCGATGAATCGCTTGAGCGATCAGTTCTTTGCCAGTTCCCGACTCGCCCACTATCAGCACGGAAGCGTCAGTGTCGGCAACCTTGCCCACCAATTTGAAAATCTCGCGCATGGTAGGATGGCGGCCTATGATTCCGGCCACGTAGGCCTCCTGCTCAGGGGAAGTGCGCTTACGCAAGCTTTCCAATTCGCGCGTAAGGCGACTGACTTCGATCGCGCGGCGCGCCGTTTGCAACACTTCTTCGGTGTCAAACGGCTTGGTTATGTAGTCATAGGCCCCAGCTTTCATGGCCTCGATCGTATGTTCGCTGCCACCGAAGGCGGTGATTATTACGACCGGGACATCTTTGAAGCGCGCATCCTGCTTCAAAAACCTAAGCGTCGATAACCCGTCGCGTTTTGGCATTTTCAAATCGAGGAAGACGGCGTCTGGGATGTTTTCGGCTTGCTCAAGCAAGCTAATTACTTCGTCGCCGTCCTGGGCCTGGAGCGCCACGTATCCCTCGTTTTCGAACAATTGCGCAAGCCCTTGGCGCAGGCCCGCCTCATCATCTGCAACAATCAATGTCACATCGGACCGGTTTAACATGGCAAAATCAATTCAAAAGTAGCGCCCGTGGGAAATTTTTTATCAGCGGCAACCGCCGCCCCATCGCCACAGGCGTCTTTGTAACGTAATTCGCCACCCATCGCACGCGCGAGCTCCGCAGAAACAAACAAGCCTAACCCAGTCCCATGCTCCTTACCGGTCACAAAAGGTTCAAAAAGGCGTTCCCGCACGTGCGCCGGGATTCCAGGGCCGTTGTCGCATACCCTGATTAATAGAGTACCAGTCTCGGTGCGACCTGCCTCAACGACAACTAGGCCGCAACCAGGGCTCACAGCCTCGATCGCGTTGATCACCAGATTGTCGACAATTTGGCCGAGTCGATCCTGGTCAACCATTACTTGACCGTCGACCGGGGAAGCCAATTTTAGTTCGAGAGACGCCCCCTTTGCTTGAGCTCGCGGCTGGTGTGCGCGTAAGCGGCTGTGCAAAAAACTGTACAGGTCGGTCGGGCTTGCCGATGCTTTGCTCGCTTTACCGAGTGTGAGCAGACGACTCACGATCCGGTCAACACGCTCTATTTCCGCGCTTACCAACTCGAAAACCTTGTCAATACGCTCCGCTGTGTCAGGGTATTTACGCGCCAGATCGAGTTTCAGCTTGATAGAGGCGAGAGGATTTCGCACTTCGTGAGCCACTCCCGCGACGAGTCGACCAAGCGCAGCCAGACGATCTGCCTGGCGCAAACGCTGCTCGAGCTCATCTCGGCGCTTCTGGTTGCGCTCAAGGGCGGCCGCAAGGTGGCTAATAGCATCGCCAATTCGGTCGAGCTCGCGAACACCGGTCTGTGGTACCGCCGTATCTAGCCTGGCTTCCATCCGGGCCAATGCCGCCTCGAGCGTTGCCACCCCGCTTTCGAGCCGTAGCGTTAGAATCCACGCCACGGCGATCGCAGAACCCGACAACACGAGCAGAATCCCGAGCCCCAAAATTTCGATTCGCGCAAATGTGTTTTTGATACCGACCAGGCGATGCATCACCCATACGGTATCCACCGGCGAATTCGGCATTCTTAGCGCCAGCGCATAAAACAGAAGCACGTCGTCTCTGGCGTCAACTCGCAAGAAAGCAACACCTGAGGAGCCGTGCGCCGCTTTGATTACCTTCAAAATAGAGCCCTGCTCGGCCGGAGGTACGTCAATCTTCGGGCCAGACCCTTTATAGGTGGGATAAGCGTAACCTAAAAAAGCCTTAGATCGCGTATCGTAAAAACCTCCTTCCACTCCAGTAAAGTTCGCAAGCACTTGCTGCGTTAGGCTGCGCAGCCATTGGTCGTTACGAGCTCGGTCTGCGGGCCCGACATCCGATTTGACGTATGTTGCCAAACTCTCCTGGTAACGCGCCCGTAGCCTCTCAGCAGCAGTCCTAAGATCGCGCTCGGCCTCGACGACCTGGACGACCTCGGTGTGACGAATGTATTCGACCGCGATGATACCGCCAGTTATAACAGAAGCCACTAAAATCATCCCCAGAAGCCTGATCTGGCGCTTTAGCGACCAGGCGCTTTTAATCCTGCTGCCACCTGTGCGCGTTTCGTCTTCCCAGGACATGGATATTGCGTCTGTCTACAGGTAGTTATGTACTTGCCATCACGACGAAAGTCTCAAAACACAGGTCTGCATTCGTGCCGGCACGACCGAGTTGCGCGCGAGGGTCAAAATCTTGGCCCTCGTTTCCCGATTGGGCCCGGCGGGCGATCGAAGGAGACTGGGGTTCCGTTGATTATAAGCGAGCCAGTGGGTGCGTCGATCACGGTACCGTAAGCATTAGACGTTCCGTCGCCCGAAACTTCTACCGCAGACGGCCGCCCTGGTTGGGCGAGCATAGCGATTTCTCGGCCGACATGAGGAGGAAATTTTATTTCCACTCCGTTATTCAAGAAAATACCATCGACATCTCCGTGCGGATTCAACACGTAGCGTTCCACACTTCCGCTCGTGCTCATTCGGCGCATCCACATCCTTCGCGCCCACCGGGGGAGTCTTCGGCCTCTGGGCGGTTCGTCAACTACGGTTTGACGAGATGCGAGATTGGTGATAGCCAACGCTTTTATTACGCGGCCGTAAGGCGTGACAAGGGGCGGCTCGCCGTTAACCGCAATAATATCGCCTGGCCTGACAATTTTCACGACGCTATCGCCGACGTGCGGCGGAAACCGGACGTCGGTTCCGTCGTCTAACTCGAGGCCTTCGACTTCGCCGCTGGGTGTAAGGATATACCGTCTCACTCGCCCATTGAGCGTCGTGGATAGCTCCTCAGGCTGGGGCGCGACTACGGGTGGTGGCACCGGTGGTGCAGGCGCAACGTACTGGGGAGGAGCCTGTGGAGCAGGAGGAATTTCCATCACCGACGGTGGATAATAGCCCGGCGGTGCCGGCGGATAACCAGGCGGAGGTGGCAAAAGTTGTGGCGCTACTGCTTGGTTCGAAGGAGCCATCGGGTAGGGCGACAATTGCGCGTGCGCGCAAAAACGAAGCGCAATCAAAAGTCCCAACAGGACTAATCCCACCTTCGCGGCTCTCATGTCGAACGCTCCCTTAGAGACATTTCATCAGCTTTCCTCTACAAGATTGATGCCATCCAAAAGTGAAGAGCCGCACTTTCAGGGAAGCCGCAATTTTCCTTGGGACGTCCAATAGGCACCGTCTTGATAGCTGACAACTCACTGTCAGGTTTTATTACTGCGAGCTCGCTACCTGGCACCGAGAACCACCGACCGTGACGCAGCGAAAGTACGCTAGCGCTTCATTACAGCCTCGATTTAAGTGGTTTCGGTTATTGGCGTGATAAATGCATAAAACGTTGAACGAAAACTAGCACGACTCGCGGGCTCAGTTCGATCGGTTACGCACGAAGTTACCTTTTGTGGCCAAAGTCGACGACCACAATTGTCAGCTGTGAGACCATGAAAACTAAGATCGTTTCAATTTCTCAGACGCGTCACGTGCTGACTCCCAAGAGTTCGTCTAGAAAGGCGGTGGATTGAAAGGCAAAGCTATCAGAACAGGTCATCGTCGTGTGGACCGTCGCGGCCCGTTAGCTAGTGGTCCGGCAATCTAGTCTATGACTTCTAGCGAGTTTACGACGTTGGAACGCGAAACAACTAAGAAAGACCCAATTATCAGGCGAGGGACTTCCGCTTTGAACTCTAACTTTAACCTTGAGATCGGCACCTGTAAGGCATCGAAGCAAAACTCACCACCCATGTGTAGGATATATGACAGCAGCGGGTCCTTGTGCGCACAGAGGTTTGCCACAGTCGCGACCTCTCGACGTAACTCCATCGCCCTGGATCTGGTGAACTTCTTTAAAGCGGACGCTCAGGCGACTTTCGGTCCGTTTTTAGCCACGTATCTGCTGATAAAGCGCCACTGGTCTATCGATCACATCGGGATCGTGATGTCGGTCCCTGGCGTCGTTACCCTTTTGGCGCAGACTCCTGCTGGGGCGCTGGTGGATGCTACGAAACGCAAACGCGAGCTTATTGCGGTCTGCGCAATACTGATGGGGGTCGCATGCCTTGGGGTCGTTCACGCAGCCAGTTTAATCATGATGGCATTGACGGTTGCGGTGTTCGGACTGGCGACGATTGTCCTGGCGCCCGCGATCGCGGCATTAACCCTGGGGCTAGTGGGCCATCAGGGGTTCGCCAGACGTATGGGGCGCAATGAAACGCTAAGTCATGCTGGAGCGGTAGCCGCGGCAACGTGCGCAGGACTGATCGGCCAATGGTTCGCTGCTGACGGCATTTTTTACTCCGCCTCACTAGTGAGCTTCGCCGCAGCAGTCGCCGTCATGATGGTCCGGCCGCAGGATGTCGATCACAGCCTCGCCAGGTCGGCTGTCGTAAAGCGAGGTGAACAGGAACACATTGGTTCCCTACTCGAAGTCTTCGCCGATCGCCGAATCCCGATTTTTGCCGTGTCAGTGATCCTGTTTCATTTCGCGAATGCCGCTTTGTTGCCTCTGGTGAGCGAGATGCTCTCTAAGCGAGCGCCTGAAAACGCATCGCTCTACACCGCAGCGTGCGTGTTGATCGCGCAGATGGTGATGATGCCCGTGGCGTGGTGGTCGGGCGGAGCCGCGAATGCAACAGGGCGCAAGCCGCTTTTCCTTCTTGCCCTTGCGATGTTACCCGCTCGGGCCTGCCTGTTCGCTTCCTTCCACAACCCTTATCTATTGACGTCGTTCCAGATCCTGGATGGAATCAGCGCGGGCATCTTTGGCGTCGTATCAGTGGTAATCGTTTCCGATCTGGCTCGCGGCACAGGTCGCTTCAATTTCCTTCAGGGAGTTACCGCCACCTGTGTCGCAATCGGCGCATCATTGAGCAACCTCCTTGCGGGCTTTTTGGTCGAGCAAGGCGGCTTTAAATTGGGCTTCTTAACTCTTGGTTTAATCGGCGTGGGAGCCTTTCTTTTCTTTCTTTTTATGATGCCGGAGACAAAAGCCCACGATGTGCGCACCGCTTTTGGCTTTGAGCTCGGATCGAACTTCGCGCAAGACGCGTAGCTTTCGTTTTGGGCGGCGCTCCAGTTCGGTGCTCGCGCAGAGAGCAGAAAGTCTGCGCTGCTCAGCTAAGTTTATATAAGCGGGTAACCTCTTTCTTTCTTCGTATCCCCCACCCAGCTTTGCCTGCAAAACCTAATCCGCGAATCGAGCTCCACCGCGGCGTGACTTGACCTGGGATCTTGAAGATGCCTGAATAATATATGTTTAGCCTCGTTAAAGTTAACGCCCGTATGCTAAAAGACTTGCCAATTGCTGGTCGAGGGCGTCGGGTCATACCGGAGCAGCAAGGGTCTATGCGCGACGCCGAATTCGAAAGCTCCAGAGCAAGTGGTCTTGCGCGCCTCTCTATCAACTTTTTCCTCGTAGGCGTGATGAGTTTTGGCCTCGGTGCCCTAGGCGTGGCCTGGTTTACGGACGAACTAACAAATTCTTTTTACGGCCCACTACAGCTTGCCGTTGTCCATCTGTTTACGCTGGGATGGATCACGCCGACTATCATGGGCGTGATATACCGTTATGTGCCTGCATTGAGGGGGACACCTCTGCCATTTCCGCGACTAGCAAGAGCCCAGTTCGTTCTTTACGTGATAGGCATGCTGGGGATGGTTGCTCATTTTGCTTTGGCTGAATGGGTGGGGCTATGGTGGTCAGCATTGGTTGTATTGGCCAGTATCGCGCTATTCGCTGCCAACCTCTTACCCTGCATGGTGGCCGGATTAGGTCGCGGCGTCGCGGAAACCGGAATGTCGCTGGCGATCGGCTTTTTACTTGCAGCGGGGATTCTGGGCGTTTTACTGGGTATCAACGAGACGCGTCCAGTGCTTTCAGGCGATCCGTTTAGAAACATCGCAGCGCACGCCCATCTTGCCGCCGTCGGGTGGGTCACGCTTACGATTTGCGCCGCATCGTATCGTTTTTTGCCCGCCTTTATTTTGCCCGAGCTCAAGGTGCCCACGTGGGTGGTTTACCAGTTGTATGCGCTGGCGTTAGGCGTGATTGGATTATCGATAACTTTGCTTACAAATATCGAAGGAACCTTTTTCTGGTTCGCTATAATCGTAGTGACTCTGGTCTCGTACTTTATCAACCTCGCCCGACTAATTGCGGCTCGGCGAATGCCCCTTGGATGGGCGGGAACACACGCGATCGCCGCGACAGTTTGCCTTATTTGCGCAATAGTTCTGGGCTTCGATTTGCTTTTAAATGGCGCGGGAAACGCCAGCAGCGGATTCATTGTGGCTTACGGAGTACTTGGTCTTTTTGGCTGGATGGGTAACTACATCGTAGGAATGTCATACCAGCTGTTTCCCGGCTTCGTGGTGAAAGCAAGGAACCAGTTACAGTGGCCGCTCACCTCGATTGCTGAGCTTTCCGTTACCAAGTATCGTTGGTTCGTCTTTGTAGCCTTTAACCTTGGTATCGCTCTCCTCGCCGGTTCATGCATCTTGAAATTGCCAAGAGTCGCCGAGCTTGGATCCGCGATCTTCGCGTTTGGCGCTCTCATGTATGTCGGGACAACTCTCTGGACTTTGAGCTTTGCGTACCGACGAACTGTTCCTTCTAGCGCGCTCAGCAACCCTCTCAGGATTATCCCGTAAGCCCGTTGCTCGAGCTTAGGCGAACTCGCTCCAGGTAGGAGATGCCCTCGGAGACTTTGATTTTATTTGATCGCCACCGCGTTAGCCGGCGACGCAATTCCTCCAGGAAGATTCAGAGGAACCGACACCAGCATGAACTCGTAGCAACCGTCGTCTGCGCAATCCGAAGCGAGCGCCTCGAGATCGAACTGCTCGCCGAGCGGAAGACCGAGCAACGCCAAAGCCCGATAGTGCAACGCTTCGTCACTTTGGAAGTCCCATGGCCACGGCTCCACCGCCGGGCAATCCGTAGCTAGGGCGGCTACGCGGTTGTCCCAAAGCCACGCCATCAGAGCGCTCGTGCTTTCAAGTCCGCATGACCTAAGCTCCAAGGCCGACGCCATCTTTTGCTTCTCCTCAGCGGGAGCGTCCAGGTACGCACGCATCCAGCCTGTGCGCACCAGCAGAATCGATCCGGGTTTGAGTTCCGCTTTTTGAGCACGCAGCGCTCCAGTTAGATCGTCGAGACTGTAGCTTTCGCGGGCCAAAGGATTTATGGGTCGACCGCTTGCGATACGAAATCTATACACATCGATAAGCAAGCCTCTTCCAACCAGTTTGTCCGCCCATCGATGAATACCCAGTTTGCCGTCAACGCCATCCTTGATTTGATCGGCCTTCACTCCATTGTAAAAAGCGCCGTAGCGCGGGTGTCCGATATGGCCAAAACCGTCCCACTGCGTGCCTTCCTGGGTATTGTAGTTGTCTAGCCAATCGTCGTGGCCGAGAAGCCCGTACTTCGCGAAGTCGCGAATCTTGTGTTCCGCAGGCTTGCGATTGAACAGTGGCGGTTTAGCATAGTTGATCGGCGCGTCAAGCCGGAAAACCTTTCCCTTGCGGACCAGACGAGCTGCCTCTACTACGCCTTGCGGCGTAAGGAAATTGAGGCAGCCTAACTCATCGTCCCTCCCGAACACGCCCCAAGCTGATTCGGGCGGAGCCTCCGAGTTAACAGGCAATTGCGAAAAACGAGGCAATTTCGAAAAATCAATCTCACTCATATCGCGAACCCCCAATGCTCAGCTCAAATTTTAAAAGCCGCGCCCTTTTAACGCCACATCTAGAATAGTCCAGCGAGTTCGGATTTGCATTAGGAAAGACATGACCCTGCCATATCCAAACTGCTCTCCCTGCCTGAGCGGCTTTTTCACTGTTTCTCGCGAATACCGCACGAGTTTGCCATCAGCCACTTTCTTTTGGCTGTGGCGACAGCTTTAACCCATTAGCTCAACAACGAAACGCCGCTCACGGCGCTGTCAAAACCATATAACCGGCCGAACATACGATTCGAAGCCGCGAGTGTTCAACTTTTTCGAAATTAAAGCTAGGCTAGCTCACAGTCCCGGTTTAAGTATGCAAGCGAGCAATAGTGCGACAGTTGTTATAGAAGTCTCGGACTTGAGCGTGACACGAGACGCGCCAATCCTTCAGGCCATCAATTGGCAAGTAAAGAAGGGACAGCACTGGGTGATACTAGGAGCCAATGGTTCCGGCAAAACCTCTTTGCTGAGGGTCCTTACAGGGTATCTGGCACCCAGTGGCGGCGTAATTCGCGTGCTTGGCGAAACCTTCGGTCGCTTCGATTGGCGAGAGTTGCGAAAGCGGGTCGGATTGGTAAGCTCGAGCATCCGGCAAATGATACCCGACCATGAGACGGCGCTCGAAACGGTGGTGAGCGGAGCCAGCGCCACAATAGGTTTCTGGCGCGAAATGGACGAGCAAAGCAAGGCGCGCGCGCTCGAGATATTGCGTCAAGCTGAACTGCTCGCTTTGCAAGATCGTCCTTGGCGACTTCTTTCTGAGGGCGAGCGCCAGCGCGTGCTGATCGGACGTGCCCTGATGGCCGAGCCAAAGCTTCTCATCCTCGACGAGCCATGCGCCGGATTGGACCCGGTGGCACGCGAACGTTTTCTCGATTTTCTCCAGCAGCTAGGCAGCCACAACGAAGAACCGGCGTTGGTTTTGGTTACCCATCACGTCGAGGAAATTATGCCCGTCTTTTCCCACGTCTTAGTGCTCAAAAACGGTAAAGTTCTGGCCAGCGGCACAAAAGATAAGTGCATGACCTCTGAGATTTTGTCTGAGGCTTTCGGCACGTCTGTTGAGCTCTTAAGGAGTGACGACCGATATTGGATGCGACTGAGGCGAGCTTGAATGCAGCAAGCCAGGCAATGTGAGCTCAAGTGCGCAGATCTTTGCTTCGACTATCTGCTTTTCGCTCGGCAGGATGGGCGGCAACCAGGACGATTAAGCGGACCTCCCACCTCAGAACGTTAGGTTTTATATAACTGGTCAGAGGCTCCTAATAGAAAAAGACATCTCGTTGGTAGTGGAAGCTTCGACAAGGTGGTATAACCGCTACGCGTGATACGTCATAACCCCGGCTAGGGATGCTCGTCTGCGCTCCGCATATCCGCGCTTCGCATCGAAGTGGCTCAGGCTCACGGCTGACCGCCAGTTGGAGCCGCACCAAGAGCCGCTGCTACTGCCTCCCATTCGCCGCCCAGATGAAGCGGCATTAGGTACACGCTATTTTGCCCCACAACTCGGACGTATTGAGCCGTTCCAGACGGATTCAAATTACCGAATTCAACCGAGGCTATCCGCTCCCCGTGGGCCTTCGCAACTACTTTGTAACGAGGGGGCGCGAGACCAAAATTGCTAAGCGCAGACTGTGAACTCCGGGAGCCGTCGATCACGCGAGATGGGGCAGTGACCTCCAGGAAATGAAGCCCGTTGGCCACGTGCTGGCTCAGAACGTCAGCTTTTGCAACGCCGCGACGCTCAGCATCAAGCCACCGACCCGGCGCGGCGCGATTTAGCCGCAGCACGTTCTGACCAATATAGATTTCGATCTCATCCGCGCGGCTCGAAATTCTCTGGACAAGCCCAGCCGGCTCGAAGCGTACCAATACGCCCGTATCCCTGCTCTCATTATCGCTGAGCGCAAGCAGCGCGATAATAGCAGCACCTGTTAACGCCCCAACCCCGGCTAAAAGTTTACGCATCACCTTGCCAAACCGATCCGGACGCAAGACATGCTATTTATGGCACGAAGCGCTTGCCGCGTACCATCAACCTCACTGGCGCCTTGCAAAGGGACCGAGTCAATTATTCAGTCCGCAACTGCGCTAAAGCCACCCCATCCGACGCCTTAGCGTCGGCGCCACCAAACCACTGCCCCAGCCAAAACCACGCTCAACGGCAAGATCACTTCGATCGCGACAAAAATCCATTTCATTTGATAGTTGGTAAGCACCACTTGCGGTTCTGCGTAAGTTTCGGGCTTGGGCGATGGCGTCGACTCGTCGCCGGCTAACCAGCGCACTATCGAAACTGCTAGTACACCGTTTGACACCGAAGGGAAATACGCGTTAGTGGCAAAATCGCTGTCGCCGATCACGACGAGCCGAAACTCAGGAGTTTCGGTTGACGCTCCAGGCCATCTGCCGCTCACCGCCACGGCGAGGACGCGTTGTCCGGGACGCTGAGCGCTCGCCATTGGCGATGCCTCCCCTCGGTCGCTAGAAACACGAGCCTGCCGCGAGTCGACATCCCCATACGCTTCACCTAAGCCGTGCTCCAAACGCAAGTAGCTATCTTTGGTGCTCGCGAAAAGGGGCACCACCTTGACGCCATCGGGTGGCTTAGAGGTAACGATCGGACGAACTCCCGGGAAGAATGTGAGAGCCAGTTGTTCGGTTATGGGATGAGGCGTGTAGTACGGGACCGCGACCTTCTCCGGATCGGTCCCGTAATGATCCGTGGGATCCAAAACCGTGGCTCGCGGAAGCTCGATACCTAGCCGCGCAAGCATTGCTTCAACGCTAGGATCAATCGCCGACTCCGGGTCGTACATTAGCAAAACCCGGCCTCCAGCAGCCAAATACGCAGTTAAAACATCACTTTCGCCCGCCGAGTACACCGTTCTCGGCCCGCCGTCCACAACCACAGAGCATCTGGGCGACAAATTTCTCGTTTTGCTCAAAGTAACCTGAGCAACATCATAGCCCAAATTCGTCAGCGCCAAGTAAAAGCGGTCGAAGCCAGCATTCGTACCTTCGAGAATATCCCCACCACCCTCGACGTCATGCGCTCGTAACGTTTCGGCATGGCTGTAGTGAAATTGAATGCCGCCTGGTTCGAAAAACTCACCATGCCCCACCACAAAACATACTGTTTTCACCTGCTCTCTCAGTACGCGCACCAAAGCAAAAGCCATCTGCGCCAAATCGGTCGTGTTTTCGACCATTGCACGCCGGCCGTCCGTTTCGACTACCGCAGTGTTATAGAGCTTTACTCCATAGCGACGCGCTAGCGCTGGATTAGTGTCGGGGTCGACGACTCGCAAATGTAGGTGGCTGTTCGAGCGCGCAAGCACTTCCAAAAGCTCCTTTGCGTGCAGAGCCTGGGGATCATCGTCGTGGTAAAAGTACGTAAGGCTTACGTCGCGGTTTAGACTTTTGACTACTTGGCGTGCCTGCTCAGGAGGCGTGTAAGACCCTTCGCGTGTGAGGTCGAAATGGACGTCGCGCTTGTAGAGCGCGATATTAGCCAGCAACGTGATCGCTACCGCTGATACGACCAAGAGACCATTGAAGGCAACTTCGAGCCGCCGGTCGAGCCGCATTTGTACGGGTATAAGTAAAGCAAGGGTAAAAAGAAACAAGAGCGCGCAAAGCCACGCGCCAAACAGCAGCAGGTTGACACTGTCGCGCTCAACGGCCAAAAATTTGGCGACAAAAATTAAGCCGAGAGCCGCCGACAAAAGACCAGCGCTCAACCAAACGAATCCTTTGCTCGCACCCCTTTTCACTTACGCGCTTTCCCTCAGCGGCGTCCGAGCGCTCGCACGCTCAAAAAAATGCCGAGCAGAGTCAGGCTGACATAATACCCAGCGTCAGACAAATACAGCGAGCCCGTAGCGAACGGAACAAAGTGCGTTGAAAGCGAAAGGTTCGTCACCAGCGTATCGTACGGATCGGGTAGGATAAGACCGAAATCATCGATCGCCCACAACAACAAGAAGATGCCGAGCGAAGCGAGAGCAGCCACGATCTGGTTGGCCGTAAGGCTGGAAGTCAGAAGACCGATGGCGCTGAGCGCGCTACCGAGCAGAAACAAACCTAAATAACCGCTGTAGATAGGCCCCCAGTCTGGCTGCCCGAAAAGCGCTAGCACAATTGCATAGCTGGTCGAAAGAATCACCATCACGACAATTAAACTCATCGCTGCACAGTACTTTGCAAGAACGATTTGAGCCTCGCTCACCGGCGATGTGAGCAGAAGTTCGAGCGTTCCAAGTCGCCTCTCCTCGGCCAACAGACGCATCGTGATTATCGGCACGGTAAGCAAAAACAGCACGTACATCTGGAAAAACAGATGCACAAGGCTGGCCACCCTGTTCAAAAAAAACGCCACGCTAAAGGTGTAACCCATTACCACAAGGAACATCGCGGCCAACACGTAGGCGATTTCCGACGAAAAAAGGGCCTTGACTTCTTTAAATAACAGGAGCTTAAAGCCCCTCACCGTCCTGCTCCTTGTGTCGTCGCGTAAGATCGAGGAAAATTTGCTCGAGGTCGATCGAGCTGTCCGCCAGCTCGGCCAACATAAATCTGTGCTTCACAAGCGCCTCGGCGAGCCGCCCGGCAAGCCCTTCGACGAACGACTCACCCTCGACTATGTACGTGGCGAAGCCGTTTCGAGCTGAACCTTCGCATTCCACGCGCCGCACGCCCTCGACCTGCGCGATCACCGCTTCAACTTGGTCTCTGGCACCTGACACACTTAACCGAATTCGGTTATGCTTGTCCGCCCGCACCATGATACGGTCAGCTAAAAGTCGACCGTTGAGCAAAATCATCACGCGGTCGGCAACTTTCTCCATCTCGGCTAGGATATGGCTCGCTACCAGCACTGTCTTAACGCCCGCTAGTGAGCGGATTAGATTGCGCGTCGCGATGATTTGCTCAGGGTCGAGACCATTAGTAGGCTCGTCCAGCACCAGCACTTTCGGGTCGCTCACCAGCGCCTGAGCCAGAGCAACCCGCTGACGATAGCCCCGCGAAAGCTTTCCTATCATCATTTTCAAAAACGGCTCGAGCCCCAGGCGCTCGGCGACCTCTGCCACAGCGCGCTTGGCCTCACCTGATCCCAACCCCTTGAGACGCGCGATGAAGGTGAGAAACTCCTGCACGCGCATGCCGTTGTAAAGAGGAATGTCTTCCGGAACATAGCCAATTAACGACCGTAACCCGGTAGGATTCTCTAGCGCGTCAACACCACAAACAAACACGCTGCCACGGGTCGGTCTTAAGTACCCGGTTACGATGCGCAACGTGGTGGTCTTGCCTGAGCCGTTAGGTCCGAGTAAACCCACGACTTCGCCGGGCTCGATAACGAACGAAATCCCTTTAAGCGCCTGGCGCGGACCGTACCACTTCGTAAGGTTTTGAACGGCGATTGCCGTTGAGGCGGGCGTCGTCGGGTCGATATTTTCCGCGCTGAGAGCGTTTATCGTTGTGGCCATTGCGTCGCTTAAATAAACTCAAGCGCTCAAAGCCCCCACGCGGGAAGGGGAATATCTCAAGAAACAAGCACTTTGCTCAGAGTTGGCATCAAGAAAGCCACCGGAGGAAACGGGCCTTCTTGAAAAACAACGAAAACAAGTCGGCCGGCCGGTCCTGGATCTTCGCGACGTACAGACAAAAGACGTCAACGAAAATCCAGGCGACCAGCCGAACTCGTGCCTATCAGTCGTAATACTCAGGAGCGTGCTTGTGCGCCTTAAACGTATCCGGATCGTGGGCGAAAATCACGTCTCCGTTCTCTAGGTCGCGCACTCGCTTAATCCAGGCGTATCCCTCCAACATGTCGGCAGGGCTATAAACCAAGCCAATGCTTGGAAGGATATCTTTGTCGAGGTTTTCCTTTAGGTAACAGGCATCGCTGGTCAACACGACGGTCCCCGTATGCGGTAGGCGCACTACCATCACTTGGCTGCCCGGAGTGTGTCCAACCGTACGGTGGATGTAAATGCTGCCGTCGCCGAAAAGATCCAGATCTCCGTTCAGCTGAATCACCTTCTGCGCGTTTGGTAACGGACTACCAATCCCCGCGCGCAACATGGCGAAGTCAGCCGTGATATAGGCCGAAGCGGCCCCCGGAGGCGGCCAAAAAGCAGCCCTAATTTCGTCAGTTTGGAAAACGATCGTCGCCTTCGGGAACAGTCCGACATTGCCGGCATGGTCAAGGTGCATATGCCCCAAAACGACATAATTGATGTCATCAAGGGTCATACCTATCTTCTGCAGCTGCGGCTTCACTGCCAGGTCCGGTTTTTGGTCGGGCTTATAGACGTTGTACAGCGGACCCCAGTAGTTCGGGTCTTTTATTATCTTGTCATTCACTCCAGTATCGTACATCACGTTCCCTTTGGGGTGCTTTATAACGAAGAACGCGACAGGAACTGTGATAGGCGTATTCGGAGCTCCGGTCTGAAGCGCTGACTTTGGGAACGGCCCTAGATAGTGCGACGTGAACACGTAAAGGCGCATCCCTTCCGGCGATGCCGCTGTAGCTACCCAACCCGTACAGGCAATCAACAATAGTCCGGCAAGCCCCATCATTAACGGCTTCCGGAAAACGGCTCGACCCATTTGATGAGTCCCCCCTTTCTTAAAAAGATTAAGTCCAACGAAGGTCGCTCGATGTCTCCGCTGTAGTAGGTGTACGCTCCAGGAATACGGAGACACGTAAACGCTTCCTACGTTGTGACGAATAGCTAACAGAAATTTTTCACCTAAGCAAGCTACAACGAAGATAAAATGGATGAACCCGCTTCCAGATCCCTGGACCCCGACCTCGTCAGCAAGTAAGTTGGTTTTGACAACGCTGAGAGTTTCATGTAGATGAGCGCAGCGGAAATCTGCCTATAAAGGTAAATTTCCCTAACAAACGAAAAACGTCAGCTACCGTGACAGTTGCAACACGATTTTGGCTCGAAACGTCGAAGCCGAAAGAAATAGTGGATATTACGGAGACGGTCAACAAGATTCTACAGCAAAACGACTTCCGCGAGGGTTTATGCTGCTTGTCGCTGCTTCATACTACCGCCGCACTCACTACTGCAGACTTAGACCCTGGCACGGACTTGGACATGCTGGACGCCTTTTCGGCTCTTATACCGCGCCTTCGTTACCGCCATCCTCACAACCCGGCGCACGTGCCTAATCATATCCTTTCCTCCCTCATTGGTACTTCGTTGACGCTTCCCGTGACAGATAGTCGCCTTGTCTTGGGTACCTGGCAGCGCGTGGTGTTGGTCGAGCTCGAGGGGCCACGCAGGCGCAACGTCGAAGTTAGGCTAATTGGGTAAACCTCATCTCCGTTTGGTATAAGCGGCTTGCAGCTGCCTGAGCGATCCGCGACAATGCCTTGTGCCAGCGTACACTTAGGGTGCGGGCGGCGCGAAATCTGATTAGCTCTCGCCTAAGGCCTAGGTTAAAATAAACACGTCCGAAGCCGCGCTTTGGGGGGTCGGTACCCAGGTTTTTTGGAGGATGTTCGGATGAACCGTCACGCTCGTCCGATAAGGTCAGCCTTATTTGTACCGGGGAATCGTGAGGACCGAATGTACAAAGCGCCGAAGTACGGCGCTGACGCCTTGATCTTCGATTTGGAAGATGCGGTTCCGCAAAGCGAAAAGCAGCTAGCTCGACAAAGCGTGCGCGCCGCTATTGATAAGCTTGCTGGATGTGGCTGCGCACTTTTCGTGCGCATCAACTCCCTTGATAGCGATCTTGCCGCCGAGGACTTGGAACAGGTCGTTGGCCCTGGACTGTATGCCGTGATGGTCCCGAAAGTGAGCTCTCCTGAAGAGGTTCGCGAGGTCGACACACTGCTCAAATTTTTCGAAAAAAAACGCGGTATGGAGCGCAACAGCGTGCTGATCGACCCTCTACTCGAAACCGCTCAAGGACTAAGACGAGCCTACGATATAGCGATCGCTTCACCGAGGGTAGCCCACATGGGTGGCCTTACGGGAAAGGGCGGCGACATCGCTCGCGCCGTGGGTTTCGGATGGAGCGAGGATGGATACGAGGCGCTGTTCTATTTGTCCAAAGTCCTGCTAGATGTTCGCGCGGCTGGTGTGCCCTATCCGATCGGGGGGCGTGGATGGTGGGAGATAGGCAATTTGGATGGATTGCGCGCGGAAGCCATACGAGCCAAAACCATAGGCTACACGGGGATGCTGGTTATTCATCCAAGTCACGTGCCTGTAGTCAACGAGGTGTTCACACCCACTGCCCAGGAGGTCGCCGAATGGAAGGGGATCGTGCAAGCTGTGACTGAGGCCGAGTTGACCGGCGCGTCCGTGGCGACTTACAACGGTGTAATGGTCGACAAAGCGCAGGCCGAATTTGCGCGCACTATGCTCGAATGGGCGTGTCGATTGGGCGTGAATGCGCAGTAACGCGCGAATATACCTCTGTTCCGCTTCACGTAAAGCGCTCCAACCGTCACGCCAGCCGAAACACCGGTACAATTGGAAGGACCGATGTCAACTTGCGCGCCTGGATGGTTGAATTACTCTGTGCGCTGAAGGCTTTACCGACATCGGGTATCGAAAGCGTTGAAAGAATCGCTTTTTGGCAGTGGGCCTTCTTGACAGCCTAAGATCACACCTTGGGCTTGCGCCTCATCATAGCGGCTCGCCGACATCGCACGACAATTTCACCTCGTTGATTCACCCCACGATGCTCGAAAAAGACGATTCCCCATTCAGGATGGGATTTCGAGTCGCGCTTACCGATTACTTCGGTTTCCGCGTACAAAGTATCGCCGATAAAGACCGGCTTCGGAAACTCCACCTTTTCAAACCCAAGGTTTCCGACTGTCGTTCCTAGCGTCGTGTCGGCAACCGAGAGCCCAACGACCAAACCAAGCGTGAAGATGCTGTTCACCAATCGCTCGCCGAACTCTGCCTTTTTCGCGAATTCCACGTCGAGGTGCAAAGGTTGCAAATTCATGGTCAGGGTGGTGAATAGCAAATTGTCAGTCTCGGTCACAGTTCTCCCGGGCTGATGTTTGAAGACATCGCCTTGGTTGAACTCCTCGTAATACTTACCGCCCATCGTTGACTCCCCCAACTTTTGGCCCGATTGCGCTGACCCTTGCTCAGGCATATTGCCTCATAAAGCGCTTCGTCGTTTCAAATGAGGACCCCGTTGCGCCCTGCGCTACGTTTGTAGAACGCCCACGCGCCATAGCCCACTACCCAATCGTACATTCCCGCCGTGTCACCCGAGTTTCGCATGTCGAGTCGCGCGACTTCAACTGGATAACGTTTGACCGCAAGCAACAGGCCGGCGATCGGCAAAAATCCGCACGCATCCTCGGGTCCAAGACTTTCAGCCTCAAGAGCCTCAATCGCTCGAGCCGTCGCCCTATCCTTACGCTGCGCTTCCTCATAGCTTAGGTAATGCGAAAGGTCGGAGCTTACAATGATAAGCGTTTGCGGATCGTCCCACAAACGGTCGATTAGATGGCTTATTTTGGTGGGATCGCAATCCCCTACGGCCAAAGGAACTAAGACAAAGTCCTCCAAAACCATCTGTAAGAACGGCAGTTGAACCTCGATCGAGTGTTCCCGCCGATGGGGCTCATCGTCGATCACGAGGATGTCAACGTCTGCGAGGTTCCTAAGCGTCTCAACGTCAACCGCTATTTCACCCAAGGGAGTTGCAAAGACCGCGCTGCGAGGCGCGGCAATCCCTGAAAAGTGAACGAAATGGGAGGGTCCTATTACAACTATGCGCTTAAATTCTCTGTTATGCTCCGCAAGCGCACGGTAAGCGTAAGCGGCGACGGGGCCAGAATACTCGTACCCGGCGTGAGGCACGATAAGCGCCACAAGCGGTCGCCCGTTGCCAAGAGGTGGCACCTGGGCCAATAGCCGCTCGACTAATCGGCGCAAGCTATCTGGCTTTGCCGGATAGAAACTTCCGGCAACCGCAGGTAAACGAACCATCTCCGCTAAAGGCTCCTAAATGTACGGTTGAACGTCATCGTTCGCACTCTAATATTTAGAATTGTGGGACAGCGACACGAACAAGGCTACCCAGCACGCTACTGGCACCGACTGGCCGACGGGCGAATTCAATGTGATCTCTGTCCGCGCTTTTGCAAGCTCAGCGAAGGGCAACATGGTCTTTGCTTTGTGCGAGCTCGGCGGCAGGACCGCATGATTTTAACGACCTATGGCCGTTCGTCTGGCTTTTGTATCGACCCGATCGAGAAAAAGCCGCTTAACCACTTTTTACCCGGAAGCGCGGTGCTGTCGTTCGGGACCGCAGGATGTAATCTTGCGTGTCGCTTCTGTCAGAACTGGGACATCTCAAAGGCACGCGAATTCGACCGCTTGACGCAGTCCGCCTCGCCGGAGCAGATCGCACGAGCAGCAGTTCTAAGCGGATGCCGCTCTGTAGCTTTTACCTACAACGATCCGGTCATATTCGCAGAGTACGCAATAGACGTCGCCCAGGCCTGTCACGCACAAGGCATAAAAACCGTTGCCGTCTCGGCCGGTTATATCTGCGCTGAGCCTCGTGCCGACTTGTTCCAGCATATAGACGCTGCAAACATCGATCTAAAAGCCTTCACTGAAAGTTTTTATAAAAGGCTGTGCGCGGGCGCGCTTGCGCCTGTTCTCGAAACCTTAGTTTACCTCAAGCGTGAGACTCGGGTCTGGTTGGAAATAACGACCCTACTTATCCCGGG
The DNA here is from genome assembly GCA_021324755.1 of Pseudomonadota bacterium. Lineage (GTDB taxonomy): Bacteria > Desulfobacterota > Binatia > Binatales > Binataceae > JAJPIL01. Next base: position 303,326 of record JAJPIL010000007.1, read on the forward strand.
GGAAAACGACTCGCCGCAAGAAATCGAGGCTCTAAGCACTTGGATATTGGACAACCTTGGTTGCGACGTGCCGTTGCATTTTACCGCGTTTCATCCCGACTGGAAGCTTAAGGATCGTCCGCCCACACCTCCTCAGACGCTCAAAGCCGCCCGCAAACTGGCGATTAGCCTTGGACTTCGATACGTTTACACCGGTAACATCTATGACGAAATTGGACAGACCACTTATTGCCATAGTTGCCAGACGCCCTTGATCGGCCGCGATTGGTATAATCTAACTCTATGGAATCTTGATGGGTCCGGCCGGTGCAAAAACTGCGGCACACCCTGCGCTGGGGTGTTCGACGGTCCGCCAGGAAGTTGGGGGAGGCGGCGCCGTCTGGTCGATGTTGCCAACGTGGCTGCGGATTGAACACCACCCATAGCTTTCGCTTTGACGGGGGTAAATTATCGAGCCTTCACTGACTTGTCGACGCTGTGCAATTAACTGGCGCGGCAATAAAAGCAGGAGCAAAACCGTCTTATGGTTAACGTCGAGTTAGTCTACGACGAGGGTTGCCCAACTTTAAAAGAGGCGCGAAGAAACCTCGCAGCCGCCATGATGAAGCTCGGCCTCGAACCTCATTGGACCGAAGTCGAGCGGTCATCGCCGATGGCCACCTGGGCCCGAAGCTTTGCCTCGCCGACAATTCTGGTAAATCGCGAAGACGTAGTGGGCAGCGCGGTGCCTGGCGCGATGGCCAAGCTTGAATCTTGCGAGACCGATGCCCGGCCTGCGCCGCCGGTGGCGGTTATCGCTGACGCGATCGCCCGAGCGCTTGCCCGCGAGTGGACGTGGATCGCAGCGGAAAAGCAGCGAAGCTCGCTGAGGGACACGTTGCTTATCACGTTCGGATGCCTCGGCTGTTGTCTCCCATTTTTGGTTGCCAGCATGGCTTCGGCTGGCTTATTCACCTATCTGCGCTCGTCTCTGCACTCGCCGACACATGCTTGGGCTGTCACACTGCCCCTTACCGCGCTTGCAGTAATAGGTCTGTACCTGGAAGGCAGAAAAAGCAGCTACAAACCCTTTCTGTTAGGGGTCGCCTCGGTGTTGCTTCTTTATGGCGGACTTCTAGCCTGGCGGTTGTCTCTGCTGGTTTGGATTGCTTTTGCCCTGTTGGTTTGCGCCGTGGGATGGGCAGTCTTGGAGCATCGGAGCCGAACCGCAAGGGGCTGCTCGTCACCAAATTGCGCCACATAAAACTGCAAAAGACGCCGTGGACGCAAACCGTTAATTCAGCATCCGCATCAACGGCAGCGAGCCCTTTCAACCCAGAACAATGGCAAAGGTGCGTGGAATTGTGCCTATCCCGGTTCGACTGGTCTCTTTCGTATCGACCAAGGGTAGTAGGGGTCCACTGATGGTTTCCCTTGGAAGCGGTCAATGCAAACTGGACAATTCAGCTCGATAGAAAAAGCGACGGTCGAAGCTGCGCAAGCAAAAAGGCATGGCGCAATGGGATGGCAGGTGGTCGTCATCGTAGTTGCACAACTTCTCGGAACTTCGCTCTGGTTTAGCGCGAACAGCGCCGCTCACGATTTGATGCGCGTCTGGGGCTTGACTACCTCTCAACTGGGCTCCCTGACGAGTGCCGTACAGTTAGGCTTTATTTGCGGCACGATGGCTTTTGCTATAACCGGCCTTGCCGACCGCTTTCCCGCCAGCCGGATCTTCACTGCCTCTGCCGTAGCTGGGGCCCTGTTCAACGCTGGTTTCGCGCTGCTCGCCTCTAACGTTTCGCAGGCAATCTGCTTCCGTTTCGTTGTGGGGATTTGCCTTGCCGGGGTATATCCTCTTGGCATGAAAATGATCGTTTCGTGGGTGGGAGACAGAGCGGGCGAAGCGTTGGGGCTCCTAATAGGCATGTTAACTCTGGGCACGGCGCTTCCGCACGGACTACGCGCGCTCAGCGATTCGCTGGGATGGCAGCGGGTCGTGTTGTCTTCTTCGTTGCTGGCGCTGGCCGGAGCCGTGATCGTTTTCAAATTGGGCGATGGGCCTTTCCTAAAACTTGGGCAGGCCAGAGCCCAACGCAAATGGGGCCGCGTCCTTGACGCTTTTCGTGTCGAAGCGTTTCGCGCCTCAGCCCTGGGTTACTTCGGTCACATGTGGGAGCTTTACGCATTCTGGACGCTCGTCCCCATTCTGGTGGCGTCGCTTTTTTCGGCTTCTCGCGCAGACCCGCCACCAACAACTCTTGTCGCAGGGCTTTCCTTTTTAGTTATCGGCATCGGTTTTGTCGGATGTACGCTAGGCGGGTACCTGAGCCGCTCGTACGGCAGTCCAAAGGTCGCTGCGGGCGCTCTGGTGCTCTCGGGCTTGATGTGCGCCCTCTTCCCGTTACTTAAAGGGAGTTCATTTGCAGTCCGACTTACCGTACTCGTCGTTTGGGGTATCGCAGTGATTGCCGATTCGGCGCAATTTTCGGCCATTTCTGCCCGAACTTGCCCACCAGATCTGGTTGGAAGCGCGCTTGCAATTCAAAACAGTATCGGCTTCTTAATTACGGTTGTCGCGATCTCGTTAACAACCTTCGCGGTTCACTCCCTGGGCGTCTATGTGACCTGGCTGCTATTTCCCGGACCGGTTTTTGGACTGCTCTGGATGTACCCACTGCTTAAACCGAGGCGTTCGGTCCTGGAAGCAGCTTCGACCGCAACCTGAATTCAGAGCCCACCGGCGGTCGCATTCTCCAGTTTTAGATTCGCCTCCAGAGATTTACAGCCAGGCGGCACTCCCTCGTAGAGCGACGGCAGGATGGCAACGTCGGCGACCCACGGCGAACGACGCATTTCAGCCTGGAAGCTCAGGCAACGGTCTTGCCGACTAATTCTGAGTGAGAGGTTTTGCGCCTGGAATCGACCGTGAAGTGACCCACTGCACGCGAGCCAAATCGATCGCGTCAGGCAGTTTGCGGGCGAGGTTTGCGAAAGCGTCGAGAAGAAACGATCGTCTGTCAGATACTCCGGGTGCCCAATTCCGAGCAAAACCTTACGACCATCGACAAAAGCTTTTTGCGGACAGCTACCCGTCAGCTAGGCTCAGTTGGATCAAGCGATCAAGGCCGCGCCCGTTATGCGCTACGTAACCTTTTGCGGGTTAATCGCTTGGTCCGAATCAAGTAGGTGGCCGCCTGTCGGAGACAGCTGAATAATGGCCAGCTTGGCGGCGTGGGACGGGATTGTTCCGGCTAGGCGGCAAAAGCCGTGCCCCCACGCTTAGCGAATCGTTTTGTCACCGCGTGAGAACCTGGTTATCCCCATAAACTTGTACACTTAAAAGGCTTCGTCATCGTTTTCCGAAGTGTGGCGAAAAAAAGCGATGTAGTCTCGACCGAGGATGTCATGCTACTGTCGAAGTGAGAAACGCCTATCGGTTTTAGGAGCTACGCTATGAGCATGGCGTCGTTGGGGGAGATACGTTATGCGCTTGACCCTACCCGCGCTGCGCGCAAGCTTTGGTCGATCTTCTCCGTGGCACCTGAGCCGCTCTCGGCCTGGCGGCTTATTCCTCGTCAAGTCTTAGACTCCATTTCGCCGACCGAAGCAAAGGGGTTTATTAGCGCGCTGCTGCCGATCGTGCGTGATGGCAGGGAAGTGGAGCTTTTTAAGCTGCGCCGTCTCTATCAACTGTTCGCCATGATGGGAGTTAGTGCAGCGTGTAGGCGGGCTTTCGTAGACGCTCTCTACACACGTCTCAATCTCGAGCCGAAAGAACTGCCTACCTTTGCAAGCCGCGAAACCGCCGACGCCCTCTGGCAAGAGGCATCCTACATGGCTGGACGGCTTGCGAGTGCGCAGGCTCAGGCTTACCTTGAACGCCTGCGCGCACATCTTTGCGTCAGCGAGGGTACACGACTTGACGCGCGCCTGGGCGAGTTTCTCGACTGGCTTACCGAGCTCGAGAACCGGGCTGCGCAGCTGCTGTCGAAGGAAGGCCACGTGGTCAAACCTGAAGAGCGACGCAAGGAGATTTTTAAAAAGCTTATCGCCTACGTCGGAGTACCACTTGGTGTTATTTACCCGCTCGGCGTGGTGGGGCTCTCAACTGAAGGGATCGTTACTGGACTTGCCGCCTTGGGCTCATTCGGTCTCGCTGCGGCAGGAACGGTGAGCGCTGCGCCGGTAATGGCCGGCCTTGTCGTTCTAGCAGCTCTAGCAGGTACCAGCAAAAAACTCCTCGATATGATTATCCCCACTACTGACAGCGACAAAGTTTCGGCTGAGGTGGAGCGGGTGCTTGCTGCCGGGGAAAAGCTTCGGCGAGCCTACGAGCGAACGCCGGGTTCTTGCGCGCCGAGCGAGGAGCTCGAAAGGGCCTACACCGAAGCGCTGGAACTCATAAAGTCTTTGGTACCAAAGGCTGAACAAGCGCGCCGAGCGTACCTCCTAGAGCTCGGGCGGCGGTACCTTGAGATGCTGGCTTGTGATGAAGAGGCGCTAGGTGCCGAAAACCACCTCGCTGCCGACGACCTAGCTCGCTTGAGAAGCTTGGATGCCAAGCTTCTCGACTGAACTGCAAAATGGCGCAAGCAGTTCTTGAGTTCGACTGTGGCGCTCTCAAGGCGAAAGAGCAACGCAGACGAAGACGTGGAACTTGGTTTTAATGCTGGGCAAATGCCGCTTTTGCGTTCTTCAGTGAGACGAATGAGAACCTTCCTTGTGATCGCTTTGCTGCTTGCTGTGGCGCTTAGGGGTGCATCCCAAGCTCAAAGTGCCGAGCCCGGCCACGAGAATTCTCCCCCAGCGTATCATCATCACTTCAGCGACGCTCAGCGGTGGGTCGCCGTGTTTGAAGCGCCAGACCGCGAGCGATGGCAAAAGCCCGACGAAGTTATCAAGGCCCTCAAGCTAAAGCCTGGGCAAACGGTTGTCGACATCGGCGCGGGAACCGGCTATTTCACACGCCGATTCGCCAAGGCCGTCGGACCGCATGGTAAGGCGGTCGGGCTCGACATCGAACCTAGCTTGGTTGCCTACATGCGCGCGGATGCGAAAAGACAAGGCCTTTCGAATTACGAGGCGCGGCTGGTCAAGCCGGACGATCCCGAGCTTTCGCCGAACTCAGCCGACTTGATCTTCTTCTGCGACGTACTTCACCACATCGACAATCGTCCGGTCTATCTCAGAAGCCTTATTCCTGCGCTTCGTCCAAACGGGCGCGTGGCAGTGATCGACTTTAAGAAGCGCGCAGATACTACGATCGGCCCACCCCCTCGCTATCGTATTTCGCGCAAAGAAATGATCGACGAGTTTCGTAAGGCCGGCTTTGAGCTAATCGTCGAGCATCGCTTTCTCCCCTACCAATACTTTCTCGAGTTCGCTCCCCAAAACAGGCTGCGAAAGGATCCTTCGTTATAGTTTCTGGAAAGCGGTGGGAGCGGCCGCGACGTGAAACTTAAGTTCGAGAGCGATTGGAAGAACAGACAGCCTAATCTCTAAGCCCCCGCCTCGATGCTTCACGCACGCTTCTTTTGACAGACGAGCAAAGCGCCGCAGTTTGTCTTCGTCTTATCGGAGGTTTGGCGTCGACCGAAGTGGTCGCTGTCTGATTTACGCCCCGTCCTCGAATAGAAATCGGCCGCCTGCTTATGCCTTGGAATGTCGCTTTCGCTGATCCCCGGGATCTTTTCCAAACCAGGCGCAAAATGGCCTCAAACACTTGACCTGGTGGCGGCCTTGAAAAGGGGCTTTGCAACGCTAGAGCGAGAGGATGGCTCCGTTTTGCTCGAGATGGCGGCGCAAAATTTTTACGTCCAAATCAGCCGGGTCAATCCCGGCGCCCACCGCGAGAGCGGCTGCGGCGCCTGCCGCTTGGCCGGTAGCGATACAGGGCGGAATTTCCTTGGTCGCATGATGGACTCGATGGTCTACTGAAATACATCGTCCGGCCACCAGGAGGTTGGGGAATTCGCGCGGCAAAAGCGAGCGGTACGGGATAAAATAGACCGCGCCGTATTTAGTCCAATGGCCAGTTATCGCTATGGCGTCGTCAAAGGGGCGGTCCATGTCGTCGCGCGCGAGCACGTAGCGGCCGCAGAGCCTTCTACTTTCCGTAATTCCGATTTGATCGGCGATGTGGCATATGTGCGCGCGTTTAAAGTTAGGCAACTCAGCACGCAAGCGATCAACCTCTTCCATCACGCGCTTTCTGCACTCGAGCTCTGCGTAAGTTAGGTCATCCGGGTCGGTAGCGTCGATCTTGCGCGCAATTCGCTCGGTTGCACCCCACGGCACAAGCACGCGCCCCTCTCCGATCGTGCGGAAAAACCATCCCCCGGCATCGATCGCTCCTTCTACGTTCTCGACGCCGCCTATCACGAACCACAGCCAAGGCAGCACACGTTCTTTTTCATAAGACACGCCCGCTGAAGCGAAGACATCGCCATCACCGGTGGCGTCGATTACTACCTTGGCGAGAATCGCAAAGCGTCCCGACTTGCTTTGAAACGCAACGCCCGTAAGACGCCCGTTTTCAATTAGCGCTTCAGCCGCAAAGCTGTGAAGCAACAGGCGGACCCCCGCTTCCTCCACCATACAGTTCAACGCGTACTTGAATTCTTCCGCGTCGTAGGCCACCGAGTAGCGCACGCGATGAGGCCCATGACCCCATACCAAGCCCCATCGCCGGTCTCGTTCAACCAGTTCGGGATCTTCTCGCCCCCATTCTGCTCTGTGTGGAAAATACGCAGCAGATCGCCGAACGAGCCGCTCAGTTATCTCCTGACAAAGCCCGCCTACGACTTGACGACCGCGCCCGTCGTCGAGGGTGAGTAACAGGATTATCATTCCGCCGGTCGCAAGTCCCCCGAGATATCCGAGTCGCTCGACCAAAATCACCTCAGCACCGGCGCGCGCAGCCGCAACTGCAGCTGCCACACCGGCGCTTCCGCCGCCAACCACCAAGACATCGGTATGCGCCTTGACCGGCGTCTTACGCTCAGGCTCCAAAACAAACCTTTGCATACTTTTTAACGGCTAACCTAAGTCTATCCGCACTACGTCGCGGTTGCCACTGGCGGTCTGTAAAATTTCTTCGCGAAAGCCGCCTACTATGAGTTTCACCAGCGACGCTGTTGTCAGCACGCCCTTTTTATTTGACGGCGCGGCACGCTAGGTTTAAGCGTTAGCTGTTGTGCTTTACAATTTGTTTTCGGTTTCGGGGGAAAATGAGCTATGCCTACGTCGAAGGCTACTTCCAAAGCCAGCACTAGGAAAAAGAGCACGCGCCTTCCGGGAAAGGCTTCATACCGCGTCTTTTCAGCAAGCCTTGAGCCGATCTGGACGCGCGACCTCGACGAAGTCGTGGCGATGACGCCCGAAGGGATGGCGCGGGCTTCGTTGCTGGTGATGTCGAGTTACGACTACCTTTTGCTCTCGGCGCGAAGCCTTGGCAATTCGGAGTATCGCCGGCTCATGACCGAATGTCTGGTCGCGCCCAAAGTGACCTTCCTTGAAATGTATCCTACCGAAGCGGACCGCCGGCGTTTGTTCGACGAAATGGTAGCCCGTGGATACTTCAACAAGGAAGATTCCCCTGATTACGTGTGGCCACCCGGACATATGACACCGCAGAGCTATCTCACCACGCCAGCAAGCCACAACGACTTTTACAACGCCTTTCCCGGAGGCCTCGCTGTAACCGTAGCCTACAACGTACGAATGGCTGAGGAATATACCCGTCATTATCGCCAGTTATACGGCGTGCCGATAAACCGCGACCTGCCAGTGGCAGCGCTGTGCGTGCACGAATACCCGAAGACCTGGCTCTACCAGTGGCAAAACGACGGCTCCTGGCTGGAGGAGCCGCGCACGATTTTCGACGACACTTGGCATGCTCACTGTATATACGTTACGGCCGAGCTGATGCATCGGCGGTGCGATTCGGCGCTCGTCACCGCGGTCGCTGCCGCCCATCTGCTGTCCGCCTTCGAATCGGTGCGACGCGGGCGGCGTACCACCGTAAGATGGTTCGGCTTAGAGCGCGTCGCAGACTTTATAAAGGCCGCAGCCGTCATGGCTCAGGTCGATCCGGTCGATTACGGCCTGCTGGAGCGTAACGGCAAGGAACCAGTCCTTCCGCCACTGCCGGCTGAACAGTGGGTTACCCATCTGGCCGACATGAATTGGCCGTACGCGATGGGCGCAGCCCATCTTCACACTTATCCTCTGCTCAAGCAAATCGCCCGCGACGACTACGGAATCAGTGACAAAGATCTCTCTGGGCGCGTTTTCAACCAGTTCAAGAACTACATATGGTCGCAGCTCGGTCAGATCACGCTTTACGAGGTTTTGGTGCGCGAGGGTTATGAAGCAGCTAGACGCACAATCCATCGCTTGATAAGCAGGTAAGCCACTGAAATTCCTTGTCGATTCGGAAAAGCGAGAGCACCAGGTGGCCTCTCGCGTAAAGCAGGCAACTGCATACTAACCCGTCGCTCTGCTTGCGAGCTTGCGGAATCCCAGTCCGAATCTCGGGCGTGGCACGTTATCCTCGTTATCTGCCACGTGTAAATTCAGTTGCTGATGCTCTGCAAGTTGTCGCGATGTGGAACAGTCAAAACCGCGGTTTTCTCACGCTATCACAACGTCGAGCAAATTTAACTTTCTCTTCGCGGTCTTTAGCGCAAGTTATTTCTTTCCATCCAAAAGTCACGTACCCCAAACCACAATATGGGGAAAACGTGCTCGAACCGGGCAAATCGAAAGCTTGATTCGCACGTCCAAATTCCGCGAGCATGTTGGTGTTAGCAACAACTTTCCGCGGAAGCTTTTAGAGGCTACCTGAGCGTGCATCAGGCTTTCAGCCACCAAAAGCTCGCCTGGCATACGAGATTTACTGCGACTGGCGACTCGAAATCGTTCGCCAGGCTTAAAATTTTCAAAAACGTACAAACGATACTTTAGTCCGGCCTTAAAGTAAGTGCTCGCATCACCTGACATCGGCGCGAGCACTGTATTTCTTCGTATTTCTTCTTTTATTTCTTCTTTTATAGGAGGTAACGAAGTGATGAGACGTGTGGCGATGCTGTTGCTGGCGATCGTGGGGTTGTCCGGTTGCATGTTAGTCTCCACTCCTGGGTTTCAGCAGTTGAGCCAGCTAACCGGGACCTCCGGCAGCGCCTTTAGCGAGTTTGGCGGCACTGAATCCACCGTCGAAGTCAACAAGTCGTGGATCGACATCAACAAACTTCAGACAAAATATACGAGGTTGCAGATGAAGAACATCGAGTCGCAAAATCGCGCTGCTTCCATAAGACAAGCTACCACGCTTGGAATACTACGTGATGTCGAAGCAGCTGAAGGAGGCAACCCAAACATCGCGGACATGATTCTGTATGTCCAAAATGGTGGCGATCCACAATTCGCTCTGAACTACGCGCTTCGCTCAGAACAAGAGTATAGGCATGAAAGGGAACTTCGCCATATTACGCTAGTTCTGCTAGAGCAAATGGCAGCTCGGCCCGACGCTGATTCTAATTTGAGGTATTTGACCGCTTGGGTGGAGGCTGGGGGAGACCCAGAGTTGGCGCTCAACTACGCGCTAAACCACCAAAGATCGCAAAACAATCCTGCTACTCTATCCGCGGTTCCGTAGCCACCTACCAGCGTTTCTGGCCAACGCTTTTTTCGAGCTTTCGACCCGTGCGGGTTCCAGGTACGCGACCCGCACGTGCGGCTTTCAAGGCGTTTACTTCCTCTTATCTTTACCCGGCAGGATCGGCCTTGACCCGCCGGTTACGGTGTTCACCTTTGATAAAATTTCAGACTCGCGCCCAGTTCTCGAGTCATTCTTTGAACGACTTGCGTTTGGCGACGCAGGCAGAGTAGTGTTTCTGGTATGGCCTTGAAGAGTCGGATCGCGGGTTTTGTGGCAGCGCTTGCGATTTGCGCCACAAGCGCCTGCAATAGGTTTTCGCGCGCGGAATATAGCGAGAAACGCTCCGACCGATCTGGGGTCGTTATCGTTCGGACTGCGAACGGCGACATAAAAAAGGCAGAGGACGCCAACCACGACGGCAAGCTAGATCTGGTGAAGACGTTCCACAACAATGAGCTTGTTCGAGTGGAACAAGACCGGAACGCCGACGGCCAGATCGACCTCGTGCGCGAGTACCTTCATGGGGAGATTCAGCGCGAAATCTTCGACGACAACTTCGACGGCAAACCTGAAATCATCAAGACCTACCGCAGGGGCAAGCTAGCCATCGTTGAGTACGACCCAGACGGCTGCGGCTGGGCCCATCGCATCGACTACTACGACGACAACGGCAAGCTCATTCGAAGCGAAGTGCACGAGCCTCCGCAGGCTAAGTAGACGAATATTTCCTTCCTACGACGACGTCGCGTTCAACGGGGACAGCAGCTTCCCGAGACTGAAAAGGCATTTTCCTGGTGGTGGCACAGTGCTGCGAAAACGGATTGCGGTGCCTTGTTCGCGCGCGCGCCGGCAAGGCTGGTTGCCGTCGCACACGCTTGCGACTACGAAGCTATCGCACCGCTCCGCTGTGCGCGTATCTTCGGCGATGCGCTAATAAGCGACACAGTCGTCCAGCGCGGGTTTTATGTGCCGCATAAATATGTCAAGCGCATCGATCACGGCTTGCGCGGGCATTTGCGCGTAATGGTAAATTAGCGTTATGTACTCGGCCGGGAATTGCCGCCATTGCTCGACGAGTTGGCGACGCACCTCTTCGATGCTTCCCACCACCCATAACCCGTAGCGCGTCACCGCCTTTACCACGTCTTCCCAGGCGACGCGATGGCCTGCCATCGCCGCGTAAAAGTTGCGGAAAATATCCGCGTCGTATCGCATCACCGCTTGCTCGGCCTCTTCTCGCGTGCGCCCCATATGGGGAATTCGCACAAGTGCCTGATGCTGTCCCAGCGCAAGCTGGCGTCCCGTTTCCGCCGCCGTCTGTACGTACAGTTCGCCCATCTTAAGCGCCGTACGCAACGACGTGAAGTAGACCGGCACAAACCCGCGCCGCGCCGCGTAACTTACGCTGTCCGGAGAGCCGCTGGTGGCGACAAAAACCTGCGGATGGGGCCGCGTGTAGGGCGCAGGCACTACGCTGACTCGCCTAACGTTGCCTTGCTCGTCCACTTCGCCCGGCGCGCCAAAGCGGCCTGTAGTGCCGAACTTCGCAAGCGGCCAGTCCTCCACACCGGTTTCATAGGGATACGGGATCTGCCAAGTAGGGCCGCTGTGCTCGATGCTGTCTTGGGTCCATGCTTTGAGCACGATCTCGACCTGTTCCTCGAAAATACGCCGGTTAACCTCGTCTTCCTTTATGTCCTTGTCGCGCACCTCCTTGCCGAACATCCGCGTCGGTTCTAACTGCGCCACCGCCGGCGACGTCGTGGCGCGAGTACCCAGATGCTGCCCGAGAACGTTGGTCCATCGCGACTGATAGCCACGGGCAAAACCGACAAAAAAGCGCCCGCGCGTAAGATGGTCCAAAATAGCCGTTTCTTCCGCCACGCGAATCGGGTCCTGGGCGCTCATCACATAGCCTAACTGCCCTATTCTGACGTTCTTGGTAATCGCCGCCCAGTAAGCGTTCAGCACGCCTGGATTCGGCCCCACCTCGTAACCTTCCGACCAGAAGTGATGCTCAATCGTGGCCACACCCCAAAGTCCCATCTCGTCGGCGGCTTTGATAATCTCATGCCACCCAGAAAGCGTCTGCTGATAAAGGTCGCGGTTTCGTCCGATCGGGCGCAAAGCAGCGCGCTCCTCTTCGCTTGCCGCCGGGATTACTGGATACAGCTGGAGAATCACCTTGACCATCTCACGCTTCCCCCATATCGTTGCCGCTACGCGGGGATCACTCCCGCGTGGCCATTACGGCCAACTCCAATCTTAAGCCAACACCTCAAAGACAAATTAAATTATCGCTCCCGCTCAAGCCCAGATCGATTCAGCGGTCTACAAAACCATATAACACATCGCAAAGCGACCCGGATGCCTGAGTCATAGCCAATTGAACCGACAGCGCCACCCGCTTGTCGTTTACGTTTTTACCAAACAATGCAAAAAGGAAAGCCTCGCTCGGCTTGCGGCAAGCGAAAAGCTTTTCGGTGTGTGGAGCCGAGCTCGCCACCGACAAAAACTATCTCCCAGCATGCGAACAAGCGCCTATCAAATTACGAGACATATGACGCCGGCTGTGATAAGGGCGCTAGCCCATATCAGGTCGAGGTTGATCCAGGCGCGGCGCAAAATCGCAAGGCCGATCCAGTTGTATACCGCGAGCGCCAACGTACACATCACGGCAAGCATCGCCGCGGTATGCACCATAACGAGTGCTGCGGCCTGCACAACGAGCGCGTGATGGGCGGGCGCAGAAGGAGAGGAAAGAGCCGATACGGCACCAAAATGTCCGTGCACGTGGGTCGGAGCTGGTACGCCGAGCAGCACCGGCACAAACATCAATCCGGCACCGTGCGCGGTGGCCATCATGAACGACCACAGTGCTAGCTCCCAAGGCTTAACGCGCATCCCACCGAGCCGCGGGTGGGCTCGCGGACGGTACAGGCGAAACGCGCCAAATGCGACCAGCGCTGCGGCGCTGAGACCCCGCAAAAGTGACGCTGATATGGAAAGGCGCGCGGCGGCTAATGCCAAGACGACCGCACCGACAGCAAAAAGATGGCCGACCCCGATCGGGACAAGCGAGCCAATGAGTTTCGTTCGACTTCGCTCCTGAAGACCCAGGGCGACGGCGAACAGCCATCCCATCGACGGGTCCAGCCCGTGGTACGCGCCAAGCGCCGCCGCAGCGACCCACGGCCAGACATCGCTCACGGAAAACAGTACGAGTCGGACGAGCAATCGCCGCCTTCGAGATGAATCTGATGAGGCCGCTCGTCTTTGAAGGGAACGAAAAAGTCGGGATCAAGCGTCATGCCGCCAGCTGGATTGACGTCAATTTTGGCGACCCAGCCTTTGATCCCATCGGGATAGAACTGCTCGTCCCAGCTTGCGTAAAGCGAGTTGCTAGCGTAGAGGCGCCGACCGTCGCGACTAAGCTCGACCATCTGCGGTGCGCCGTTAACTGCTCCAGCCTTCGGATGAGGCGTGCGCGCCGCGATTCCGCCAAGGCGCACAGAGCCTGTAAGCTTCGGCGCGAACGGGTCGCTGACGTCGTACTGACGCACCTCACCCGTACCCCAGCACGCGACGTAAAGAAACTTGTCATCCAGGCTAAGAATGTGATCGGTCACCAGCGGTGGAACGGCCTTAAACGGCTTGAGCGCGGGCGGCAGCTTATCTGGGTCCGCAGGCTCGGGAGGGATTTCGATCACTTTGCGCACAGCCCACTTGCCCCGCTCCAAATACCAAGTCCAGATCGAAGCAGAAAGGTCTTTGGTCGATACCACCACGCCGACAAATCCGTACGGCTTGGTAGGATCGTGGGCTGGCCGAAGCTCCAAAGTCATTTGATGCTCGGGACCGAGCTCCAGCCGCTCGAGATGTCTACGCCGGCGCAAGTCCCACACATGGATCGCGTGGCCATATTCGTTCTTGAGCAGTAGGTCGGGGACGAGGCCGCCCTCAACCATCTTGGGCGTCCCCCATTCGCTGGTGATGCCGACGTCATAGCCGAGATGCCACCAAAAATCGTAAGCGAGAAACTGCGGACCCCGGTCTACCTCGAAGCGCCCCAGCACGTCGAAGCTGTCGTGGTCGAGCAGAAAAATCCCACCTGGTCCGTCACCGTTGGGAGAGCCAAGCGCGCTGACGTAGATAGCATCTGGTCCGCAGTGAATCGTATGGGGCCGACTGTAGCCCGCGCGCTCGGCTATTTCCTCGGCCGAGATCACCTTCACTACGCGAGGATTTCGCGGGTCAGGCTTGGTATCGATCACGTGAATACGCGAAGAGCGAAGCCCAGGAACCAGCAAATACCGCCGCTCGACATGAGGATGAGGCGCGTAGGGACATAGGGCCGAGCTACACGCGTTCCATCCGAAGTGATGTAGCTCGTCGCCCTTACCGGGCATCTCGACACGCCCCACGACCTGCCCGTAGGTAGGCGAACTCGGGTCGAGGTCAAGCACGCAAATTGCGTCGTGCCGCCCGTTGCCGTTCGCTCGGCCCAGCGCAGTGTTAGGGTCGAACGTAGCAACGTAACCGAAACGCTCGCGCGGCGCGCGCATCGCAAGCGTCGGCGACGGATAAAAAGTCTGATCGGGCTTCCAAAGCTCCATAAAACGCATACCCCCAATAATTAGTGACGAGGACAAAAGGGCCTGAGCTCAGGGTGTTAAGCTTATGTTAACGCGCCCTTCGAGAAACCGCAAGTCGAGACTTTCGGCCGCCTACAAAAGGTCTCGGACGTTTTATTTAACCTGCGGACTTGCGCCGTTTGTGCCAAATCGCTTCGCTATTTCGCGCAGCACAACCTTCTGAATCTTGCCGCTTGCCGTCTTCGGAAGGCTTTCCACTACCTCGAGGCGCTCGGGCCAGTAGTTGCGCGCAAGACCCTTCTCTTTGAGGAAGTTAAGAAGCTCTTCGAGGGTAAGCGAGGTCCCCTGGCGCAGCACGACGAAGGCGCAAGCTCGCTCGCCTAACCTCGCGTCTGGCATCCCAACCACGGCGACTTCGAGCACGGACGGATGCTGGTATATGAGCTGTTCGACCTCTACCACAGGAACGTTTTCGCCGCCACGAATGATGATATCTTTGACCCGACCGGTGATTCGAACGTAGCCGTCGGAATCGATACGCGCCAGATCGCCCGTGTCGAACCAGCCGTCGGCGTCGACGCCGTACCATTGAGGCCGTTTCAGGTAGCCCACGAAATTCGATGCACCCCGAACTTTAAGTCTTCCCTCCACGTTCGGCGCAAGCCAGCGCCCGTGCTCGTCGGTCACGCAGATCTCCATCCCGTCGATCGGACACCCGTCGGTCTCGAAAGCTTTTTCGTCCGGATCGTCCGCAAGAGTCGTAGTAACAGCGCCGTTTTCCGTCATCCCCCAAGCCGATATGATCCGTGCGTCCAACGCCTGCGTGGCCCGCCGTACAAGAGCGCGCGGAATAGGCGCGCCCGCCGAAACGAACACCCGAAGACTGCAAGGCGGCCGGCCACGGCGCACAGCCTCGTCCGTTAGATCGCTTAGAAAAGGCGTGGCCCCCATCGTGAAAGTCACGCGCTCGGCTTCGATGATCTCGAAAGCTTGACGGGGATCCCAAATGTCCTGAAAGACGGTTTTGCATCCGAGATGGAACGGCATCATCATGCCGTATAAAAACCCGGTCTGATGGGCAATCGGCGAGGACATCAGCACTGCGTCGTTCCCGCCCAGGCTGAAACGCCGCGCCATTGGGATGATAGCGCTAAACAGAGTGTTGGAGGTGTGCATCACTCCTTTCGGCTCGCCCGTCGTTCCCGAAGTGTACATCAGCTGAATTACGTCGTCGGCCGAAAGTGTGCGTGCTGTGAAATACCCGCTCGGCTCGCTCCGCTCGAGGGCTTTGCCCCTAGCAAGTAGCCGCTCGAACGACAACTCACCCTCGCCACCAACTACCACCACATGTTCTAAAGCGGGCAATCGCGCGCGCAGCGCCTGGGCCATTGCGGGATAATCAAAGTTTCTAAAGCGGTGCGGGACAACAAAAATCCTCGATTCTGCGAGCTTGAGCATAAACTCGAGCTCGCGCTCACGAAAGATCGGCATGAGCGGATTGCTTATCGCACCAAGCCGCAAAAGCGCAAGATGGAGTACTGCGAACTCCCACCAGTTTGGCGACTGATAAGAGACGATCTCACCGGCCTCCACGCCAAGCTCGGCTAGGCTGCGCGCCATCGCTGCGCTCAGCCTAGCTAGCTCACCGTAAGTGATAACGTGGGGATGAGAACTTCTGGAGGAGTAATTTACGACCGCCACCCGCTCGGGCGCCTCTTTTGCCCATCGGTCCACGTCATCGAGCAACAACCGGTCTCGCCAAAAGCCGGCAGCCTTCATCGCTTGTATTCGCTCGACCGGCAAAATTGGATCTGCAACTTTGGCCACGGCGCCTTCCCCCTTTCGACTTGGACACAAAACTCAATTCACGCACCCGCGTCAACGAATCAAAACTACCGTCAAGCTACTCTGGTGAACGATTGGCGGTTACGTACTACGAGCTTCTAGCGATTACGGCAGAACTGCTAACTACGACACCTATGGAAAGAAAGGGTAATAGCCCGGGTAGAAACCCGGCATGAACCCAGCTCCACCGCCACCGATGAAGCTCAACCCGATCATGCCCCCGATCGCCAAAAGCGGCAAGGCATAACTTAACCAGGACGAAGAAGAGGATGACGAGGATTGGCTCTGGTATGCGCTCGCGCTTCCAACGGGGACGGGAGGATTGGGATTGAGCGGATAGGCTGAATTGGCTACTGACTGTGCAGTACTAGAAGTCAAGCTTTGCGCCATGTTCTGTTCTTGGTTTCCCGTACTATGACCGAGTCGCAAGAGCTGGGGACGCACTTTTATTTCGTTAATGATGAGAATGTCCGGCTTGCCAAGAAGCTTGCGCACCTTTGCCTCGGCGTCAGCTTTACCGAATGGCGAGGCAACGAAACCATACAGCACGACCTCTCGCTGACCCGTCACGTCGCGCCTAACTTCAGCTTGAACCAAAGGAAGACGATGATGTTGAAGGTAATTCGTAATCTCCTGGCTTTGCTGGTCCAAAGTTCCGCTTATCACCGGCAACCGGTCTGTGCCAGAAGATGTACGAGTCGAGGATAGACCTTGCGAGGAGAAGTTTTCGCTTTCCAAAGCGGCGCCACTCGAGTTTTGCCCGAAGCCGCCACCCGTTCCGCTAGCGGACCCCAAGCCCCCAGCCGGAGCGCCGTAATAAGGCGACACGCCAGAGGCTGGCATCGTCGCACACGATTGCTCTAGCGGCGCTAATCCCGCGATCAAGAGGGTAACAAAAAGCGCCTTTCTGGAGCGAACAATAGATAACATCGCCGCGTTACACACTTCCGCTAACCCTCGCTGCTGCTTGGCGACGACTTTGGAGGGAAACCGATCACCCCAAAGCGCCTGTCTCAATAAAATTGCCTCCTAGACAAGCTCGAATGAGCGCCGCCAAAGCGATCCGTTACGCGACTTAAAGCTCATCCATCCACGTACCTAATATACCTGGCAAAAGCCCAAGACCATAGTATCGCGAACCCACGGAATAGTTACACCGGTTGCGACCAAAAGCCTTTTCTACGACGAAAGCCCAGCGAGTCACCAACGCTGACTCAACTCGCGTCGCGCCGGGGCGTCCTACGAAGTTTGCACTGCGACATCCAAGCCGTGGCAGCGTCGCGTCAACCAAGCCGATCGCAGGCCAGCTAGGTACGTTGTGGGCTGTGCGCGCGCTCAGCGCCGACTACATGCACCTGACGAATCAATAGATACGGACTTGCAGTGCGGCTCGGTCTATGAAAAACTTAGTTTGAACACAGACTGTTTGAGTTAGTACGTTTTGCGAGCGAAGTTTCGGTTAGCGTTGAAAGCGGCGGTACATACCCAGAACGCCTGTGTCAGAGCCGAACGTGGAATGGATGTTGTGCGCGCACTTGCCGAGGCTTATTTCGCCTTTATGCGGGCTAGCGAGCAACACATTCGCATGCTCGGGCTCACGGCACCGCAGTTCGACGTAATTGCCACGCTCGGCAATACCGAAGGCATGTCGTGCAAAGAGCTGGCGAGCAGAACGCTGGTAACCAAGGGAACGTTAACCGGCGTGCTCGACCGCTTGGAGCGCCGAGGGTTGATTGCTCGCGATATCCATCCCGGCGACCGGCGGCGTATTCACGTGCGACTTACCGAGAAGGGCCAGACCGTGTTCGCAAAGGTCTTCCCCGCTCACATGGCCTTTCTTAAACCGTACCTGAAGCGCGCACTTGCTTGCGTCGATACCGCCGCCCTTAAATCCGCACTTCGGAGCTTCGCTGCTGCCTTTCGCGCCGAAGTTACGAAAGCGCACTTACCAAAAAAGCAGGCGACAAACCGAAAAGGGAGGTGAGTTGGATGAAAGCGTTGTTCAAAACTGAAGCTGGATGGAGCGGTCTGGTTTTGCGACTTTTGCTGGGGATAGTAATGTTTCCCCATGGAGCCCAAAAGGTACTGGGGTGGTTCGGCGGCTACGGTTTTTCGGCGTCGCTCAATTTTTTCACCAACACTTTGCACGTTCCTGCGCCATTGGCAATTTTGGTGTTCGCGCTCGAATTTTTCGGTTCGCTCGCGCTTATAATCGGTTTTCTTACGCGGCTTGTGGCGCTCGGGCTTCTGATCGAGATGATCGTCGCTATCGCGATGATACACGGCCATTACGGTTTTTTCATGAATTGGTTTGGCAAGCAGGCAGGCGAAGGCTTTGAGTACCACCTTTTGGTGATCGCCATTTGCTTGGCTCTGCTGATCGGCGGCGCGGGCAACCTATCGGTCGATCAAGTCCTAACCGAAAGCATGACGGAACCGACACCTGCTGTGGCGAAAAGTTGAGCCATTTGGCTTGAGGTAGGATTCACAATGTGGACCCAAGTATGGGCGCCTTCGTATTTGATTTCGACGTCACGCGATTTATAGGCACTTTTTGCGCCCCGACAGGTACAACCGTATTTCGGCGGTTTCGTGAGCGCCAACCATCGTATGCAACGGCTTGGGTCGATTACGTTCAAACAGCTTTTGTCGCTTATTAGGCTTGACGCCGTCAATTTCAGAGGTTGCAAGCGCCCATGGAAAGAGCAAGAGATTTGTTGAATGCAAAATCGAGAGTAGAAATAAGACGCGCAAACGAGCGCTTCGTCACGCAAACCGACTGGCTGCTTTCGTACCACAGCTTCAGCTTCGGCCCACATTATGACTTGAACAACACCCGTCACGGTCTTCTCGTGGTAAACAACGAAGACATCGTGAAGCCTATGCGCGGCTTTGCCACCCATGCGCATCGCGACATGGAGATCGTAACCTGGGTGCTCGAAGGCGAGCTCGAACATCGTGACTCAACCGGGCGATGTGGCGTGATCTACCCAGGTCTCGTTCAGCGGATGAGCGCTGGCCGAGGCATAAGCCACTCGGAGATGAATCCCAGCGATCGAGATCCCGTTCATTTCGTCCAGATGTGGATTCTCCCCGACCGGAAGGGCATCGAACCGAACTACGAGCAATGCGATGTTAGCTCGGAGCTTAAGCAGGGCAGACTTATCCCTGTCGCCTCTGGCAAGAAAGGGCGCGGGGCAATTTCGCTTGCCCAGCGGGGCGCGACGTTATGGGTGGGGCGGCTTGCGCCCAACAGTAGCGTAACGATTCCCGAGGCGCCGTTCGTTCATCTTTTCGTTGCCGCAGGGACCATCCAACTGGACGGGCGGTTTAGCTTATTGGCAGGCGACGCAGCGCGACTTACAAGTGCAGAGAGCTTGTCGGCTAGAACTGGTGAGCAGGGTGCCGAGATTCTCGTATGGGAGATGCACCCTTGAGATGCCCGATTGGGCGCGGTCAAGCTGATACTACTGATGTGGCCTGAGTCGGCGTCGTTGTCGGCTCAAGCGGGTAGCCGGCCTCGCGCCAAGCATTGAGGCCGCCCAGAAGCACTTTGACGTCTTTTATTCCACTCTGTTTCAAGGCGAGCGCCGCCCGGGCGCTTGATGCTTCGCCGTGTCAACTACAGTAGACGACTACCGGCTTGTCGCGCGGCAGTATTGAAAGCCATCCCGAAAGCTCGTTCGGTTCGGCTCGTAGAGCACCAATAATCTTCTCGGCCTTGGGCTTCGTGTTGACGTCCAGCACCGCCACCGTCCCAGCGTCAATCATTCGCTTGAGCTCATGTACGCTGATTCGTTCCACTTCATCAGTAGTTTGCTTTCCGTTTGGCAAGCTGTCGGCACTGGTAATCTTTTTCTGGTTAGCTAGCAAAGGTGCGGCGCATTCGATACAGCTCGGCAGCACCGCTTCGTAACATTGAAAAAGTGTGGGATTTTCGGTGCGGCGCGCCTGGCGCACGAGCGGCTCTATTCGCTGCCATACGGCGAGCGCATCCGCACCGATCGTGGGAAGGATGTGGTTCTGGTCGATAATGCCGGTTACTATCAAATGGCCTACGCGGTCGTAGAAGCCTGCCACTCGGCGAAAGGCACGCTCGAGCTCGCTTCCGCGCCCCATCGCTACGAAATCATCCCATGTTTGTACAGGAAGCTTGTGAAGGAGAAGCAATTGATCGTCTTGAAAGTCTCGACTCTGCCAGATCTCGAACAAACTGCTTCCCACGGCAAATTCGCGGTCCTTGGATTCCTGCCGCAACTGATACACAACGAAAATAGTCCCCGCCACTATTGCCAAGGCCGAGACTACACTAGCCAGAGTATTTACGATCTGCCATTCCACGAAAAGGCGCTCCCCTCGCTTCTCTTCTTTTCGCTGCCGCCCACTAAATCTTTATAACGCTCTAGTCTCCCTGCGCTCAACTGCGACGTCAAAAGTAGCCTGAAGGGCGGTCAAAACGTTCTTATCCAAGTTTCCGCGTTGGTCTGCCCGGGGAGCAATGTGCGGCAATTTTAAAGCCCAAAGAGCAAACCGCTTGCGTTTTAAAAAAGCAAGGTGCGCTCTTGGGAGACGCGATCTGCGGTTTACTACTCGGCACCTTTTGCCACCCGTGCCGTACCAGGCAATTCGGCGTTAAGAACTTCACTAAATTTGAACGGCCGTAACTAAGCTTATAAAGGCAGATCAATGTTTCCTGAGAAGAGTGCTTCGTAGTCGGAACAAGCGTCAAGGGTCGATTTGCATTAAGCCGGTCGTTGTTGTAGTTTAAAGCGTTTCACTCTTGAATACGTTTTAAAGGGCACTCGATTCGGCTCCGAACGAAACAAAGCACCGCTATTCCCAACGAAAGAAATAAATCAACTGCTATACAATTCGAAGAGGATTTATCGTGGTCAAAGAGTTTGGCGCGACAAGCCAAGGAGCTTTCCAAAGCTACGAACCGTGGCCCGTCGGTTTTCGTATCGTCGAGGTTATTGAAGCCTGCCACGGCAAATACCGCGTGGTCGCAACGGTGGGGACGATATCGGACGACACTAACTTTGTGGCCCTTGAAGTTTATTTCGAGGACTCCATCACCGGCCAATCCAGGGCTGGCTTTACCAGTGAGCTCGCTATTGCCGAGTTAGTCCGCATGATGGAAGACGGGATGAGCTCTTACGCGGCAAAGAATAACGCCACTTTTTCAATAATTCCAGTCGATCCGCCATTTGGCCGCGCGGAATTTGAGGCAGCCGTGGGTGCTCGAGCGATATCCCAAGATTTGCCGACCGCGTAAGGATTTCGACGCAGTGCGTCAGCTGGAGTCGACCCGGTTCCCGCAGCCATCACACTGCCGCCCCGGACTGGGTGAAGGAAACGCGCCAACAACCGCCACCCAGCGTGCGAAATTTAGGCAATGCTAGATGGTGAAGTTGGGCGCGCACCTAATGAACTGATCGTGCGTCGCAAATCAGCAAGCCCGTTCACCACCTGTTCAAGCTTAAGCCCAATTAGGTCCAGCCCGTGACGGTTGTCTACCTTGAAACGTTCCAGGCGGGCTTCTATACCAGCCAGATGCGTCGCTATTTTATCGGCTGCCGGAGCCTGAGCGGGCCGCTGCGCCACCTCAACTGCGTTTGCCACAAGCGACAAACTTGTCGCCAAACGGCTTGCGCTATCGTTAAGCGTGGCCAACGCCGCCTGAAGTTTTTCGCCCGCGCTTGCCACGTCGGAAGCAATACGGGCAAGCGTCGCGAGCCGTTCTCTTATTTCGCGTTCCACGCTCTCGCTCAAGGCCGCCTGCGCAGACGTGTTCTGCGTCGTCGGTTCGATCTCGCTTGAAACCGGTTTCTTCAGCGTGCCCGTCGGCTTCCCTTTCTGCTTGGTTGCCGACGCTGCTTTTGCATTTTGCTTCGAAGAAGCTTGGACAGACTTAACCGTTTTCGCCCCGCGTTTAACTGTTGCAGACGATTTACCAAGATCAGCGTTCGTACTCACCCGCGATAACCGCTGTTTTGTAGCCACGTCTTGAAAACCTCCCAGTTTTAACCTTGCCGCTTCAGTGATAGGCCCGAACAGCAGACCCGGCAACAAAATGAATACGGACTAAGGATTCACGCGGGCCCAAGGCCTAACGTTTTAGCTCACGAATTTTCGTCTACCTGAATTGTTTCCATTCAGATGGCATAGTCACGAGCGCAAATGGATCAAAGGCGCGCTATCCCGAACTATAATAAAATGCTTCCTGCCGCGATACCTCGTTCTTGAAAGCGGCAGAGCCTGGTGGCGCCACCTAACCTACACACATTTAGGTAAACGATTAATGCGAGCCCGTCAAAGGTTGAGCCTAAGGATAAGCGTTTGTCACAACTTCTGGTCGGCGAGAGGTTACGCAGCTTCACGTGGCATCGCACTGTTACGTCAAGGGAGAGCGCTACCACATTAACTGCCCCCTGCAACGGCTACGGTGGAAAACGGCGGACGAGAATGAGCTAACGAACTACAGTACCAGGAAAGAATGCTATAAAGCCGTTACGGCGCCAACACAAACAGAGTGAAAACTGCATGAAACGAGAATTTCCCAGTGCAGAGACGGGCAACCTGGCCGAAGCTACAAGAACCTCGGGCGAGCTTCGCCGGGCCCTCAGTGTGGGAACCGCAACCGCGATTGTTATCGCCAACATGGTGGGAAGCGGAATCTACACAACCGCAGGTTTTATCGCGCGCGAAGTGGGCAACCCATGGGTCATGCTTGGCCTTTGGGTCGTTGGAGGAATCGTAGCGCTTTGTGGAGCGCTTTGTTTCGCCGAGCTCGGTGCGGCGATGCCACAGGCTGGAGGAGAGTATATTTTTTTGCGCGAGGCTTACGGGCAGATGATCGCCTTTTTGAGCGGATGGATGTCGATATTTATCGGCTTTAGCGGAGCTTTGGCAGCCGTAACGCTTACCTTTGTAAGCTACATCCATCGCTTCTTCCCCGCGCTGACGGCAGGCGGCATGAGCGGCAAATTGGTTGCGCTGTGCGTGTTGTGGATTCTCGCCACGGCTCATCTAGTCGGGCTCGGTCCGGGAAGCGTGGTCCAGCGAGCACTTGCCGCGGCTACCGTTTGCGCGCTGGTCGTGCTAGTTGGCGCGGGATTTGTCTTCGGTCGCGGCAGCGCAAGCCACTTCTTTAGCGCCGCCCCGCCTCATGGCAACGCGGCCGTGGCGCTGATCTATGTGCAGTACGCCTACGCTGGATGGGGTGCGGCGGCTTATGTCGCCGGCGAAATTCGCGATCCCGCGTATACTCTTCCGCGCGCCCTTCTGTCGGGGACCTCAATCGTGACGGCGCTCTATCTAGCGATCAACGCACTGTATTTGTACGCGTTGCCGCCTGCCGCGCTCGCCAATGTCATGGCAGTGGCCGAGCGTAGCGCGGCGGCGCTCTTCTCGCCGCATGCGGCCGACTTGGTCAGCCTCGTTATCGCACTTTCGGTGCTAGATACGGCGAGCGGGATGGTAATGGCAGCGCCACGAATATGTTACGCGATGGGACGAGATGGCCTTGTACCGTTGAAGGCAGACACGGTTCACCCGCGCCTGGGTACACCCGCACGAGCAATCTTGCTTACCGCGTCTTGGGCGAGCGTCTTGATCTTGTTTTTTAGCGCCTTTCAACGTCTTTTGGTTTACGTAGGTTTCGTGGTGACAGTTTTCAGCGCGCTCGCTGTGGGCGCAGTAATCGTCCTGCGCTATCGCAATCCCGAACTTGCGCGCCCCTTCCGCGTGCCGCTCTTCCCAGTCCTTCCAGGTATCTACCTTGCGGTGTCGTTCTGGATCGCGGTTTACGTGCTCTTAGAACGCCCGCGAGAAGCGTTGCTTGGAATCCTGACGGTCGTCGCCGGCTTGCCCTTTTACTGGTTTCAGCGTCGTCGCAAAAGCACTTAAGTAGTCGCGCTCTTTAATCTGGCTTCCTGACGCCTAGGCGCTGCGTCTCCTTCATAAAGATGCATCCAGACGCTTTCAAAAAGCGCTAACCTTCGAGCACTATCTGTGTCTGGATTACCAGGGCGAGCAGCTTTCCCGTCTCGTTTGTGATCCGCGTCTGCCACACCATCGTACGCCGCCCGCGATGAAGCGGCGTGCACTCGGCAAAGACCTTCGCGCCCACACGCGCCGGGGCGAAAAAGTTGGTCTTAGACTCGATAGTGGTAGTCGAAAAGCCCTCCGGAAGATTGAGCACGGTAGCAAGCGCGCCTAGCGAGTCGGCAAACGCCATCATCGCGCCGCCGTGCATCACTGAAGAGTCCGTGCCTAGCTCTTCGCGCACCACAAGTTCTGCCTTGACGCAATCGGGCGTGGCGCTTATCACTTGGACGCCAATTAACTCCGCAAAAGGCATGTTTGGCTGCTTGGCTTGCCCGGCAATATCCACGATTTCCTCCTCTTGCCATTCCGATTAACCTTCTTCGAGTCAGCGCGACAATCCAAAATACTATTTCCATCGCGATCGTTCGTAGCAAGCGAGCCGCTCACTCGAGGCTCGCCAGGAATCGCTCACGTAATTCCGACCTAATTTAGGCAAAAAGACATCGCGAGGGCTCGTACCCCAGCTCCTTAAATTGAATACATAGCTTTTACGCAAAAGCAGCGAGACCCGGGGCGTTGCACTTAAAGCGACAGGTGCCGCCGAAGCGAGTATCGCGCCCACAGCCTCAGCCGAGTTCTTGACGCTAAGGCAGGTAAGTGAAGAGTTGGACGGCAATTTTTGGGCGCGAGGTGCCTAATCTGGTCTACTTCTTCGCCCGACTCGACGACGAATGCAACTTTGTTTGCCTTCGGGAGTTAGAGCCATGCGCGAAGGTCTTCGCCAGATGTAAATAAATTAGGAAGATGGGCTATGGCAATTTAGCTGCGATTTTTAATCGACGACGATTACGAGCGGGAAGTGGCGCAAGGGATGCGTGCAGGTGCGATGAAGCTCACACCAACCAACATCCCTGAATTACTGCCCCCTAAAGTGAGTGATTTTCCCCAAAAGCCTGAAAAAAGCCTGCCGGGCTGAACCTTGTCGGCGCGTAATTTTCTTCGTTATGGCCCTCCTATTCGGCCAGACCAGTGTGCGGTCATAGCAAAAACAGACAACCCGAGCGGCTTAGTTTGGATCAGTTCTTACTACGACTGCTTCGTAAGGTTTGACCTTCGCCATTATATAGCGACCCTCCGCGACTGACCCGTACTTATGACGAAGGTCTACGTGCAAGAGTCGATTTTACCAAGAAAAAAGCGCATTTAGGTAAAAAGGTCGTCGTCACGTTGGAGGTGAGCAGCGAATCGTGAAGTGCTAATCTCGGAATTCGCCACGTATTCTTGTGTGCGGGTAAAGAAAATAGGCGCTTTCACCCTTTGCGCTATCGACCGGTAGCCTCGGAGCTGTGAATTCTTGACCAGGAGGACGTTGATGATTTCTCTGCGCTGGCCGCTTGGCGTCGCGATGCCGGACGATCCGCCCATTATGCATGCCGTCGCTGAACTTGTGCCGACGATTAAGGCTTACGCCGATGAAGCGGAGCGAAGCCGTAGGATTCCAGAGCAAATCCTGGCGGCGCTCAGAAATGTAGGGGTGTTCGCGATGGCGATGCCGCGCGCGTGGGGCGGTCTGGAGCTCGACCCGATCACGCAAGTGCGTGTCCTCGAGACGCTAGGTGCAGCCCACGGTTCGACCGGGTGGTGCGCGATGGTCGGATGCGATGGCGGCTACATGAGCGCCTTCCTTGATCAAGAAGTAGCCCGCGAGATGTATGCAGATGTCAATGTAGCCACCGCTCCGACGATCACGCCGACCGGAAAGGCTATCAAAGCCAACGGCGGATATCGGGTGAGCGGCCGTTTCCCGTTCGCCAGTGGGTGCGAGCACAGCACCTGGATGGTGGCGGGATGCGTTGTTCACAACGAAGGCGGCTCACCATCACAAAGCCAAAACGGCGTACCCGAAACGCGCCAGTGCTTCATCCCGGCTTCCCAATGCCGCATCGTAGACACCTGGGAAGCGATCGGACTCCGTGCCACCGGTAGCCACGACTACATCGTTGAAGACGTCTTCGTTCCACTCGAGCGCACCTTCTCATTCCAGACGCTTACGATCAGGCGGCCGGGTCCGCTTTATGCGTTTCCTTGGATGTTTTTGGTCAAAGCGGCTGCTCCGCTGCTTGGGATCGCTCGCCAAGCCATCGATGCTGCCGCAGCCGCGGCGGTCCGGAGACCTGCGCGCCGATATATAATCGGCGGTTCGATTGAAGCAGAGAAAAAGCTATCCGACGAAGCCTTGGTCCAGGGCGCGATTGCGCGCGCCGAAGCGCTCCTGGGATGTGCGCGAAGCTATCTCTTCGATTCTATCGGCAGTCTTTGGGATTCGCTTTGCGAAGGCCGGCCGATAACGCATGAGCAGGCAGCGCGTCTCGTCACGCTGTACGCCACCGTGGCAGAGCTTTGTGTCAACGCGGCAGAAACTTCCTACAGGGCCTTGGGCGGCCACGCGGTCTACACTTCCTGCGAGGCGGAGCGTTGTTTGCGCGACTTGTTCGCGGCGCGCCAGCACGTGATGGGTTCGTTAAAGATGTACGAGGTCGCAGGCCAATTGCTGCTAGGACTCTCGCCTGCACAGTGGTTCTTGTAAGCCTCGCTTTCTGCCAGCAAGCTTGTGAATCTCAAGCTTGTGAATCCTTAAGATG
The DNA here is from genome assembly GCA_021324755.1 of Pseudomonadota bacterium. Taxonomy (GTDB): domain Bacteria; phylum Desulfobacterota; class Binatia; order Binatales; family Binataceae; genus JAJPIL01. Next base: position 330,100 of record JAJPIL010000007.1, read on the forward strand.
AAGATGAAAATGTGAACGTCGGCGTTCGCGCAACAGACCTCCCGAGCCGGTTTTTTGTGGCGCTCGCCGGGCGCGGCGACATCGGGATACGGACGTTGCCGACGATGAAATTGTTTTGAGACCACGTATCGACTAGTACCATCGCCTACCGTCACGAAACGCGAACCAGACGCCTACTTTATCTTTTCCGAGTGGCTGCATGCGTCGCGCCTACATGGTCAAGGCCAGGGCGCGGCGATAAAAGAGCAGATGCGGTTCTACTCGCTTGACGAAAAGGCGATTTTTCGGTATGTGTAGACGATTCTCGCCTAGGGGCAAATAAACGTCTTCGCCACGGGGGACCGCTCAAAGCCAGCAATGCTTCGAGCGCGCCAACTCGTCGAAAACCCTCACTCGGGAGCAACGCAATGAATGCATGGCCGCCAGCCGACAAGCTTTTTGAACTTGGGTTTGGGTTTGCCGTATCCAAGGTGTTTCTAAGCGCGGTTGAGCTGGGGGTGTTCACAGAGCTCAACCGAGCCGGTGCGCTTGACTGCGAGGAACTTGGCGCGCGCCTTAAAATCGCAAAGCGTGGCGCGCGCGACTTTTTTGACGCACTCGTTGCGATGGGACTGCTCGAACGGCACGACGGCCGCTTTGCAAATACGCCTATCTCGGACATTTACCTCGTGCGGGGCAAGCCTACCTATATCGGCGGGCTGTTCGAGATGGCAAATGCGCGGCTTTACGGTTTTTGGGGCGCTCTGAGCGAGGCGCTGCGCACAGGCCTTCCGCAAAACGAAATTAAGCATGGCGAGAACCTCTTCGACGCTCTCTACAGCGATCCCTCCCGCTTGAGACTTTTCCTTAGCGCGATGACTGGTCTTAGCCTGGCAAGCGCTGAGGCGCTTGCGCTCAAGTTTCCATGGCAACAATATCGCACGTTTATCGACGTCGGCTGTGCGCAGGGATGTGTGCCTGTGCGGCTTGCGCTCGCGCATGACCATCTGCGCGGCGGCGGTTTTGACCTTACCGAGGTCGGGACGATCTTCAACGACTACGTCCAGGCTCACGGGCTTGCCGAGCGTTTATGCTTCTATGCCGGCAACTTTTTAGCTGAGCCATTGCCCAGCGCGGACGTACTCATCATGGGACATATTCTGCACGACTGGGACCTCGATACCAAATTGATGCTGCTCAGAAAGGCCCACAGCGCCCTTCCCACGGGCGGCGCACTGATAGTGTACGAGCATATGATCGACGGCGAGCGCCGCCAAAACCTGTACGGTCTTCTGATGAGCCTGAACATGCTGATCGAGACCACGGGCGGATTCGACTATACCTGGGATGACCTGAGCGCGTGGATGAAAGACGTGGGGTTTGCACCAACGCCTGCGATTAATCTCTGGGGTCCGCAATGGATGGTCGTTGGACACAAGGTGTAAATCAGAGCGTGCGACCGATGTTGTTATTTACCCTGGATTTTATGTAGGAGTGCGAATCGCAAAAGGCCAGTTCGAAAATATAGCGCTTGATGGACTTGGCTTGGTCTTTGTGACTCATGGCCCGGAGCGCTACATTGATGTGCGGTCGACTTCGGGGTCAAGCGAGGACACGGATCGATGTACACGGTAGTGCAAACGCCTAACGGAGTGGCACGATAAGTCACAACGTCGGGCCCTCTGGATAGAAAAGAGCGGTTAGCTCTGCTTTTCGCGCGGTTACGTTAAGCGACGAGATTTCACCGCTCTTTCTCCCTTGTCCGATGAGTGCGCTTAAGTCTTTAAAATTGCGTCTTTTCCTCATTTAGGTTGATGCGCCCTGACAAGAGCGGTCTTGTGGGCGTCTAGCAAGCTCGTCTCAAAGCCTAGAGCGCAGGAGCCCGAGGGAAAGCTTGCCTTTGGTGCCGCTACCAAAAGCTCGCCTGCTATTATCAAGCGTCTGTGGCAGCAACAACCTGCCTTAGTAGCAACCTGCCTTAGGAAAATTGCTCCTCGCTCCCTAAGCTCTCAAAACCATGCTGCAAGGGAAGCAGGAAGATTTGATGTCGCTTTATCGAACGGCCTAACTTAGAGGAGTTGAGGAGCGGATCGAAAAGGGAACCTTCGACATGGCAGGGAAACTTTTTGTTCGGGCTTTGAGTAATGATCGTGCGGTCGTGATCGTAAGCCTTTTTGTGGTAGCGGCTCTTGCCTGGGGTTATCTTCTGCTTGGAGGCGGCCTTCGAATGGAGGCGATGGATATGGGCGGGGGGCAGATGATGCCGATGGCGGCGAATTGGAGTCTCGGTTACGGCGCGCTCGTTTTCATAATGTGGTCAGTAATGATGGTTGCAATGATGCTGCCGTCAGCCGCCCCGATAACGCTTTTAATTGCGACAGTTGCCGGGCGCCAATCGGGAGCTAATTCGCGCGGTCTTACGGCGCTGTTCGTCGCTGGGTACCTCGCAGTGTGGGTGGGGTTCTCCACAGTTGCAACGGCGCTTCAATGGGCGCTCGACCAGGCCCGACTTTTGTCGCCAACGATGGCTGTGAACAACAAGTCGTTCGCCGCAGGCATGCTCATAGCTGTCGGCCTCTACCAATGGACGCCGTGGAAGACGGCATGCCTTCGACATTGCCGTTCGCCGCTCGACTTCATCCTGTTCCATTGGCGCAGCAGCGCAAGCGGCGCATTCTTGAGCGGTGCCGAGCACGGGCTTTACTGCCTTGGCTGCTGCTGGATGCTGATGGCGCTTTTGTTCGTGGGCGGCGTGATGAGCATTTTTTGGATCGGCGCACTTGCCCTTTTAGTGTTAGTTGAAAAAACGATGCCTTGGGGTGAATGGGTTTCCCGTCTGGTAGGCGTTGCTCTCACGCTGTGGGGAATCGGCTCGCTTGTGGAGGCTTTTTGAGAGATGGCCCGAAAACAGTTGCTGTTCCGTCACAGGTAACGTATCGTCGCGCGAAAAAATTATGGGACTACGATGAATAAGCAAAATTCACTAGGCCGTTAAACTCTTGCTTGCCACAAGCGTCGACGTAGTATGTTAAGAATTCGGTCGTCTGCCGGATGAGGAGCCTCGTCAGATGGAGTTGAAGCAGGTTGTCGCAAACCCGCTCGAGATTGCTTACCTTGAGCTCGGCCAACCGAACGGAGAAGCCGTGGTGGCTCTTCACGGATGGCCCGACGACGCCACGACATATCGAGCCGTGGCTGAGGAGCTAGGGCGCCACGGCTTCAGAGTCTTAGCGCCCTATTTGCGAGGCTTCGGACCGACCCGCTTCGCCGTTCCGATGACAAGCAAAAGCGGCCAGCTCACAGCATTGGCTGACGACTTGCGCGCTTTTGTCGACGCATTGGGATTCGACCGCTTCTACCTTATCGGTCACGACTGGGGCGCGCGAGCGGCATATATTTTCGCTGCTCTTTATCCGCAGCGGGTGCGCGGCTTGGTGGCGCTTTCGGTGGGTTACGGCACCAACGCGCCCGACCAGGCGCTTTCATACGAGCAGACGAGCCGATACTGGTATCATTGGTTCTTTGCCACCCCACGCGGCCGCTCAACCTTGGCAGCTGACCGGCGCGGGCTTTGCCGCTATTTGTGGCGCACCTGGGCGCCCAGATGGCGTTTTAGCGAACGCGAGTTCGAGGAGACCGCGCGCTCGTGGGACAACGAAGACTGGGTGACGATAACCCTCCATTCGTACCAGCATCGATGGGGTTTTGCACCTGGCGACCCGCGCTATGACGAACTTGAACGGCGGATGGCCGCGCTCCCAAAAATAAACGTGCCCACGATCGTGCTCCACGGCAAGCAGGATGGTGCAACGCTACCTGAAACTAGCGCAGGCAAGGACCGCTTTTTTACCGCAGGCTACGAGCGACGCGTGCTGGAGGTAGGGCATTTTATTCCTCGCGAAGCACCAGAAGAGGTGGCTTTGGCGCTGCGGCAGCTTGCGCGATGACCCGCAAGCTCGAGCATCCGCCAAAGCCTACCACTGACCTTTGATGAAAACCAGGAGCTATTCCGGTCCTTCGCCCACAATCGAACATGTCAGATGAGGGCGTAGGACGCAAAGTAGAAACGCACTGCGGTAGCTCGCCTCGATAGAAGGTTTAGTCTAAGCCTTGCGGCCGGGATCGATGCCACTGTTTAGCTACTTAAGAGCTTTTGCCAAGGGCAGGAAACGATCCCAGGGCGTGGCAAGCCACGTCTCGGTCGTAGCATGTCCGAAAGAGCGTACCAGCAGTGCCACTTTGGTTGCTGTTTCCGTATCCGGAGCCTCGAAGATGTCAAGATAATCGCAACCGCCGAGAACAGCGTAATTAGCAACCCATTTCACGTTCGGACACTCTTTGCGAATTTTGTCGGCCACCTGATTGTTCAAGTCCTCGAGCTTTGATGGGTTAGTGACGGCTTCTGGCGCAAGCTTCGTCAACATTACGTACGTCGCCATCGCAAGCACCTCCTTAGGACTCTTTGTTAATATGGTACCACGCAGGCTTGCTTTGGACAGGGCGCCGGCCTAACGACGGCGCTCTTTAAGGCGATAATCTGGCGAGCTTGCCGTCTCTAACGCTCGGACAGGCGGGAAAGCGATAGAGCGTTCAGGCATCACAAACCTCGAACGCTCTATGCTTTCCACATAGCGACACACGCAGACCGAAAAGATTTAAGCTTAAAGTAAGACGCGAAACCTTGCGCCTTTAACAACCTTCAGCCACGACCGGATCAGACGCGCTCGAAGATTCCTCGGGGCACCGTCATCGACACGACCCAGTTCGGAATATCGACTACTTCGCTTATCTTGAGGTCGCCGACTACGCTGCAGATAGCATATGCCTCATGAAGGCTTAAGCCCTCTTCATGCACCAGCCAATCGATCATCTCGCGCGCGGCCTTTTTCGCATTCTCCATCAAATCGGGTCCCACACCGACCGTGTGGTAAAAACCTTTTTCCCGCATCTCCGGAGTCATCGCGCTAAGCGTTGGATCGGACGTCGGAACGATGGCGCGGGGACTTTCGATGATCTGGTGTTTGATCACGCGAAAGCTGAGCGTCACAGCCATCAACGTTTCCACCGCGGTGACGCATATCTCCCCATCGCCCTGTGCCATATGTCCATCGCCAACCGAAAATTTCGCTCCCTCGACGTAGACCGGATACTGGATACGCGCCCCCTTGACGAAATGCTTGATGTCGGCGTTGCCGCCGATGCCGCCGCTTACGTTAGGAGGCACCGTACGGTACATTCCCTTGCGCAGGGGCGCGACGCCGTAAACGCCCATGAACGGCGCGATAGGAATTTTGGCGCGCTTGCCCGTGTCCTTGCCCACAAACTGGGCAAACCCGGTGCTCTGACCCTTGTTAAAGGTGAATATCTGCACAAAAGGAGCACCGGCGTTGTACGGCTGATCCTCGGGGATCGCGCTTGGCACCTTGCCGGGTGCGGGGTCGCTCAACTCGCTAGCCTCAATGAACTGGGCAAAAGGTGCAAGTGGCTCGGGCCGCAAGCTTCCGAAAAGCCCCAGCAGCGGCCCCATCACGACGTAACCGAAGTCGACCAGCGGCGCGACATCGAGCACCTCCACTTCAAGAATATCTCCGGGCTTGGCTCCCTCAACGTAAACCGGCCCCGTAAGCGGATGAATCTTGCCGAGGTCAAGCTTCAGTGTACCGTCAGGCGTAAGCGTCTGCGCCGCGCTGCCGATATCGAGCGCGTCGCGACATAAAAATTGAACCGCCTGTCCCTGCTTGACCGTGGCCACCGGCTTGAGGTCCTGATTAAAGCGGTTATGAAGGGTTTTCGAAAAACCGTCAATTTTAACCTCTGGCTCGACTGGGTCGTCGGATGTAGGTGCCCCAATTACAGCGTCGGGCCGCCCCACGCCGGCAACGTAAATTCCCTGCTCCGCTGCAGCAAGCTTTTTGCCAACGCTCGCTATCGCCGCTGCGGCGGCAGTCCCAACTGATACGCGCTGTATGAATTTCCTTCGCGAAAGAGAATAGTCTGAATGGATAAAACACATGCTTCGTATAGCCCCCCTTCCTTAGAGCTTACATATGGCGCTTTTATGGCCGCGCTCTGCGCGAATTTATCGAGCCCAACCTTCGCATCCCCTTCCAAGGAAAATGTCCCGCTCAAAAACTTTGAACCAAAACCAACGAGATTTACGGTTTCGCCTTCGCATCAGCTTGTCCCTTCCCCATTTGTCGGTCAAGCTTTCGCGAAAAAAGCGTGCGAGTTGGGGTCAACACACGCGATCGGTTAAAAACATGAGCCGAGCACGCCACAGAGAAAACGATAGCGCGCCTGCCTTGAGCGCTCAGAGCAAAACTTTCACGAAAGAAGCGTTTTTCTAACCGGATGAACTTCTCTCAAGCAAGCCACGACGCCGCGATTTTTGCTGCGCTTGTGACAACTTCTCCCGAGGGCCGCTCTTATCGGATCAAAGCACCGTCCCTGCGCACGCCGGCGCGAGCGAGAGCAACCCGAATACGCTCGATTTCATGCGGCGGAAGCTTGATGAGAGGCGGGCGCACCACCGCCCGTTTAAGGCGACCTAAAATAACCAGTGCTTCCTTCATCCGATTGTGCATGTCGACCCACGGCTCGGCGTAAAATACCTCGGCCAGAGAAGAAATGCGCTCGTAGACGGAGCGCGCGCCAACCAGATCGCCGTCTCGCACGGCACGGTAAAGCGCGACATGCAAATCGGCGATAACGCTTCCCGAACCCGAGAGGATTCCGTCGCATCCCAGAACCAGCGAGCTTAAAAGCCACGCGCTGTGAGTGGTAAGCACGCTTATCGGACGGGCCAAGCTGTGAAGCGTCCGAATATGCTTTTCGTGGAGCACTGGATCGCCGCACCAATCCTTTATGGCGCAGATACTGGGTATTTCCTCGGCAAGCCCGACAAGCGTATCGATAGGATAGCCCTGACCGCTCGAAAGCGGATACTGAAATACAATCAGCGGCAGGTCCGTGGCGTCAGCGATCGTCCGGAAATGCGCGAGTGCCATCTCGGGGCGTCGCTGCGCTCCCATCACAAACGGATTTGGCGGAAATACGAGCAAGGCAGAAGCTCCGGCTGCCTGTGCCATACGCGCAAGTCGAGCGGCTTCAAGGCTTCCGTCCGCGTAGACGCCGCTTACAAGCGGTATGCGCCCACCAACCTCGTCGGCCGCGATCTCGATTACCCGCTTCTGTTCGTCAAAGGTAAGCGACGGCACTTCACAAGAATGACCGTTCACGGTGATCGCTGAGATACCGTCTGTCGCGGCCAGAAAACGCAAATGCTCACGAAATGAGGGGTCGTCGAGCGAAAAATCCTCGTTGAACGGCAGAAGGCAAGCAGGAATCACACCCACCGGCTCAAAGGTTCGAAAAGCCGCCATCCCTAGATTCTCCCATCCCGGCATTATCCACGCGCTGTCGTCTTCTTTACTCTACTTCACACGTTAGCGTCGGGGAAATGCGGCAAGGATTTAGCCGCTAGCCAACCCTAGCGCAGGCCAGTTTCGCTCGACTACCGGTGATGAAATGTGCGATACCTAAGTCAGCGAACGTTTGCTTGACTGCCAGCGACCGTACGGTGAGCGAGGAGATGTGGACATGGTCAAAGCGATTTATTTTCTTAAGCGCAAAGACGGCCTAAGCGTCAAGGAGTTCGGGAATTACTGGCGCACTCAGCACGCGCAGCTGGTGCGTCGGATTCCCGAGCTTCGCCGTTACGTTCAATGCCATACGATTCGCTCGGTTTACCGCACGCGCGAACCGCTCTATGACGGTGTGGCCGAGTTGTGGTACGACGACGTCGAGACGATGCGCCGAATCGCCGAGCGGCCGGAAAGCCGCGCCGCGCTTGCTGACAACCAGGCGTTCGTCGACCTGTCCAAGATGAGCTTTATCGTAACCGAGGAACGTATTCAAAAAGACGGGCCTAGCAGCTCGACTATGATGCACATGCTAGTGTTCGTGCGCCGCAAACCCGGTATGGAGGTGGAAACATTTCAGCGTTATTGGCGCGAAACCCACGGCCCACTGGTAACACAGATTCCTCAGCTTCGCCGCTACGTCCAAAGCCACGTCCGCCTCGGGGCATACCGCGCCGGACTTGAGCCCGTTTACGATGGCGTAGCCGAACTATGGTTCGATTCCACCGATGCAATCCGCGAGGCGGCAGCGAGCCAGCAGTATCAGGCAGTGCGAGCTGACGAAACGAACTTTCTCGACGTTTCGCGCCCTATCCCGTTTATCATCACTCAGGACTTTGTCGTGATCTAGCGCGGGCGCAACGGCGCGAACGGCCTGCTGAGACTCAAAAGTCGTGCCATCGTTCGACCAAAAGCGGCTGCTGTCGGGGGTTTTATCGCTCAGCACTAAGAACACTTAAGTCAGACGTTGGCTTAGACCTAAGCATCGAGCCTCGGATGCCCCATACGTGAAAGATCCCGGCAACAAGCTGTTTCCGATGCGCGACGGCATGGGGAGCACCACAATTCCTGGCTCGTTCTTCTCTTAGCTGCCAACGCTAGGGTGTTTGCCTCCGGCCGATCGGAACCGTCAACGTGCTATAAAGTGCTCGCCTGGGGCCGTACATCGGAGCAAAAATGCCGATTCCGCTCCCCTGCCGGATCAGATAAACGTGGTCGAACACGTTGATCGCGCTTATACGCCACTGCACGTCGCCGACGCGGGGCACGTAAAAGTTGCGCGCCACGGCCGCGTTGACCTGAAGGTAGGGAAGCTGATTTTCTAAGTTGGCGAAGCCGAACCGGTAACCGCTTCCCCACAAACCATCGACGCTAAACAGGTACCGGCCCCAACGGTAACTCAAGCCGGCAGACGACGTAAACTCCTGGTCGTCGTCGAGATTTACCCAATGATGGGCGATATAGTTTAGCTCCTCCGGGTCGTCAACCAAAAACTGACCGGCAACGACATTTTTGCCTTCGACGATCGTGTAAGAAAAGTTAAAATAGGCAGACAGGTGCTCGGTATTTTTCACCAGGCTGAAATCCGCACCCCACATCCTGCCGTGCTGGTACTGAAGCGGGGCGAAAATATAGGTGCTGCCAAATTGGGCCAGGTCCAGCTTGTTCGTGGCCCACATGAAAAAGCCTTCCACACTGGCATTAAAGCCAAAAGGCAGTCGCTGGGTTATACCTGCGTCGAAAAACTCGTCGTCCTCGGCCTTGATGTTCTGATTGCCTGACGTAATAGCCGAGGCACCGGTTGTATTTGCGAACTTATTTACGGTCTCGAGCAGAACGGACTCGAACGGTGGAAGTTGGAAGTAACGAGCATAGCCGGCATTCAACGTAGTGGTGGGAGTCAAACTGTATACCAGGCCCAGGCGCGGGCTGAACTGATATTGCCAGCTCAGATAGTCGAGCACGTCGAAACGAGCGCCGATGGTGATTTCCAACTTTTCAGTTGGGCGCCACTGATCTTGCCCATAAAAACCAAGAACCAGGTCGTAGCCGTTGAAATCGTCGATGATCGTTTCCGGCTGGGTGCTGGTAGGCTCGCCCTGCGAATTTGCGGGGAAAACAAGTGCTCGATTGTCTTCCTCGATCGTTTCGCCGCTGATGTAGAAACCCGCTTGCAACGTATGGTGAGCGTTCAGGCGATAGGAGGTATCTTCCTGGATGCCGTTGATGAAACCGGTGTGAAGCACTCGGTCGGCAATGCCGTTGTATGCAAGGTCGCCTATCGGGTCCGGATCGTACTGAAGAGCATAGTAGCGGCTGAAGTACGCGATTTGATAGTCGAGCTTCGAGCCAACGGTGCCTTGAAGGGCAAGGACTGCGTAGTAATTCTGCTCGAGCTCGTGTGCGCTGGTGTCGGCAGAGTTCGGATAATTGAACACGCCGGCGATCGGGAAAGCGACGGGCAAATTGGGCTGGCCCGGAATTTGGAAAAAATTGATCGCGGTGCCGGCTATAAGGCTCAGGCGCGTGGTCGGGCTTAAAAGATAGGAAAAGTAGCCGAAACCTTGACCTTGGTCGGTGCGGTCATGCTCGGGGGTCGGGGTGGGAGTAGGCGACTGCACGCCAAGAGCGCTCTGCAGGGCAAAGGCGCTGACGTAGTAACTCAAATTGCCGCTACATCCGCCATACTGAAAGCTCGGCTGGATCGTGGCTCGCTGTCCGCCGAAGTACTCAGCCTGACCGCCATTATCGAGGCATCCGTCCTTTGTGTGGATATCGACCACGCCCTCGTTGCGAAAGCCGAACTGGGCTGGCTGAAAGTTGTCGATAAGCGATACGCTCTTGATGAAATAGGGACTGAAGAGCTGACCGAAGCTACTGACCGCCTCGGGCAAAAAGATTCCGTTTAGGCGGTACTGAATCCCGCCACCATTTAACCCGTGAATGTGGATCTGATCCTGCCCCTGGCCATAGCCGTCTTGTGATACGCCAGGCGCCTGAGCCAAAACTTGATTGAGCGGAGTATTGTCGCCCTGAGGTAGCTGGTCGATATCCTTGTCGGTAAACCTGTACACACTGCTGCCCGTCTCGGGCGAAAGGGCATTTCGCGCCTTGTTCAAGGCCGCGATCACCTCTACGGTCAGAGGTTTTTCGGATTCCATCGTAAGCTCAAGAGACCTCGCCTGTGGGCTTTTTACGACCGCGGTCGCGGTTTTGAAGCCTTTCTTTTTGGCAACGATGGCGTAAATACCGGGTGCGACTTTTTTGAATTCGAAACGGCCTTGCTGATCACTCGTGGCATGGCTAACTATTTTGCCGTCGGCCGACCTAAGTTCGAGCGAAACGCCCGAAAGCGGTCGCTTGAGCGCATCTTCTACCTTGCCGCTGAGCCTCGCTGGTCCACCCAACTGGCTTTGTTCAGAAACTTGAGCCCAGCTCGGAGTGGCGCAAAAAATCAAAGCCGTTAGAAGCGCTATAACAACTGACATGCCCCCCATTAAAGAGCGCCCTATCTTGCTGTTTTGCCAACCGACAAAATTTGAAGGCATCGAAGCCTTGCAGGGCGCAGTTACGAGCTATAGCTGCGCAAGCCTTATAGCACATCCGCGGCCGAACGAGCTAAGAAGTTATTTCCACTTGCTCCCGCCCAGCATTGGAAAAAGTTCCCGAAATTTGTCGGAGATAATTCCAAATCTTCCCGATAACAAGCACAAAAAGTCGTCCGGACTTTTGACTTCTCGTTGAACTTTCGGCGGCGAAATAAAGGGTAGAAAGCTACACACGCTCTGATGGGTTAAAGCCGACAATTTTTTAGGACGTCTTGTTGCCGCGCCTGTATGCTCATGTGACAGCGGCGCGCTTTACACGGCCAGGGTGAAAAAACGCCGCTTTGGCCGTGACAAAGACAATCGCTCTTTAGGATTTCACCATTCGAGGACGCGCGCTGCGGAGAGTTCGCGGAGTTCAACTATTAAGGATTTATGGCAGCTCATCCCGCGACCCACAAACTTTTCCGAAAAAACTCTTTATGCTCTGTGAAGCTTGGGCGACAGGTAGCTGTTTTCCCCGCGTCGAAAAAGAGTTGTTCGAGCGGCAAACTCGAGGGCCCTCGCTCGGCGAGGCAAGGCTTATCCAGTTGGCATAAGGCGCGCGGCAGACCATAATCGCCCGCAGGAGGTGAGAGATCTTATGGCGGTCACTGTCAAAAAAGCTCGACTGTGGCGAAAAGAGGTGAGCAATCGTCCCGGCGCTCTAGCCGAGACGCTGGCGCCTTTGGCGGACGCCGGCGCAAACCTAAAGGTAGTCATCGGTTACGCGATGGCGGAAAATCAGAGCGCCGGCGGGGTCGTTGAAGTATTCCCAGTAAGTGGGAAGCGACAGAACGAGGCTGCCCGAAACGCGGGCTTAACTGAAGGCTCGGCGCCATGCCTGATTGTCGAAGGCGACGACCGTCCGGGGCTGGGACATAAAATCGCCCAAGCGATCGGCGACGCAGGAATCAACTTATCCTTTGTCGTGGCGCAAGTCGTTGGCCGCAAGTTTTCCGCGGTTTTGGGGTTCGATTCGGAGCCCGATGCCACACGGGCGGCGGGGCTGATTCGTAGAATAGGCACAGCTAAAAAACGATAATCGGACGCCGGGCTGACAAAGTTTAATAGCTCGCCTGGTTCGACAAAAGTATCCCACAGAGCAAACGATACTCAACAGGAATAACTATTTGCGCGCCCTGCTCTTGGCCTTCGTTCCCGCGGGCTTATGCAGTTTGGCTAGCTGAGGCTTCGGCTTTCATGCGTGGCCACGAGCTGCGGATAAAATGCGCTTGGCGCGCAAAAGGCACGAAACGCGATGACTCGAATGGTTAACGGGGGCAAGCTTAAAACTCCCGCGCTCAGTTCTCGTCTATTCGCGTCAGATGCACCACCAAGCCCCAGAACTGAACTGCGGCCGGAACCAGAAGCCATATAGCGCCGGTCAAATACACGGCGAACGAGCCGAAAGATACATTCAAAAATTGGAGCAGAGAGATCGCGGGTGTTGGCAGGGCGAGAAGGTAAAGTACGGTCTTACTCGAGTGCGTGGGGACGTCAGCAGAGGGTCCCAGTTCCTTGATTCGCAGGAGCTGGGCAACGGTTTCGAAAGCTAGAAAAGTGCCAAGCATCAAACTGGCCCCTCGCCAAACCCATATCTCTGTTTTGCCGACCAGCCAGTAGAACAATAGATAGGGAAAAACTGCGGAAAAAAGCAGCGCGAACTGATGGTCGAGGATGAGCTTAATGCCTACCAATTGATGGCGGGCAAGTGGCCGGCGACCTTGCGTCATCAAGGGCAAGACAGCGGTGAAAACTGCAAACTGAAGCCCGATTTGCGCGAGCTTGATTAAAAAATGCTCACCAGTCATCGCCAACAACTCTTAACCGGGATCCTCGTTTTAACTCTCCCACTACATCTGCTCGTATAGACCGAGCGTACTTATCTTGCAAGGTTTTAGACTGGTTCTGATCCCCCATTGCCAAAGCGACGCCGAAAAGGGGCGTTTCACGTCCCCAGGGTAAGCGGCAGCAGAAATCTTCGTTTTCCAAGCACTTTTTTACATACACTTATCGCGCTGCCCCAGCGTCATCATCGGGATCTACTTTGAGGTCTACTTTGCCCTGCGCTCGCGCTATTCCACTGAAAAAGGTGGCGCCCGGTGCCGCATTTATCCTCTTCGGCCAACGGGGTCACAGATCGCCTGCTGAAGCAGATCGACCAGCCACAGCTAGCTATTCTCGCCTCGCCGGAAATCGCCCAACTATTGGCCCACCAATTCGACCAAGCCGAAACGTCCATCCAGCTCGCGCATCAGGATCAAACCGCCCCGGAAGTGACTTGCAGACCGTCAAACCCAACCCACAGAAAGCCGTCAAACGAGAACTGAAAGTACTGTCTTTGCGTCCCACCCACGATTCACCCTCCCACACAACACCTTACGCGCCCCAAGCCTGCACGTATCAAAGTTGTTTTCGTACGACCGAATTCAGAGATGGGGATGCGGGTTAAGTAACTGAGCTGACGCAAGCCTCGATTCGCGAGTCCGTTCCGTCTTATAATCGAATAGAAGCGTTAGCGTTCTCCAAGCGTCTTACTCAGCTATAACAACCATTCGGACCCTGATAGCTGCAATCCTCACGGCTGCAAACAAGTTGTGTGAGCGCGCACGCCTCACATAGCTGGCAGCGGCACTTTTACCCCGGCATAGGCGGCAAAACGAGGCGCGTAAGCTGGGGCGAAAATACCAACTCCCGTGCCGTTGCGAAGAAGATTCGTGCGGTCGAATATGTTGATAAGCGCCAGCCGAAGCGAGGCAGGCCCGATTCCCGGCAGTTCCACCTTACGGGCGACTCCTAGATTGATTTGCCAGTTGTAGGGGAGTTGAACCGTGTTGGCAAAACCTGCTCTAAGCCCGCTCCCGTAAAGGCCGTCTATGCTGAACAAGTAGGGTCCCCAAAGGTAAGTCGCCCATCCGGAAGCGGTGTAGAACTGTTGATGGTCCAGATAAATGTAGTGGTTCTGCGCGTACGCCAGTTCTTGCTCGGTAAAGTTGAACTGCCCGGTTACGACGTCTTTCCCTTCGGCGACTGAAGCAGTAAAACTGGCGCCCATCGTAAACTGCTTGCCGACGCGATAGCTTACCGAGCTTTCGGAACCGTAGATACGTCCGTCGAGATAGTTGAAGGGAATAAAAATCGGCACAAACCCAAACTGACCTAGATCGAGCACGTCGTGAGCAAATTCGTAGTACGCGTCTTCCTCGATCTGAAGCCCTGGCGCAAGTTCGTGGATCGCGCCGACGTCGAAGTACCAATCCCGCTCAGGTTTTGGCGTAAGCACACCTGGCTCGACCGCCGCTGTTGTATTGGCAAAAGAAGCAAAGCTGAGCGGCGAGATGGTATAGAACGACGGTGTCTCGAAAAAGCGCGCAACCCCGGCGTGAAACGTGGTGTCCTTGGTCGGCGACCAGATTAAATTAAACCGCGGACTCAGCTGGTTGGCCGACTCGAAAGAAGCCAGCATCTCATCCCAACGGAGACCGTAAACCAAACTCCACTGTTCGCTAAGCCGCCAAGTATCTTGAGCGTAGATTCCGAACAGCCAGTTAAGGCTGTCGAAATTGTTCACGATAGCGATCGGAACGTCGCTCGTCTGCTGCCCGGAGCTGTTGGCGGGAAAGGCGAGCGAACGATCGTGAAAATAGTCCGCGTATTGACCCGCATAGAAGCCAAAGCCTAGCAAATGGCTCTGACTGTGACGATATGTGAAGTCACCCTGCAGGCTGTTGGCGATTTCGTAATGGTCCTCGTTCGACGCCACTCCCTGATATATGAGATCGCCTATTGGATCTGGAAAGAAGTGAATCGTGTTGTACTTCGTGGTGAAAGCGAGTTGGTAGTCGAGCTTCGTGCCGACCGTACCTTGGAGAGCCAAAATTGCGAAATAGTACTGCTGAAACAGGCTCTCGTTGAGCATCGTGGACGGATAAGTAGCGGGATTGACGCCCGCGAGCGAATATTGAGGTACTTGAAACGGCCAGTCGGGAAATTGATTACCCTGCACAGAAATCCCCGTGATCAAACTCAAACGCGTGGTGGGATTAAGAAAGTATGAAAAGTAGCCAAAGCCCTGGCCTTGATTGGTGTTGTCATGGATCGGCGTCGGCGCCGGCGTGGCAGAGCTAAGGCCAAGGTCGCTGTGCAGAAAAAAGCCTGTGACGTAGTAACTGAAACTGCCCTCGCATCCTCCGTATTCGAAGTTGGGCTTCGCTGTTTCGCGCTGACCACCGAAAAGCTCGAAGTTTCCGCCGCGGTCCGAGCAGCCGTCCTTGGTTTGGATGTCGAGCACGCCGCTGTTGCGGTAGCTATACTGAGCTGGCAAAGCCCCGTCCGTTAAGCTTATCGACCGTATGAAATAGGACGACAGCACCTGACCGAAGCCGCTGAACGTGTCAAACGGCAGCATGACGCCATTGATCCGCCACTGTAAATCAGCGTGGGCACCCCGCACGTGAATCTGCCCGTCTTCGTCCTGAACCACACCGGGCATCTGGAGCAGAACCTGGTTTATCGGCGTATCCTCGCCTTCCGGCAGTCCCTCGATGTTCTGTTCGGTCAGGGTGTAAGCGCTGTTGCCCGCTGGCGAAAGGCGGTTAGCTGCCTGGTTTAGTCGGCTTGCGCTGACCGCCACAGTGAGAGGCTTGAGAGACTCCATCGTTAAAGTAATTGGCCCAAAGCGTTCGCCGCCGCGCAGTTGCGCGATTTCTGAGGCGAGGTGGTAACGCTCTTTTTCCGCCACCACCAGGTAGATTCCTTCACGCACTCCGGTGAAGGAAAACAGCCCGCTGGCGTCTGTTTTCGTCTTCGCCACGTCGTGACCGTGGCTGGCCTTAAGAGTTACAGTGACCCCTGCTATCGGCTTGCCTAATGAATCCTTCACCACGCCGGTGATCACACCGGCACCCGACGTTTTTTCCGCCGCGGTGGCCAAGCCGAAGGTGCATTGCAGCATTGCCGCAGCTAAAACCAATGTCAGTCGAAGCCCGCAGAGTCGACTCCTGCGCATGTGCAGCTCCCGCCAATTGACTGGCACCATACGCGCAAGCGGTCTGAGCCCTTGCGCATGGCGCGTCGATTGTTTCACAGTGCGCTGCGACAGGCTGGAGCGAGACCCAACGAAAAGCTTGCGCGCGGACAATCCCCCTGCCAAATCAAAGCTACCCTGGGGCGAAAATGGGGCCCACGCTTCCCGTAGCCGGTTGGGCCTCGCTTAGGCGGATCGGCTCGCTAGAGGGTAGGGCTCGCGGTCAGCGGCCCAAACCTTGCCGCTCGAACGCAATCAGCACTACCAAGCGAAAGCACACTTCGCGCTCGTAAGCGGTTCGATCGCACCGGCAAACGCCAGTCAAGCCCTTGCGCCGCACCATCAGTGTTGTTGCGATTTTAAGCGAACCGAAAGCCCCGTCCGCAGCCTATTTCAACTACGTCTTAAGATACGGCGGGGCAATTGGGCGGAGCCCGGCTTAGCCAGACTCCATGATAGGCTTGAAGGACACAACGGCTGTCAGAAAGTTTCGGTGGACAAGGAGCCGCACCGGGTGCAGGTAAGCTGGGTGGCGATGGCAGGTCGAGCGTAGAGTGCAGGGCGAAATCGTCGAAAGGACAGAAGCTTACGCCACTGCTGAAAGTCGGAACGATGGAGTGCCGGTCGGCCGTAGCGGCGGTTGCGGCGAACAGAATCGAGAGCGCCGCCAGCAGCGCCACAGGCATCAGGAAACCACGCCTCTTCGCCTGTGGAGAATCGCCAAGTGCTCTAATCATCTTGCTGTTTAATCGGCCTTCACTGTAGTCCAGCAACGAACGTCAGACACCCCAGATCGGCTTGCCTGAGCTAGTATAGGTCAAGTTCTCCCACTGATGTCAACACGTAATTTTGGCTCTGCGTTCCCCACCCGTATTTAACGCACGGTCGAAGCAATCCCTTTTGGCTGCAATCTGCTCTAGGTCACCAAAAAACCCGTCCTAGTGCGGCCCGATCACCTTAGAACTTAGGCGGACATGTCGCGGCCACGATTTTGCGCAAGCCTACACGCAGGTCGTCACTCGCTGCTTTGCGAATGTCCGCAGTTGCGCCCTGAACCAGGTTAGGAGGCTACAACGAAGCTTGCAGGCCGGCTCCGGCTGACGGCGAACCCTTCAAATTAAAGGCACGGACGAACGGCTTGATGCGCGCCACGGAAAACTCAAAGAACATCACTGTGCAAAAAGTCATTTTCGATCGCCGCTGCGGTTTTACGCATGCCAAACTCGGTGGCGCCCAAGGAAAACTACACGAAACCCAGGCAATAGAACGCCAATACAGACCCGTTCGCTTCACTGAAAAAGTGACGCCTTGCTTGCGTATGGTTCAAAACATCTGACACGATAATGCGCCGAGGTCACGTGCGTTGGGCGTTTGCGCCGTCGAAATCTATCTTGGTCTTGCGATCGCCTCGGGGCGCTTCATCTTCGTCGACGCTTATCCACAACATTGGATTTACGATTGGGTCAACATTCCCGCAATTCAGACGCTGACCCACCACACGAGCACCGTCCTAGTGGCAATAGTGCTTTCCTGGCTGGTTGGACTTGCGGTCCATCACTTTCTGCACGAGGGCATAGTCAAGAAGGTTATCTTCTGGATCGAGGAGCTGATTCTTTTTGCCTTGCTGCTCTACTTTGCTTATGAACTTTTCGGTTATTTCACTTCGGAATGATGCGAACATTGACAACGCTTTTTGCCGCCACCCATTTCGGCGAACAAGTACTTGCAGCCAGTACGCGATGAATTGTAACGGCTTCGCCAAGATGGACACCGAAAGTGCATCACGACAAAGCGGAGACGCGTAACTCAACTAATTCGGGCCAACAGGCGCGGCAGCACTACTAAGTCCCACTAACAGCATTTCGCTGTCGCCAGCACCATCGTGTTCCTCAAAAGGTGCTTAGCGTTTCGACCAGTGAATGAGTAACTTTCCGCGGATTGCAAGACGAGCCTTGAGAGCATGCAGCTGACGGCGCCTTCGAGCGCGTTTAATCGGCGCAAACAGCCCAGGCCGCTTTCACTTCTCTTACAGCCAAAAATGTGCTGAGCCGTTTTATCTCAGGTGCGCGAAACAAGTGGCCGTTATGGTGCGGACTCATGCAATACCGGATAATCAACGACTTCTTTTTGGGCAAATTTAGAAAAAGCACGCTACTTCTAGTGCTCGCTCCACTGCTTTTCGTGTCTTACTTCGCGGTACTTGTCGTAGCCGTTTGGTTGTTTCCCAGCAAATACGAGTGGTATCACAAGTCGATTTCGAAGCTTCTTTACCCCGCAAACAATCCCACCTTCTACGCGATACCATCATCGGGCTTGACCATAAGCGGTTTCCTTATTTTCCCATTTGCCGCATACATAAGCAGAGGTTTACGCGCCGAGTGGCGGCTTTGCGCCGAAGTTGGTTTCGGTGCCTTTGCCACGGGTGCGATTTCCCTGGTCCTTGCAAGCGTGGTGGTTTGGCCACTTCCTTTTGGCAGCGTTATTCTTTTGAGACTTCATGAAACTTTTGCACGCATTTGCGCACTTGCCTTGGGTGTTGGGATGCTCGCCTTTTATGCCTGCGCGGTCAGGGCAAACCTAAGCCCTCGCCGACGACGATTACTTGTCGCCTCATGGAGCATCGTCACAGTGCCGGGAATTGTTGCCGTCGCCTTGAGGCTTCTTGTCGCAGCCAAACTTGAATGCTTAAACCGGCTATGTATTTGGCTTAAAAACCCACAGCTCTGGCAACTAGGTTTTTGGGAGTGGGCAGGCTCGGTGGGGGTATTTATCTTTCTGCTTAGCGGAATCATTTTGCTACCTGAGTCCCCTGAGTCTCGGCGACCACTTAAAGACCGATGCGTCGTTGAGAGCGATCACCGCGAGCGTCAAACGTGTTAAGCGCGGCTTCAGGAAATATGCGACGTTCTCCAATAAGCGCCCGGATAGGCTGAGCTGCTTTCGAAAGACGCCTAAGCGACCAAGCTCCATCCAAGCGCAAGAGCGGATTCGCCACAATCGTTGAACAACGGACCGGAGCTATCTCGCAGGCTCGGGCTCAGAAAGCTTTGCGGATCGCTTTCACGTTTTAGCGCGCTCTTAAGTCGCGAACTGTCAGCTACACGGCCTTCACTTTCCCCCTATCCTCTGGTCACCATAGGTTGTGAAAAGAATGTGTCAGGTTCAGCTGACCGTGCAATCCGCCCGATTTAGGCGGGCAGCGACGTTAT
Source organism: Pseudomonadota bacterium (assembly GCA_021324755.1). Classification (GTDB taxonomy): domain Bacteria; phylum Desulfobacterota; class Binatia; order Binatales; family Binataceae; genus JAJPIL01. The sequence goes on from JAJPIL010000007.1 coordinate 349,322, forward strand.
CGACGGTTTGGTGCGTTGTGTTTTTGTCGCTTTTGTGCCTCGTGCTCTACCTGCCCGGTATAGCGCGTATTCCGCCGTGGGATAGGGACGAGGCGGTATACGCCCAAGGCACTAAGGAGATGATCGAAACCGGCGACTTCATACGTCCTCGTTTTCACGGCAAGGGTTTTTACAAAAAGCCGATTGGAATCTACTGGCTTCAAGCCGCGATGGCTCTCGCTGTTAATCCTTCCAATCGCACCCGTATTTGGGTGTACCGCATACCATCGGTGGCAGGCGCTCTGGCAGCCGTACTTACGACTTTTTGGATCGGCTCCAAACTGTTCGGCAACGCAGTCGCTTTGCTAGGTGCAAGCCTCCTGGCAACCTCGGTGGTGTTAGTCGTGGAAGCCGCCCTTGCTACCACCGACGCGGTACTGCTGGCGTGTGTGACATGGGCTCAAGGCTGTTTGGCGGCATTGTATCTGTGGCCAGCCAGGTGTGGCACGCCTCCGTGGGGATATGCGGCTCAGATGTGGATCGCGCTTGGCCTGGGAATCTTAGTAAAGGGGCCAGTGATAGTTGGAGTCGTCGGCCTGACCGTGATCGCCTTGGCTGTTTGGGAGCGGCTTGGAGTGGACAAGCCGTTTTCCGCGGAGGGACGAAAGGTTCATTTGTTCGAGCGTTCGGGCTGGTGGTGGGGAATTCCATTGATGGCCGCGATCGTGATGCCTTGGGCGATTGCGATCGGACGCGCCACCCATAATGAATTTTACCGCGAGTCGTTTTTCGGCGATATTTGGCCCAAGCTCGTCGGAGGCCAGGAGGGCCACTTTGCTCCTCCAGGTTACTACGCCGCAAGTGCACTGATAACGTTCTGGCCGGGGTCTTTGCTGGCGGGTGCCGCGGTCTGGAATGCGTTTCAGCGCCGGACAGAACCTTACGAGCGCCTGCTTCTAGCATGGCTAATCCCATGCTGGGTAGCTTTTGAACTTGCGCCAACCAAACTACCCCATTACACTTTGCCGACCTACCCTGCTCTGGCGCTTCTGACCGCTCGGTTTGCCTGTGACCCTGCCGCCGGCAGCTCGCGGCTGGTGCGCGTCGAGGGATGTATCTGGGGCGTGGCTACGCTCTTAGGCGCAACCGTGATAGTCAGCGCCCCGATAGTTTTAGGCCACGGCTTAAGTTGGCTGAGTTCGATTCCGTGCGGCGCTCTGGTGTTCGTTGCGCTGACTGCGACTCGCTTAAGCGTACGGGGCAACCCGGTTAAAGCTGCCTGGGTGGCGGTACTGAGCACAGTCTTAATCGTACCTCCTTTGCGTCTGTGGGTGATTCCTAGCTTAAATAGCCTTTGGGTGAGCCGCTCTGTGGCCGAAGCCGTCTCGGCGCAAGAGCGCGCCTGCAAGTGCCAGCGTCCGCTTGCAACCGTGGGGTACCGTGAGCCAAGCTTGATTTTCCTTCTTGGAACGCAAACCCAGATTTTGGGGCCCAAAGAAGCGGTTGCTTTTTTGCAAAGCAACCCTCAAGGGCTCGTGCTGGTGACAGGTCCGCTCGAGCAGGCGTTTCTACAGGCGGCGCGACGCAAAGGTCTACTGCTCGAAGAATTATGGTCTACAAGTGGAATTAATTACACCAAAGGAATCAAGCTGACGCTTAAACTTTTTGCTCGACGAGTCACCACGTCTTACCTTGAGCGGCGAAAGTTGTTTTTTCCTTCACTCCTCAAGCGCCTTTGCGCCCCTATTGTGCTGCCAGAGCGGCTGTGGCGGCGTTAATGCCAGCGATTCGGCCGAAAACCGCACCTGAGGTGAGGCCCGTACCTCCGGGGTAGTTGAAGTAAAAAAGGCCGCCCACTAATTCGCCTGCGGCGTAAAGCCCGGGAATCGGCAAACCGTCGGTACTGACCACCTGAGCTTGCGGGGTGATCCGAAGACCGCCGAAAGTGAAGGTTATTCCACAGGTGACAGCGAACGCCAAAAACGGGGGCGTGTCGATCGGATTTGCCCAGTTGCTTTTCGGAGGACTGATTCCTCGTGTACCCCGGCCGTCCTTGATATTGGGATTGAACGGCACCTCGGTCATAACCGCAGAATTGAACTCGCGTACCGTCTTTAGAAACCTCTCGGCGTCGACATTTTCGAGCTTTCGCGCCAGCTCTTCGAGCGTCTGCGCCTGAACGCGCGTCACCTGGCGTATACGGTATTCGTCGCGCAACAGATGCGCGACCTTGCCGTCGAACACCTGCCAGGCGAACTGATGGGGCTGCTCTAGGATCGCGCGGCCATAGCGAGCGTACGTGTAGTTGCGAAAGTCGGCTCCTTCGTCGATAAAACGCTCGCCCCTGGCGTTCACTACGATTCCAAGCGGATAGCTGTGCTTTTGGAAACCGTCCCCGACCGAAAGGTCGCCGTAGTCGGGCGCGTTGCGGTCCCAGGCCACCGCATGGCAGCCAGACCAATGGCCATGCGGCTCAGCACCTATCTCTAGCGCCATCCTAATTCCGTCGCCAGTGTTAAAGCGTGTTCCTCTGACCTTGGCCAGATCCCAGTTAGGTCCGAGGTAGCGCGCCCGCCACTCAGCGTTGGCTTCGAATCCGCCGCAAGCAAGCACTACAGCGCCAGCTTGCTCTTCGCGCAGTACGCCGTTTTGCCTTACCTTCACACCGTGGACGCCGCCCTCGTCAGCGAGCAGCTCGCGCGCGGGGCTTTCGTAGCGAATCTCGACGCCGTTGCGCTCGGCGGCGCGGTACAGCGCGTCGACCAACCCTTTTCCGCCGCCTACAGCCTCCACTACAAGGCCACCCCAAAACTTGAACTTGCCCTCAACCTTGAAGGCTTGCCGACCATACATCGGGGCGAACCTCACGCCCTTGCTTCTCATCCAGCGCAACGTCGAACGGCTATGCCCCACCAGTGCCTCGACCAGCTCGGGATCAGCCCGGTAGTCAGTCACTCGACACATGTCATCGAAGAATTCACGCTCCGTGTAAGTTCCGAAGTCGGTCATTCTGCGCTCTTCTTCGCTCAAGTCAGGGATAAGCTCGACTAGGTCATCAACATTCTCGTAAGCAACGCGAAAAGCTCCAGCCGTGAAAGCCGAATTCCCGCCGCGCAAAGCTTTAGGCGCCCGTTCGAGCAAAAGCACCCTTGCGCCAAGCTCGCGCGCAGCCAGCGCGGCACAAAGGGCGGCGTTACCGCCTCCGACCACTATCACGTCGTACTTCCTCATATGCCTTACGAGATTGCGAACCAGCTCTAAACCTTTCGCCTGCCAAATACTATCGTTGGGCGCTTAAGTAACACAGACCCGAATTGCACTTAATTCAGCAAGTACACCTTTCATAGGGTGTGGCGAGAATTGTTTCAAACTTTCCGGGCGCTTCAAGCTAAGCTCAAGCTGGCTAGACTTTTTCCGCTTGGATCTGCGCGCCTATGCATGGCGCTTGCGCGCCGGCTCGGTCGCACTATCTCTAAAAAAACGAGCGCGGCGCTCCGAAAAATCGTGGCAACGAGTGGCTACGATCCTTAAGCCTTTAGGCTAGGCGCTAAGTCTGGGCAAACGGAAAGTTCCTTCCTCGCATTGAGAGCCGCCAAATGCCGATTTTAATTTGCGGGCTTAAAACACGAGCTGGTTAAGCTGCGATAAAATCTAACGCCGTTTGCGCTCGTACGTACCTATAAGCCTCGCTTCGGCAATCACATGACCCTTCATCGCGCGCTCGAGCTCCGCCTTGCGCGCTGGCACGAGTTTGGGCAGCACGATATCGAGGGCGTAAAGCTTGTGAAAGTAGCGATGGCGCCCCACCGGAGGGCAGGGCCCGCCGTAACCAGGACGACCCCAATCGTTTAAGCCCTGTTCGGTGCCCGGCGGAAGCTGCGAATCGGTTACCCCTTCGGGAAGTCCTGTGCAATCTGGCGGAAGATTGTAGAGCACCCAATGCACCCACACCATTCGGGGAGCTTTGGGGTCAGGCGCGTCGGGGTCGTCCACGATAAGGGCAAGGCTCTTACAATTGGCGGGTACACCCGACCAACTAAGCGGCGGAGAGATATCTTGTCCGTCGCAGGTGTAACGCTCCGGTATTTCACCCTGGTCGACGAAGGCGCTTGAACTAAGCGTCAGAGCCATAGCTGCCATCCCTCCTTTCGTAATTGGCAGGCGCTTTGGCGGCGGACTTTCCCATTTGGGTTACACGATTAACCTTTTCGAAAACGGCGTTGCATATCGCCGAGCCAAAAAGCCGCCAAGATCGCAGACTTTTAGCATGGCATAAGCGTTGCACAGGAAGCAGCTTGGAGACTTTACGACCACCATAGACCAACTCTTTGACCAATACCAACGGCCTATACCAATGAATTCGGCAGAATCAATCTCGTTTATTCGAATCACGTCTCCATTAAACTCGATTCTTGCGCGGCTACGCCAGCATCCAGTGGTCCGCTTCCTAGGCTACACTCGGCCCCATCTAGGGCGAGCGCTAGGGGCGGCTGTCATGGGTATCCTCAAGTTTACGTTGCCGCTTGCTTATCCTTTGGGGTTCAAGTACGTCGTCGACGTTCTGTTGTTGCCCCAAAGTGCTGAGGGCGCTTCTGCTTTGTCTTTGGCGAGCCACGATTCCGTGGACCTGACCATCGACCGCTGGTGCACCGCTCTAGCCTCTGCCCTGGGATTGGGTACTTCGGGCCAGGCGCGGCTCGAGGCTTTGACGCTTGCCCTGTTTGCGGTTTACGTGCTTCAGGGCATAGCCTCCTATTATCGCAACTTTTGGGGCCTTACTGCCGGAAGCGGTCTCATCTACGACCTTCGCGCCGCCATCTATCGCCATTTGCAGCGCCTTCCTCACAGCTACTTCGACAAGACGCCGCCCGGCGCCATCTTCTCTCGCGTGGTAATCGACGTTGACCTGGCGCAGGAATTCGTGTTCTCGGCGCTGACCAACGTCTGGATCGACGTGGTACTGCTTGCAACGGTCGCCTTCGGTCTTTTTGCACTAGACCACACGTTGGCTCTAATTGCGCTGGTCGTGATGCCGTTCTATGCGGCGGTCATTCGTTATTACGCGCCGCGTATAAAGGATACGACCCATCGGCTGCAAGAGGTCGTCGAGATTTTCGCCGGCGATCTTCAAGAGCGAATCACGGGCGCGGCAACCATAAAGGCTTTTGCCCGCGAAGAAGCCGAAATCGAACGCTTCAACGCGCAAACGCGCGTGATGTACGACCGGACGGTGGAGAAGATTCGCGAGGCCTCGTGGCAACAGGGATGGACTGAATTCATGACCAAGCTTGCGCCTTCACTCGTCGTCCTGGTGGCAGGTGAGATGGTGATGCGGGGGTCGGTATCGCTCGGAACGCTGGTCGCTTTCACCGGAATAATGACCTACATGTATACTCCGCTCGAGCGGCTTGCCGCCCTGTCGATCGTGATGGCCACGGCGACGGCCGCAATCGAGCGAATTTTCAAGTTCCTCGATTTGAAGCCGCAGATTACCGACCACGTGCTTGCGCGCCCACTCAAGGTTCGTGAAGGTTGCATACGGTTCGAGAACGTGAGCTTTTGTTATCCGACGAGCGACGGCTCGCAGGGACGCGTGGCCTTGAGCGACATCAACCTTCGGATCGAAGGAGGCACCACTGTAGCGCTCGTCGGTCGCTCTGGAGCGGGCAAGACGACTCTTGCAAGCTTGATTCCTCGCTTCTACGACGTAACGAGCGGGCGCATCCTTATCGATAACCGCGACATTCGCCACGTAACGCTCAAGTCGCTGCGCGAAAACATCGGCATCGTCACCCAAGAAACCCACGTCTTCAATGGCACCGTGCGCGACATTCTAGCCTTTGCCAAACCGCAGGCAAGCGAAGAGCAGATGTGGGCCGCACTCGAGCAGGCAAACCTTGCCGACTTTGTGCGCGCACTGCCCGGAGGGCTCGATGCTTGGATCGGCGAGCGCGGCACCAAGATCTCCGGCGGACAACGCCAGCGCCTTGCCTTGGCGCGGGTATTTCTTAAAAACCCGCCTATTCTCATTCTGGATGAGGCAACGTCAGCTCTGGACGCCGAATCCGAAAAGCTCGTGCACGAGGCGATGGCGCGCCTGATGCGCGGGCGCACCTGCATCCTCATCGCCCATCGGCTGCGCAGCGCGGTCGAGGCCGACCTTATCGTGGTGCTTGACCAGGGACGCGTGGTAGAGACCGGCACCCATCACGCCCTGCTGCGCCGAGGTGGTCTTTACGCTCGGCTCTTCGAGGAGCAAGCGCGCGGACTTTCGCTCATCCCGCCTCGGGAACCGTACGGCGGGCCAGGCTCCGTTGGCCTAACCCAGGCGATTATGGAAAGCACACGCGTAGCAAGTCCGGTCGCCGGCGCATGATTTATACAGCCTGCTTCGCCAGCAGGCCAAGACTTCACTCTCCCCACGCCGCTACGCGCACCCCCCACGCGTGGCGGCCGACGAAGGATGCGGGACCTCAGTTAGCTGGAGGTTCCGCTCCTTCCCTCCTTATAGCTGACGCGACTTGCGTCAAACTGCTTCCAGCCGCCAGATAGTTTGATTTAATCGGCGAGCTTTAATAGCTCATCGCCTCGAACCCAAAAAAACATCCCTGCAAGCCGATACTGCACGGCAAACAACCACTTTTCGGCACGCCCTTGGCACAAGCTGTGTGGCGCGAATTTCCACGGGCCATTTGGCGAGCCCGGCTTGAACCAGAAATCGCTACGAAATAACGCGGTCGACCGTTGCCATTTTCTCAGCGAGCCATTGCGGCGTCACATAACCCATCCCCGACCAGCTCCGCACCACATCCTCCGCGACACCCCTGCCGCGGCAGCACGCCCCTCAGCCATAAACGGGGATCTTGTTGTCGCGGGCGAATTGCATCAGTTCGCGAAGCGGCGGCAACCCAACTCCCTGGACGTTGGCGGCGACCACATCGTTAAACAACACTACCCCATCCCCCAAAAGCGCGATCTCAGCCTCGTGACCTGCCTCCTTGGCGCCTTTAGCCAAAAGGAAGGGCAGAGTTGCGCGCGTAGGGTCCTCAAAGCCGTGAGTGCCAATATAAAGAAACTTCATCGCTTTCCCCCTGTCGGTCGTTTTCGACAAAGCCTTTACTTTATTGCTACACGGTTGTGGCTCGACAGGCTACCGCGCTACTTGCGTGCTCTTGTCGCGCCCGCATCAGGAGTTCGAGGCGCGTTTCGGCTCCGTCGCCGCGAAAGCCTATCCTTTCCCGAGTATGAACCACTTGAGCCATTGGATCCCTAATTTCAATCCGAACGTCTCGCCGGCTCACCACGCCAAAGCAAACGCCATCACCGCAAGCTCGCATCGGCAGGAACGCTCGCCCACACTCGGCAACCCGTGCAATCGAAAACTTCAAACACCCGGCCTGCCATCACAAGCTTTTTCTTGCTTCAATTTTCCTTGCTTGTCCGTTTTTACCCAACTGTGGCGCAATTCTTCACCACGAAAATGCGCTCCTAGCCCATCTCGTTCACTGGACGATAGTTGAGCAGGCGATCCAACCGAGCGAGCAAACCAGCAGCCTTGCTCGAGCCGAGCAATGGATGGCGTCCTTGCTAATTCGGGCGCGTTGAATGGTGCACGACGAAAGGCCAAATCGAGACAAGCCTTTGGTGCGGTGATCTTGCTGAATCGATTCTTCCTCTTGGCGCTTTAGCTTCTCGCCCTCTTACAACTACGCGTTCGTAATGCTATTCAGTTTCGTGCACTCTTCTGTAAAAATTTGCAAAACCAGCGCAAGGACGAATCCTGTTTGGCAGGCAAGTAGAGAGTCACCGTGAAAGTAGCGATACTAGCGGGCGGGATGGGAACCCGGCTGCGGGAGGAGACGGAGTTTCGGCCCAAGCCGATGGTGGAAATAGGCGGCCGTCCCATCCTGTGGCACATAATGAAACTTTACTCGCATTTCGGCTTTAACGAGTTCATCATCTGCCTGGGTTACAAGGGCGAAGTGATCCGCGACTACTTCCTGAACTATGAGCTTCGCAGCTGCGACTTCACCGTGACGTTGGGTTCGCGCGAGATCGAGCTTCACGGGAGTTGCGACGAGCGAGGATGGAAGGTCACGCTCGCGGATACGGGGCTCGACACGATGACCGGCGGGCGCATAAAGCGCATCTCGCGGTATATCGGCGGCGAAACCTTTATGGCTACTTACGGCGACGGCGTCGCCAACGTGGATATCCGAAGATTGCTTGACTTCCACGCAAGCCGTAAGCGCCTGGCCACGGTCACCGGCGTTCGCCCGCTTTCGCGCTACGGCGAGCTTCAGGTGCAAGACGGCGTGGTCAAGGTCTTTCGCGAAAAACCCCAGGTTCATCAGGGGCTTATCAACGGCGGCTTTTTCGTGTTCGAGCCCCAGGTGCTCGATCTCATCGAGGGCGACCACGACACGCTCGAGGCCGGTCTCTTGACCAAGCTTGCCGACATGGGGCAGCTTGCTGTCTACGAGCACGACGGCTTTTGGCAGTGCATGGATACCTATCGCGAGATGAGGCTTCTGAACGAGCTGTGGAACAGGGGCGAGGCTGCCTGGAAGATTTGGCGCGATTAAGCTTCCCTACGGGAGGTTCAAGGCTTGGAAGCGATACGAAACGTTCTAGTAACCGGCTCGCAAGGGTTGCGCCTCGATCTGGTCGTCAATAACTTGCTCGGATGGGGATTCACCACGGGCAAAATCCGCATCGAAACTGGCCAGCTCGACGAGACGCTGCGGTGGAGGAAGCCCAATTAAGGAGTTGCCACGATGGAGTTCGTCGAACTGCCGCTTGCCGGCGCCTACCTTCTGAAGCTCGAGCCCCGCGTCGACGAGCGCGGCTTCTTTTCCCGGGCGTTCTGCGTGCGCGAGTTCGAGCAGCACGGCCTCAACCCTCGCGTAACGCAATGCAACTTGTCGTACAACCACAAGCGGGCAACGCTTCGCGGGATGCACTATCAGCTCGCCCCGCACGCGGAAGTAAAGCTCGTAAGATGCACGGCCGGAGTCATCTACGACGTAATTATCGACCTTCGGTGCAACTCACCGACGTATTTGAAATGGTACGGCGTCGAGTTGAGCGCCGAAAACCGGCTTCAACTGTACGTTCCCGAAGGCTTTGCCCACGGCTATATCACGCTTACCGACAATGCTGAGGTCTTTTACCAAGTCTCCGAGTTCTACCATCCAGAGAGCGAGCGCGGCGTGCGCTGGAACGACCCGCTTTTCAAGATCGATTGGCCGCTAAAGCCTGAGGTTATCTCAGCCAAAGACGCAAACTATCCCGACTTTCAGCCATGAAACGCGTGCTTATCACAGGAGCAACCGGGTTTATCGGCCGCCACGCGATACGACCGCTTTTAGAACGTGGCTTCGAAGTGCACGCCACCTACCATAAGCGCCCGGCGCTCGGGGGCGACGCCGTGTGGCATCGGGTGGACCTGCTCGACTCGAGCGCCACGACCGAACTTGTCAAATCGGTAAAACCGTCCCATTTGCTGCACTTCGCCTGGTACATATTCCCGCGCGACTGGCGCGAATCTCCCGAAAACCTGAGATGGCTTTCCGCAAGCGTCCATCTGCTCACTTCCTTTGCCGAGGCCGGAGGCTTCCGCGCCGTCTTTACCGGCACCTGTTTCGAATACGACCAGAGCTGGGGGCTCTTCTCCGAGTCCGAGACTCCCGCTGCGCCAAATACGCTTTACGCTACTTGCAAGAACGCGCTTCGTGAAGTGATGCTTGCGTTTGCAAAGCAGGCGGGACTTAGCGCCGCATGGGGCCGTATCTTCTACCTGTACGGTCCTTACGAATCCGAGCAGCGCTTGGTTCCCTCGGTGATCCGCTCGCTACTCAAGGGCGAGCGCGCCAAATGCACCCACGGACGCCAGATCCGGGACTTTCTTTACGTCGAGGACGTAGCCGACGCGGTCGTGGCGCTGCTCGACAGCAAAGTCGAAGGCGTTGTCAATATCGCTTCGGGAGAGCCGACAACCGTAAGACAGATTGTCGAGCTAATTGCGGCGATGCTCGGCGCGCAAGACAGAGTAGACTTTGGCGCCGTCACACCTGTCGCGACCGACCCGCCGGTTGCGGTGGCAAACGTAAACCGCCTTCAGTTCGAAGTTGGATGGCGCCCTCGATGGACGCTCGAGAAGGGTCTTGCATCTACGATCGAATGGTGCGTGGAACTGACAAAGCCGACCACCAATTTGAAGCGTTGAGCCTGACGTCGGGCGGCTTGCTCGCCCGCAACGCGCTGTGGAACCTGGTGGGCGAAACTGTGCCGCTGTTTGCCGCGCTGATAGCGGTTCCACTTCTGGTTAAAGGCATCGGGGTTGACCGTTTCGGCGTACTCGCTCTGGCTTCCAGCGTCGTCGGCTACATGGGTCTATTCGACTTCGGGCTCGGCCGTGCCGCTTCCAAGCTAATCGCTGAAGCGCTAGGTGCCGGCCGGCGCGCGCAGGTCCCAGGGCTGTTCTGGACATCGCTGTATCTGATGGCGGCTTTCGGCGCTTGCGGCACTCTCTTGCTCGCCGTATTCACCGGCGCGCTGGTCGCCTCGGCTCTCTCCGTGCCGGCCGCACTTCGCACTGAGAGCGCCCGCGCCTTCTATTTGCTCGCCTTATCCCTGCCTTTTGTTATCAGCGCTGCCAGTCTGCGCGGCACGCTGGCTGCTTTTCAGCGCTTCGACTTAGTAAATGCCGTGCGCGTTCCCCAGGGAATATTTTCGCTTGTCGGGCCAGTGTTGGTGCTGCCGTTTTCCCGAAGCTTGGTCTATCTGGTAGGCTCGATGGTTTTGGTAAGAATCGCCGCGTGGTTCGCCATGCTGGCCTTGTGCCTCAAGGTGATGCCGGAACTAAGCTCCAATAAGCGTTTGGCCCCGCAGCTAATCAAACCTTTATTGGGCTTTGGTGGTTGGGTCACCGTATCAAGTGTGGTAAGTCCCTTGATGGTCGAGGCTGACCGCTTTCTGATCGCGGCCATGTTATCCGTAGCCGCGGTGGCGTACTATGCCGTGCCCTACCAGGTGATAACCAAGCTTTGGATACTTCCCTACGCTATCGTGGCGGTCCTCTTTCCCGCCTTTTCCGCCAGCTTCGCTCATAACCAGGCACGCGTGGCGTTTTTGTTCGAACGCGGCGTTAAGTACATCTTCCTGGCGCTGTTTGTGCCGATCCTGTTGGTTGTCGCATTCGCGCCTGAAGCGCTGCGCCTGTGGCTCGGAAGCAGCTTCAGTGCCCACAGCAGCGGCGTATTGCGATGGCTTGCGATAGGCGTTCTCATAAACAGCCTCGCCCACGTTCCTTTCGCTCTGGTTCAAGCGGCCCATCGGCCGGACCTCACGGCCAAACTTCATGTGGTCGAACTGCCTCTTTACATGGGCTTTCTGTGGTTGGCGTTACGCCTCTGGGGCCTGGAAGGCGCCGCTTTCGCGTGGACGGCGCGCGTCAGCGTCGACGCCTTGGCGCTGTTCGCGATGGCTGCCTGGGTGATGCCCACCGCGACAGCTTCACTGCGGCAAACGGCCTTGCTTGTTTGTGCCGCTATAGTAGCCTTGATGGCTGCCTGGTTCACGAGAGGTGTCCAAGCCAAGCTGGCCTTCTCTGTCGGCATTCTGACTTTTTCTGCGTGGGCAGCCTGGCAATGGGTTTTCGACCGCGAGGAACGCAGCCAGCTTAAGGGATTGCTGCGTTATCTCCAGGCGTTGATTTGCTAGGAGGACGGCTATGGAAGCGTCGGACCTAAGACTTTCTGAACAAAGCGGGGCATCAAATACCGAGATTCGCGCCCGAGCCTGTCCGAACTGTTACCTGTGCGGAAGCAAAGGCGAGCCGCTCTATGAAGATTTGACCGACCGGCTTTTCGGCGCTCCTGGCAAGTGGAGCTTGAGCCGCTGCCCCAATCGGGGATGCGGTCTGGCCTGGCTTAATCCGATGCCGCTCGAGAGCGACATCGCCAGGGCCTATGCCAACTACTTCACTCACGAGGATTTTACACCGCCCCGACGACCCGTAAATTTGGGTCTCGTTAGGCGAACCTGGCGTTGGATGAAGACCGCGTATTTGGCGGAAGAATTTGGATGTGGCGAAATTGCGCCAGGTATGCGCCGCAAGCTCGCCTGTTTAGCGGTAAAGATGCTGCCGCCGTTTCGAGAGCAGCTCGAAGCACCGTACCGTTACCTTCCACGGCAGAAAAAGGGACGAGTTTTGGACGTCGGTTGCGGCAATGGCGAGATGCTGCAGGTCGCGCAACGAATGGGATGGGATGCTGAGGGCGTGGAAGTCGATCCGCAGGCGGTCGCGGCTGCTAAAAAGCGAGGTCTTCGGGTGCACCAGGGCTCGTTGGCCGAACAGAACTTTGCCGACGATTCATTTGATCTCATACTGATGAACCACGTCATCGAGCACGTCCACGATCCGCTTGGGCTTTTGCGCGAGTGCTATCGCGTGCTTCGCCCTGGTTGTCTTTTGGTGGTGTGGACGCCTAACCTGGACAGTTGGGGGCACCGACAGTTCGGCCCGTCCTGGCGTGGGCTCGAGCCGCCCCGCCATCTCTATCTCTTCAACCGCAAGAACCTCGTGGACCTTGCGCAAAGAGCGGGCTTCATCGAACCCAGAGTGACGAGCACAGTTCGCCCCACGGTAGGCATTTTTCTGGAAAGTCCTAGAATCCGCTCTTCCGGTCGGGGCGATCCGAACCGAGCACCCAACTTTGCCGAGCTGACGCGCGCGTACTCTGCGGCGTTCGCCGAGGCAGCTTTGCGTCTTTTCGATCCGTTTGCGGGCGACGAGCTTCTGCTGGAGGCGCGCAAATGAGCGAGCGGATGCGCCTGTCTATTGCGATGGCCGTGTACAACGGCGAGCGGTTTATCCGCGAGCAGCTCGAGAGCTACCTTGCGCAGACCCGGCTTCCCGACGAACTGGTGGTGAGCGACAACGCTTCCACCGACCGCACGCGCGAAATCGTCCTCGAGTTCGCCAAGCGTGCCCCCTTCGAAGTCAAACTCAACGTCAACGAAACCAACCTCGGCACGTGCCGTAACTTCGAGCGCGCCTTCATGAACTGCACGGGCGACATCATCTTTTGGAGCGACTGCGACGACGTCTGGCATCCTCGCAAAGTTGAAGCCGTAGAAGAGGTATTTTTAGAGCATCCGAAGGTAGGCGTAGTTTGCCATGACGCTGAGATGATCGACGAGAGGGGGCGGCCAATTGGACTTACCCTTTGGAGGGCGTCAAACTTCCGCTTGCGAAAGCTTACCATCTACCCACCGGGCAAAGCTACTTTCACACAGTTGTGCCGATGGTCGCCTCCTCTTTTTGGCATGAGCATGGCGATGCGTAGGTCAGCCATCGCCCATTTCCTGCCCAGCCCGTTGAACCCTAACCGAAAAGCCAGAGCAGACCTGGATGGCTGGTTGGGCCTGCTCAGCGCCGCTTCTTGGGAGAGAGCGGCGCTTCCGCTGAAGCTTGCCTACTACCGACGCCACCCACAGCAGTTTTCGTCTCAAGCAGCATTCACATTAAGTGAAAAAGTCAGAAAAAGGAAGGAACTGGTCATTGAAGACGACGAGGTTAGACTCTTCTCAGAGGTAGCGAAGCGCCTTGAAGCAACCGACCCTGCGATCGCTGCCGTGGCACAAACGATGAGTGGCTTCCTCCAATTCAGGCAGTCACTATGCAGCCTTCCGAAACTACGCCGCGTAATCCCGGTTTTAAGTCAACTCCTGTCTGGAAACTATCACAATTTCACACCCAGACCCTACTTGAGTGCGCTCAAGGATTTGGCGTTCGTATCCTACCTAATTCGCTGAGCCAGAAGCTTGATCCGAAGCTCGAAGGGAGCTTATCGATGCGCTTGCCCAGCAACTCCCCGTAAAGGATCGACAACAATGAAGGTGGCTATCGCGCACTATCCTTATCCACCGTATTTCCAAGGTGGAGGAGAAACCGTCGTTGCCACGCTTGCGCAGCGGCTCGTCAGCGCGGGTCATGAGGTCACCGTCGTTTCGCTCACGCCAGAGCGGCGAATCAAAACCGAGCATGTCTCAGGCGTCAAGGTAGTCAGAATCCCTCACGCCAACATTTACTGGGTGCTTAAAGACTTTCGGGCAAAGCGCTTTTTAAAGCCGCTGTGGCACGTCGTCGATCTATTCAATTTTGTCATCGCGGATCGGGTGCAAAGAGTTCTCGAGGCCGAAAAGCCCGACGTTGTCCATACCCACGGCATCGCAGGGATGTCCCCATTGTTGTGGAGAAGTGCCAAAGCCCTTGGCCTCGGCATAGTGCATACGACGCACTGCTACAATTTGATCTGTCCCAGGGCATCCATGTTCCGCAGGGGACGAAACTGCTCGAGGATCTGTGCCGAGTGCCGCGGGTTTGCGTTGGTAAAGCGCGCGATGAGCCGGCACGTGGACGCTGCCATAGGCGTGAGCAATTTTATCTTGCACCGCCACCTCAGCTTCGGATTTTTCCCCAACGCTTTCATCCGCCAGGCGGTCCACAACGGTATCACGCCTGAGAAAGAAAGCATAAGCATACCGAATCATGAAGAGTTACGCCCAACCCTAAGCTTCGGCTTTTTAAGTAGGCTACCTACAATTAAGGGCGCTGGGCTCTTGCTCCAAGAGTTCGCGCGCTTAGACGGCATGCCAGCCGAGCTGCTAATCGGTGGTAGCGGAGAGAGCGCGTACGAGCGACGGGTCAGAGAGCGATCGGGAGAGAAGGTCAAGCTACTCGGTTTCGTGAACCCGCGCGAGTTTTTCAAAAACGTAGGGGTTTTGATCGTTCCGTCTCTGTGGCACGAACCATTCGGAATGGTGACTCTCGAGGCCTACTCTTATGGCGTGCCGGTTATAGGCTCGAAAAGAGGCGGAATACCGGAGCTCATTGAAGATGGAAAAACAGGGTTCCTTTTCGAGCCGGACAATCCGGGAGAACTGGCGCAAGTCATGCAACGCTTCGTCGAGCGCCCGCAGCTCGCGAGGGAGCTCGGCGCCAATGCGCGCGAGCACGCCATCGAGAACTTCTCGGTCGAGCGGATGGTCAACGACTACGTGGACGTCTACACACGAACGATCGAGGTCATGCGGCAAAAGGTATGAGCGCCGCTGACCTTTGAGCTGCGTTCTAAGGTGAAAACATTGAGGCTATCAGGGGAAGCCGAAATGACTCGAAGCGTAGAGCGAAATCTCCACTATAACCGACTTCACTATAACCGACGGCGATGATCTCGCTGGGTCATTTCTCAACCAACCGCGAACTGGCGGCCGTTTTGAACCGGCGGGGCGCGACTGTCCACGGCACCCGGGTTCCGGTCACACGGTGGGTGCTTCTCTTCTACGTGCTGGCCGCCGTTATGATATCTGGGGATATCGTCTTTGTTTTCTCCGTTCCTATGACCGTCCGCTGGGCGCAACTGTGCCTGTTATTCCCCATTTCTCTCGCGTTAGCGAAAAGTAGGGCCGCTTTGAAGGTTCGCTGGCCCTTAGGTTTCCACTGGCTACTGCTCTGGACGCTGTTTATGTTCGCTTTCGTCCCCAATAGCAGCTTTCCCTTGTTCAGCGCCGAATACGCTGGCTGGTTGCTATTCAATGTTGCACTCGTCTTTGCGACGGTCCAGCTATTTCATCTAGCCGAATTGACCGCTCTTATGCGCTGGTATGTGCTGTCATTTCTCGGGCCGGCTCTGTTCGGGCTCTTGCAGTTTATGGCCCCGGTATTTGGCATCCCTGTGCCGCTTACTCGCCAGTGGTGGATTCCGGGTGTCTTCGCTCGGATTAACGGATTCTCGTACGAGCCTTCTTACTTCGCGATGTATCTTGCGACTGGATGGGTAATGAGTGCCTACCTTCTTCGCCATCCAGTTCGCTGGATTTCGCGGAGATTGCTAAAGTTTTGCTTCCTCGTCGAAGGAGCCGCGTTGATGCTTTCCGGAGCCCGGACAGCGTGGCTTCTTTTTGGGGTCTGGTTTCTGCAATTTCCCCTGAGGCTTGCCGCAAAGCTCCTCACCGGCCGTGTCCATGTGCGTAGTCTAAGGATCACGCTGGGTGGGCTGACAATCGCCGTGCTTGGCGCGTTGTTGGTGGTAAGGCTAATCGGCGTGGATAACATCGCAATAGTGTTCAGAGGAACTGGCTTACTGGGACAGGATGCCTCATGGTCTTTCGCTCAGAGAGCCAATATGCTCATGGATACGTTCCAGGCTTTCTGGAATTCTCCGCTGATAGGCAGAAGCCTCGGAGGCGTTAACGTGGCCGTTGCGGAGCTGCATGGTTACAAACCAGAGACGTTTGAAGAGGCCTCAAAACTTTTCACCGGGTTAGGTGCGTTCCTCGAAGTGCTGGCGGCCAGCGGGGCGGTGGGCGTAATTCCATTCCTAATTTATTGGAGCCTTCTGATGTGGAAGCCTTGGGTGGCTCGAACGATCCTGCCGCCGAATGAGCGATCGACAATGCTGGCGCTAGTTGTCTCACTTGCAATGGCGACGGTAATTTTGCAAGTGAATCAAAACGTGCTGAGGCCATATCTCTGGTTTCACGTTGCCATATTGTCAGCGTACTACGACGCGGCGGTTCGCAGCGTGAGAAGCCTAAGGCTTTATCCGAAGTGCGGAAGCAGGTGATGGCCAAAGCGCCGCCAAAGCCTAACGAATACTGATAATTGGCGGCACCATCTCATAGCCTTTTGAGGCACCAGAAGCCTATAATAGCGACCCGCGTGTTGCTGAACGATAACAGTGGAACCAGCACAGATGCGACGCTAATTTTCAGAAGGCGAGTTTTTAAGATGGCGGAGTTGTCGAGCGCTTGCATGCTTTGCTCGAGTTCGGATTTACGAACGGTCGATTCTTCGATCGCGCTGTGTCAGTCCAACAGTTGCGCATTCTTCTTCAGAAACCCACGCTGCGAACTAACAGACCATCATGATCGTTGGCGTTGAGGCTCGGCTATTAAGCGGAAACAAAACCGGAATTGGGCGTTACGTCTTCGAGCTTTTGCGTAACCTCGAGAATTTGTTGCCTAAAGCGAGGTTTGTACTTTACTCGCCCTGGCCCTTTGAATGGAAGTACTCGAGTGACAGATGGCACATTCGGATCGATCCGCTTGCCGATCTGCTATCAAAAGGTAGAAGCAGGTGGTTTACCAAGAATCTTTGGGCCATCCTGATGTTACCAAGGCTCGTCAGGGTTGACCGACTAGACGTTTTTTGGGCAACACAAGCACCTTTTATTCCTTTAGTTCGCGACGACAACGCTGGCCCGCCAGTTGTCACGACGCTGCACGATCTGCCACATAGAGTAGCTCCACGCACCCTGCGGCGGGTATCACTAGCCGGTCACCTGATACTCGAGTCGCGGTTGCGCCATGCTCACGCAATCGTAACTAACTCGCAAGGCACGGCAGAGCGCCTCAAGACTCACCTTGGACTAGACGCAACTGCAGTGGTTAATCCCGGCGTATCTAGTGAGTTTGCACCAAAAGGAGCTACGGAAATCGCCGAATGTCTTAGGCGTTACGGTGTAGAGCGACCGTATCTTTTGGCGGTCGCTAGCGCAGACAAGCGGAAAAACCTAGAGGCTCTGGTAAAAGCTTTTATGGATTTCTGCAGTCTCAATTCCGTGCACAATTTAACACTGGCTATCGTTGGCGACGTCAGACAATCAAAGGCGTTGCGGCGCGTACAACGGCTCCTCAACCGGAAGGAGGCGGCAAGCATCCGCTGGCTGGGATTTGTGGCAGACTCTGACCTTCCAGCTCTTTACTCAGGAGCAGAAGGGCTGCTATTCCCTTCGCTTTACGAGGGATTTGGAATGCCGGTGCTGGAAGCCCGAGCTTGCGGAACGCCCGTGTTGACTTCTGACCTCCCGGAAACTCGCGAGGCTGGAGAGAACGACGCTATATACGTCACACCCACTGTGGAGGGAATAGTTTCCGGAATAGGGCAGCTATTGTCGCAATCGAAAAGGCCGAGCGTAGATCGCGACCGTTGGTCTTGGCGAAGAAGCGCGGAAATGATGGCAAGTGTCATCGAAGAGGTTGCTAGTGGTCGACGCACCCTCACGGGTTGAGAACTGTGCGACACGCAAGGTACGGCGCGCGAAACATCTTACGCGAAAACGCGCTGCGGAGATGGCCGCTCGGGTCTTACGCGGAGCTAGCAGCCAAGCTTGTGAATTACGGCGCAAACGTGATCATCACTGGGGATGCGGGCGATGCTTGGGTCTCGGAGGCCTTCCGCGGCCTGCCGGTTCAAGACCTGGTAGGCAAGACCGAATTGGAGGACTTGCTCGCCGTGTACGCTGCGTGCGACGTCGTGGTGACACATGACAGCGGACCGTCGCATCTTGCCCAACTGGCGCGCACGCCGCTGGTCGCTCTTTTCGGGCCTACGAATCCACATGAGTTCCTTCTGCATCTTTCCGGCGGTCAGCTTTTTTGGGGTGGAGCAGGGCTTTCTTGTCGCCCCTGCTATGACGGCAAAGATTTTGCGGCATGCAGCAACAACGTGTGCCTGCAAGAGATAGGCGTCGATAGCGTATACGATGCGGTGGTCGATGTGCTGCGCCGCAAAGGCAACGTTGCACCGTGTCCTCACCCTACAGGAGTCGGGGGATGACCCGCGCATCCGGCTCGCGCGTTGTGGCATCGGACCTCCCTGAGGCGGGCAAGGCTGGCGAAGGCGACACAGTTTACATCGCCTCGAATGAACAGAGGATTCGCTTCGGCAACTTGAACGGTCAGCCTCGTAGAGCTGGATTGCGAGCACTGCTTGTCGGATCGCCGCGCGTCGTAGGTTTAGCCAGGCGAGATAAGCCGGTTGCGCCTTCAGTCTAAGCGGAGTCAAAGTAACCAACGAGGCAAGATTATGCGGGTGGCGGTAGTGCACGATTGGCTCGTCACTTATGCTGGAGCGGAGCGGGTGCTCGAGCAGATCTTGGCCCTTTTCCCTGAGGCGGACGTCTTTACCCTGGTGGACTTTCTACCTTCCGACCGCCGGCAGTTTCTCGACGGTCGCAAGGTGGTAACCTCTTTCATCCAGCGGCTGCCACGCGCGAGAAATGCCTACCGGAGCTATCTTCCACTGTTCCCCTTAGCCGTGGAACAGTTCGACCTGAGCAGTTACGATGTCGTTATCTCGTCGTCCCACGCCGCGGCAAAAGGCATCATCGCGCGGCCTGACCAAACCCACATTTGCTACTGTCACACTCCAGCCCGCTATGCATGGGACCTGCAAGACCATTATTTGAACGATGCTCGCCTCGGCAAAGGAATCAAAGGCGCGCTCGTACGGATCGTGCTCCATTACTTTCGGCTATGGGATGTCGCAGCTTCGTCGAGGGTGGACTACTTCGTCGCCAACTCGCATTACGTTGCCAGACGGCTTGCCAAAACCTACCGGCGCGACGCCGCTGTCATCTACCCTCCTGTCGACGTGGAACGTTTCACACCCGCTGACGCCAAACGAGACTACTACCTCACCGTCTCCCGCTTTGTGCCCTACAAAAAAATCGACCTTATCGTGGATGCGTTCCGCGCAATGCCGGACAGAAAGCTTGTGATAGTGGGGGACGGTCCGGAACGCGCCAAAATTTTTGCCAAGGCCGCCGGAGCTAGCAATATCTCCATCCTCGGCTACAGGAGCGATTCAGAAGTGATTGAACTGATGCGGGGAGCGCGGGCGTTCGTTTACTGCGCCGAAGAGGATTTCGGTATCGTTCTCGTCGAAGCACAGGCATGCGGCACGCCGGTCGTCGCTTATGGGAAAGGCGGCGCTGCCGAAACCGTGGTAGACGGCGTAACCGGAGTGTTGTACGACGCTCAGGTGCCGGAAGCCATTGTCGACGCGATAATGCGGGCGGAAAAAATTCGCTTCGACACTCGAACGATAAGAAATAAGGCCGAGCGTTTTTCTGCTGCCCGCTTCAGAAAAGAGTTTTCGGACTTTGTTCGAAGCGTTACCAACACGCGTTTTCCAGTTGCGTCGAACGCTAGCGACGACGCACTCGATTTGCAGCGCAAAAGCTCGACGCCTTACGGCATGGAAGCTCTTCCGATTTCCACCTGTACCAGTTCGAGTAAATTGCCAGATAGGCAATCGACGGACTGAGGCTCTTTCTGCCGACCGGCTCCGCCGTTTAGCCCAACCGGCAGATCGTTCGTCTGGCATCCAGAGAAAATGTAAGCTTTCTCTATAAGATTCTTTTTTAGCCTTTTGTTTTCCCTATCTGCTACCCAAAGATTCGACCCATCGTCAAAAGCTATTCCAGATAAATTGCGTCACCGCCTGTATGGTTTGCCCTTGAAAAACCGAAAAGATCGCGTAAGATGTTGGTCACCGATCTATTCGAAAAGCTGAGGTTAGGGTAACGCTTGAACGTCAGGCTTGTAGCGATGATCTAGCCGAACACAACCGCACGTTCCAGGAGGGAGGGCGCTACTGGTGCTTAGACGAAAGCAAAGGTTATTTGCGCAAATCCTCTTGTGCGCCGACCTGGGAACGTTAGGCGCGAGCTGGGTTGGAGCGATTTTGGTTAGAAGCAAGCTTTTGCGGCCCACGTTGGGTCCGCTTCTTCCTTCCCCAACTTTCGAATACGACTGGGTGCCGTGGGCGGCGTTCGCGATCTGGGCTTTGAGCGAATACCAGTTCGACCTTTTCGACGCTTCGGTTTACAACGCTCCCGCAACGATCGCGAAAAATCTCTTGAAAGCGCATCTGATGGCTTCACTTATTCTGATGAGCCTGGTCTACATGAGCGGCCCTCCAGCCATGAGCCGGTTCGTGGTGGAGTTCTTCATAGCC
This sequence comes from Pseudomonadota bacterium, assembly GCA_021324755.1. Classification (GTDB taxonomy): domain Bacteria; phylum Desulfobacterota; class Binatia; order Binatales; family Binataceae; genus JAJPIL01. The sequence goes on from JAJPIL010000007.1 coordinate 370,113, forward strand.
GCAAGCTACGTCACGCTCTTCGCGGAGAAAGTGGGCTTGACGTGGCTTTTGAGGAAAATAGCGATGCGCCGGCGCGCGCGCAAATTTTGGCAAGTGCTGTTGGTGGGAAACCCGGACGGGATGGCGGCGTTTCACGAACTTCTGCGCCAAAACCCGTACTGGAGCGCCGAAGTTGCGGGCGAAATTTCGGTGACGGACTCGAACGAAGCTAGCGCAGATCGCGACTGGCTCGAGCTTCTCAAGCGCTACGTCGTGGATGAGGTGGTCGTCGTCTGCGACCAGACCAGCGCAAGCACTTACTCCTCGCTTCAGAGCGCCTGCCAAGAGCGAGGGATCGTCTTTCGGATGCTGGTGGAGCTTCCTCGACCCGCGGTGGGCAAGTACGTAGTCGACGACCTGGGGGCCGGACGCTATTTAGTTTCCTTAGAAACCGTCCCGCAAGACATCCTGGCGCTGACCTTAAAGCGAGCGATAGACGTTTTGGGGTCGCTTGTGGGGCTCGTGATCTGCGGTCTCGTTTATCTTTGGTACCGTCCGCGCCTTGCGCGCGAAGCGCCAGGCCCCACGTTTTTCTTCCAGACTCGCATCGGTCAAAACGGCCGTATTTTTACCTGTTATAAGTTTCGAACCATGTATCTAGACGCTGAAAACCAGCTGGAGAAAATTCAACAGCTGAGCAAGAAGGGCGCCTTTTTTCTTAAGTTTGAAGACGATCCACGGGTTTTTCCGTCCGGAAAGACGCTGCGCCGATACCATTTGGACGAGTTGCCTCAGTTCTGGAACGTCTTGCGCGGCGAAATGAGCCTGGTCGGTCCGCGACCTGTGGCGTTGCGGGAGCTGGTCAGTTGGGACAGGCGCCATTTCCGCCGGTTGAGCATGAAGCCGGGAATTACTGGTCTTTTTCAGATCTACGGGCACAACGCCGTTGACGGCTTCGACGATGTGGTTAGGCTTGACTGCGAATACATAGACAACTGGTCGCTGTGGTTGGACTTCAAAATCATGGCCAAGACCGTCGGGAAGGTCCTGCGTGGCGACGGGATGTGAGAGGTTCGATTTTTGGATGGGCCGGCAGAAATGTCGGCAAGCTCAATAGAACTGTGCTATCGCTTGCTCAGCGGGCTATATCGGCCGGTAAAAACACGCAATTTCTACTTTTTGGCAGAGGTCTAGCTCGGCGAAATCAATCCGCCTTGCCAGATAAGGCTTTTAGAAGGTTTCGAGACTTGTAGGCTTAGAGGTTCTTTCCACGGCCGGTTAAAGCTTGCACGGCGAGGGGGTTGCCACAAGTTGGCTTAACGTGAAAGATTCTGCCACACTGATTCGGCAGGAAGGAAACTTTAAGTAAACCTGATGGCTACAGGTGCGCACGACAAACTGAGAGGCGCTTCGCAACCGGAGCCGCTGGAGGCTCTAGTTACGCTGCCCCATCACCTGTACTACGAGGACGAGGTCGACTTAAGAGAGTACTTACGCCCGCTCGTTAAGCGATGGCGTTTTATTGCGGCCGTCACGGTGCTTGCGATGGCGGCCACGGGGAGCGTGACTGGCTTTTTGTTGCCTCGCTATTATCGGGCGGAAGCGGTGATTCGGCCAGTAGCGCAACCTGCTTTGCAGGGACGATTGGCCGGTCTCTTGAGCAGCTTCGGCGGGAGCTCAGGGGCTGGCTTGGGGGGAATCGCCGCGGCGGTTGGTGGCGGAGGCGGAAGCGACGCTGAGGAATACTTGCCGATTTTAAAGAGCTATCCGTTCGTGATCGCGCTCGTAAAGAAGCATCATCTGTGGGACCGGATGCTCGAGCAGACCCAGGACATGATCACCGGGCGTTTGCCGGAGCATCCGAGCTGGGCGATCTACTACCTTATGAAGAAGCGATTTTCGGCCGAGTACTCGCTCAAAACCGGCAATGTGACCGTGGCTTACGAAGATCGCGACCGTGCGCAAGCCGAGCAGATTTTGAGCTATTTTATCGACGACCTGCGCGAGAAGCTTCGCGCTCGCCAAATCGACGAAACCACTGCCGCCGCTCAGGCGCTGCGCGAAGAAGCGGCGGCTACTTCCGACGCGCTGCTCCAGGCGCATCTTTACGAGCTCATGGCGCGTCAGCTCGAGCGCAAAAAACTGGCCCAAGTGCAGGCCGATTTTGCGTTCGTGGTGCTTGTCCCGCCCAACGCCTCTGTAAAGCCTTACCGGCCTAAAGTAGTGCTCGACACGGCGATCGCCGGGATGCTTGCGCTTATTCTGGCAATGGCATGGGTTTTACTTCGCGAGCCTTCGGCCGAACGCGCACCCTCGCCTGCCCTCGGCCGCGCCGAATGAGCAGGCCGCGCCCCTGGCCCGATTTGCGCCCAACACGATACCTAAGTAGGTGGATTACGTCTCTCTTTTTCCGGAAGCCTTGAGATACAGACAAGGGGCGACATCCTTTGCGCTGAGGGCTGACCCCAGGCTGGATAAATCAATGCTCAGGAAATTGGTCTTTACCGAATCGCGATTATTCCTGCCGGGATTAGAGCAGCGCCTCGTGTACGCGTGCCTGCGATGAACGTGTACGTGGTAAGACTTGCTTATCGCCTGCCGCAGCTTGAAGATGGGTCACTGAGAAAAGCCGCCTTGAAGGGCAATTAACCTACGTCACTGTGAAAGGCGCGATCTTTAACGCACCCTGGTGGAGGCGGGGGGAATCGAACCCCCGTCCGGAAGCCCTCAGGCCACGGCCACTACACGCTTAGTCCGTGTATGTTTTCTCGCCAGCCGGCCGCCCACGGACAGGCTGCCGGATGGCCAGTCGCTTGAAAGCTCTCGGCTTTGCGCCCAAGCGACGAACTGCGAAAGCCTAGCCCGCTAGTCGACGCCCCACTCCGCCGCCGCGGGCGAGCAGCGGTAGGACGCTAGCGGCACTTAGGCCGCTAGAGCGTAACCGTAATCGTCGGCAGGTAATTTTGCCGTCTGCTTGTTTTACGGGATAGCAGCACCCCGGCGTGCAGCCATGGTCCTCCTGCTTCCGTCGAACCCAGTTTCGCCCCCTCTCTTTGTGCCTTTGTCTAACCAATATTTAATTTAGCACCAAGACAGCGTTTACCCAAGGTGGCGCGAGCGGTTATCACGTAGATATTGACTTACCATTTCCCTTTCGAAACGGTAGGCTAGACACGATGTCGCAGCGGAAGGCAGCCTCAGAAAAATCCAGCTTCGAATTGGTTGCCGAGAACCGAAAAGCTCGACACGACTTTTTCATCGAGGATTCAATCGAGTGCGGAATCGCGCTCACCGGAACCGAGGTAAAGGCGCTCAGAGAGCACAAGGTTAGCTTGCGCAACAGCTACGCGCGGATTAGAAAAGGCGAGGTGTTTTTAACCAACGTCCATATCGGAGCATATGAAGCGGCTGGACACGGTGGCCACGACGAGAAAAGGGCGCGCAAGCTTCTTTTGCATCGGCACGAGATCGACAGGCTTTGGAGCAAAGTCCGTGAGCGAGGTTACACGCTCGTCCCGCTGCGGATATACTTCAAGCGAGGGTTAGCTAAGGTGGAGCTGGCACTCGTGCGCGGCAAACGTCAATACGACAAACGCGCCGCTATCGCGCGCAAGGAGGATCGGCGCGAAATGGAGCGCGTGATGAAACGAAAAGTTGGCTAAACCACGATGTTAGGTCAACCCGGTTGTCGGCACTTGTCCCAAGCGCGCGGACCGAGCAGCTTTTCGGGCTCGGATAGTTGTATTAGCGGGCCGGGGTGGTGGAAACGGTAGACACAGGGGACTTAAAATCCCCGGGCCGCAAGGCCGTACGGGTTCGAGTCCCGTCCCCGGCATCGCAAAGCTTCCCGAGAAATCAAATTACCTACTTTTCAGCAGCCGATAAGATCGGCAAGTTCCGCCCCTCTGCGTTTCTCTCGCCGACCTGTTAACACTTAGCCGCACCCACCGAAAGGATTTTGGCAGCGACAGAGGCAGTTGGTTTAGGCCCTCCACGTAAGTTCTGAGCTGTCTTCGCTATCTTTCGACGCCAGTGGTTCGCACAATTCCCGCTTTGCAAACGAACCGTGCTTCATCGTTTAGTGTACCAAAAAAGGGCCACGCGCGCGTGGTGATTGATAGCGTCGGACAGGCCGTCGCAGGAATGTTGAGCGATCGCGAAGCGGCATAGGATTGAAGCATCTTTCGACGCTTTTGCCGGTATTCCCAGTCTAAGCTGGCAGATGGGACTTGATTTACCTTCTTGTAAATACCGGCTTCGCTGCCAGCTCCTTGACGTCGATGAAATAATCAATCATTCTATTGATAATTCGCATAATTTTCGTGTTCGACCCAGAGCGCGTTATGCGAGAAACGAAACCAGAAACAGAGGAAGTGCGGACCTCGTGCTTCGTTCCACGCTCTGGCGAGCTCCAAATCGAGGCCAATATCAGGCAGCCTTACCAGCTTGGAATCCGCGCAAATCTGGGCCAGTTCATCCATCAGGTGATCCAGGTTGCCTTCGTTGGCCTCGTCATCGGGATGGAGCGCAACGTATTGCCGGCGCTGGCCAACAGCGAGTTTGGTGTGCCCAAGGGCTCGTTCCTCTTCCTGCTGTCTTTTGTTGTTTCGTTCGGTCTGGTCAAGGGCATCGTCAACTTCATCGCCGGACGTTTAGCTGACCACATAGGCCGTAAAAAGGTTTTGATCGCTGGGTGGATCGCAGCGCTGCCGATTCCCGTTTTAATCGGCTGGGCGCCAAATTGGGGATGGGTCACAGTGGCGAATTTTTTGCTGGGGCTCAACCAGGGTTTCACTTGGACCATGACTGTTACCAGCAAGATAGACATCACGCGCCCTGAGCAGCGAGGCTTCGCCACAGGTATCAACGAACTGGGTGGGTACCTGGCCGTCGGGGCTGCTAGTGTTGTCACTGGTTACCTAGCAGAGGCCTATACCGCTCGTTTCACGACCTTGATCTTCGGTTTCGTGGTCATAGTAGTCGCTCTCCTGCATGGGTTAATTTTCGTCCGCGAAACACTGCCATGGGCGCGAGCAGAGAGACGCGAGCAAGCGGAAGGGCGCGCCCAAAGTTTTAGAGCGAGCGCTCCGTTAGGCTTCCCGGAGCATCCGAGCACGGCCCAGATTTTCTTCCTCGTGTCGTTTGGCGAGCCCACGTTTAGGGCGCTTTGCCAGGCCGGTGTGGCTAACAAGATCGCCGACACCCTAATTTGGTCGCTGCTCCCGGTTTTCTTGCGTGAAAGGGGGCTTACGGTCGTGGCGACAGGCTGGGTGGCAGGTGTGTATGCGATAGTATGGGGTCTTGCCCAACCTATGACTGGATTGCTCGCCGACCGGGTCGGGAGGAAAAAACCCATAGTCGGCGGTTTGTGGATGCTGGCTTGGGGCGTAAGCATGACGGCATTGACGCGCGGAATAGTCGGATGGACGGCGAGCGCGATCGTAATGGGGTTAGGCATGGCGCTGCTCTATCCGAACCTGATCGCCGCTGTGGCCGACATTTCGGCGCCGCAATGGCGGGCAAGCGCTCTCGGCGTGTACCGCTACTGGCGCGACACCGGCTATATGATCGGCGGTATCGTTCTTGGCGCGATTGCGCAGTGGCAGGCCGGCCCGGTTTGGGCGTTCTGGTTCACCGCAGCGATTTTATTTGTCTCAGGGCTGTGGGTCGCCCTGGGCGCGGAGGAAACCTTAGCGAAATTTGCCAACCGCGTCCAATCGACGCACCCGCTTACCGAAGGCGAGAAGCGGTGAGAGACAAGCGGAACGCTTTTTGGCTTTAAAAAACTGTGCGAAGGAAGAAGCCTTGGAACTTGACTCTAGCGCCCCTTACCATGGCGTGGATAACGGGGATCGAGTCGAAGACCGAGAAGCTTTGCAACTTAAAACTTGACTGCGATACTCGAGCGCAATCGGCAGGCGCCACTGCATCGAGCGAGCCCCCAAATCAGACTGGCGAACGTTGGAGGGCGTGCAATTAAAACTTGCGGCATCATCAGGTCGATAAAAGACCGAAGCGAACCGAGCACATGACTTACAAGACCGCAGAACAATTTACCGCGCTTTCAGCGAGATGCTTCCCAGGATCGCGGCCGCCGATCCACCTGCGAAACCTCAGCGCCCAAAGCCATGAACGATTGATCCTCGCGAATCTGCTTGTAGGTCGTCTCGTCCAACAACTGCGGCGCAAATAATCTAGCCTCCCAGAATTTTTATTGGCGTCAGGCCGTTGAGCTCGAAAGGGAAGTTTGACAGGAGGTAAAGCATCATGCGTGTGATCGGTATCGACGTTGAACAGGAAGTTCACGAACGCTACACCCAAGCTGCCCGCATGCCAGACCCAAGCTTATGTTGTGCGGTCGAGTACGATGCGAAATACTTGGCGGTAATTCCGCGCGAGATTATCGAGCGTGATTATGGGTGTGGCAACCCAACTGAGCATATTCAACCGGGCGAGGTCGTTCTTGATCTCGGCTGCGGAGCTGGCAAGCTATGCTTTATCGCTGCCCAGGTGGTTGGACCTAGCGGCCGCGTAATTGGTGTCGACATAAACGCCGAAATGCTGGCGCTGGCGCGAAAGTACGCGCCCGAGGTGGCCATGCGGCTCGGCTACGCGAACGTCGAGTTTCGCCGCGGCAAAATCGAGGATCTCCTCACCGACTACGACGCGGTAGACGCCTACCTTCGCGACCATCCGGTTGGAAACGTCGAAACCCTTGCTGAACTCGATTCCTTCATCAAGCGGCAACGACGAACGTCACCGCTAGTGGACGACTCAAGCATCGACGTGGTCATCTCCAATTGCGTCTTCAACCTGGTCAAAGACTCCTCCAAGCGCCAGGTGTTCGAAGAAGTTCACAGAGTGCTCAAACGTGGCGGCCGCGCGGTGATCTCGGATATCGTTAGCGACGAGCCGGTGCCGGAGAGGCTTAAGGCTGATCCGGAGCTTTGGAGCGGTTGCGTCTCGGGAGCGCTCGAGCAGGGAGAGTTCCTGAAAGCGTTCGAAGATGCCGGATTTTACGGCATCGAGATTATCAAGCGCCAGGAAAAGCCTTGGCGAACCGTGGAAGGGATCGAGTTTCGCTCGATCACGGTTCGCGCGTACAAAGGCAAGGAAGGTCCGTGCCTGGATTGCAATCAGGCCGTTATCTATCGCGGTCCTTGGCGGCGCGTCGAAGACGATGACGGACACTTCTTGGTACGAGGACTGCCGATGGCCGTGTGCGAAAAAACTTTTCGCATTTACACGAGCGAGCCTTACGCAAGCGACATCATCGCCGTGCCGCCCCTCAACGAGGTGCCGGTGGCGTCGGCGCCGCCGTTCGATTGTTCGCGCGATACGGTTCGCAGCCCAGCCGAAACCAAAGGAAAAAATTACCGCGTGACCACGGATCCGAGCGGCCCTTGCTGCGGTCCCGGCAAATCCTGCGGTTAGAAGCGAAACGGTCGTGAAGAACGTTTCTGCGGGGGAGAACCTGGCGTTGCTATAAAAGCCTGCAATAGATTGCCGCGCTATGGATGGCTGGCTTGTTTAAGCGCCGTGCTTTCGATGCTCGCCTGTTATGGCACGCTGGCGGTGATAACGCTGCTTTCACTTCTGGGGATAAGCGTTGCGGTCAATCCGATAGCGTGGGCGGCAGTGATTGTTGCTCTCGCGGCGCTCAGCGCCATTCTACTTGCGACGTGTATGATCCGTTCGCCGGCAAGATGCTCCGTTCGATCCTAATGCGAGTCCATGAAAATCGAGTGGCAGCGCTAGGTCGCGGTGCCTACTTTGCTTGTGCCGATTTCAAGGACAGCCGCGGCACAGTATACGACGTCGACGTTTTCATAAAGCAGACACCGAACGGGCTTGAGGCGACCGATACTGCCATACATAAGGTCGACGGCTGGCCGCGCTACTACTGGGTGGAAGAGCGAGGCCAGTGGGTCAAGCGCTCCGACGTTTCATGGTGGGATAGGCTCCTGGGCCGAGCGCGCGAGTGTGAGTAGCCATCGCAAAACGTGCGGGGGACGCGGGTCGGGATCGAACTACCAAGAGCCAGCTTAGCCAGACGCTACTCTTGCAAAGATAGCTGCATGGCTTATCGCGTCGCAGCGCGAGGTGTATGAACGACGGCTGTTATCAAACAGCAGCAGAGCTCTGCTTACCTGTTCCGGAACGTATTAATGCCCAAGCCAGAGCTGTAAGATGACAGGTCAGCTGTTCGACAGAGATTTAAGGTTCAATGGAGGACTCGGTGCAACCCTGGGAAATGATGCCTTGGTACGGAATGATCTTAGGCCCAATTATGATGATTATTTGGCTGGTGATAGCGATCCTGGTCGCTGCAGTGGTAATCCGCTGGCTTCAGGGCGGCACTATCGAGGACTTGTTCCTGGGGCGCAAGAAGCGCGCCCTAGAGATTCTCGAAGAACGCTTCGCTAAGGGCGAGATCGACAAGGACGAGTTTATAGAAAAGAAGCGCTTACTTTCCGATTGACGCCGCGACAACTTCTCGCAAGGGCCGCTTTTGGATTTTTACCCATCGAGGAAATAAATAAGTCAGCAGAGGAACCGTGGGATAGACCGAGGGTTTGTAGGCGTTGCAAACCCCATGTCAATCGGCGTGGAAATGGTACGGATATGACGGAGCCTGCCGGCAAGGACGGTTTCGGTTTTATACCCATGGGTCGGGGAAACGAGGGCCAAGATGAACCATGGCGAGGAAAAAGGGTTTGCAGATGCGCCCAATTACGCTGACATTATGGGAATGTGCGCTGAAATGCTCGGCGCTGTTCGCTCGAAATTCTTTTGTCCTTCCACGGGCTCAGAAATACACAATGCTCAGTTAAAGTTTTCGATGTGCCGTTCCAGGGAATCCGTGGGAGGAACGGTTTGCTTTGCATGGGTGGCGAGCGTGTCGTGTGCGAAAGCACCTTGGAAGCGCTCTGCTACCTCGTGTTCTAGCAGTGACGCGGTCCTTGGGCGCTGAGCACCGTGGAGAATTAGCACGCCGCGAGCACAGTTGCGCGCGGCATAGCGTTTGAGGGCGTGCAGATGGTCGCAGCCTGGCGAAAGGCGAAGTGCCCGGCCACTCTCGCGTAACGCCTGCGAGTTAAATTGACCCAGCCAGCGAACTGGTGCCTCCACGACCTGCCTAAAACTTTAACGTGGGCAGCATCTCGACAGGAAGATTTTCCTCCAGATTTAGTCGGCCTTCCTGAATTGGTGAACAGCTTATTAGCGACGACGGGCAACCTTGATACGGGGAACCATGTGACAGGTAGAGGTAAGCTCTCCACCCTGACTGCTCGAGTCGCAGGCGTCGAGCAAAGCGTTCATTAACGCAGTGGCATCTCCTCCTACAATTTTGGGGATTTAAGGTCTCGACACGCCTTTGCGGATGAAAGCTCCCAATCAATGTCGGTTTGACTGCGCAAGAATTTCGCCAGATTCAATCTCGGTGCGTGCTGGTGTGCATAACGAGAAGCGGCGGCGAGCTTATCCGCCATGCCATTTGCTCCGATGTAGAGACGCACTCGTTTTCAAGCGGTCCAGCTAATTTCCTTAACACGGGTGATTTGTCACGACGCCTTGGAGACAGGCCGCGCTTTTGGCGGGTTGACGCGGAAACCTTTGAAAGGTCAATGGCACGGGGAGGCTCGTAGCAAAGTTTTTACTTGCAAATTAGAAGCTAAAGTTGACGATAAGCGCTAGCTTTGCTAGATCTTCGCTAAAGTGGCTTTTGAATTTTACCGAGTGCGCTCTGTAGGTACTTAGGCGATTCCCCGACTTTTCCTATCTGCCACCAGTATCTCGCAACTACGCCGAACACTTCCGGTTATAGCCACTAGCTTTTTTCGCAAGCTCGTGTAGCGCGAATGACGACATACGCCGAGCACTTTCGGAGTCTTACGGGCAAGCAACCGTACGAGTACCAAGAGCAGGTCGCAGACCTACTGTTTCAAGGCCGCAACGTTCTGCTGCGGGCACCTACAGGGGCGGGCAAAACTCTGGCCGTCTTGGCGCCGTTCTTTCTCGACCAGTGGGTAGCTAAACCTACCCGCCTCGTTTACGCGCTTCCGCTTCGAACCCTGGCGCAAGGAATTTATCGCCAAGCCCGGGAGCTCGCAGCGCGTGTAACCGGCAAACCGGTTGAAGCGGGCCGTGAAAAGAACGGAGGCGAACTTGTCGAGCCGTTTGTTACGCTTCATACCGGCGAACAACCCGACGACCCATTCTTCGATCGCGGTACCATTATTGTGACCACGTATGACCAGATTCTTAGCGGACTGCTTTGCCGTCCCTACTGTCTTTCCGATCGTCTTCACAATATCAACGCGGCGGCGATCGCTGGGACCCTGGTAATTTTCGACGAGTTTCATCTGATGCCGCCCGACAAAGCGTTTCTGACCGCAACAGCTTTTCTGCGGCTATTTAAGGATTTGTGTCAGTCGGTATGGATGACCGCGACAGCGACCGTGCCGCTCGAAAAGGAACTTCAGCGCGCTTTAAACGTGGCCCTGGTTCCGGAAAGCGAGGCGGATGCGCGAAATCTCCTTGACTCTCTGCCTTCGGTAAAGGAAGTGGACCGAAAGCTGGTTTACAAGCGCAAGCCGCTTAGCGCGGATGACGTGCTAGAACACCACGAGCGACGCTCGATCGCGCTTCTCAATACCGTGTCGCGCGCCCAAGCGCTCTACGAAGAGCTACGTACAAAACTTGGCTCTAACTCCGAAGTCAAACTTTTTCTACTCCATTCGCGGTTTTTCAGTAGCGACCGCCGCGAAAAGGAAGCCTTGCTCGATTCTCTTTTCGGTCCCGCTGCGCAGGAGGGCAACGCGATCCTCGTTTCCACCCAGGTTATCGAGGCAGGAATCGATATCAGCTGCGAGAATCTTCACACCGAAGTCTGTCCGATGAATGCGCTTGTCCAGCGTATTGGTCGGTGCGCGCGCTTTCCTGGGCAAAAAGGCATTGTGCACGTTTACGAGTTGCCCAAGACCTGTCGTGCGTGGCTTCCATATGGCGATCCCCACAACGAGCAGCCCGCTCTTAAGCGCACGCGGGAATTACTAGCCAGAGTTACCTCTTGCCAACCCGATTCTACGCTACTTGCGCAATGGGTGCAGCGCGTCCATGGCGAAGACGATGAACAATTGCTGCGGCGAGGATGGCGTACGCGCATGGATGAAGCGCTCGAGTTGCTTCATCGAACAGTTGTCCAGCGCAACCCGGCCGGTGTTGCCCATCTTATCCGCGGTGACGATGTCGACAACATCCGTGTGTTGATTGCTAAGGAAAGCAATCTGCCAGATACGCCTGGGTCTCTAGAATCGATCGCTTTGCCCCGATGGTCGCTCGATCCGCTCGTGAATGGGGAAGAACCTGTCGGATGGTACTGGGACAGCTCGGATGACCCGTCTTGGAAACCGCTTACCGACCCGAAACAACTCGCGATGACCTACGCAGTATGTCTCAGACCGCGGTTTGCTCGTTATGATAGCGATTTCGGATTACGCCTGGGTTCGCTCGGCAACGCGGTGAGCCCGCCGCGTATAGAACCAAAGCGTCCCGGATACGCGCCGCTGCGCATGGAGACGTGGGTCGATCATGCGCGGCGCGTAGCAGAAGAGGCGCAGCGCCGGGTCGAGCGAGAGGGCCGCTGCGGTGGGCTCCTCCTTGCCGGGCTAAAGAGCCGCTATGGGATGGACTTGAAAGTTATAATGGCCGCTGCAAGGGCGTGCGGGTATCTTCACGATTTAGGCAAGCTGCAGGAGGGATGGCAGCAATGGGCGCGGGAGGCCCAGCGCTTCAAAGACAAGGCCTACGTGGGGAGCGAACCGCTCGCGCATGTGGATTTCGATCCAGACAGTCCAGACGACCGGAAGCTTGAACGTTCGCTGAAAACGCCAAGACCGCCCCATGCCTGTGCGAGCGCTTACTGGAGCCTCGCGATTATTGGAAAGATGCTCGTGGATGTTCCAGAAAGCCTAAGGTCTTATGTGGTGTCCGCATGCTTAGCCGCGATTATCTCCCATCACGGAGCTTTTATCCCAAATAAGTTTAGATTGGACATGGGGATTCAGCCCCTGATCAACGGATGGGAGAACGCGGTGGCTAAAGCAGTCGGATGTAAAGTCGATTACAATGCAGCCAACACACTGCGTACATACTCAGATAAGAAAGGCTTACTGAAGAAGAAATATTTGGACCAAACTACCAAGTCCTTGAAGGAACTTAAGGAGTGGTGGCCGCTCGTGGCCTATTTAATGCGGACGCTTAGGCTTTCGGATCAACGCGCGACTTCGGAGTGGACGTCGGAGTGAACGTATGCTTGAGCATGCTGCCCAATCAGCTAATGTCAAAAACTATACGATTGTGCGCGCAACAGGCACCCATGGCGACATTTTTGCAGCTGCTGGCCTTGCTGACCTGCTCGAAAAAGCTTCCCACGACGGCGAGGTGCGCATTGTTGACAGGGGCTATGCCTTCGAAATCTCGACGCCAGATAACTTAGCGCTTGATCAAATCCCCAGCGACCCGGGATACCCGTATATAAAAACTGAGAACGAAGATACTTCTCAGTTCCCAAATGTCGTCGACTACAAGGCTGAGTCAGGGAAAGCTAAGCGGTACAACGAGTATCAAAGCTCCTCGAGTAAAAAGCGGAAAAATGCAGGTCCCGAGATCCAGGAACAACTAAGGCAAGACGAACCACGCCCAGATTGGCCGCTTATTCAGGCTCTAAAAAAGCTTCAAGGGTTCAAAACCACCAACGGCGTCTATAGATATATCGTTAAGCGCCGTAAAGAGCTTTTCCTTGAGGTAAAGGGCGCTCTGAACTCCCTTGCCAACTTCAGCCCTTCGGGTCTCAAGTGGGGAGCAAGTTTGGTCCAGCTTTTCACTCCGAACGCCGCCAAAGGCTACGCACGTTTAAAGCCGGATAGTACCGACCGCAACGACGACTCTAAGGAGAAGTGGATCGATTCATTTATAGAATGGCTGCGATATCGCGGCTATTTCGTCGTCGCGTGCCCGCGCTTTCACAAGAAAGATGTACGCTTGCTATGTCCGATGCCCAAGGATATCGAAATTAACGCTTTTCGCGAAGTGGTCGGCGAGCTCCGGCAGATAAGAATCGTTGGGGGGCCGACAAAAGTCGACATTCACGCGGCGCTCAAATTAGCCGAGCTGCTCATACGCCATTCAAAGGAGTTTTACGATAAGCAGACACCCTGTCTTCCTTTCCTATCCCTTTTAAATAAAAGCCCTGCGGACGTAATCTCCGGCATCTCGGTGACGAATTACCAGTCGATGGGACAGGCCAACGCAGTCACCGCGATCTTCACTGTCGCGCTTCCCGGATGGTTTAAGCTCACAAAGCCAGACGACGCACAGGTTTTTCTGAATATTCTCGATGAGCACTGGCGCTGCGTCAGTTCTCTGAACGATGACCACTCGGATGAAGTGGCTCTGCTGGTAGAGTACCGCCGCTTTCTCGAGGCCAGAGGTAGCCATTCACTCCCCATCTTTGTCGATTTTATGTGCCGCTACGGAGCGTTGGTACTTCGAGCTCGCGAGCAGGGCCGTAAACTTCCACAATTTACCACTACTAATTTCGAGAGGTTAGTGATGAACAACGAGCCAAAATGGCACCAGATCGTTCAAGACCCTGGTTTCCAAGCAGTGGCTAGGGCGATACGCAACGCCACTGTAAAAGCGCAATGGCTAAAGGCGAACAATCGGGACCACCGTGAAATACACTATGATTTGATTCCCGAGCTGCTTCGCAAAAGCGCTCTACCAGGAAACGAATTTTTCATCCAAGCGCTTTCGAATTTTATTTGCAGCTACAACAGGGAAAACGCGCGGCTTCGCGAGCTCAAAAAGCCAGCACACCGCGACGTCACAACCGAAGAACTAGAAGCCATGATTAAACTTATCGAAGATGATGGTGCCGCCACCGTTGGTCCGCTGCTATGCGCCTATGCCACATGCAGGGAGCCCAAAGAAAAAGACCCAGAGTTAGAGGCACGGGAAGTGGAATCTGAAACGCCTGAAGCCGAAGAAGAGGAGTAAGGAGGAGCAAGTGGATCGAGTAAAAATAAATTCGTTATCGATTTGTGCGCGTATTACGCTCAACCTGCATAACCTCAACAACGAGGGCACCGAAGGGAATCAACAGCAGACTCGCATGGTTCACATCATCGACCAAAAAGGTCAACGCGCCTTAGTCAACGCCGTGAGCGGTGACATGTTCAAACACATCCTGGTGGACCACCTCGTGCCGTTGCTCAAGGAGGCCGGCGAGCCGCTCTCGCCGGGAGCCGCGCGTCACGACCCCGATCGAATAAACGCGAATAACCCAGACTTCGAGGAGTTCTGTAATAACAAACAGCGCTCGGAGTCAGAAATCATGACTGAAATGATTTCCAAGTGCAGCTTGACTGACCTCGCCGGCGCACTGGTGACAACCGGAAACCGGGCGGTCGGCAGAAAGTCGGTCGTCGAGTTCGGCTGGGTGGTAGGTCTGCCTAAAGACGGCAACGGTCAACCGTTGACTGTCACCGAGCAGTATTTTCACGTCAAGTATGCACCAGAAGGGCGCACGAAGGCAGCGGGCGGAGAAACCGTCGTGGGACGTCAGGCGATTTTTCATCGTCCGGCATCCTCGGGCGTTTACGCGCTCATCTGCAACGCCGACCTCTATCGCGTGGGCCTGAACGACATCACGCGCGAGTGCGTAATCGACCGTAGCTCCCGCAAAAAGCGCGCCCGCGCACTGATCGAGGCGCTCGTGGCGACCTTGTTCAAACCCTCGGGCGCCCAGCGCAACACGCAAAACCCACATATCGTGGGTTGCGAAGGTGTTATTGCTACTTCGGCAACTTCCCTGCCCGCGCCCTTGGTCAGTCCCTTGAACGACAATTACAAAGAAGAAATGGAAAAAGCCGCTCAAGTCCTAAATTCTATGAGGCCGAACAGCGTCCGCGTCACTTCCTTCGAAAGCCTGGCAGATGGCGCGAAAGTGCTTGCCGAGCTGGCGAAAACGGTTGAGCTTCCAGACTCCTTACCGTTTGACCAGTAGTCCTGAAAAAAAGGCGCGCCAATCAAAAGGTTGAAGTTCCCGATTGAGTTACGATGGCGACACGATCACGACGATCACGATCCGAACCGCGCCGCGTGGATGAGACCGAAGCTGCGCGGCGGGCAGCAGCGCTCCTAGACCCCGCACCCGTAGCCGGGGTGCCCGGGCCAGGCAGATGGCTGGTCGCTGAATTCGAGCCGGTCTCTCTTTTCTCCTTGAAAACAAGCTCCGCGACAAGCTCGGTCGGCCAGACGCTTGTCGTTCCCACGCCGTATGCGATCAAAATGGCGCTGGTCGACGCCGGATTTCGCGCGAATCTTAGCAAAGAAGATTGCGCCGCTTTGCTCAAAACGCTAGCTAAGGTTGAGCTTCGAATTGCCCCAGCATCTTCCATTCTCGTTACTCACACCATTGTTAGAGTTAGGCAGCAGTCGCGAAATGCGGAACGTCAGAGTCCCTACATTTCGGCTGTCGCTTACCGTGAGGTCGCTCATATGGATGGGTCAATGCGCTGGGCTTTCGACCTTGCTGGCGGGGACGATAGCTTTGCTCAACGGCTCGTCTGTCTTTTGCCGCACGTAAACTACATCGGTAAGCGGGGCTCCTTCGTCCGCTTTGTCCGTTGCTGTCGGGTTGCCGACCTAGGAGCGGAGTTTACTCAACCTGTCGAGCGGCAAGGCGGGTGGACTCCTCCAGAGCACGCGCACATTGTTCAGCTCGACGATTTCGGTCCGGACGCAGACCTGGAAATTTTAAGTTCTTTCACGCCAAACAAGCCGAAGCGCGACAGGCATCGCCGTTTCGTCGAAACGATCGTACCTGTCGGTATTGTCAACATAGGACCCGGGTTTAGGCAGTACAGCCGCTGAAACGTAAAAAGGGGCAGGCGCTAGATGGAAAGCGTAATTATCTCAGACTACGGGGTGACGCTGGCCAAGACCGGCGAGCGGCTAGTTATCCGCGGCCCGCGCCCACGGCTTGAACTGCTCGAAGGCGGGCCACAACTGTTTTTGCCATTTCGTTCCAGCGCCAAACGTCCCATCCTTACGGTGATCACCTCCGACGGCCCAAAGACTCCACCTCCTGCGCTGCGCCGACTCAGCTCTGGAGCCGACACTTTGAAATCTCCCAGGAAACCCGCCGAGGAGATCGAACTTCCGCTGTTCCGCGTGGGTGAAATACTGGTCGCCTCGCCAGGCGTTGCCATATCTTCCGACCTTATCGAAGCGTGTTGCGAGCACGGAATTCGTATCTCGTTCCTCGCCCGTTCCGGCAAACCCTATGCGATGCTCTCCTCGCCGATGCTGACGGCGACCGTGCTTACTCGGCGCGAGCAACTGGCCGCTTACAACGACTGGCGCAGCGTGGCTTTTGCCAAGGCGGTCGTGCGCGGCAAGCTCGGCAACCAGGCTTCGCTGCTTAAGTACTTCGGCAAGTACCTAAAGGAGACAGCGACTGCTGTATATGCCGATCTCGAGCAGTCGGCGAAGGCTCTTGCGAAATACCGCGTTGAAGTCCAGCGTATCGAGCAGCCTAACGTCGACGCGGCGCGTGAAGCTTTGCTGTCGATCGAAGGGCTTGCGGGGCGCGTCTACTGGAAGGGCGTGCGCCTGTTGGTACCGAAGAGCCTTGGGTTCGAGGCGCGCGAGCATCAGCAGGCGGTCGATCCGGTCAATTCGGCACTCAATTACGGCTATGGGATATTGTACTCGCAGGTGTGGGGCGCGATCGTGAACGCGGGGCTCGATCCGTTTGCCGGCTTCCTCCACGTAGACAGGCCGGGCAAACCATCCCTCGTACTGGACATGGTCGAGGAGTTTCGCCAGCCGCTTGTCGATCGCGCGGTCATAGCGGCGATAAGACGAGGCAGCGCGATCGAAACGCGCCATGGGATGCTCACCGACGAAGCTCGCCGGCTCGTCGCCTCGCTTGTGCTCGAGCAGCTTGAAAGCGAGGTGAATTTTCGCGGCAGGCGCTACAAGCTCAAGTCTGTCATCCAGATCCAGGCGCGCAACCTGGCCTCTTTTCTGCGCGGCGACTCGAGCTACCGCGCTTTTTCCTTTAAATGGTGAAAAGCAATGATTCGATAAGAGTTGGCTTAATTTTGGGCGCCCACGATTTGCGCTTTTCGTAGGACCACTTCTGGAGGGACGGCATATGACCGATTCAACCCCTCGAGAAACGCACTGCGAAACCGACACGTTTGATTATACGTGGACTTTCAAGGCGCTCACTCCTATCTGGACCGGTAACGACGAGGGCAAGGGAGACAAGCTAATCCTCACAGGACTTCTCGGATCGCTTCGATGGTGGTTCGAGGTGTTGGTACGGGGACTGGGCGGCTCAGCATGCGACCCCACGCCGGCGGGCAACCCGTGCCCCGCACGAACCGTCAGGAATGCAACCGACCCTGGGCACCATTGCGTCGTCTGCGAACTTTTCGGATGCACCGGATGGGCGCGGAAGTTCCGCTTCCAAGTGCTATACGGCAACGAGAATATCCAGAGCGACCAGATCAAGAAGGGGCAGTGTTTCAAGCTTCGATTCATTCCTATTCGAGCAATCCGTGAGGAAGAGTGGGCCCTGTTGCATCTGACCCTACGTCTTATCAGCTGCTACGGCGCTATCGGTGGGAAAATCACTCTCAAACCGTTACGAATCTGCAGTAAAGCTCCAGGACGTGACTACGGGCTAGTCCAACTAAAGGAGGGTCCGAACTTCGGCAGTTCAGCCAACCGCGAAAAGCTCGAGCGTTACGTGCGAGAAGATCGCTGGCGTAAAGTTGATCACCGCCGTTTCGAATGGGCTTCGCTTGAAAATTTCTGGTGCGTGAAAAATAAGTACATAGCGCGACAGGACCAAAATTCTAGCACCTTCAATCAGGTGCTAGGCCGAAAAGAATCTAGAGAGCAGGCAGAGGAACTCTCCGACGAAGGCGCTGCGTCCGAATGGCTCGCCGGCAAACGTGGCGAAAGCAAAAAGGTTTTCAGCTTCAAAGAGCCACCGGACGCGCGCCGAACCTTCGGATTCGTGAAGCCCGGTACAGTGAGTTTTGAAGACATGAAGGGTAGGTTGGAAAAGGTATGGGGAGTTTTGAACGATAGCGAGTTTTTGACCGGCGATAAGATTCTCGAAGCGCTTTTCCAGAAGTAAGACGGGGGCTACCCGATGGTGTTCGACTTTTACGCTAAGCTCGATGCTTCGAATGAGAGCCCGAAGAATCTTTCGCTGCCATGCGATCTCGTATCCGGGTTCGTTGACATTTGCACGATCGATTCTCTTAAAACAGAACGAAAGGGCAAGTCACAGGCGGATGCGCAAGAGCGGTACCGAAAACACGTTGAAACCAGGCGTCGCGAGCTCAAACTTCCCGAATGTCTTGGCCTTGATGCGCAATTTAACAACCTTCCCGACCCTGATTGGATAGCTTTCGAGGTTTGCTTCAAGCTGAAAACGCCTTGGTACTCCAAAGACGACCGCACATTCCACGTGTTACACAACCCCGTGCGCAAGGACCGCGTGTTCGGCGTTCCGTTCATGTCGGCCGCAAGTTGGAAGGGGCTCCTCCGCTGGGCGTGCAGGATGCATGCGGGGTTGCGTGACCACCTGGAGCGCAGCGAAAGGAAGTTAGAGGGCTGGAAGGATCGTGATTGGATTATCCATCTCTTCGGCAATGAAAAGGCCGAAGGACAGGCGTTCCAACGTGGCGCGCTGGCGTTCTATCCCACGTGGTTCTTCAATCTCGGGTTCCAGGTCATCAACCCACACTCCCGCGAAAAGCGCGCCGGGACCGGGCCTATCTACTACGAGGTCGTACCGGAGGAGACCTGCGGCGTGCTCAAGTTGCTCTACGCCCCGTTGCCCAACGCGGCCGATAAAGGCAAGGTGGAGCCCGCAGATGCGCTTGTCAAGCTAATGAAGTCGATCGAGAAGCTGCTAACGACCTACGGAATCTCGGCCAAGCGCACCACCGGCTGGGGAACGGCCGAGATCGAATGCTGGAAAGCCAAGCTGTGCAACGGAAAGGCCGTAAAGGAGAATGACCTTAAAAACTTCATCGAACAGCTTAAAGGCAGTCTAACTGCTAGCGGAGCGCACCGTGAGTGACTCGTGCGTAAACGAGTTGATTACATATAGACCGATGTTGCTCGCCATGGAAGCTATCGGCTGGCTTCACATGGCGGGCAAGGCGCACCCAAATTTCCTTTACCGACATGGCGGCCAGAACGTTGAGTACGAGTACGAACGTTGGCACCAGTACGAGAAACCGCCGTTTCCGTGGGACGATCTGCTTTCGTGGGTTAAAACCAGATTTAACCAGTTTAGTAACGCCTTGCCTCGTAGCATGTCGGACTTCATCACGAAGCATCGTGGGCGAGATCCCGGGCTGCTCGGTTTGCTTCAGGCCGCACACGGAATCACCTCCGGAATCGAAAAGAACCTGCCCAAGAACACTTCGGGCTACCTCGAACAGGACGCCACTCATATGTGGGCGTCGTCGGCCTTCGGCCATCCGCAGCGCAACCTGCTTGTCGATCGGTCCGAGATACTCAGGGATCATGGTTGGCTCGCATTAGTCGATGAAATCCGACGGATACTGTGCGAGCTCGCGCGGCTCGGCAACTCCAACTCGGCAAGTCCAGAGCAATGGTGGGAGTGGCGCGAAAAGGCGATCGGCGAGAACCGTTTTCTGCGCCGGGCGTTTTCCTCCACCCTGGCCGAGACTCGGCTTCCGAACAATGACGTTACGCTGTGGGACCAGTCTTACGTTACGGCGGCGCTGTTCAAAAGTGCGGTAGCAGGCGCGATCCTCGAGAAAAACCGGTTTCCCTGGAACTCCGAGGAGATCAAGCAGAAAACGCAATGGCGCTTGCTTACCGTAGGAATAGGTGCCGACCATTATGAAGCCCGAGCCGTTCGGATTGCCGATTGGCTAGGAGCCCGCAACGCGATAGACGCCTTTTTTGACTCCGTGCGCCGGCTTGTCGAAGTTTGCGTCCCCGTGGGCTCGCTTCTTTACCGCGACAGTTCAACTCTGGTCTTTTCCTTCCCTGGCGAGCGTTACGGCGCCGAAAACCAGTCGAGCTGCCTCGGCCGAGATTGTTGGCTTCGTTGGCTTCGATGCAAAATAGACAAGCTGGCGCGGAAACACAAACTCGAAACTCCGCCGCATGTGTCTTTGAGCGAGTCGACCCGCTCGCTCGTCCCAATTGTCAAGGAAATGGACAGCGCTCGGAAGATCCTTGCCATTCCTGTCCATCGACCGTGGGAAATCTTACAAAGCGATAATCAGCAAGCTTCGAGCGAGCCTGTGCACGTATGTCCCGTATGCCTTGTTCGCTACAACGGGCGCAAAGAGGATAGCCCCGCGGCGCAGCAGCAAGATCATACGCCCCGCAAGGACGATCCGTGCACCGTCTGTGCGGAGCGTCGTAGCGGCCGACTCGAAGCATGGCTTCAGGACAAGCTAGGCGGCGATACCATTTGGCTCGACGAAGTGGCCGACATCAACGGCAGAATCGCGCTCCTCACATTGACGCTCGATTTCGAGCCGTGGCTTGACGGTCGCGCTGTCGACTCACTGCGCACGCAGAGCATCGCCAGCTGGCGGCGGTTCAATCCAACCCTAGAAAGCAAAAAAAGCAAAGCGACCGCTAATCCAATCGATCGACATGCTCCCCACGAAAGCCTAATCGGCTACGTGAAAAAGAAGCTTGAAAATTTCGACAAAGATGATCCGGTACTTTGTAGCCTGCAAGACGGGTACAGGCAGGAGAAGGACTGGGACTCATTTTACCACAAAATCGTCGAGGATCGAGCTGATGCGCCGTCCTGGGGCGAGATCGACGACTGCAAAAAGGCACGCTGGATCGTGCACCAGCTTTTTTGCAAGCTTCCGTCGCCCGGACGCGTTTACCGCTTCTGGCGCCAAGCCGAAGAGTTCTTCGTAAGCCTTCTGAGGCAGTTTCGAGAAATCTCGGCGCGGGATCGTAACCGATGGCGCGCGCGAAGATTGCTCGTAGAGCTAAATAGTTCAATTACCTTGGGAAGCACGCCAATCTTCGACGGGCACCGGGGTAATGTGCCGATAAGCTTGCTGTGGGACAAAAGCAGAAAGAAATTCATCACCGCATTTAACCTCGCCCGGCTTTTACGAGCCGACGAATCGATGGACAAGCTCAAGGGCGGGACGCTGAGCCTGCGCTTAGAACAAGAAGGCAACAAAAGCCTACAGGTAAACTCCGTTTCTGACGAGGTCGGTTGCTTGGGCGTCTACAATCCCGTCATTCCGCTCGAAGTCAGTCCGCTTCGGTTTCGCGTGCTGGTTCCCTTAGAAGCTGCACCGGCTTGTGTCGATCTAGCGATTCGAACGTGGGAACGTGAGTTCGCGCGTGTGTGGGACCGGCTACCCTTGCGGATCGGTGTGATTGGCTTTGAGCGGAGCTTGCCTTTCCAAGCCGTCATCGAGATGGCGCGCAACGTCGAGTACAGGCTTAAGTCGGGCGACACCGAAACGTGGTGCGTAAATCAGCTAGATGCGCGCGACGGTATCGTTGCCTTGGCGTTCAAGCGACCTGACGGCGCTTTTGAACTCCGAACCGTGCCTGTCACGCTGCCGGACGGACGCGAGGACGTTTTTTATCCGTACGTGGCTATCGAAGGCGACAAGGTCCGCTTCCCTTACGACTTTCAACATCCCAAGGGTCAAATCTATCGCCACGTTAAGGACCTCGAGCCCGGCGACTGTGTGCGCGTCGCGCCCGCGCGCATCGTTGTGCTTTTTATGGATTCTCCAGCCAAACGCTTCGAGCGGTTCGAGCTACGTCCGCTTTCGGAATGGCACCGAATGAACGATACGTGGAGGATTATTTCCCGCATTGCGCCATCCAACACTTCGCTCCAAAGGCTGCGGTGGGCGCTCTGTCATAGCCGAAGTTTGACGGCCACAACTTGCAGCAATAGCGCCGACGAAAATCAGGTGCGTAAAAAGTTTTGTCGCGACGCACTGGTCAACGAACTGGGCGTCAAAGGAGCGACGGTAGACACGCTGACTGAAGCGGCGCTCGACGGCGTGCTCGAACGAACGCTGGACTGGCATCTTTCAGCGCTCAAAACCAAAGTCGACGGAGGCCTCGATGGGCAATAGCTATGAGAGACGATCTTACGTAGGAATGGCGATTGACCCCATTCATGTCGGCACAGGCGGCGCGGGTTTTGGAAGCGTAGACAACACGATCGTCCGCGACCCAGTAACCCGCGTGCCTAAAATTCCCGGCTCGAGTTTGGCCGGTGTGTATCGAACCTACGCGGCGATGGCCCAGCAGGCGCAAAACCGTAGTCAGGCGCAAAACCCTGGTCAAAAGAACTTTTTTCCGGACTGCGCTGGATTGGGACAACCGCGCCCGGACGGCTCCGGCGGCCATTGTGGGCAAAAGGACTGTCCTATATGCACCGTCTTTGGCTTTGCGCGCGGCAATGCGGGTGGGTTTGCCGGGCTCGCCGCCTTCAGCGACGCCCACGTGCTCCTCTTTCCGGTTGCCACACGAGAAGGCCCCGTCTGGATAACGTCCCCGATGGCGATCTGCCAGTTGGACGAGAAGTTGCATAACGAGGTCCCCAACCTCGAGGGGGACGTGGTGTACCGGAGCGAGCGAGGTTGCAAGAGCGAGCAAGCTCACGAGGGCGAGCAACGTCGCAAGTGCCTCAACCTTGGCTGGCTTCTGCTGGAGGTAAAAACGTGCGACAGGATTGAGAGGTTGAAAAATACTTTAAAAAATACTTTAGAGAAATATTCGATCTGCAACTGCGTTCTAGACAACCTGGGCATCGTCTCGGACAAGCTTTTCCCTCACGTGGTGAACAGTAACCTCGAGGTTCGTACCTCGGTCGCTATAAACCCCGAGACCGGTGCTGCCGAGGAAGGCGCCTTGTTTAGCTACGAAGCTCTGCCGCGCGCGACAGTGTTGGTGTGGGACGTTACCTGCAAGAACCCAGGCTATTTCAAGATCGGTAACAGCGACATTGAAGCAGTAAGAGACATACAAAACATCTTCCAAAACGTCATCGAACCCGCACATCCCTATTTTGAGTATTTGGGCGTCGGCGGTATGGGGACGCGTGGAATGGGACGGTTGCGAGTGTTCAGCCCTAAGAACCAGCAACAGCAATCCACCGCGCAAACCGCTGAAGGAGGACAGTGATGGAAAACCTCGACCGTGCGTGTGCCGAACTTGGCCAAAAGCTTAGCGAGCACAAGGAGGTGGATGAAAGGCTGCTCGCCGATGCTCTGAGTGTGCTCGAAGGCCACGGCGTGTACGCAGCCTTTCTTTTCCTCGAGGCCCGCGGCGAACCGTTCGGCAAGAAGCTCGTCCAAGAAATGGCAGAGTTCTTGCGCAAAACACCTAAAAGCGCTCCCATCCTCGGTTCCGATAGCAGTAAGAGTAGCGAAAACAGGGACGTGTTCGCCGAACTTCGAGAGCTCGCCGACGACCTGGATCAGCTACTTTTCGCGCACCAGCTTTTGGTGAGAGCGCTGACCTACGCGCTCTACCACGCCAAAGCGCGCAAAGCAGACAGGGGATAGGAAATGCGTTGGACGCTTTGGCGATGGGTATGGAAGCTCGAGTCGCCGCTCTACATCGGCATGCCCCCTGCCGGAAGCCTCAACCGCTGTCGCCTTTACGTGCCGGCGCGCAACATTTGGGCCGCAATCACCGAAAAGTTGGCTCGAGGAAAAAGCTCCAACAGCTTTCCCGATTATGAACAAGTAGGTAAGTGTCTACGCGAGAACGCTCGCTTCACTTACCTTTTTCCGGCTGAATCTCGAGGCAAAGACTGGATTGCATGGCTGCCTGAGTTCGCGGAAGAAGACGGTCTTCGCTGGCGTAAGTGCGGGACCCAAGAAACTAAGTCCGACAGGGATTTTAGAGGCATGCTTCTCGACACGCGACCAGGTACCGCCCTGGAGCCAACCTCACGCACCGCTGCCGAAGGCACGCTTCGGGAAACCGAGTGCGTATACGCATTGTGGCGCCACCAAGCTGAGGGTGAAACAAAACCCGTAGGGCTTGTCGGTTATGTTTTTTTGCGGGAGCAAAAGCTCGCCTGCGACTTGAAAAAGATCGAACGTCTCGCGATCGGCGGCGATACGCGCTACGGCCTGGGTCGCCTGAAACAAGTTAATATGGAGCAGGCGGCAGACGTTTTCGGCCTCACCGTTGTGCTCGATAAAAAGGACCCTATCGTGCGGAGCAAGACGGTTTTGGCCCATATCCCGCAGAACTGCGCGCCCTGTATGCGCGGCGGCTTGGAAATCCTTGCGGGCTGGAAGCGGGACGCCAGCAAGAAAACCTTGGAAAAGCTCTGCGAGAAGCCTTTTTGGACGCCTGGCTCGGTCGTGCTTACAGACGAGCAAGGGCAAGAGCGCCAGCGGGAACAAGAGCTCGACTGGGAAATCTCTGAGGACGGCTTCTGGATTAGAAGTGATGAAAGAAGCGGGGCGGCCACGCCAGGTGACGACTCTCCCGCTTAGGGTGCGTCGCGATGAGAGGGCAGGAACTGCTTACTTTCGTCGTCTATGACATCGCCGACGACAGGGTGCGTTTTCGCATCGCCGAGGTGTGCAAGGACTACGGCCTTGACCACATCCAGTACAGTGTTTTCAGCGGCCCCCTCGACGCCACGCGCCGCTCCGAACTGTTTGCTCGCTTGAGCGACACGCTGGGCCGCGCCGAGGGCCGCATCATCGTGCTTCAGCTCTGCGAAAAGGACGCCCGGGCCAAACGCGAAATCGTACAGATAGCCCGATCCGAATGAACGGCGAGACGGAGATCGGCGGCGAGCTCGAGCTTACGGTAAGCGACCTCAAGCAGTGGGCCTACTGCCCGCGCATTCCGTACTACCGTTACGTAATACCAGTAAAGGTTGCGCCGACCTACAAGATGCGCCGGGCCAAAGAGACGGAAGCGGCCGTACAAGCGCTCGAGGTTCGCCGTGGCTTTCGCCGCTACGGCCTCGAGCGCGCCGAGCGCCGCTTCGAACTCTACCTGCGCTCGCCCCGGCTCAAGTTGTCGGGCAAGCTCGACCTACTGCTGGTGACCGAAAAGGCCGCTTACCCGGTCGATTTCAAGGACACCGAGGGCGGCGTGCGTTACAACCATCGCATTCAGCTTGCGGCTTACGCCTTGCTGGTCGAGGAGAAGTTGCAACTACCGGTGCCGCTCGCCTTCGTCTACCTTGTGCCTACAAAAGAGGTGGCAAGCGTTGCGGTCGCCACCAAGGAGCGCGCCGAGGTGATGCGCGCGCTGCAGGAGATTCGCCGCATGGCTGCGCGCGAGGCGATGCCTGCGCCGACGCCGGTGCGGGCGCGATGCGTCGGGTGCGAGTTCCGTAATTACTGCGCCGACATTTGGTGATTTTCGCAAATAAAGGGGGTTTTGATGCAGACTTTGCTGTTGCGAAAGTTTATGATGAGCTTGGTGCACGAAGGGCCCGATTTTTCTGCGGTTTGGGCAGCGGATGCACTCCATTCCCCGATGAGGAGGGGACTGAAAGTAAAAAAGCTGAGACCGGAGGCCCAATCTCCGGTCGATGCACTCCATTCCCCGATGAGGAGGGGACTGAAAG